>CAYSFD010000049.1:0-33114 GCA_964430565.1 uncultured Enterobacteriaceae bacterium
ATCCTGCCCGTCTTTCAGGATGCGCTTGGCATCGTCCCGTCCCTGCCGCGCCTGGGCCAAAGTGACCTCCGGGTAGGTCCCCAACGCCAGGAGCCTCTCCTTCCCGGCGTGACGGTACTTGAAGCGCCAGTACCGTTGGCCAGCCTGGTTGATAAGAACGTACAGCCCACCTGCGTCCGCGAGCTTGTAGGGCCGTTCACGGGCCTTGGATTTGCGTATCTCGGTGTCCGTGAGCATGGGATACCCCCACTTTTCAGGATTGCTACCCCGGAATATACCCCCTGATACCCCCGGATTCCACTGGACAATTGAGGACAACAGAGGACACCAGATCGGGCGGGGAGCCTTTTCTGGTGCGGGTTTCGTGGATGATGCTGGACAACGCTGGATGGAGATATGGTGCCCGGGGCCGGACTCGAACCGGCATGCCGGAATAACCCGGCGAGGGATTTTAAGTCCCTTGTGTCTACCAGTTTCACCACCCGGGCATCGTGCGAGCGTTTCGAAAAGAAACTGGAGGCGGGGGTCGGAATCGAACCGGCGTCCACGGCTTTGCAGGCCGCTGCATGACCACTCTGCCACCCCGCCGCATGCCTTGAGACGGAACAGCGACGGATTTCACGCAGGCTGTTCCTCGAAATTCTGGAGCGGGAGAAGAGTCTCGAACTCTCGACCTCAACCTTGGCAAGGTTGCGCTCTACCAACTGAGCTACTCCCGCGAGAGTAGGCGGAAATTCTACGGATCGCCTCCCCTGCGGTCAAGCCGGCGGCGATCTCCTCCCATACGCGACGGCACGGCGAGTTTCAGGTAGTAGAACATCGAGACCAGCGTCAATACGGCGGCGACGTAGATCAGCCAGGTGCCGATCCGTTGCGGGCTGAACATGCCTATGCGGTCGTGATAGAGCAGGAGAGGCACTGCGATCATCTGCGAGATGGTCTTGATCTTGCCGAGGAAGTTCACGGCGACGCTCTTCGACTGGCCCATCTTCGCCATCCATTCGCGCAGGGCCGACACGGCGATCTCCCTGCCGATGATGACCACCGCGATGATCGCTTCGACGCGCCCCAGCTCCACCAGCACGATCAGCGCCGCCGCGATCATGAGTTTGTCTGCGACCGGGTCGAGGAATGCGCCGAATGCCGACGTCTGGTTCAAGCGCCGGGCAAGATATCCGTCTAGCCAGTCGGTGATCGCCGCCGCAATGAACAATACCGTCGCAATCAGGTTCTGGTGCCAGCTCGAGAGCCACAGGCCGGGGACGTAGAACACCCCGATTACCAGCGGAATCGTCAGGATGCGCAGCCAGGTTAGGAGGTTGGGGACGTTAAGCGGCATGGAGGACCTGGTAGATTTTCTCCGCGAGCTTGCGGCTGATGCCTTCGACTTGAGTCAGATCCTCGACGCTCGCGCCGATGACGCCCTTCAGCCCGCCGAAACGCACCAGCAGCTGTTTGCGGCGCTTGGCGCCGATCCCCGCGATGCCCTCCAGCGTGGAGGTCGTGCGCCGCTTGGAGCGGCGCGCCCGGTGTCCGGCGATCGCAAAGCGGTGGGCTTCGTCGCGAATTCTCTGTATCAGATGCAGCCCGGCGTGATCGGACGCGAGCGTCACGCGGCGCGCGCCGACCCACAGCTCCTCCAGACCCGGCTTTCTTTCCGGTCCCTTGGCGATGCCGACCAGAGCAATGTCCGAGAGGCCCACCTCCGCCAGCGCTTCCTTCGCTGCACCCACCTGCCCTTTACCCCCATCGATGAAGATCAGGTCGGGTGCGACACCCTCCCCTCCCGCGATCCTGGCGTAACGGCGCGCGAGCGCCTGGGCGAGCGCGGCATAGTCGTCACCGGGCGTCACGCCCTCGATGTTGTAGCGGCGATACTCACCCGGGCGCATGTCCATGCGATCGTACACCACGCAGGCCGCGACGGCAGCCTCGCCCATGGTGTGACTGACATCGAAACACTCGATTCGTTGCACAGTGTCGGGGAGCCCTAGCCCCTCACGCAACGACGCGAGCCGCGCTTCCTGCGTGCTCTGCTCGGTGAGCTTCGTCTTGAGCGCCTGCCGCGCGTTCTGCAGCGCCATCTCCAGCCAAGCGCGGCGCTCGGCGGTGGGGCGCGTCACGATGCGCACGCTGCGTTTTGCGTGCTCGGTGAGCGTCGCTTCGAGCTCCCCGGCGTCGAGCTCTTCGCCCACGACCAGCGCCGCGGGCACCGGCCTCTCCAGGTAGTGCTGCGCGATGAACGCCCCGAGCACGTCTGTCGGGTCGCACTCCTGCGCATTATGCGGAAAGAAGCTGCGGTCACCGAGCTGCCTGCCGCCGCGCACCATCATCAGGTTCACGCACGTCAAACCCTGCTCCAGGGCAACCGCAACGATATCCACGTCGATGTCCTCACCGGTATCGGCGTACTGGCGCTGGCTGACCTTGGCGAGCGACTCGATCTGGCCGCGGTAGATCGCCGCCTCCTCGTAGCGCCGCGCGTTCGAGGCCTGCTGCATGCGCGCCTCGATCCGCCTGAGCGCGGTGTCGCTGCGCCCCTCGAGATAGAGCTGCGCGCTCTTTATGTCCTCCGCGTAGGCCGCAGCGCCGATGTGGCCCACACAGGGGGCGGTGCAGCGCCGGATCTGGTAGAGCAGGCAAGGTCGCGAACGGTTCTGGAATACCGAGTCCTCGCAGGTTCGAAGCCGGAAAACCCGTTGCAGGAGCTGGACGCTCTCGCGAACCGCGCCCGCGTGCGGGAACGGGCCGAAATAGTGATGGGCCTTCTCCATCGCGCCGCGGTGAAAGCCGAGCCGCGGAAATTCTCCGCCGCTCACCATCAGGTAGGGGTAGGACTTGTCGTCGCGGAACAGGATGTTGTAGCGCGGCGCGAGCGACTTGATGAGATTGTTCTCGAGGATCAGCGCCTCGGCCCCGGAGCGGGTGACGGTGATCTCGACGCCTGCGACCTGCGTGAGCATCATGGCGATGCGCGGGGCATGCTGGGTCTTTTGGAAATAGGACGCGACGCGCTTTTTCAGATCGCCCGCCTTGCCGACGTAGAGGATCTCTCCTTCCTTGCCGATCATGCGGTACACGCCCGGAAGGCCGGGGAGCGTCGCGAGGAGCGCCTGGGCGTCGAACTCCGCTGAAAGCGGCCCGCTCCGGGGCTCTTCGGACCGGAGCGTTTTGCTGCGGGAGGTCATCGGGCGCTGCGGAGAAAAGTTGCGATGTCGCGGATCACCGCTTCGAATTGCGACGTGGTGAGCCGCTTGGTGTTCGTATTATAGCGGCTGCAGTGGTAGCTATCGAAAAGCCGCGTTCCTGGAAGCTCGTACACGGCATGATGCGCGAAGCGATGCCGGCCCGGGGTGAGTTCGAAAGCCATCAACACCGCGCGGTGGGCGATCGCACCGAGCGCGAGGATCGCCCGCGGCCGCGCCGCTGCGATCTCTTCGGCGAGGTAGTGATTGCAGCGCCGCACCTCGTCGGGCTGGGGCTTGTTCTGCGGCGGCAAGCACTTCACGGCATTGGTGACGCGGCAGCCGATGAGCCTCAGACCGTCGTCGGTCCGGTCGGAGCCGTTGTGATTGGCAAAACCGAACTTGTGCAAGGTTCGATACAGCAGCACGCCGGCGGTGTCGCCCGTGAAGGGCCGCCCGGTGCGGTTCGCGCCGTGCATGCCCGGGGCAAGACCCACCACCAGCAGCTTCGGGCGCAGCAGCCCGAAAGGCGCAACCGGCCGCGCGTGGTACTCCGGGTGCTCATTTCTGACACGATCGAGGAATCCCGCGAGCCGCGGGCAGTCCCGGCAGCTTGGGTTGTATCCGGGCTGCGCGATCAGCTTCATGGCCGTGCCGCTTTTGTTATAGAATCTCGCCCTTTTTCACCGTATACCCCAATGTCGAAAGTCCTGGCCACCGAAATCCGCGTCGGTCATCTGCTCGAGTGGGAGAAGCGAATCTGGCGCGTGCTCAAATCCTATCACGTGCACGTCGGCGGGCGCGGCGGCGCCTTCATGCAGGTCGAGATGAAGGACATCGAGAGCGGCACCAAGACCAACCAGCGCATCCGCACCGAGGACAAGGTCGAGCGCGCCGTGGTCGATTCGCGAGAGATGCAGTACCTCTACAGCGAGGCCGACAGCTTCATTTTCATGGACAAGGAAAATTACGAGCAGATGAACCTGTCGCGGGAGTTCCTCGACGAGCAGACCGGTTTCCTGCTGCCCAACACCGACGTCAAGGTGAATTTCTACGACGGTCGCGCGATCGGCGTCGAGCTGCCCCCCTCGGTGGTCCTGGAGGTGGTCGACACCGAGCCGGGCATCAAGAACGCCACGGTAACGACTTCGTTCAAACCCGCCAAGACCGAGACCGGCCTCACGGTGCAGGTGCCGCCATTCGTCAACAACGGCGAGAAAATCAAGATCAACACCAACGACGGCTCGTATATCGAGCGGGTGTAGCTATACCGTCATTCCCGCGAAAACGAGCGAAGGCGAGTTTCGAGGGACGGCCAAACGGGAATCCATCAGCGCACCACCTTCGCGTCGAAGTTCGGGTTCTCGATGATGCCCAGCCGGTTGCCGAAGGGGTCGGCAACCGCGGCGACCTTGATGCCCTCGCCGACGTCCCTGACAGGTTCCAGCGGGTTCGCGCCGAGCGCAAGAAGCTTGGCGTAGGTTTCGTCGATCATCCGGACTCCCCAATAGGGCTGGGCGCCTGCCGTCGCGGGCGTTGCGTTCGGCAGCAAGCCCAGTTCGAAACCTCCCACCGAGAAGCCGACGTAGTACGGCTGATCGAAGTACGGCTTCTGATCGAGAAATTTGGAATACCAGGATTTTGCCTTGGCAAGATCCGGTGCGGGATAGATCACGGTGCGCAAACCAAGCAACATGGGGTTCTCCGTTTGACGTTTCGGGCTCGCCGCTGTGATGCGGGTTCATTTCATCGAATGCAGCCCGAACATGTTTCCCTCGGTGTCGATGGCTAGGGTAATGAAGCCGTACTGGCCGATTGCAAACTTGTTCTTGTGGATACGTCCTCCCGATTTCACGACGCGGCCTTCCTCGACCGAGCAATCCTCGCAGCCGAAGTAGACTAGGGTGCTGTTGCCGCCCGAAGGAACGCCCGGCATCCGGACCAGCGCCCCGCCGGTCCCCGGGGTGTTCATCTCCATGGGAAACGTCCACATGTCCATTCCCGGGCTGTCGAGCTTTTCCAGCTTGCCCTGGAGCACGGATTCGTAGAATTTCTTCGCGCGATTCATGTCTTGCACGTAGATCTCGAACCAGACGGCAGGATTATTCCTCATCGCGATACTGAGCGTCCAACTTTCTTGTTGTTACATCGCGCAAACACGCTGCCCAAATGCTTCCACGTCCTTCCAGTTGGTAAACTCCACCGCTGTTTTGGTATCGGTAGGTCCTTGAGTGATCCACATAATCAACCTTATTATTTGCCGGTCCCAGAAGCTGTATTTCCGATAGTCGATTTTGCCTGCGAAGACTGCCAATTCCCTGGGCCTCCACGACGCTTCTTTTTGGAATTGCTTCATATAGGGATTAGTTTCCGGTCTATTCTTCTCTGGTTTGCGCGCAACGACATTGACAGAGAAAAATGCACTGGGTTTACTTTCCAGTACTTTCTTATTCCTTTCTATGAAATCGTAAACTTGTGGACGATGCTTGCCGTAGCGGATACTTGCGCCAATGACGATCTTATCGAATAGCTGTAGATCCGCATCCGGTTCGTCATTAACGGAAGCCAATTTCACTCGGTGGGCCTGCTGCTCGATTACCAGCTGTAGTCGCTGGCAGATTCTTATGGTATGACCATCGACTGTTGAATATACGATGAGGATGTTTGCCATTCTTTGTCTTTCATGCTTCGATTACACGTTGTTTCTTACACATAACGTAGAGCCAACCGGCGCGCGCGCACTACCGTTAGCCCTTGGCGCGAGGCTCGCCGCGCGTCCACCGACATTTACGCGTTTCTACACCACATGATCAGGCGCCAGCTCGCACGGCTGCACCCCCGTCTCGATCTGTATCGTCGCGTGATGCACGTGATAGCGCGCGCGCAGTTCCTTGCACGCTTCCGCCGTGAACGCGTCGCCCGGATGCCCGCCGGGAATGACCAAGTGTACGGTGAGCGCGGTTTCGGTGGTGCTCATCGCCCAGATGTGCAGGTCGTGCACTTCGGTTACGCCCGCTAGCTTCGACAAATAACCACGCACGGCGCGCGGGTCGATGTGCTCGGGTACCGCGTTGAGCGCCAAGGTGACCGAATCGCGCAGCAGACCCCAGGTACTCCAGACGATGGCCGCCGCGATGACCAAACCGGTGAGCGGGTCGAGCCACAGCCAGCCGGTGAAGATAATCGCAACACCCGCGACGACGACGCCAAGCGACACCACCGCATCCGCCGCAAGGTGCAGGAACGCGGCGCGCATGTTGACGTCGTGCCGCCGGTCGCGCGCAAACAGCAGCGCGCTCGACCCGTTCACGAGGATACCGGCGAGCGCCACCCAGATCACCGTCTCACCGGCGACGGGCGAAGGCGTCGCCAGGCGATTGATCGCCTCCCAGGCGATGCCGCCGGTCACCACGAGGAGGAGCGCCGCATTCAACAGCGCGGCCAGGATCGACGAGCTGCGCAAGCCGTAGGTGAAACGCTCCGAGGGCTCGCGCCTCGCCAAAGTGCTGGCGCCCCAAGCCAGCGTCAACGCAAGCACATCGGAGAGATTGTGCCCGGCGTCAGCGAGCAGCGCCATGGAGTGCGCGAGCACGCCGTACACCGCCTCCACGACCACGAAGGCGAGATTCAGGCCGATACCCACCGCGAAAGCTCGGCCGGCATATCGCGGACCGTGCGCGCGGTGATCGTGGTCGTGTGTCACTGCGCGTTGAGCGTTCGGTTAGCGAGCAATTCTGGACTTCCAATAGCCGGGCCTACGGTGCTGACTCTCAACGACCAGGATGTACACCAAGTCGTCGCTTTCGGAGTACCGAAGGCTATAAGGGAAGGTGTCAAGCACCCACTTGCGAAAGCCTTCTTCATCGGGGGCGCCGATCTTCGGATGCGCTAGCAATTGCGCGATTGCGTGCTGGACTTCCGCAGCGAACCTCTCACCTAACCCCAGCGCTAGCGTCTCGTAGTAAAGGATCGTTTCTACAAGATCCACCTTGGCTTCGGGGTGGAACTCATATCTCATCGTGCCAGGAGTGTTCGGACGTTCAAGAAGACCTGCTCGCCGGGGATACCTTTCACGCGTCCCTCAAGTAGTTCTTGATGCCGCCTCTTCGCCTCTGCGATCCAAGCTCTCTCGATATCGGGTTCAGGCGGCCCGTCAAGTTCGCCAATCAGCAGTCGGATCAAGGCCGCCTTGTCGCTCTGACTGAGCGCCCGGACCTTCTCCTCAAGCTCCGCTAGGGCTGTTGCCATTGAGCTTCCTCCATCGAATCTAGGACAGTTGCTAAGTGTAGCCGCTTTGCCGCGGCTCCCGCGCTAAGCGCTCGGGCTCGTAGTTGAAGATCCTCATGCTGCTTGGATCGCCGCGACCGCGGAGGCGTACCGCTCATCCGAAGCGATCGGTCTAACCGCTCCGCGGCCGCGCATGCGCTCCGCGCGTCCAGGATCGAGCGCACGGCCTTTCAACGCGTCGAGCAGTTCAGCTGCGGCCTGCGGCGCGTTGCACAGCAGCACCATGTCGCAGCCTGCCTCAAGCGCTGCGAGCGCGCGCTCGTTCGGGCCGCCGGCCACGCTCGCGCCTTCCATCGAGAGATCGTCGCTGAAGATCATGCCGTCGAACGCAAGGCGCCCGCGCAGGATGCCCTTGAGCCACACACTCGAGAATCCCGCCGGCTGACGGTCCACCGCAGGATAGATCACGTGGGCCGGCATCACCCCGGCGAGTCCGTGGGCGATCAGACTGCGGTACGGCTGCAGGTCGGCTGCCTCGATTTCCGCAAGCGAACGAGCGTCCAGCGGAACATCGACGTGCGAGTCTGCCTTGACGTAGCCGTGTCCGGGAAAATGCTTGCCGACCGATGCCGCGCCTCCGGCCGTCAATCCGGCGACGAAGGCGCCGGCGAGCGCAGCGATCGCCCCAGGCTCGTCGGAAAAAGCGCGATCGCCGATCACGCTGCTCGAGCCGAAGTCCACATCGAGCACGGGCGCGAAGCTGAAATCGACTCCGTGCGAGCGCAGTTCCACCGCGATGACGTAGCCCATCGCCTCGGACAGAACCCTTGCTTGAGCCGCGTCGGTCTCCCAGCGATCGCCGAGAGAGCGCATCGGCGGAATGCGCGTGAACCCTTGCTGAAAGCGCTGCACCCGCCCGCCCTCGTGGTCCACCGCGATGAGCAACTCGGGGCGGCGCAGCGCGCGAATCTCGGCGGTGAGTGAGCGCAACTGGCTGGGCGACTCGAAATTGCGCGCAAACAAGATTACGCCGCCCGCGGAAGGGTGGCGCAGCCGCTCCCTTTCCTCCGCCGTAAGCCCAAGCCCGCCCACATCCAGCATCACCGGGCCGAGCGTCATTTCCTGCTCCGACCTGCGCGCCCGTTACCTTCGATCACGACAAACGCGCAGGCCATGCCGATCTCGTCGGTAATCGACACATAGACGTTGGCAATGCCGCGCTTCTTGAGCAGAGCGGCAAGGGCCCGGGAAAACTTGAGCGAAGGTTTCCCCGAGCGCGCGTTTTCCACCCAGACGTTGTGCCAGTTGACCGGATAACTGATGCCGGTGCCGAGCGCCTTCGAGAACGCTTCCTTGGCCGCGAAGCGCTTCGCCAGATAGCCGGCGGGCTTTCGGTGGCGGCGAAAACGCTCCATCTCGGAGGCCACCAGGATCCGCCCGGCGAAGCGCTCGCCGAAGCGCTCGAGCGCCCGCTCGATGCGACCGACATCGCAGAGATCCGTGCCGATGCCGAGAATCATGCCGATCTGCCTGCGTTGCCCCGCCGGATTGCGTCCAGATAGCGCCGCACGGCCTCGGCCAGGCCAAACTCCAGCGCATCGGCGATAAGCGCGTGGCCAATCGAAACCTCGAGCACGTCCGGCACTGCGCGCAGGAATGCCGGCAAGTTATCGAGATTGAGATCGTGGCCGGCGTTGACGCCGAGCCCGGCGCGCTGCGCTGCGCGGGCGGCTTGCGCATAGTCTCCGAGGACAGTCTGCTCTTCCGCGGTGCCGAAGCTGCGCGCATAGGGTTCCGTGTACAGCTCGACCCGGTCGGCGCCGAGGTCCCGAACGGCCGCCATCGCCTGGGGAAGCGGGTCCATGAACAAGCTCACCCGCACGCCGAGCGACTTGAGTTCCCCCACCACGGGCTTCAGCCGCGCCTGGTCTGCGGGCAGATCCCAGCCGTGGTCGGAAGTGAACGCGCCGGTCTCATCGGGAACGAGCGTGCACTGCCGCGGATGCACGTCGCGCACGAACTCAAGCAGACCGTGAAACGGATTACCCTCGATGTTGAATTCCGCGCCGGGCCATTCCTTGAGGACGGCGGCCAGTTCGCGCACGTCCTGCGCCCGCACGTGCCGTCCGTCAGGACGCGGATGGACCGTGATCCCGTGAGCCCCGGCGCCCAGCGCAAGGCGCGCCGCGTGGACCACGCTCGGGATGCCCAGAGGGCGCGTATTGCGCAGCAACGCGACCTTGTTGACGTTGGCGCTCAGCAGAGTCATGCCGACCGCGCCTCAAAGAGCGAGCAGATCCCGGAAGATCTGACGGCTCTTCAAGGGTCGATATTCAAGGCGATGGTTGATCAGCGCGCGCATCAGCGCCTTGGCCTGCTGCTGCGTCTGAGGATCGGCGTAGTCATCGCGACCCATGTCAAGCAGCGTACGGCCCGATACGAGCGGCTCCGCTCCCGCCCCTTTGACCTCGATCGGTCCGCGTTCCGGATCGTATGCATAGATTTTCCCGGCGTCGATCGCTCCGCCGCTCACGCTGTCGCGCTCGAGAGTCATGGCATAGCCGAGCTCCTTGAGGAGCGCTCTTTCGAACGAGCGCAGCGCCTGGGCCGAACCGCCCTGCCGCGCGAGCTTGCTCAGCGTTTCCTGATATCGCTCGAACAAGGCGTCATGCGGATCTTCGCGTGGAAGCAGCCGCAACAGCAACTCGTTGAGATAGAACCCGCACAGCAGCGCTTCGCCGTGCAGCAGCGGCTGCCCGCCGACCCACTCGGCGCGTGCGAGCGTGCGTACTTCCCCCTTGCCGAACCAGGACAAGGCAAGCGGCTGAAAGGCGAGCAGAACACCGCGCAGCGACGAGCGCGGACTGCGTGCTGCTCGCGCCACCATCGACACTCGCCCGAATCCGCGGGTGAATACTTCGAGCAGCAGGCTCGTTTCGCGATAGGGGTGGCCGTGCAGGATGAAGGCGTCGCGGCCTTCCTGTCTGGTTCGGTCAGCCATAGCCCATTCGCCTTACCGAAGCCTCGTCGTCCGTCCACCCGCTGCGTACTTTGACCCATACCTCCAGATAGACCTTCCCGCCGAAAAGCTTCTCCATGTCGAGGCGCGCGGCGGTTGCCATTACTTTCAGCTTTTCCCCGCCGCGTCCGATGATCATCGCCTTGTGGCCTTCTTTTTCCACGATGATGGAGGCGTGAATCCGCCGCAAGTTGCCTTGCTCTTCAAATTTTTCAATTTCCACGCCTGAGCTGTATGGGAGCTCCTCGCCGAGAGAACGGAACAGCTTTTCTCGGATCAGTTCCGCGGCGAGGAACCGTTCATTCCGGTCGGTCAAATCGTGCTCGGAGTGGATCGCCGGCTGTTCGGGCAAGTGACGTTCGAGCGTGCGCAGCAGCTCATCGAGTCCCTTGCGGCGACGGGCGCTTACCGGAACGATGTCGGCGAACTCGGCCTCGGTTTCTGTTTTTTTCAGAAATGGCAGGAGGCTTTCGGCGTTGCTTGCGTCGATCTTGTTCACGACAAGAACGAGCGGCGTCCCCGTCGGCGCGAGCTTCAATACCGCACGGTCTTCGGCCCCGAAGCGCCCCCCCTCCACCACCAGCACCGATACGTCGACCGATTCCAGTGTTCCGCGAACCGCGCGGTTCATTACGCGATTGAGGGCGCTGCGGTGCCGGGACTGGAAGCCCGGCGTGTCGACGAAGATGAATTGGGCAGTGCGCGTGGTGAGAACGCCGCGAAGGCAGTGTCGCGTCGTCTGCGGCTTGCGCGAAGTGATGCTGAGCTTCTGTCCCAGCAATGCGTTGAGCAGCGTGGATTTTCCGACGTTGGGACGCCCGATCAGGGCGATGGTGCCGCAGCGAAATGGTTCGGTACTCACGGCGTCACAGTCTGCCGAAAAACGTCGCGCCAAAAACGGCTTTTCAACGGCGGATCTGCTCGAAGGCCCGAAGTGCAGCTTCCTGCTCGGCGGTGCGGCGGCTGCTTCCGCTCCCGGTAGTCCGCAGGGACAGCTCGGGGACAAGGCACTCGACTTCGAAATTCTGGCTGTGGGGCGCTCCGCGGGCCGCCACCACCGAGTACTGGGGCAGCGCCATCTTTCTCGCCTGGAGTAGCTCCTGCAGAAGCGTTTTCGGGTCTTTTGCGAGCGCGTTGGGATCAAGGTCCGCAAGCAAGGGCTGGTACAGCACCGCGATGGTCTTGCGGGCCGCCAAGAAACCGCCGTCGAGAAAGATCGCGCCTATCAGCGCCTCGAACGCGTCGGCGAGAATCGAAGGCCGCGCGAAACCACCGCTCTTCAGCTCGCCCTCGCCCAAGCGCAAGTAGTCCCCCAGGGTGAGCGTTTGCGCCAGCCGGTGCAAGGCCTCCTGGCGCACGAGTTGCGCGCGCAACCGCGACAGGTCTCCCTCGGGCAGCGCGCCGAATCGCTCGAACAACTCCGCCGCAATCGCGCAGTTGAGGACGCTGTCGCCGAGAAACTCAAGACGCTCGTTGTGTGGGGCGCCGTGACTCCGGTGCGTGAGGGCCTGTGCGAGCAGCTCGGTCCGGGAAAAGCGGTATGCGATACTTTGTTGAAGTCGCCCCCGGTCCACGGATCCCTTCGGATTGAGGGCCGGGCTTGAGGCGGGTTCCAGCGGGATCGCGGCGCTAATTGTTGCTGCTCGCCGCAAAATCGATTACGACGTTGACGTTGCCGAACAGGGGGATTCGCTTGGGATAGGCGAACGAGATCACCACCTCGTTGCCCTCCTTCGTGACGTCCAGGTCTTTGGCCCCGATCACGTCGATGTTGTCTATCGCGGAGCGCATCTGGAATGCATAGCGGACCTCGGCCACGGTAGCTCTGCTGTTGGACTGCGCAATGGCGACGATCGCCTTCTTGACCGTGAAGTACTCGATGTAGGCCGGAGCGATTTTCATGCCTCCAACCACGAGAAAGACGATGACGATGCCTACCACCAGCATCCCGAGCAAAGTAGCGCCTTGCTGATTCCTCATAGATCCTCCTTCACTGAAATCTCCCGAAGCGCCGCGGCTCGCTGAAATTGAACCAGATGAAAAACGCCTTGCCGACGATATTTTCGTCGGGCACGAAGCCCCACACACGGCTGTCGGCGGAGTTATCGCGGTTGTCGCCCATCATAAAGTAGTGCCTGGCCGGCACCGTGCAGGCCACGCCTTCGCTATTGTAGTTGCAATTTTCGCGAAACGGGAACGGTCGTGTAAACGGGACCGCCGATGAGGCGTCTTCCTCGATGAGCAGAGCGTGCTCGACCTCGCCCACTTTCTCCAGATACCGTCGGGAGTAGTGGATCCGCTCCGGATGCAGATAGTCGGACAGCTGCCTGCGCGGCTGTTCGACGCCGTTGATGAAGAGCTTCTTGTTTGCGTACACGATCTTGTCCCCGGGAATGCCGATCACCCGTTTGATGTAATCGAGCGACGTGTCCTCCGGAAAGCGGAACACCATCACGTCGCCTCGGCCGGGCTCCCCGATGTCGAAGATTTTCTTGTTGATGATCGGGATCCGGATGCCGTAGGCAAACTTGTTAACCAGGATGAAATCGCCCACCACTAGCGTGGGCACCATCGACCCGGAGGGAATTTTAAACGGCTCCATCAGAAACGAGCGCAGCAGGAACACGATCAGAATGACGGGGAAAAAGCTCTTTGGATACTCGATCCACCAGGGCTCCTTGTCGGTCTTGCGGCGCTGTTTGCTGAAATAGACGGCGTCGGCCAGGGCGAACGCCCCGGTGAATAACAGCAGGATGAACAGAATCAGCGCGAAATTCATTTACTCTCAACCTGAAGTATGGCGAGGAACGCTTCCTGGGGGATTTCCACGGTGCCCACCTGCTTCATGCGCTTCTTGCCCGCCTTTTGCTTCTCGAGCAGCTTTCTCTTTCGGCTCACGTCTCCGCCGTAGCACTTCGCCAGCACGTTCTTGCGCAACGCCTTTACGGTCTCGCGCGCGATGATGTGCGAGCCGATCGCCGCCTGCACTGCCACGTCGAACATCTGCCGCGGGATCAGCTCGCGCATTCGCGAAACCAGGTCGCGGCCGCGATACGATGAGTTCTCCCGGTGCACCATGAGCGACAACGCATCGACCCGCTCCCCGTTGATGAGAATGTCGAGTTTCACCATATCGGCGGCGCGGTACTCCTTGAATTCGTAATCCAGCGACGCGTAGCCGCGGCTCGCGGATTTGAGCTTGTCGAAAAAATCCATCACCACCTCGTTGAGCGGCATTTCGTAGGTCAGCATGACCTGGCGCCCGTGGTATTGCATGTTGCGTTGCACGCCGCGCTTCTGCGTGCACAGGGTCATGATCGCTCCTACGTATTCCTGCGGAACGAAGATGGTCGTCTCGATAATCGGCTCGCGGATCTCCTCGATCTTGGAGGGCTCCGGCATTTTCGCCGGGTTCTCGATCCTCGCGACCTTGCCGTCCCGCAGCACGACTTCATAGACCACCGTGGGGGCGGTTGTGACGATCGCCATTTCGTATTCCCGTTCCAGCCGCTCCTGCACGATGTCCATGTGCAGGAGTCCGAGGAACCCGCAGCGAAAGCCAAAGCCGAGCGCCTGCGAAGTCTCGGGCTCGTAATGCAGCGAGGCGTCATTGAGCTTCAACTTTTCCAGTGCGTCGCGCAGCGCCTCGTATTCGTTCGCCTCGACTGGGTAGAGCCCGGCGAATACCTGCGGCTTGATTTCCTTGAATCCGGCCAGCGGCGCGGCTGCGGGCCGATCGGCCAATGTGATGGTGTCGCCGACGCGTGCGTGCTGGAGTTCCTTCACCCCGGCGATGACGAAACCCACCTCTCCGGCCGAAAGTTGCTCGCGCTCCTGGGTCTTGGGGGTGAACACGCCGACTTGCTCGCACAGGTGCAGGACTTGCGTGGCCATCAGAAATAGACGGTCCTTTGGCCGCATTCTGCCGTCCACCAGCCGAACGAGCATGACGACACCCACGTAGTTGTCGAACCAGGAATCGATGATCAATGCCTTGAGTGGGGCATCTGGGCTGCCCTTGGGCGGCGGTATGCGATGAATTACCGCTTCCAGAACGTCGTCGACGCCTTCGCCGGTCTTGGCGCTTACGCGCACGGCATCCTTCGCTGCGATGCCGATCACGTCTTCGATCTCCTGGATGGCGCGCTCCGGACTGGCCGACGGCAGGTCGATCTTGTTGAGCACCGGCACTACCTCCACGCCTTGCTCGAACGCCGCATAGCAGTTGGCCACCGTCTGCGCCTCGACACCCTGGCTTGCATCGACCACCAGCAAAGCACCCTCGCACGCCGCAAGCGAGCGCGACACTTCGTAGGAGAAATCGACGTGGCCCGGAGTGTCGATGAGATTCAAGTTGTAGGTCCGCCCGTCGCGAGCGGTGTATTGCAGCGCGGCCGTCTGCGCCTTGATGGTGATGCCGCGCTCGCGCTCCAACTCCATGGTGTCGAGCACCTGCTCCGACATCTCGCGCTCCGGCAATCCGCCGCAACGCTGGATCAAGCGGTCCGCGAGCGTCGATTTGCCGTGGTCTATATGGGCGATGATGGAAAAATTGCGGATGTGCTGCATGCGTGGCGTACAAAAAAGGGTGCCGTTCAGCACCCTTTGCGGTTTACAAGACTTTGAATTTTAGCTTGTTTCAGCGAGATATGCAGCGAGTCTCGCCGCATCATATGTATGGCGGCAAAGCTCGGTTTCACCGGCTACGAGCACGGGGACGTGCTCGCCGTACCGCGTCTTGAGCGTAAGGTCGCTATCGACATCCACGATCGTGACCGGGAAATCCGCGCCCAACTGCGATCGCAGCGCTTCGAGCATCCGGTTGCAAAGATGACAAGCCGAGCGGCTGTAGAGAACCAGGCTTGGCTCGCGCCCGTTGCGTCCGAGCGTGCGGCGGGGAGATTGCGCGCCGCGCCGAGACGCCTTATCCGGGGCCACCTTCGCCCTTGACGGTGACGAACAGATTGCTCTCACCCCGCCGTATATGAAGCGTGAGTGTAGTGCTGCGCTCCAGCTGCCCAAGAAATTTGTTGAATTGTTCGCTGGATCTCACCTCGGTCGTTCTGCCCCTGCTCGTGACGGCCGTGATGACGTCCCCCGCACGTACTTCGGCGCGCCGGTTGTTCTGGACTCCTTCGACGATCACGCCGGCGCCCAGCTTCAGGTCGCGCTTCTGCTCCGCGGTGAGGTCGGCAACTGAAAAACCCAGGCGATTGGCGGCCTGCTCTGTCGGTTTTCCACGGCGCTCGCTGCGGCCCGCGACACGATCCTCGATCAGTTCGCCCACCGTGACGGTAATCTCCCGCGTCACCCCCTTACGCCATACTTCTATGCTTGCCCGGCTGCCGGGTTTGGTGCTGCCGACGATGCGCGGCAACTCACTCGAGCTCGATACCGATTTGCCGTCGAACCTGAGAATGATGTCGCCCGTCTCGACGCCGGCCTTCTCGGCAGGGCCGCCTTTCTCCACGGCGTTGACAAGAGCACCTACCGGCTTGGGAAGACCGAAGGAATCGGCGAGCTCTTTGGAAACCTCCTGGATCACCACGCCGATGCGCCCACGGCTCACGCGGCCAAACTGGCGCAACTGGTTCTGAACGTCCATGGCGACGTCAATCGGGATCGCGAACGATAATCCCATGAACCCGCCGGTGCGGCTGTATATCTGCGAATTGATGCCGACGACTTCGCCGCGCATGTTGAACAGCGGTCCGCCGGAATTGCCCGGATTGATTGCGACGTCGGTCTGGATGAAGGGAACGAAGTTCTCCTGAGGCAGGCTGCGGCCCTTGGCGCTGACGATGCCCGCGGTGACGGTGTTATCGAAACCGAACGGCGAACCAATTGCGACCACCCATTCGCCGACCTTGAGTCGGTTCGGGTCGCCCATGCGCACCGCCGGCAGCCCAGCCGCGTCGATCTTGATTACGGCGAGGTCGGTGCGCCGATCCGCTCCGATCACGCGCGCCTTGAATTCGCGCTTGTCGGTGAGACGAACGGTGATCTCATCCGCTGCGTCTACCACGTGCGCGTTGGTCAGAATGTAGCCATCGGCGCTGATGATGAAGCCCGACCCGAGCGAGCGGCTCTCCAACTCGCGCGGAGGCTGTCCCGGTCCCGGAGGACGCGGAACAAAGCGCCGGAAAAAATCGTAGAGGGGATCGTCTTCCTCGATGTCCGGGGCCTGCGGGGAACTGCGGCGCTCGCGCATCTGAGTCGTGCTGATGTTGACGACCGTGGGACCCTGTCTCTCCGCGAGATCGGTGAAATCGGGGAGCTGCGCGACCAGCGCAGAGGGTACCCACAGCATGAAACAAAAAAACACTGCTCTCGCCATCACGACGTCCTCGAGTTCGGGTTGGGGTAGCGCGCCGGCTCTTGCTGCAACAAGCCGCGACGCAACCGGGCGCTGTTACTTGCGGTATTCGACTGCATTGGCGATGTATTTTACGCTCTCCGGAGGGGCTTCACCGACCACGGTGACCGAATAGTCACCCACCTGGCGCATATAAACGTTGATCGCGCCCTGGCGCACGAAGACCGGCTGCGATGCCGGCTGTTTGCTCTTCGAAGGCTGGATGAATACCGATACGGCCGCAAGCCCATCGGAGAGCACGATGTGCCCGACACCGCTCGTGCCTCCCAAAGTGCGAAGCAGCTCGGTCACGGTGCGAAAGCCCGGCGGGCTGGAACGGATGACCCACCCGGCATCGGCGAGGTTCGTGCGAATTGCGCCTGAATCCTCGACCCGCCAGTCCCGGCTTGCGCGGGAATAGCGCGCCTTCAGCTGCTCACGGCCGATAGCGCCGCCGATCTGCAGCTGCGTGAACGCGAACTGCTCCAACATCTCGTTTTTCTCATCGAAGGTCTTCGCCTTCACCAGCATGCCGGTATTGAGATCCGCCCAGAGCCGATGCCCGTAGCGCATCCGGTCCCTGGGTTCGAGGATGATGACCTGACAGTCGTACCCGGCAACGCGCTCCACCTCCCCTTTGCGAATGCTGTAGTTCTCGGAAAGCTCCTTGAGCCGCTCGGGCAGGATAGCCGGGAACATCGGCGTACCAGACTGCTTGTCGATCTTGACCGTCATGCTACCCGGCAGATAGCAAACGACCTCGTCGCGGGTACGGATGACCTCGCGTGGAACGCCATCAAGAGTCTCAAGCCGCTCGCGCGGCCCGGTCGCCTCGACGACGTGGGTAATGCGGGACGTCTCGACCTGCTGGCCTTGCTGATAGACGAAAACGCCTGTGTAGTTCAGCTTCTGCGTCGCTGCGTAAATGCGCTGCAACCATTGCAGCGCAGAAGTGTCGGTCTGTGCAATCGCCGCGGATACCGGAAGAAGAAACGGCAGGACCTTGAACGGCCCCAATAGACACGACGCAAGCGGCGGCATCATTTCCTTTCGGTCCCGCGCTCGGCAGCCACGGTGCGCGCGTAAGGAGCGATGCCCTGCATGGCGCTCGTGGGGGAAAAGGGATGATGAGCGAGAAGATAGTTCTCGACTTCCGCCGGCGTTATGGAAGACTTTATCTCGGCGGAAGGTCCGCCGGTAGGGAGAATTGCCACCGAGCCCGCAGCCCCGGTCGCGTCGCTCGCAACCGGGCCCCTTGCGAGTTCGGGCACATTCCAAATCGGAGACGCCGTCCACACCACCAAAGCCACCGCAGCGAAGCCAGCGGCGGCGGACATGGCGTACCAACCAAAGCGCCGGAAGGGTGCGATCCGCGGGGCAAGCGCGGTCGGTTCGTCACGCAGGCGGGCGGCCACGCGATCGATGATTTCGGGGCCGAAGTGGCCTCTGAGCGCATCCCCGATCAGGTGGTAAGCACTCCAGGCCCGGCGCAACTCGTGGTCGGTCCGCAGCCGGACCAGATGAGTGTGAAGATCGCTGCTTCTGAGCTCGCCATCCACCAGCGCTGAAAGTTTTTCCCTCACAGTTTCACCACCTCTTGTCCTTGCCCGTATCAAGCAGGGGCCGCAGCCGCTCGGCAATCGCCTCGCGCGCGCGGAATATTCTCGACCGAACGGTTCCTATTGGACAATTCATGATCGTCGCGATGTCCTCGTAGCTCAAGCCCTCGATTTCGCGCAGCGCAATGGCGTTGCGAAGTTCCTCGGGTAATTGATTCATTGTGTCGTCTACGGTGCGCGCGATCTCCTTGGACATCATCGCGCTCTCGGGGGTGTTGATATCCCGCAGCTGCTCGCCTCCATCGAAACCTTCGGCATCCTCCGAATCGAATTCGGTCGTCGTCGGAGCGCGCCGCCCCATCGCCACCAGGTAGTTCTTGGCCGTGTTGATACCGATCCGGTACAGCCATGTGTAGAACGCGCTCTCGCCCCGGAACGACGGCAGCGCGCGGTACGCCTTGATGAATGCCTCCTGTGCAACATCCTCGACCTCGGCTGGGTCCCGAACAAATCGGCCCAGCAACCGCATCAGCCTGCGTTGGTACTTTGACACCAGCAGCTCGAAAGCGTGCTTGTCGCCCCGCTGGGCCCGCTCGACCAGCTGCCGGTCGAGATCCCGCTCATCCATCCGCCGCTATCCCTGAGGAGGCGGTGTCGCGCCTCTTTTTGAAGTTATCCACAAGCGGCCGCAGTATATCGCAGTGATCGCCGCAGCCCCGCGCGTATCTTGGAGTTAGAGACTATAGAGCATCAAGATAGTTCAGATTCACGCAAGGTCATTCAGGCCCGGTTCCAGCCTCGCGGTACCAACGCAGCCAGATTCGAAGGCGACGCAGATCCTCGGGCGCCCCGGAGTCCGCGGCAAGCACGAGCCACTTCCGGCCTCCCTGCGTCTGATCGAGTCTCATCACTACGAGTGCGGCGGAAACAAAGTGGTCGCCGCCAAGCCTGCCTTCGTGCCACCTTGCGCTGCCATCCCGCCAGGAGGCACGCCCGTCGTCGAGCAGCTCAAGTGAGACTGCGGCTCGCGAAGAACGGTGAAGAATTTCGGCAAGGCATCCTATTGCGGAGACCAGCAGGCCGCACGCCACCAGATGCCGTGACCAGCCCTCCAGGCTCAGCCAGGCGGCGGCAAGCGCCAGGATATGTACAGCGCCGAGCACGCCTGCGAGCCTGAGGGAGGGCTTGAGTTCGATCTGCAGTCGAGGCACGACTTGCCTGCTGACTACGTGACTGCGGAAAGGCGTCGCTGCCTGACCGGGGACAGATTCGGTCGCGTCAAACCCGCTTGAAAATCAACGCGCCGTTGGTACCGCCGAACCCGAACGAATTGGAAAGCGCCGCGCGGATCGGCATGTGCCGTGCCGAGCCCGGAACATAATCGAGGTCGCAGGTCGGATCCTGGTTCACCAGGTTGGCAGTCGGAGGGGCGACCTGATCCTGCACCGCCAGCACCGAGAAGATCGCCTCGACCCCTCCAGCCGCGCCGAGCAAATGTCCGGTCATGGATTTGGTCGAGCTCACCGCGAACTCTTTTGCGTGATCGCCGAAGCAGCGTTTGAGCGCCACGGTTTCGGCGAAGTCTCCGAGCGGAGTCGAAGTTCCGTGAGCGTTGACGTAGTCTATGTCATCGCGGTTGAGCGCGGCATTTCGCAGAGCGTTCTCCATGCAGCGCGCCGCTCCCTCGCCGTCTTCCTGGGGCGCGGTCATGTGGTAGGCGTCGCCGCTCATTCCGTAACCGGCGAGTTCGGCGTAGATCTTCGCGCCGCGACGCCTGGCGTGCTCGCGCTCCTCGAGCACCAGTACTCCGGCCCCCTCCCCCAGAACGAAGCCGTCGCGGTCCTTGTCCCAGGGCCGGCTCGCTGTCGCGGGATCGTCGTTGCGCGTTGACAGCGCGCGCGCCGCAGCAAAGCCCCCCACCGTAAGCAACGTGACAGCCGCTTCCGCGCCGCCCGCGACCATCACATCGCAGTCCCCGTACTCGATCAGCCTTCCAGCCTCGCCGATGCAATGCGCGGAGGTGGTGCAGGCCGTCACCATCGCCAGATTCGGGCCCTTGAGTCCGTGCATGATCGACAAATTTCCCGAAATCATGTTGATAATAGTGCTGGGAATGAAAAACGGCGAGATCTTGCGCGGACCGCCCTTTAGCACCTCGTTGTGCGTCTCCTCGATCATCGGCAGACCGCCAATGCCTGAGCCGATGTTCACGCCGATGCGGGTGGCGTTGGCTTCCGTCACCTGGATGCCCGAATCCTTGATTGCCTGAATCCCGGCTGCCATGCCCAGATGGATGAAACGATCCATGCGCCGCGCTTCCTTGGGCGACAGGTACGCGGCGACATCAAAATTCTTCACTTCGCCCGCGATCTTGCTGGCGAGCGGATTCGCGTCGAAATGTGTAATGCGGCTGATTCCGGACTTTCCGGCGAGAGCGCTCGACCAGGCTTCCGCAACCGTGTTGCCGATGGGGCAGACGATTCCTAGACCGGTGACAACGACACGACGGCGGCTCAAATGGACTCCGGTCGTGGGAAAAATCAGGCTTTCTTGGGGTGGGCGCTGACGTAGCTTATGGCCTGCTGAACCGTCGTGATCTTCTCGGCTTCTTCATCCGGGATCTCCGTCTCGAACTCCTCTTCGAGAGCCATAACCAGTTCAACGGTGTCAAGCGAATCGGCGCCAAGATCGTCGACAAATGAGGAGTCATTCTTGATCTCCGCCTCGTTTACGCCGAGCTGTTCCGCGACGATTTTCTTGACGCGCTGTTCAACGTTTTCCATTGCGGGCTCCTTCTCCTTGCTTGTTTTACTGCAGTCCGAATTCGGAAGGTGCGAATTGTAGCAGACTCCCCTATCCCTCCGGTACTCCAGTCAGCTCATGTACAGGCCGCCGTTGACGTGAAGCGTCGCACCGGTAATGTAGCCGGCCTGCGGTAACGCTAAAAACGCCACGACGGCCGCCACATCCTCCGGTTTTCCCAGGCGCCGCAGCGGAATTTGCTGCAGCAGCGCCTCGCGTTGCGTCCCCGCCAGCGCCCGGGTCATGTCCGTGTCGATAAAACCCGGGGCAACGCAGTTGACCGTGATGCCGCGGCTGCCAATTTCTCGCGCGAGCGAGCGCGTCATGCCCGCGACACCCGCCTTCGCCGCCGAATAATTGATCTGCCCCGCGTTTCCGCTCGAGCCGATCACGGAGGTAATGTTGATGATACGGCCCGAGCGCACTTTCAACATGCCGCGCAGTACCGCCTTGCATAGCCGGAATACGGATTTGAGATTGGTGTCGATCACCGCGTCCCACTCGTCGTCCTTCATGCGTAGCGCGAGGTTGTCCCGAGCAATGCCGGCGTTGTTGACAAGAATGTGCAAGCCTCCGTGCTCGCGCTCGATCTCGGTGACCAAAGCTTCGATGCGCGCCGCGTCCTTCACGTCGAGCTGTGCTCCCTTTCCCTGAGCCTGCACCTCTGCAAGGTACGCTGTAATCGCCCGGGCGCCGGCCTCGGTGGTGGCCGTGCCGACCACGGTCGCGCCTTTGCCTGCGAGCGCCAACGCAATCGCCCTGCCGATTCCGCGAGATGCGCCGGTTACTAGCGCGACCTGACCCTTGAGCTCCATCATTCGCCCCTCGTCAATAGCGCGCCCTGCTCCAGTCCCGCGCGGTCGGCAAGCGCAATGCCTTGCAGCCCCCCGGCAATACGCCTGACAAGTGGCGAGAGCACTTTTCCGGGACCGCATTCGAAAACGTGCGTTGCGCCCCGAGCCGCCATCTCCCTGATGCATTCGACCCAGCGTACCGGATGGTCGGCCTGCATCACCAGCGCATTCCTGATCCCGTCGGCATCCTGACGGCTGTTCGCGTCCACGTTGTGGATCACCGGAATGCCGGGAGGATTCACCACGATCCCCTCGAGCGCTTTCCGCAACCGCGCCGCTGCCGGCGCCATCAGCGAGGAATGAAACGGCGCGCTCACCGGCAACGCGATGGCGCGCTTTGCGCCGCGCGCTTTCGCAGCTTCCATCGCCCGCTGTACTGCGCCCGCGTGTCCCGCAATGACGACCTGCCCCGGCGAGTTGAAATTTACCGCCTCGCAAACTTCGCCCTGCGCGGCCTCTGCGCACGCGGCGCTGACCGCTTCGTCTTCCAGACCCAGAATTGCCGCCATAGCGCCCGTTCCCTGCGGCACCGCTTCCTGCATCGCCTGGCCGCGCAGGCGCACCAGGGGAAGGCAATCGGAAAAGGAGATCGCGTTGGCCGCCACCAGAGCCGTGTACTCGCCGAGGCTGTGGCCGGCAAGCAGCGCGGGGCCGGCGCCCCCAAGCTCCCGCCAAGCGCGCCAGGCGCAGATGCCCGCTGTCACCATGATCGGCTGCGTATTGACGGTGCTGTTGAGTTGTTCGGCGGGCCCTTCGGCCATCAATCTGCCCACGTCCTGCTTCAGGACATCCGATGCTTCGGCAATCGTCTCGCGCACCGCAGGCATGTCGCCATACCCGGCGAGCATCCCTACCGACTGCGATCCCTGGCCCGGGAAAACCATGGCGAACTTCACTGGCTACATCTCCACCAGCGACGCACCCCAGGTGAAACCACCACCCACTCCCTGGAGCATGACTTTGTGTCCCGGCTTGATGCGGCCGTCGCGGATCGCGAGGTCGAGCGCAAGCGGAACCGAGGCGGCGGAGGTGTTGCCGTGACGGTCCACCGTGACGATGAGCTTGGATAAATCGACGCCGAGCTTTCTTGCAGTCGCCTCGAGGATGCGCACGTTGGCCTGGTGCGGAATGAGCCAGTCGATGTCTGCTATCGAGAGACCGCACAATGCGACGGTCTCGCGCCCGACTTCATCCAATACCTTGACCGCGAATTTGAATACCGCTTGCCCATCCATCTGCACGTAGGGCGAGCCGACGATCTTGCCGCCGCAGACGTTGCCGGGCACCGAGAGGATGCCGGCATAGGAGCCGTCCGCGTGCAACACGCTTCCCAAGATGCCGGGTCTGGAGTCGGCCTTTAGGACCACCGCGCCGGCGCCGTCGCCGAACAGCACCGCCGTCCCGCGGTCGTTCCAGTCGAGGATTCGCGAATACACCTCGGTGCCGACCACCAGCGCGCAGCGATTCTGGCCGGAGCGGATGAACTTGTCTGCGATCGCCAGAGCGTAAACGAACCCGCTGCATACCGCTTGGACGTCAAAAGCCGCGCAGCCCTTGATTCCCAGCTTCGCCTGCATGATGCACGCCGTGCTCGGAAAGATGTGATCGGGTGTCGCCGTGGCCACGATGATGAGATCGATTTCCGACGCAGCGACTCCAGCCGAGGCCAGGGCTTCGCGGCTTGCCTCGACGCCGAGATCGCTGGAAGACTGCGAGGGTTCGGCGATGTGGCGCTGGCGAATGCCGGTGCGGGTGCGGATCCATTCGTCCGAGGTGTCCATACGCTTGGAAAGATCGTCGTTCGTCACGATCTTCGCCGGAAGACAACTGCCGGTGCCGACGATTCGCGACCAAATCACGACGAGGCCTCAGCCTGCTCGGCCTCGCCGAAGCGCTGCATCAGGCGATGCATCACTTCATTGCGCACTTCTTCCATGGCCCGCTCGATCGCGCGCGCGAAGCCGAAAACATCGGTGGAGCCGTGGCTCTTCACCACGATACCTCTCAATCCGAGCAAGGTCGCGCCGTTGAATCGGCGGGGATCGAGCCGCTGCCGGAACGCGTGGAGTACCGGCATCACGATGGCGCCGACGAGCCTTGTCAGAATGCTGCGCATGAATTCTTCGCGAATATAGCTTCGCACCATCTGCACCAATCCCTCGGAGGCCTTGAGCATGACATTGCCGACGAAACCGTCGCACACGACGACATCGGCCTCCCCCTTGTAGATTCCATCGCCCTCGATGTTGCCGATGAAATTGAGATCGCTTTCCCGCAGCAACTCGGCTGCGCGCTTCACTACCTCGTTGCCCTTGATATTTTCCTCGCCGATATTGAGAAGCCCCACGCTCGGCCTGTCCTTGTGCTCCACTGCCGAAACCAGCGTCGCGCCCATGATGGCAAATTGCAGCAGGTGCTCGGGCCCACAATCGACATTCGCGCCAAGATCGAGAACGTAAGTGCTGCCCCGCACGGTCGGCAGCGCGGAGATGATCGCGGGGCGATCGATCCCCGGAAGCATCTTGAGGACGAAGCGCGAGACCGCCATCAGCGCTCCCGTATTTCCGGCGCTCACACAGGCATGCGCCTCGCCGCTCTTGACGAGGTCGACCGCCACCCGCATCGACGAATCCTTTTTGTTGCGCAGCGCACTCGCCGGCGACTCGTCCATCAGCACGACCTCGCTCGCAGGATGCACGCGCAGACGCGGATTGGGCCTGGCGCGGCGCGCTTTCAGCTCGGCCTCGATGGCGTCCTGCAGTCCGACCAGAACGATGTCGACATCCGCGTTGGATTCGAGGAAATTGAGCGCAGCCGGGACGGTAACGTGCGGGCCGTGGTCCCCGCCCATGCAGTCAATGGCTATGGTGATGTCCATGCAGGCGCGGCGCGAAGCGTTCCTGCTTCGCTCGATAGAAGGGCTGAACTCGGCGTCGGAAGTCGCTCAAGCCAGGCGATGCCTTACTCGCTCCCGGTCTTGACGACCCTCTTACCCCGGTAGTAGCCGCTCGGGCTGATGTGATGACGCAGATGCACTTCGCCCGTGGTGGGCTCGACCGCAAGCGGCGGATTGGTGAGAAAATCGTGAGAGCGGTGCATGCCGCGCTTCGAAGGCGACTTCTTGTTCTGCTGGACTGCCATATGAAAACTCCTTCAAGTTCACGTGGCCGGACTGTCCCGGCCGCACGCTGCGTGCCGCGGCACCATCGGCAAGGCGAGGATCACTTCGTCCTCGACAAGCTTCCCGATGTCCATGCGTCGGGAAGCGAGCACGCGGTCTATATCGTCGTCGGCTTCCGAGATCTCAGAGAGGCTCTCGGCGAGCTGCAGTTCAGCGTCAACCGCGATGGAAACCGGGAGCGGATCGAGGCAGCGCTGGCACAGCAGCTGCACGCATCCTTTCACCGAAATCCGCAAACACGGTCTACCGTTGCCCGCCCTTCCCCCGCTCAGCCGGTACTCCAAGCCTTCAGTCGAGCCCTGCATCTGCGCGAGGCGCGAAAGCTCTTGCATCTCCAGCAGGCCCCGCTTTTCCAACGCGGCATCGGCAAACTGGAGGCTGTCGATCACCCCCGCTTGCGACATAAGGCGCGCATGATATTATGTTTGCCTCCGAGTGTCAAAAGAAATTCCAAGTTGTTCAGAGCGTTACTGCACTTTTTGGTGTTCATGGCGGTCGCGGCGCCGGCCTTCGCCCAGGTTTACAAATGGGTGGACGAGCGAGGCGTGACGCATTATGGCGAGCGGCCGCCTCAAGGCCGCAAGGCAAGCGAGGTGCCGCACAAACTTGGGACTCCTGGCCCGGCTGCCACAGTCAGGGAGAACCCGCCGCCCCAGGATCGCAGTCCACAGCAGGGCCAGGCGCCAACGCAGGACCGCACTCCGCAGCCGGCCCAAGCCCAGGCGGCACCGCCCTTGGACAGGGAAGCTCAGGATGCGGTGAGGCGCCAGGAGCAGTGCAATCAGCAGCGCGACCTGCTTGCCCGTTTGAGACAAAACACGCAACTGGATGTTGCGGGCGCGATCGCGAGGCAGGAAAAGACGGTTGCCGAGCTATGCAAGAGTTAGGCAAATGCAGCTGGTCCTCGCCTCCACCTCGCCTTATCGGCGCGTCCTGCTTGAGCGGCTCGGAATTCCGTTTTCGGTTGCAGACCCAGGAGTAGTCGAAGAACGCCTTCCCGGCGAGGCGCCGGAGAGCATGGCGCGGCGCCTCGCCGAAGCCAAAGCGCTCTCCGTAGCGCGCGGCTTTCGCGACGCCTTGGTCATCGGCTGTGACCAGGTCGCGGTAAGAAACGCCGAGGTGCTCGGCAAGCCCGGCTCACACGAAAACGCCGTGCGTCAGCTTCGCGCCTTGTCGGGCGGCGAGGCTGTATTTCACACGGCGGTTTGCGTGCACAACACCGCCGACGGTACGAGCCGGATCCGCGTCGTGCCGTGCCGCGTCACTTTCCGCAAGCTCGACGAAGGAGCAATCGAGCGCTATCTCGCTCGCGAGCAACCCTACGATTGCGCCGGCAGCGCCAAGTCGGAAGGCCTCGGCATCGCGCTGATCGCGAAAATGGAAGGCGAAGACCCGAACGCCCTCATCGGCCTGCCGTTGATCGCACTGGTGGATTTGTTGCACGAGCAAGGGTTGAATGTCCTCTGACGCGAAGGGCTCGCTTTACCTCCTGCCGAACACCTTGGGCGAAACCGCTGCCGATGCCGTCATACCGGCTGCGGTGATGGAGCGTGCCCGATCGCTCGATTACCTCATTGCCGAAGATCCGAAAGCGGCCCGCGCTTTCCTGAAACGCATCGGGTCGACGCGGGCGCTGCAAGGCATCCGCGTCGAGCGACTCGACCACAACACGCGGGCGAGCGACATCGCTTTGCTGCTCGAGCCCGTGCTCGCCGGCGACGACGCGGGCCTGCTGTCCGAGGCTGGGATGCCGGCGGTTGCCGATCCCGGGGCCAACTTGGTACGGCTCGCGCACGAGCGGGGCGTGCGCGTCGTGCCTTTGAGTGGCCCTTCTTCGATTCTGCTCGCCCTTTGCGCCTCAGGGCTTGAGGGACAACGATTCGCATTTCACGGTTATCTTTCGGTCGCGGAGGCCGAGCTGGTCCCCGCGCTAAAGGAGCTCGAGCGCCACTCGCGGCGGCTCAGGCAGACCCAGATATTCATCGAGACGCCTTATCGGAACGACCGCACGCTCACCGTCGCTTTGCGCTCCCTCGCTCCCGATACCCTGGTGTGCATCGCCACCGATTTGACCCTGGAATCGGAATCGGTGCGGACCCAGACGGTCGCCGCGTGGCGCAAACGACCGCCGCAGCTCAAGGGGCGGCCGACGGTTTTTCTGTTTTTGGGTTGAATCCGGGAAGTACGACGGGGATGTGTTCCCCGTCAGGCGCACTTATACTTAGAACCGGCTCGGCGCTTCAAACGGACACCTAGTGACCACAATCAGGCAGGAACATCTCATCCAAAGCGTCGCCGACGCGCTGCAATACATCAGCTACTACCATCCGCGCGACTACATTCAGCACCTCGCGCGCGCCTACGAGCGCGAGCAGTCGCCCGCGGCGAAGGACGCAATCGCCCAGATCCTCACCAACTCGCGCATGTGCGCCGAAGGCCACCGGCCGATCTGCCAGGATACGGGCATCGTCAACGTGTTTCTCAAAATCGGGATGGAGGTGCGCTGGGACGCGAAGCTGTCGGTCACCGACATGGTGAACGAAGGTCTGCGGCGCGGTTATCTTGACCCGGACAACAAGCTGCGCGCCTCCATCGTCGAGGATCCGATTTTCGGCCGCAAGAACACGAAGGACAACACCCCGGCGGTGATCCACATGGAGCTCGTGCCGGGGAACACGATCGCTGTGGATGTCGCGGCCAAGGGCGCCGGCTCGGAGAACAAATCCAAGTTCGCGATGCTCAATCCCTCGGACTCGATCGTCGACTGGGTGCTGAAGACCGTGCCGACGATGGGAGCGGGATGGTGTCCGCCGGGGATGCTCGGGATCGGCGTCGGCGGCACGGCCGAGAAGGCCATGGTGATGGCCAAAGAGTCGCTCATGGAACCGATCGACATGCACGAGCTGCTCGAGCGAGGCCCCGGCGACAAGCTCGAGGCCCTGCGCATCGAGCTGTACGACAAAGTCAACCAGCTCGGCATCGGCGCTCAGGGGCTAGGCGGGCTCTCCACGGTGCTCGACGTCAAGATCAGAACGTTTCCGACGCACGCGGGATCGCAGCCGATCGCGATGATCCCGAACTGCGCCGCGACCCGGCACATCCACTTCGTGCTCGACGGCTTGGGTCCGGCCGAGTTCGAGGCACCGTCGCTGGATGATTGGCCCAAGGTCACCTGGAGGCCATCCGAGCAGGCGAAGCGCGTGAACCTCGATGCACTCACGCGCGAGGAAGTGAAGACCTGGAAGCCGGGCGAGACGCTGCTGCTCTCGGGCCGGATGCTCACCGGCCGCGACGCCGCGCACAAGCGCATCCAGGACATGCTCGACCAAGGCGAGAAGCTGCCGGTCGAATTCGCCAATCGCGTCATCTACTACGTCGGTCCGGTCGATCCGGTGAGGGATGAGGTCGTCGGCCCGGCCGGCCCGACCACTTCCACACGCATGGATAAGTTCACCGAGATGATGCTCGGACAAACGGGCCTTGCCGCCATGATCGGCAAAGGCGAGCGCGGACCGGCCGCGATCGAGGCGATCCGGAAGCACAAGGCTGCTTCGCTCATTGCGGTAGGCGGCGCCGCGTATCTCGTCGCCAAGGCGATCCGCAAATCCAGAGTCCTCGCCTTCGGCGACCTCGGCATGGAAGCCATTTATGAGTTTGAAGTAAAGGAGATGCCGGTCACGGTCGCCGTCGATGCGAACGGCAATTCGGTTCACCAAACGGGTCCGGCGGAATGGGAAAAGCGCATCAAGCACTTCAAGATTCCGGTCGCAGTGGCATGACATATATGCTGAGGAACCCCGAGCATGTCATCCCCGCGAAAGCGGGGATCCAGCGGCTGGCTGAACTTCCTGGATTCCCGCTTCCGCGGGAATGACGACATTGCGCCTGTGAGTTCGAGCCACACCGGAGCAATCCTGCTCAAATGCCTCGGCCCGCTGCACGCACCCGGGAACCTTCCGGAAGTCTTGACGAAGCTCGCGCGCGAATACGTCCCCTTCGCTGAGGGCGTCGCCGCCCACGCGGGAGTCGAGGTTGAGGAAACCTATGCGTACTTGTTCTCGCGAGAGCCCGGCGCAATCACTCCTGCGGTACTTGAGGATGTCGCCGGAGGCGCTCGCGCTTTGCCGAATTTCAAAGACTTGCAGATCGGCGCGACCCGGCTCCAACCGGTCTTCGACGCACCGGGCGCCTTGCGCGGCGAAGCCGCGCCGTTTCACTACGTCGTCGAAACCGACGTTGTCCCGCAGCACGAGGCCGACTTGAACGCCTGGTATGACACCGAGCACATGCCCGGCCTGGCCGCCTGTCCGGGAAGCGTACGCGCCCGGCGCTTTCGCAATCCCGACGGCTCGCCCCGCTACCACGCCTGCTACGACCTCGCGCTTGCGGAGACACTGGGGAGCGAACCCTGGCTTGCGGTGCGCCATAGCGCGTGGAGCGACCGTGTGCGGCCGCATTTCCGCAACACCAAGCGGACCCTGTTCCGGCGGCTATTCGAGATCGAGCTTTGACTCCCCTCCCGCGCTGGCTGGGCGTCGCGATCCTGCTCGTCATCGCGGTCACTTTCAGCCTCAACCACATCGCGGCGCGCGTCGCCTTCGACCACGGCGTCAACGTCGTCACGGGGGTGGCGTTCCGTTCCGGCGGCACCGCGCTCGCGTTGTTCGCGTTGCTTCTCGCGCTGCGCGTGCCGCTCACGCTTCCCGCCTCCACGCGGTGGCGGGCGCTGGCTATCGGCGTCGTCGTGGCGGTGCAAAGCTACTGCATCTACGCCGCCGTCGCGCGATTGCCCGTCGCGCTTGCGCTCCTCACTTTCAACACCTATCCGCTGCTGTTCGCGCTCATGGCCTGGGCGGCCGGGATGGAGCGCCCCTCGCGCAGCGCGTTCGCGGCGATGCTGGTCGCGCTTTTCGGCCTGGCGCTCGCGCTCGACGTTGCGCCGAGCGGAGGCGAGCTCGCCGCGCGCTGGGAGGAGATCGGCGCAGGAGTGGCGTTTGCGACCGGCGCGTCGCTCTCCTTTGCTCTGGTGCTCTTTCTCAATGCCCGCTGGCTGCACGGCGTGGATGGCCGCGTACGCAGCTTTCTCACCATGTCGAGCTGCAGCGCAGTGGCGATCGCCGGTGCCGCCGCGACCGGGTTCGCCCTGCCCGCCGATGGGACGGGATGGCTCGGCTTGATCCTGCTCACCCTCTTCTACGGTTCGGCGATCACCGCCCTGTTCGTGCTTCAACCGCGCATGCGATCCACGAGCGACGTGGCGGTGCTCAATTTCGAGCCGGTGGCGCTGCTCTTTCTCGGCTGGGTCATCCTCGGCCAAAGCCTTGGACCGCTGCAGGTCGCCGGCGCGCTCATCGTCATCGGCTCGGTCGTCGCGCTCGGCATGGCGAAGCGCTAGAATTCCGGCATCCATGGCGACCATCCTCGGCGGCATCGGCACCTCGCACGTGCCTACGATCGGCGGCGCGTACGACCGCAACAAGCGGAACGACCCCGACTGGGCGCCCCTCTTTCGGGGCTACGAGCGCGTCGCCGTGTGGCTCGAGGAGAAAAAGCCCGACGTTCTGGTTTTCTTTTACAACGATCACGCGAGCACGTTCTTCTTCGATCACTACCCGACCTTCGCGCTCGGTGTGAGCGAGGTTTATCCGATCGCCGACGAAGGGCTGGGACCCCGCGCCGTTCCTCCGCTCAAGGGACACGCCGGCCTCGCGCGCCACATGGCCGATTCGCTGGTGAACGACGAGTTCGACATCTCCATCTTCCAGGATTTGCCGATCGACCACGGCGTGCACTCGCCGCTCACCATGTTCTGGCCCCCTGCCCCTGATTGGCCGGGGAAAATCGTGCCGATCGAGGTCAACGTGCTCCAGCACCCGATCCCGACCCCGATGCGCTGCTGGAAACTCGGCCAGGCGGTGCGCCGCGCCGTGCTCTCCTACCCCGAGAATCTGAAAGTCGTCATCGTCGGCACCGGCGGCCTCTCGCACCAGATGAACGGCGAGCGCGGCGGCTTCAACAACGAGAAATGGGACATGAAGTTTCTCGATTTGATCGCGCGCGACCCGAAAAAGCTCACCGCCATGCGGCACGCCGACTACATCCGACTCGGCGGCACCGAAGGCGCGGAGGAAATCATGTGGCTCGCGATGCGCGGCGCGCTCTCCTCCCGCGCGAAGAAAATCCACCAGAACTACTACTTGCCGATGACCACTGCGATGGCGGTGGCGCTGTTCGAAGAGCCGGCGGCGAAGCCGTCATCGAAGAAGCCGCGCTCGGCGCGCAAAGCGTCATTCCGGACGCGTCCAGCGCGAGCCGGAATCCAGCGGTGACCCTGTCATTCTGAGCGAAGCGAAGAATCTGCTTTTGTCATGAGCCCCCAGCTCAAAGGCGTCGAGAAACTCGAAGGCACCTACCTCTTCGACCTCGCAACCAGCGCCAAGGCGCTGCGCCTCAATCGCTTCCTCCACGGCCTCACCGTCGCCTCGAACCGGACGCTGTTCAAAGACAAACCCGAAGCGGCCTTCGACAGAGCCGGGTTGAGCGCCGAAGAACGCACAATGGTCCGCGACCTCGACTGGGCCGCGCTCATCCGCTACGGCGCGAGCTTCTTCTGTCTCGAAAAACTCGGTCGCGTAAAAGGCGTTTCCAACCCGGAGATGGTCGCGGGGTTCAGAGGCGAATCGCTTGAAGACTTCTTGAGGACTCGGCGAGTCCCGGGAGCCCGTTAAGTTCCGAATGAAGAATCAATGCATAGCTAGGCCGCCAGAGAGATCAGATGATTGAACTCCTATCCGATCCGCAGGTGTGGATCGCGTTTCTTACGCTCACCGCCCTCGAGCTCGTGCTCGGAATCGACAATGTCATCTTCATTTCGATCCTTGTTGACAAACTTCCGAAGGAGCGCCGTGACCTAGCGCGCAGGATCGGCCTGTTTCTTGCGATGTTCATGCGCATAGGGCTCCTATTCCTTCTTTCCTGGATTGTTGGACTGACTGAGCCGCTCTTCTCTCTATTCCGACAGGAAATCTCTGGTCGCGACCTCATCCTGATTGGCGGCGGTCTGTTCCTGCTCTGGAAGAGTACAAAGGAGATCCATCAGTTACTGGAGGGCAAAACAGGCGAAGCTTCGGCGGCGGTCCGTGCCACGTTTTCGGCCGTTATCCTCCAAATCACGATTATTGATCTCGTTTTCTCCTTCGACTCAATCATAACCGCCGTGGGAATGGTTGACCAAGTGGAGGTCATGATCGCAGCCGTCATTGTTTCAGTGCTGCTGATGATGGCCTTTGCCGGCGGGATTGGACGCATCGTCTCAGCGCATCCAACGATTAAGATGCTCGCCCTCGCTTTCTTGTTGGTCATTGGCGTCGTGTTGATCGCTGACGGGTTTGACCACCATGTACCGAAAGGTTATGTGTACTTCGCCATGGCGTTTTCAGTTGCGGTCGAGTTGCTTAACATCCGGATGAGGAAGCGGGCGATTCGGCCAGTCGAGTTGCACGAGCGCTACACACGAGACGGTGATTGAGTTCACGGCCCTCCTTCGTGATCTACCGGCTACGCAACGCAACCGCCGAGGATCAGGCAGCGCTTGAGGCGCTTATTGCCTGCTCTGCACGTGAGCTGAGCGCACAAGACTACACGCCGCAACAGATTGACGGAGCGCTGCGCGGGGCATTTGGCGTGGACACTCAACTCATCAAGGACGGGACGTATTTTGTCGTTGAAGCAGCAGGCCAGATCGTCGGCTGCGGCGGGTGGAGTTGGCGTCGCACCCTTTTTGGCGGGGATGCCCACGCGGAACGCGATGCCGCGGAGCTTGATCCGCGTGTGGATGCCGCCAAGATCCGGGCATTCTTTGTCCATCCAGAGCATGCACGTAGAGGAATCGGCAAGAGCATTCTTGAGCACTGCGAAGCCGAGGCCCGTTCG
>CAYSFD010000050.1:0-37852 GCA_964430565.1 uncultured Enterobacteriaceae bacterium
GAGACCGCCCTCAAGGCCCGCCTGAAGTTGTGGGAGGAGGCCAGCGCCCTCGCCAAGAAGACCAAGGGAACCGGGCTCTCCGTCCCGGAACCAGGGCCGGCACCGACCCTCGACGACATGCTGGCCGACATCGAGCGCCAGCGGCTCTTCCGCATCATCGAGGACCTGGTGCTGTGGGAAAACACCACCAACGAAACGGTACTGCAGGCGGCGCGCGACGAGATCTGGCAGAGCTGGCGGCGCGTCTGCGCCGAGAACGTCGACCATCCGCGGGCCAAGGAATTGTTCGACCGCAAGAAGCTACCCGCCTTCCACGATCCCTTCGCCGGCGGCGGGGCGCTGCCGCTGGAGGCGCAGCGGCTCGGGCTAGAGAGCTACGCCAGCGACCTGAACCCGGTCGCGGTGCTGATCAACAAGGCGATGATCGAGATTCCGCCGAAGTTCGCGGGCAAGCCGCCGGTGAACCCCGAGTCGCGCAAGGACAAGAACCTGTTCGCCCGGGAGTGGAAGGGCGCGCAGGGCCTCGCCGAGGACGTGCGCTACTACGGCCAGTGGATGCGCAACGAGGCCGAAAAGCGCATCGGCCACCTCTACCCGAAGGTCGAGGTCACCGCCGAGATGGTGAAGGTGCGGCCGGATCTGAAGCAGTACGCGGGCAAGAAGCTCACCGTGATCGCCTGGCTCTGGGCGCGCACGGTGAAGAGCCCGAACCCGGCTTTCGCGCAGGTGGACGTGCCGCTCGCCTCGACCTTCATGCTCTCCTCCAAGGTGGGCAAGGAGGCGTACGTCGAGCCCGTGATCGAGAACGGCGGCTACCGCTTCACGGTGAAGATTGGCAAGCCGAAGGATGCGGAGGGGGCAAAGAACGGCACCAAGCTCGCGCGAGCGAACTTCGTCTGCTTGATGTCGGGTACGCCGATCGCGGGCGAGTACATCATGGCAGAGGGTAAGGCTGGGCGCCTCGGTGCGCGTCTGATGGCCTTGGTCGCCGAAGGCGTGGGCGGGAAGGTGTTTCTCGCGCCAACTCCAGAAATGGAATCTGTCGCTCATAAGGCACAGCCGACTTGGAAACCTGAAGTGGAGTTCTTCCAGAAGGCTCTCGGTTTCCGGATCGGAAACTACGGCATGACGAAGTGGAGCGATCTTTTTACCAGCCGTCAGGTCGTCGCGTTGACAACATTCGCCGACCTCGTTCAAAAGGCATGTGAGCATGCCAGAGGTGCTGCACTCATCGCCTCCCTGCCCGCGGACGACCGCAAGCTCGTCGACGGCGGTGTCGGCGCCGCCGCATACGCGGAGGCTTTGAGTGTGTACTTAGCGATAGGGGTGAGTCGAGCGACAGACTACTGGGGGACAGGTGCAATCTGGGAAGGTGGCGGCGGGTTCATAGCACACGTGTTCACGCGAAACGCCCTGCCAATGACATGGGACTACCCAGAGGCGAACCCATTCAGCGATGGCAGTGGCAGTTGGAGCCAGACGTGTATCGACTGGATTGAACGCTACTTGAATACGGTTGGGCCTCAAGTTCCAGGCACGGCTCTGCAGGCAGACGCGCAAACTCAGTTCCATTCGCGTGACCGCGTCGTCTCAACGGACCCACCGTATTACGACAACATCGGGTACGCGGATCTCTCGGACTACTTCTACGTATGGCTGCGGCGGTCACTACGAGAGGTCTTCGCCGACCTCTTCGCCACACTTGCTGTTCCCAAGGCGGAGGAATTGGTGGCTACACCGGACCGACACGGTGGTCGGGAGCACGCTGAGCACTTCTTTCTCAGTGGCATGACGCAGGCAATGCACCGCGTCGCTTGGCAGGCGCACCCCACCTTCCCAGTCAGCATCTACTATGCCTTCAAACAGGCGGAGAGTGACGGACTCGAAGGTACGGCGAGCACCGGGTGGGAGACGTTTCTGGACGCGGTGATTCGCGCTGGATTCAACATCACCGGAACATGGCCGATGCGAACAGAGCGACCTGGCAGGATTCGCGAAACCGGATCGAACGCCCTCGCTTCCAGCATCATTCTCGTCTGCCGACAGCGCGAAGCCTCCGCGCCCACTGCCACGCGCCGGGAGTTCGTCACCGCGCTCAAGACCGAGCTGCCGCAGGCGCTCGCCCACCTGCAGCGCGGCAACATCGCGCCCGTGGACTTGGCGCAGGCGGCCATCGGCCCGGGCATGGCGGTCTACACCCGGTACGCCAAGGTGCTCGACGCGGAAGGCAAGCCGCTCACCGTGCGCGAAGCGCTGGCGCTCATCAACCAAACCCTCGACGAGGCACTGGCCGAGCAGGAGGGCGACTTTGACGCCGACAGCCGCTGGGCGCTGACGTGGTTCGAGCAGTCGGGCTTCGCCGAGGGTGAGTACGGCGTGGCCGAACAGCTCTCCAAATCCAAGAACACGAGCGTCGCCGGCATGGTGGAGGCTGAGATTCTCGAGTCGAAGCGCGGTAAGGTGCGGCTGCTTCGGCCCGAAGAGTTGTCCGCCGACTGGGACCCGGCCAGCGACCTGCGCCTTACGGCGTGGGAGATCGTCCACCAACTGATCCGCGTACTCGCGAGCGGCGGCGAGGGCACCGCCGCCGAACTCGTCGCCAAGCTCGGCGCCAAGGCCGAGGTCGCCCGCGAATTGGCGTATCGTCTTTACACCCTATGCGAGCGCAAAAAGCGCGCCGCCGAGGCGCTCGCGTACAACGGCCTCGTCCAGAGCTGGCCGGAGATTATGCGACTCGCGCAGAGTGTTGGGACTACCACCCCGCTGCAAGAGACTTTGCTGTAAGGGGAGAGGCCTGACGAATGACAACAGTCAAACGCATCGTGTGTCTGGCGAACTCGCGCAAACTGTCGGGGCGGTGTGTGGCCGGCCGCGAATGGGACGGGCGCCACGCCGGTGCGTGGATCAGGCCGGTGAGCGCGCGCGAGCACGAGGAGGTTTCTGAGAAGGAGCGGGAGTACAAGGACGGCAGTGACCTGAAGCTACTCGATATCGTCGATGTGCCACTTCGCGAGCCGCGACCGAAGACGTTTCAGCAGGAGAATTGGCTTCTCGACGCCGGACGATATTGGGTGCGTCGGGGCCAAGTTTCTTGGGATGAGCTAGCTGCGCTGGAGGATAGACGGAGTACGCTCTGGATCAACGGATACAGCACCGGGAGTGGGATTAACGATCGGATTCCCTTGGAAGAGGCTGCGCGGCTTCGGAGTTCATTAAGGCTTTTGCGATTGCCCGGACTATCGCTAAAGGTATTTGCACCTGGGGAGGCGTTCGGGAACCGAAAGCGCCGGGTGCAGGCGCGATTCGACTTTCTCGGGGCGCGCTACTGGCTCTGGGTGACTGACCCGTTGATCGAGCGGGAGTATCTGGCCAAGAAGGACGATACCTATCGGCTCGGCGAATGCTATCTCACAATAAGTCTAGGCGAGCCGCACGAGGGCTACTGCTATAAGCTGGTGGCCGCGATCATTCCGCGTTGATGCACATGTCCGACCCGCAAGTCCTTACCATTGGCCACTCGACCCACCCGATCGAGCGGTTCGTGGCATTGCTGCGCCAGCACGGAGTAACGGCGCTTGCCGACGTGAGGTCTACACCCTATAGCCGCTTCAACCCGCAGTTCAATCGAGAAAACCTGGAGCGATCCTTGAAGCAAAGTGGCATCGCCTACGTCTTCTTGGGCAAGGAACTGGGGGCGCGCTCCGACGACCCGGCTTGTTACCAAAACGGAAAAGTGCAGTACGGAAGGCTTGCACAGACAGCGGGCTTCCGTGCCGGAATAGAGCGGGTAATAAAGGGCACCGATTCTCATCGCATCGCCCTGATGTGCGCTGAAAAGGAGCCGCTGGACTGTCACCGTACCTTGCTCGTGAGCCGCGCGCTCGATGCGGCTGGCGCTCCGGTCGCCCATATTCTTCCCGACGGCCGCCTGGAAAATCATTCGGATTCTATGAAGCGGCTGGTAAAGGTGGTCGGTCTACCCAACGCCGACATGTTTCGATCCGAGCAGGAATTGATTGAAGAAGCGTGCGCGGTGCAAGAGCAGCGTATTGCTTATGTCGATGAGCAACAGGTCAATGAAGCTGGACAGATCGCATCATGAAGGTGTTCACCATCGGATTCACCAAGAAGACCGCAGAAAAGTTCTTTGAAAAATTACGATCCTCGGGAGCGAAACGGATCGTCGATGTCCGGCTGAACAATGTTTCGCAGCTTGCTGGCTTCGCAAAAAAGCAGGATCTGGCGTATTTCGCCAAGCAGATCTGCGGTATGGATTACGTGCACGTTCCGGAGCTAGCGCCGACGCAGGATATTCTAGACGAGTACAAGAAGAAAAAAAGCGATTGGGCCGTGTATGAGCGAAAGTTCCTTGAACTGATGAAGTGGCGGAAGATCGAAAAAGCCGTACCACGAGACATTATCGAAGAGGGCTGCCTGCTCTGCAGCGAGGACAAACCCCACCATTGTCATCGCAGACTGGTTGCTGAGTATCTCAAACAGCACTGGGGTGACGTAGACATTCAGCATCTGACCTGAAGAAACTCAATTATGGCCATCAACAATCACGAGCGTGTCGGCAAGGCGATGGAGTTGGTCAAGGCCGGGGTTGGTCCGTTCGTTGAGCGCGAACTGAAGAGTGTGTACCAGGAAAAAGCTCAATCCCAAGCGCTGACCCTGTTGGGCGAGGACCGGCTGAACGCCAAGAAGCCGATCACCGATTGGGATGTTGCGGCGCTGCTCAAGGTCATGTGGGAATCCTGGAACCTGGTTTTCCGCAAGACACTGGGCCCCGCCGAGCGCAGCTTGGTGCAGGAGCTGCGAGATCACCGCAACAGGTGGGCGCATCAGGAAGTTTTCTCTAGCGACAATGCAGATCGAGCATTGGATTCCGCGGAAAGACTCCTGGCGGCGGTTTCCGCTCCACAGGCGGATGAAGTGCGGAAGATCAAGATCGAGCTGCGGCGCCTGGTATTGGACGAACAGGTGCGCGGCGAGAAGCGCAAGAGCGCCAGCATCCCTATTGAAAGCTCTGTCTCCGCCAACCTCAAATCCTGGCGCGAGGTGGTCACGCCGCACAAGGACGTTGCCAGCGGCCTCTACCAGCAGGCCGAATTTGCCGCTGACCTGTGGCAGGTGCATATCAAGGAAGGCGGGGACGAATACAAGAACCCGGTGGAATTCTTCCGGCGGACGTATCTGACCGAGAGTTTGAAGAACATGCTGGTCGGCGCGGTAAGGCGGCTTACTTCGGGTGGCGGTGATCCAGTGGTTCAGCTCCAGACCAACTTCGGCGGCGGGAAGACGCACTCGATGCTGGCTCTCTATCACCTGTTCTCCGGTATCGCGCCGACGGAGTTGGCAGGCATAGATGAGGTGCTGCAGGAGGCCGGGGTCAAAAAAATCCCGACTGCCCGGCGCGTGGTGCTGGTAGGCAACAGGATTTCGCCTGGAAATCCGACGACCAAACCTGACGGCACGGTTGTGCGTACCCTGTGGGGAGAGCTCGCCTGGCAACTGGGCAATGCCGCAGGCGGACCCAAGGAGGCGAAGAAGGCGTTCGCCCGCATCAAGGCCGATGATGAGAAGGCAACCAGCCCGGGCGATGCACTGCGAGAGCTCTTCAACGAGTATTCGCCATGCCTGATCCTGATCGACGAGTGGGTGGCCTACGCCCGCCAGCTCCACGACCAGAGCGATTTGCCCGCGGGGGGATTCGAAACACAGTTCACTTTCGCCCAGGTGCTGACCGAGTCGGCCAAGCTGGCGAAGAACTGCCTGTTGGTGATCAGCCTGCCGGCCTCGGACACATCAAGCTCGCCGCATGCTCAGGCCGACGACGTGGAGGTCGGCGGCCAGCGCGGGCGCGAGTCGCTCGCCCGCCTGCGCAACGTCGTAGGCAGGATCGAGTCATCGTGGCGGCCTGCCAGCGCAGAGGAAGGCTTCGAAATCGTGCGGCGGCGGCTGTTCGAGCCGATGACCGATCCGGCGCAGTTTAAGGACCGCGACGTGGTAGCGAGTGCATTCGCGGATTTCTACCGGACCCAGCAGGCGGAGTTTCCGCCCGAGTGCCGCGACGGCGACTATGAGAAGCGCATCAAGGCGGCGTACCCCATCCATCCGGAGATCTTCGACCGGCTCTACAACGACTGGTCCACTCTCGTGAAATTCCAGCGCACGCGCGGCGTGTTGCGGTTGATGGCGGCGGTGATCCACAGTCTGTGGGAAAAGGGCGACCGGAACCCGCTCATCCTGCCTGCGCATATCTCGATCGACGACCCGCGTGTGCAAACGGAACTGACCCGCTATCTCTCAGACAACTGGGTTCCGGTAATCGAGAAGGACGTGGACGGTCCGGGTTCGCTGCCGCTGCGTCTTGACAGCGAGCTGCCCAATCTTGGAAAGTTTTCGGCGTGTCGGCGCGTGGCGCGCGCCATTTACCTGGGGTCGGCCCCTCTCACGCAAGCGGCGCACCGTGGCCTCGAGGACCGGCGCGTGAAGCTGGGTTGTGTGATGCCGGGCGAGTCGCCTGCGGTGTTCGGCGATGCGCTGCGCAGACTCGCCGGTGCCGCTACCTATCTCTACCAGGACGGCGTGCGCTACTGGTACTCGACGCAGCCGACGGTCACCAAGCTGGCGGAGGACCGCGCCGAGCAATACAAGCGCGAGCCCGACAAGGTCGTACACGAACTCGACCGGCGCCTGCGCGATGACCTGCGCGAAAAGGGTGATTTCAGCCGCATCCACGCCATGCCGCAATCGGGGCAGGACGTGCCCGACGATTTGGATGCACGCTTGGTGGTGCTCGGGGTCGACCATGCTTACAGCAAGGATTCGGACAACGCTGCCGAAACGGCCGCGAGGAAGATCCTTGAATCCCGTGGCAACACGCCTCGCCTTTACCGCAACACGCTCGTCTTTCTCGCGGCGGACAAGACCCGCCTGCAGGACCTGGATGAAGCAACCCGAAAGTATCTCGCCTGGGAGTCGATCCTGGACACCAAGGATCAGCTCAACCTCGACCCTCAACAGGTAAAGCAGGCCGAAACGCAGATCAAGGCTGCGGTTGGCGCGGTCACGGCACGGCTGCCGGAGACCTACCAGTGGCTACTGGTGCCCATGCAGGAGAAACCGCAAGACGCGATCAAGTGGCAGGCAGTGCGGCTTTCTGGAGGCGACGCGCTCGCGGTGCGCGCAAGCAAGAAGCTAAAGGGCGACGAGTTACTGATCACAAGCTTTGCCGCATCACGCCTTCGTATGGATTTGGACAAGATCCCGCTGTGGCGCGGAGACCATGTCGCGATCCGTCAGTTGGTGGAGGACTTCGCGCGTTACCTGTACCTCCCGCGGCTGCAGAGTTCGGCAGTCCTCGTCGACGCAGTGCGGCAAGGCATCAGCTTGCTTACGTGGGAGCAAGATGGGTTTGCCTATGCCGACGGATACGACGAAGCCGTTGGACGTTATCGCGGCTTGCGCGCAGTACAACAAATCGCGATCTCGGACGCGGATTCGGGCGTGCTGGTTAAACCGCCGGTGGCGCGCGTGCAGCTCGATGCAGAAGCAAAGGCGGCCGCGGCGGTAACGACAGGGAGCGGCACAACCACTACAACGCAAAGACCAGGAGGCGCGGTACCCACGCCGGTAGGCCCGGCTACTGCGCCCAAGCCGCGGCGCTTTCATGGAACCGTCGTGCTCGATCCGACGCGTACTGGGCGCGACGCGGGCCGAATTGCTGATGAAGTAATTGCGCATCTTTCGGGACTTGTCGGGGCAGAGGTGACGGTAACGCTTGATATTCACGCGGAGATTCCGGGTGGTGTTCCGGAGAACGTTGTCCGGACGGTCACAGAAAACGCGCGCACGCTAAAGTTTTCCAATCAAGGCTTTGAGACCGAGTAGACTCAGCCAGCCCCTTACCCAACGGCAGAAAAGCTAGTGCGCTGGAACGCGCTGACGGTATTGCTCGATGCGATCGCTCAGGACGAAATTGATGATGGCCTTGACGTCGTCGGAGCAAGACCGGAACACCAACTGCTCGAGAATTTCAGGTCCACGCTCGATCACCAGCACGCCGATCAGCTCGTCGATGAAGGATTGTGTCGCTTCGACGCCGCCGAAATCCAGAGTTACTTCCGCATGCTTCGCAAGCAGCGGTTCCAGATCTTCGCGCAGGGCGGACGCGCGAATGCGCGTGCCGAGAAACCGCTCGGGCGCCGATTTTTCCGCCAAGTTGAACTGAATCTTCATTCGAACTTGAGTCCTTTGACAGGAGCGTAGCCGGGCAGTCGTTGCATCTAAGTCAAAATCCTAGCGGCTTCCGATCCTTGTATGAGCGATGCTAACTGCTCGAAAGAGACGTCCTTGAATTTGGCTATTGAACGAACTACAGACTCCAGGGGCCGCGAGACATGTTTCTCGATGGCCCTGTGTCTCTCCACAGTTGGCTCAATGCTGTCCAACAAACCGCAGAGCTGGACACACGTTCTTTGAACGACATACACCGCCACCCGCTGGTTTGGATTAAGCAGTGGGAGAACAGCGAGCGTTTTCTCTATGTCGTTGAGGTAATTGTAGGAAAACGGCTCCGCGAGAATACTAAGCAACCGCTCGCTCGGCACCATTTTCCGCTAGATGAGATGCCAACTTGGGGAAATCGGAGGTCTTGAAGAGAATCCTGACGTGCTTGTACTTCTCCTCAAGCGTTTTCTTTCCGCCTTCCTCCCTATCGACGACAGCCAAGATACCGACGATCTTGTAGCCAGCCCCTTCAAATTCTTGGCACGCCTTCAGGGTTGACGACCCAGTGGTAATCACATCATCAACCACAACGATCTTTGTTCCGGAAGGAAGCTCGTTTTCAATTCTCCGGCGAGTCCCGTGCTTCTTCGGCTCCTTACGAGCAATGGAACCATGGAGTACTTTCCCGCCGGTTTGGTGCGACAACATAATTACGGCTGCGGTGATGAAGTCGGCCCCCATCGTCAGACCACCGATAGCCGTGGGCTTTACGGGGAGCTTTTCGATTTCCTTGAGGAGCTCCTGACCGATGAGAGTTAGCCCCTCGCCGTCAAGCGTGACGGTCTTGCAATCGAAGTAGTACCGAGACTTGACCCCGTTACTTAGGACGAAATCGCCCTCTATGATGCAGAGCTTTTCGATGAGGCGGTGCAGGCGATCTCGGTTAGTCGGCATTATCTCGCTCCTTTGTGATGTCCTTAAGTTCCCCGAATCGATTTGTGTCTTCGATTGCCACTTAAGGCACTGAGAGAGGAGAGGGGAAAGTCAGCATTATATCGCCCTCTTTAGGCCGCGAAGTCTGTCGCGCGGTTCCACTTATTCTTCCTGGAATTTACGCAAATCATCCTGAGAAACCTGCCAGACCTTCTTGAGCCCGACTGATTTCTTCTTTTCGGCCGGGAGCTTGCGTTCGCGTATGTAACGGCGCACGGTTTCTTCCGTCACATGAAGGATTTTTGAAACCTCCGAAACCGTATATTGGCCGCCCTTCATTCTTGATCTTCCTTCACTGCGGCGCCAACTGAGGGACTTTCATAAACAACAGTAATGTAAGCCACACTAGTGCATTATGCAACATCTATCTATACACAACGATATACAACGATATACTGCAGATCACTCTAGTACGAATCTAGCACGTGCCCCTTTCCGATCCTTCCTCTGACCCCACTGCCCCTCGTCCCACCGAAGGCCTGATCACGCTCACCCACGTGATTTATGCGCTGCACGCGTTCAGCGCCTTCACCGGTTTGATGAGCCCGGCATTTATCCTCACGGCCTTCCTCACCGGCTGGCCGTCGATCATCGCGGTGATTCTGAATTACGCGAAGCGCGCGGAGGCGCGCGGCTCCTGGCTCGATTCGCATTTCGGCTGGCAGATCCGCACGTTCTGGTACGCGCTCCTGTGGCTGCTCGTGGGCGGGGTGGCGTTCGTGACGGTGATCGGGATTCCGGTCGCGGTGGTGGTGTGGGTGCTGACGGGCCTGTGGGTGCTCTACCGCATCGCGCGCGGCTGGATGACGCTTTCGGCGGAGAAGCCGATACCGCTGCAGTTATAGCAGTAGGCGCTTGAACGCCGCTCCCGAACGCGGCTAAGCTGGCGCTCGCATGACCGCGCATCCCTCCCCCACCCCGGAATCCGGCGACTCCCCCGAAGCGGCGAGCTTCGGCCGGCCGCGGCGCGGCTGGCGGCGCACGTTCTTCGTGGTGATTTTCGAGTCGAACACGCGCGCCGGCAAGGCGTTCGACGTCGCGCTGATTTTCGCGATTTTCGCGAGCGTGGCGGTGGTGATGCTCGACAGCATGCAGAGCATCGGCGGGCGCTACCCGCGCCTGTTCCTCGCGCTCGAGTGGGGCTTCACGCTGCTCTTCACCGTCGAGTACCTGGCGCGGCTCGCCTGCGTCGAGAGGCCGGCGCATTATGCGAAGAGCTTCTTCGGTGTGGTCGATCTGCTGGCGATACTGCCCACTTACCTCGCGTTCTTCTTCCCGGGGCTGCGGGCGCTGATGGACGTGCGGCTGCTGCGCGTGTTGCGGGTTTTCCGGATCCTCAAGCTCACCGCCTACATGCGCGAGTACCGCTCGCTCGGCGCGGCGCTCGCCGCGAGCAAGCGCAGGATCCTGGTGTTCCTCGGCACGGTGGCGATCGTCGTGTTCGTGCTCGGCACGGTGATGTATGTGGTCGAGGGGCCGAAGAACGGCTTCACCAGCATTCCGGTCGGCGTCTACTGGGCGATCTCGACCATGAGCACGGTGGGCTACGGCGACATCGTTCCGAAGACCGGTCTCGGCCGCACGATCGCGAGCTTCATCATGCTGCTCGGCTGGGGCGTCCTCGCGGTGCCGACCGGCATCGTCACCGCCGAGATCACCCGGCAGCGCCTGAAGGAGCCGGAGGAGGGGCCGCGGCGCTGCGACGCCTGCGCAAGCGCGAACCACGCCGCGTCGGCGCGCTATTGCCGGGATTGCGGCGCGCCGCTCCCCGGGCGCTGAGCACGGCTGGCCGCGTGCAGGGGTGCGCATTTATCCGCAGCAGCTCGGCGACAACCGGGAAGGCCAGGAGAGGGAGCGAGGACGTCTGGAAGGCCAGACTGCCGCGGCGTTTTGCCGAATTACTGCATTTCTGCTAACCTGCGGCAATGAAGGCGACTCTCACCGTCACCAGCCGCGGCGTCGTAACGCTGCCGGCGAAACTCCGCGCCGCGCTCGGCCTCAAGCCCGACGATCATCTCATCGCCGAGACGACGCCCGAGGGCCTGCTTCTGCGTCCTGCGGTGACGCTCCCGGTCGAGGTCTACAGCGAAGAGCGGATCGGCGAGTTCGACCAAGGCGAGGCCGATCTGGAGAAGGTCCTGACGCGGAGAAAGAAAACCGCGCGCTGAATCGCCGGCCGATGCGGATTTTCCTCGACGCGAACGTCCTTTTTTCGGCCGCCAAATCCGACGGGGCGGTGAGGCGGCTGCTGGACCTGCTCATCGAGACCGGACACGAATGCTGGGCGGACGGATTTGTCGCGGAGGAAGCGCGCCGCAATCTCGCCGCGAAATTCCCCGACGGCCTGCCTCTCCTCGACGCGCTGCTCTCGCGCCTGCGCACCGGACCGATTCATGCGCCCGATCCCGCGCTCGAAGACGCGTTGCCGCTCCCGGAAAAGGACCGGCCGGTGCTCGCCGCGGCGATCCGTCATGCTTGCGAAGCCCTGGTCACGGGCGATCGCACGCATTTCGGCCGTCTCTACGGCAAGGCGATTCACGGCGTGACGATCCATTCGCCGCGCTCGATCGCCGAAGCGCTGCTCGCGGATGCTCTCCCGGCCCCGAAGGTGCTGCGGCAGCCGCGCAAGCGGTACGCGATACGCTCGAAGCCGCCCGGGAGGCGCGCGCCGGCGCAATTGCATAAATACACGAAGCCCGTGTAATATTATTTTCCGCGAAAAAACGCGGGGAAACGCCGATGAAGAACGTCACCATCACCCTCGACCGCGAAACCGCCGCTTGGACGCGCGTGCATGCGGCGCAGCGCAACCTGAGCGTATCGCGTTTCGTCGGCGAGGTGCTGCGCGAGCACATGCGCGAGTCGCGCGAGTACGACGCGGCGATGAAGCGCTATTTCGCACTGAAACCGTTTCCGCTCACGGGGCCGCCGCAGCGCTACCCGAAGCGCGAGGAGCTGTATGACCGGCCCGTGTTTCGTCGACGCTAACGTCTTCGTCTACGCGCACGATCCGCGGGACCCGTCGAAGCAGGCCCGCGCCAGGCAGTGGATCGACGCCTTATGGCAGGAGCGCCTCGGACGCACCGGCATCCAGGTCCTCTCCGAGTACTACGCCGTCGCGACACGCAAACTGACGCCGCGGTTTCCGCCGGAACGGGCGTGGGACTACGTCAACGAGTTGCTCGCCTGGGCGCCGCAGCCGGTCGACGCGGCGCTGCTGAAGCGCGCGCACGAGATCGAGCAGCGCTGGCGTCTTTCCTGGTGGGACAGCCTGGTGGTCGGCGCGGCGCAGCTGCAGGACTGCGCGCTGCTCCTGACCGAGGATCTCCAGGATGGCGCCGTGTTCGGCGGTGTGACGGTGCGCAGCCCGTTCACGCTCGCAGCCGAAGAGCCGCCGGCAGGCTACGCGGTCACGCCCGAGGCGCGAAGCCGCCACCGCCCGCGCGGCCGGCCGAAGCGGTGACGGCATATTCCAGAGAGCGCGATTTCATGCGCCGCGCAACGCGAAGACTTGGCCCCCGGGCTTCAGCTCCATGAACGCGCCTCCCTCTCCCAATCCCGACACGCTCTACGAGGTCAGCGAGGCCGGCCGGCAGCAGCTGAAGGGCGGTTCGACGACGCTTTTCGCCGACGCGCTGCGCTTCCTGGTGCTCGCCGAGGGCAAGCTCAGCTTCGGGCAGATCGCGAAGAACCTCAAGGACGTGCCGGAGGCGCTTCTCGGCAGGATCGTTCTCGATCTTCAGCAGAAGGGTTTCATACGGCCGCTGAAGTCCGCCGAGCCCGCCGAGAGCGGCGATCTCGGCTCGCTCGATTTCTCCTCCTATATGGCGCCCGATCCGGCAGCCGCCAGGGAGCAGCGGGAAGAGGACTTCGCCCTCAGGATGCAGGAAGCCCAGAGCACCATGGCTCTGATGAAAGAGCAGGGCTACGCCGTGCGCATTGCACGCCAGGCGCGCTCGGCCGTGAAGCCCACCTCCGGAGGCGCCTACTCCGTGCTCATCGTCGAGGACGAACCGGCGCTGTCATACACCATGCGGAAGTTTCTCGAGCTGGAAGGTTTCGCTCCCCGCGTGGCCGCCAACCGCGATGAGGCCGCGGCGGAGTTGCGCAAGCCCCCGCTTCCGGACCTGATTCTGCTCGATGGGATGCTGTCCGGCGCGAGCGGCTTCGACATTCTCCAGCGCCTGCGCGGCCACCCGGCGCTGAAAGCAATCCCCGTCATCATGGTCACGGCGTTGTCGGCCCGGGAAGATGTCATGCGCGCTCTTGCCGCCGACGCGAACGGCTACATCACCAAGCCGTTCAAACAGGATGTTCTGATGAAGAGCATCAAGGCTGTGCTCGGCATCGGCTAACCGCGCCGCGGGCTGCCTTCGGCCGGTTCGTCACGCAGCAGTCCCAGGCTCTGGAACCGCAGGAACAGCTCGCGGCAGATCCAGGCGTCGGTGGCGGCGTAGGCGATCTGCTTCGCGTTGAGATGTGGCGCGGCCCAGTTCGAGGTGCTGGTGCCTTTGGGGATGCGGAAGTCCAGGAAAATCCCGGCGAGGTTGCGAACGCCGGTCTGGCCTGAGCCGCTCGCGCGCGCGGCGGTGCCGAGGTCGAGCAGGCTCTGCTCCTCGAAGGCGAACACTCGCTTCAGCGCGCGCATATCGTCCTTGAGCGACACGCCGGCCTTGACGATGCGCGGATCGGCGAGGAGCTCCTCGAGAACCGGGAAGACCTCGGTGCGGCGCAGCTGGAACAGGTACACCGCGCGGGCCGCGGCGACCTGCACCAGGCACGGCAGATGGCTCTCGCCTTTTTTGAAAGCCGGCCGCGTCTCGGTATCCAGGCCGACGACGCTCTCCGAGCGCAGGTCCGAGCGCGCCTCTTCCAGATCCTCGGGTGTCGTCACGACACACACCCTGCCCTCGTAGCGGCGAATGGGCAGCTTCGCCATGTCTTCGCGAGAAATCGTGCGGGCGATTCCGTCTTGTATGTCAGCTGGGGCAGCGGGAGTCATCGCGGCGTGCAGGGTAGCGCATCTTCGTGCGCACCGGTCCGCCTTTATACTGGGGATCCGTTGTCGTCCTCAAGGTGGTAACCCCAATGTCCCGCCAGATCCTCCCCAAAGCGCAGATCGATCCCCTGGCGGGCGGTTGGGCGTGAGCCGCAAGTACGAAGCCACGGGCCCCGAGGCCGAATTCGAACCGGGTTCGCGCGGCTACCACCTCTGGACTTCAGCCCATTATCAGGGCGCGGCAGGCGCGCTTACATCGCGGGCATTCATGCGGCAATGGACCGCGACTACGCCGCGTTGACCGGCGTGTTTGCTCGCGTTATCGAGCGTTCGCGGCGGCGCGACGCTTCCAATGGGCGATGAAAGCTTCCGTGCTGGCGGGCGAATCGCCGCGCTTGCCCTTGGCGAAGGGTGCGCGGATGCCTTCGACCGCAGAGGAAGTCTGCGCCGAGATGCGCAAGGCCGCCTTACGGGTCGCAGCCGATCGGAGGTGGCGGTTGGACTGCTTGAGAGTCATACGGCGAATAGTACGCCAGTGACGGGCGATTGAAAACGTGGGACCGAAAGACTGTCGAGGGACTCTTCGACAACCGCATCGTGCCCGCACGATTCCCTGACCACTGGTAGGCGGGAAACAGGCAGGTTTTCCCTCGCCGGTGACCCGGTGTTGCAAGAACCCATATTGGGATCTATCATTCCCACTATGGGTATGAAGCTTTCGGCGCTATCCGACGCGCTGTTCTCGAAAGCCCAGCGGCGCGTGCTGGGCCTCTTGTTCGGCCATTCCGAGCGCAGTTTCTACGCGAACGAGATCGTACGCGCCGCGCGCGCGGGGGTGGGCGGGGTGCAGCGCGAGCTCGAGGGCCTTGCCGCGGCAGGCCTGGTGACGGTCAGCCGGGTCGGCAACCAGAAGCACTACCAGGCCAATCGCGGCTCGCCCATCTTCGAGGAGCTGCGCAGCATCGTGGCGAAGGTCCTTTCCGTCGGCCCGGCTGCGCCGGCGCTGCAACAGCCGCGGGCGGAATACGCCGTCAGCGCACGGCCGGCCAGGCTGCGCATCCCGAAGAAGGAAATCGCGGCACTGTGCCGCAAATACGGCGTGAAGAAGCTAAGCGTCTTCGGTTCGGCCGCGCGCGGGGAGATGAATCCGGAGAGCGATGTCGATCTGATGCTGGAGTTCGATCCGGCGAGCAAGACTTCCCTCTGGGACTATCCGGCGATGCAGGACGACTTCTCCGCGTTGTTCGACCACCGCAAGGTCGAGTTCGCCAGCCCGGAGATCCTGCGCAATCCTTTCCGCCGGAAAACGATCCTTCCCGATCTGAAGACCCTGTATGAAGCCCGGTGACAGGACAGCGCTTTCCCAAGACGACCGGCCACGAGGCGCGCTAGAATCCGCGCCTATGGATGAGATCATCTTCGTAGTGGAAGACGCTCCGGACGGAGGCTTGGCGGCGCGTGCGGTTGGCGAGTCCATCTTCACGCAAGCTGCCACCATGCCCGAGCTTCACGACAGGGTGCGGGACGCGGTGCGCTGCCATTTCGAGGACGGGACTCAGCCTCGGCTGATCCGCCTGCATTTCGTGCGGGACGAAGTCATCGCTGCGTGAAAGTCCCGCGCGACCTCTCGGGAGCCGCGCTCGCCAAGGCGCTTTCGAAAGTCGGCTACCAGGTGACGCGCCAGACCGGCAGCCACGTCCGCCTTACCACGCGATTCCTCAAAATCACGCGCGAAGAGTTGCTGCAGCGCCTATTCGGTTGAAGAGACAGAACGAGGAAGACCCCATGCCCCGCACCATCCTCCCCGAAGCGAAGATCCATCCCGCCGTGCGCGAGAAGATCGCGAATTACCAGGCCGACATCCTCAAAGAGGTCCAGGCGGCGGTGGCCGCGAACGACATCGTCGTGGTGGGCATGCGGCAGAACCCGTTTCCGAAGAAGGCGAGGAAGGCGCTCGATGCCGCCGGTCTCGCCTACAAGTATCTCGAGTACGGCAGCTATCTCGGCGAGTGGCACCGCCGCCTCGCGCTCAAGCTGTGGACCGGCTGGCCGACCTTTCCCATGGTGTTCGTGAAGGGCGTGCTGGTCGGCGGCGCGGACGATCTCGCGCGGCTGATCGAGAAGGGAGAGGTGGGCGGAAAGCGGTAGATTCACGATAAGAGCAGATCCTTCGCTGCGCTCAGGATGACAAGCCCCGAACTGATCGCAGCCTACGAAAAGGCGCTGTACGTCGTCTTCGGCACGCCCGAGCTGGTGCTGCGCATCGGCGAGCCGAATCCGGACCTGGACGAGCTGCTCGATGCCGAGGGCGCGGCCACCGCGGCCTATATCACCGCGGCCAACCCGCACGGCGAGGCGATGAGCGCATGGAAGAACGAAATCGCCAACGCCGCCCTGGTTCAATCGCTCTCGGCATACCGCTGTTTCGAGGGCGAAGGGCGCGATCTGCAAAAACGCTGGACGCCTGAGCGCAGCGTGCTGGTGATCGGGATCCCGCGCCCGGACGCCGAGGCGGTAGGGCGGGCGTTCGGGCAGAACGCGATCGTGTTCGTGGAGAAAGGCCGGGCGCCGGAGTTGGTGATGATCGGGACTTGAGTGTGCGCGCGCCGCTTCGCCTCATCCTCGACACCAACGTCTGGCTCGACTGGCTGGTCTTCGACGATCCGTCGATCGCGCCGATCAAGGCCGCGGTCGCCGCGGACCGCGCGCAGGTCTTCATCGACGCGGCCTGCGAAGCGGAGCTGGAGCGGGCGCTCGGGTACGACCTGGGAAAGCGCACGGTCGACATCGTGGCTTGCATCGCCGAGTGCCGGCGCGTGGCGCGCAGGATCGATTCGACGGCGCCGGAAGCGAAGCGCGCGCGCCTGCCCGCCTGCCGCGACCCGGACGATCAGAAGTTCCTGGAGGCGGCGCTCGCCGCGGGCGCGGGGTTTCTCGTCACCAAGGACCGGGCGCTGCTGGATCTGGCGCGGCGAGAGACGCCGTTTCGCATCGTGACGCCGGAGGGACTCGAAAAAGCAGATCCTTCGCTGCGCTCAGGATGACGGCGTAGTTGAGATAAGCTATAAGAATTTGCGATGACGGCGAAAACCAACCGGGACGCTCACTCCGGCGACCGCTCCCTGCATCTGCTCAACACGGTCTTCGGCCACGCCGCCTTTCGCGGCGCGCAAGAGGACATCGTTGCTCACCTCACCGCGGGCGGCGATGCGCTGGTGCTGATGCCAACGGGCGGGGGCAAGTCGCTGTGCTATCAGCTGCCCGCGCTGCTGCGCGAGGGCACGGCGCTGGTGGTGTCGCCGCTGATCGCGCTGATGCAGGACCAGGTTGCGGCGCTGGCGCAACTGGGCGTGCGCGCGGCGTTCCTGAATTCCACGCTGGACGCGGGCGAGGTGCGGGAGACCGAGCGCGCGTTGTGCGCGGGAGAGCTCGACCTCCTGTACGTCGCGCCGGAGCGGCTGGTCATGCCCCGCATGCTCGATGCGCTGGAGAAGACCAAGCTCGCTCTCTTCGCCATCGACGAAGCGCATTGCGTGTCGCAATGGGGGCATGACTTCCGGCCCGAGTATCTGCAGCTCTCGCTCCTGCACGAGCGCTTCCCCGAGGTGCCGCGCATCGCGCTCACCGCGACCGCCGATCCGCAAACGCGCTCCGAAATCATCCGGCGCCTGGCGCTGGAGGAGGCGCGCGTGTTCATCGCCAGCTTCGACCGGCCGAACATCCGCTACACCATCGTCGACAAGGAGGATGCGCGTATTCAGCTCTTGCGCTTCATCCGCGAAGAGCATGCGAACCAAGCGGGCATCGTCTATTGCCTGTCACGCAAGAAAGTGGACGAAACCGCGGCGTGGCTCGCCTCGCAGGGCGTGCGCGCGCTGCCCTATCACGCGGGCATGGAGGCGGACGCGCGCGCCGAGCACCAGGCCCGCTTCCAGCGCGAGGACGGCGTGGTGATCGTCGCGACCATCGCTTTCGGCATGGGCATCGACAAGCCCGACGTGCGCTTCGTCGCGCACCTCGATCTGCCCAAAAGCATCGAGGGCTATTACCAGGAAACCGGCCGCGCCGGCCGCGACGGGGAACCGGCAGACGCGTGGATGACCTATGGCCTCGGCGACGTCGTGCAGCTGCGGCGAATGATCGATCAGTCCGAGGGCAACGAGGAATTCCGGCGCATTTCGTTCGCCAAGCTGGAGGCGCTGCTCGGGCTATGCGAAGCTGCCGGCTGCCGGCGCGTGCGCCTGCTCGATTATTTCGGCGAGTATCTGGACGGAAAACCCGGTACGCCCTGCGGCAATTGCGACACCTGCATCGATCCGCCGCGGACCTGGGATGCGACCGATGCGGCGAGGAAGGCGCTCTCCTGCATCTATCGCACCGGGCAGCGTTTCGGCGCGGTGCATCTCATCGACGTGCTCAGAGGCCGCGCCACCGAGCGCGCGTCGCAGTGGGATCACGACAAATTGAGCATCTTCGGGATCGGCGCCGATCTGGACGAGCGCACTTGGCGCAGCGTGTTCCGCCAGCTCGTGGCGCTCGGTCTGGCGCGGCCCGATCACGAATCGTTCGGCGCGCTGCGCCTCACCGAAGCGAGCCGCGCGGTGTTGAAAGGCGAGCAAAGCGTGGAGATGCGGCGCGCGAGCCCCGAGCCGGTGCGCAAAGGCAAGGCGGGGGCGGCAAAGGCGCGCAGGCGCGGCGGGTGGCAGGACACACCGCCCGGCGCGAACCCCGATGCGTGGCTGGACGGGAATCCGGGCGCGCGACCCCAGGTCGATGAGCGCCTGCTCGCGCGGCTCAAGACCTGGCGCAGCGAGCAGGCGCGCGAGCAATCGGTGCCCGCGTACGTGATCTTTCACGACAGCACGCTCGCGGCGATCGCGGCGGCGCGGCCCCGGGATCTGGCTGCGCTCTCGGGCATTTCCGGCATCGGCGCAAAGAAGCTGGACCGCTACGGCCCGAGCTTGCTGGAAATGCTGCGCGGCTAGGCGACCTCAGGCCGGAGAGCGATCCTTCGCTGCGCTCAGGATGGCGGTGTGCGTGCGGTGGCTTCGACCTCTCGTGTCCGGTTAGAATCGAGCGACAGATCGGCCATGACCCTCGCCGCCTCCCATGTTCCGGCTCGCTGAAATCCGCAAAGTCCTTCTGGGCGCGCTCGTGACCCTGGGCTTCGTTGCGGTGGGTCTGGTCGCCTTGTTCGTGATGTTGTGGCTCGCTCTCATTGCAGCTCTCGGCTTCTTTCTCTACGCCGCGGCGCGGCGCGTGCTGCCGCGCAAGCGCCCGCCGGGATCGGGCGGCGGCTCGGAGGTCATCGAAGGGGAGTTTCGGATCGAGCGCAATGACCGGACGCCCTGACTTTTCGGTCCCCCGCTAAGGACCGCCCCGCCGCGATCGCAGTCCCGGCGCCAATTCGTTCACACAATCGAACCAGCCCCGGCACGGGGTTTGCTCATGATCTCCTCACGGCGTGAGTTTCGTGGAGGAGGACACCATGGGAGAGAGGGTCTCGAGTCTGGAAGAGATGATTTCGGAATTTCGCCGGATGCTGCCCGCACAGAGCGATACGGCACAGGCGATCGACCGGCAGGAGCCGTTCGAGAGAATCGCGCTTAAGGCGATCGACGATGGCTATATCGAATTTTCCCATCAGTTCACGCAGTTCATTGAAACCTGCCTGCGGCGGGGTGCGTGAGAACGCTCAAAGCCGCAGATCGCCCGCCGCGGGCGGGCGGGGCGGGCTTCATGGGCTCGGCCGGCGAATCCGGCAGCTTGTTTACAGGGAAACCCGTGTTCAGGGGCCGTCCGGCGAAGCGCAGGCTCGCGCCGGAGCTCGCTCTGGCGCGCGTGCTCTGCAATCAGCTCAGGCGCAAGCGGTTGAGCACGGAAAAGAAGCGCATCGTTCACCTGATCTGCCTTAATCTTCTCGCGGTGCTGAAGCGCGCGTCGTAGCAATCGCAGCGTGCAGCGCGGAGGAGATCCCTCGCTCGCGCTCGGGATGACAACCGTGGCCTGTCATTGCGAGGGCGTGGCCCGAGGAATCCCTTTGCGTGCGGTGCTTGTGCTCGGGGCGCATTCTCCCTCGGTTATGATTGCGCATGCCCGTCGTCGCCGCCTTCGCCACCTCGCACGCCTACACCTTCCAGGAGCCCGAGACCTGGGACAAGCGCCGCGAGCGTTCCAAGGCGAACGTCGCGAAGAAGACCGGGTGGCTCGCGCCGGACACGGCGCAGGCGCAGGCCGAGACGCTGGAGGACAATCGCGCTCGCTACGCGCCCATCCGCGATGCGCACGCGAAGATCCGCGAGCGCCTGGCGCGATCCAAGGCCGACGCCGTGGTGCTCATCGGCGACGACCAGCTCGAGAACTTCAGCGCCGAGGCGATGCCGCAGCTTCTCGTGTATACGGGCGGGGACTACCTCGCCGATGACTGGGATCGCAAGCAAACAGCCACGATCGCCAATCACCCGGAGATCGCAAAGAAATTGCTCGAGGGCTGTCTGGAAGAGGGCTTCGACGTCGGCTGGTCCACCGCGTTCAAGGACGGGAAGCTCCTCTCGCACGCTCACACCGAACCGATCCTGTACCTGGTGCGCGAAACCGGCATTCCGGTCGTGCCGATGTTCATCAACGCGGTGCATCCGCCGGCGCCTCCGGCCGCGCGCTGCTACGCCTTCGGGCAGGCGCTCGGGCGCGTGATCGAGCGCGATCTCGCCGATCGCCGCATCGTTCTGTGCGCGTCCGGGGGCCTGTCGCACTTTTCGCCTTCGCACCCGTGGGCGCACCACCTCGGGCCGCGCTACGTGGGCGACATCAGCGTGGAGTTCGACCGCAAGATCGTCGCGTGGATGCGCTCGGGCGAAGGCGAGCGCCTGGCGGCGCTTACCTCGCGCGAACTGATCGAGCACGGCGAGGGCGAGCTGCGCCAGTGGATCGTGCTGCTCGGCGCGCTCGGCGCGGTGCGCCCGGAGTTTCTCGTATACGAGCCGCTTTTCCGCAGCATCATGGGAATGGGGGTGGGATACTGGGAGGTCGGGGCGCAGCCCGCGGCAGGAAAATGAAGGTCCAATGACGAAAGGAAGGAACGATGGCAAAAGCCTACTGGGTAGTCTGCTACCACTCGATCAAGAACCCTGACGCGCTCGCCGCTTACGCGAAGCTTGCCGGGCCGGCGCTTCAGGCCGCGGGCGCCCGCTATCTCGCGCGCGGCAACCCGGCGAAGGTCTACGAGCAGGGGATCAACCAGCGCACGGTGCTCATCGAGTTCGACAGCGTGCAGCAGGCAATGGCCGCGCACGATAGCCCGGCCTACCAGGAGGCGCTCAAGGCTTTGGGCGACACGGTGAAGCGCGACATGCGGATCGTGGAGGGCCTTGCCTGAGGAGGGGAAAACCTCTGGGCGTCAAATCCGCAGCGACTCGTGCGACAGGTATCGCTGCCGGAAGGTTTCAAAGGGGATCTTGTCCGCCGCCTCGATCTCGCGTTGCATCCTGATCGACCTTTCCGCGAGGCTCGTAAAGCGCGCCTCCACTTCGGCGGGCAGGGGCTCGCTCTGCAGCGCGCGCCGGTGCTCGAGCGATTTCTCGAGGGCGAAGCGCGAGTAGGAGTTGTCGCAGCGCTCGCTCATTTCTCTCAGCATGCGCGCGGAAGGGAGCGAGTCGGGATTGTCCAAAGCCGAGACCGCCGCCGCGAGCGCGTCGCGGTGCGCGCTCTTCTCGTTGACGGCGCCGTGCGCTTCGTCGAGCGCCCGCGCGATCGGCCCGCACTCGGCGAGCAACTGAGCGCCCCATTCGCGCAGCTCCACCGTCTCGCCATACCGGTCCAGTCGCAGGCCGCTCTCGCGGCCGCGCGAGGCGACGAGCTGCTTGTTGCGCCCGACCGCTTCGATCTCCCTGGGCGTGTCCGGGGGGCTGTCGTAGAGCAGGCAACGCAGCAGGAACACGTTGAGAAAGCGGATCGTCCCGGGGGCGATGCCGATGGGCGAGAAGGGATCGAGGTCCATGGCGCGGACTTCGACATACTCGACGCCGCGCTCGCGCAGGGCGTGCAGCGGCCGCTCGCCCGGGCGAATGACGCGCTTGGGGCGGATGGGGCTGTAGAACTCGTTTTCGATCTGCAGGAGGCTGGTGGCGAGCTGCCTGTAACTGTCCACGCCGTCGCCCGCGACGCGGCCATCGCGGATGCCGATCGCCTCGTAGGGCGCGTAGGGCTGGGTGAGCGCGTCGTCGAGCGAGGCGGTGTAGCTCGCGAGGTCGTTGTAGCTCACCAGAAGCGAGTCCTGCGCTTCGCTCAGATAACCCAGGCGCCCCATGCGTAAAGAGGTCGCGTGCGGCAGGTAGAGCGTGCCGGGCGCGAGCTGCTCGAGGCCGTGCTTGCGGCCCTCGACGAAGCAGGCGCACACCGCGGGTGAGGCGCCGAAGAGATACAGCAGTAGCCAGGCGTGCCTGCGGAAATTTCGGATCAGCGCGAAGTAGGCCTCGTTCGGATCGTCTTTTCCCAGCAGCGCCGGCCAGGCGGCCTCGGGCAGCGAGAAGTTGTAGTGCAGGCCGGCGATCATCTGCATGCGCTTTCCGTAGCGGTGCGAGAGCCCGATGCGGTACACGGTCTTCGCCCGGCCGACGTTCGATGTTCCGTAGTGCGCGATCGGGATGGCGTTCTCGTCGGGCAGGCTGCAGGGCATGCTCGCGCCCCACAGCAGCTCCTCCCCGATGTGGCGATAAACGAACTGGTGGATGTGCTTCATTTCCGCAAGGCACGTCTCGACGCCGGTATGCACGCCCGTGATCAGCTCGATCAGCGCCTCGCTGAAATCGGTGGTGATGTGCGGGTGTTTCAGCGCCGAGCCGAGCGCGCGCGGGTGGGGGGTAAGGGCGAGCGCGCCGTCGAGCTTGACGCGCAGGCTTTCTTTTTCGATCCCGCGCCGCAGGCTCTTGAGCACCGCGGGCGAAAGCGCGTGAAGGCGCTGCTGGAAGTTGCTTGGGATGTCCATTCGAGCGGGGGTCAGACTCTCATTCCTGGAAACTCAAGCTCCGGTGCTCTGAACGGCGCGGTGATAGCATGGAGATCCGTCGACTTTTCCGGGATGACGTCTTTGCTCCGCACCGCAATTCTCGCAGTGCTCGCGCTCGCGCTGCACGTCGCGCCGGCTTCCGCGCAATCTTATCCGACCAAGCCAATCCGTGTCCTTCTTCCTTTCGCAGGCGGCACCGATGCCGTGGCGCGTCTGCTCGCGCTCAAGCTCGCTCCGGCGCTTGGCCAGCAGGTGCTCCCCGAGCAGCGCCTGGGCGCGGGCGGCAACATCGCGCACCGCGCGGCGGCCGAGGCCGCGCCGGACGGCTACACGCTGCTCATGGCGGCGCCACCGCTGGTCATCAATCCGCACCTTAATCCCAAGGCGGGTTTCGACCCGCTGCGCGATTTCGCGGCGATCGCGCTCCTCACCGCGATTCCCAACGTGCTGGTGGTGCATCCGAAGGTCGAGGCAAAGAACCTCGCCGGGTTGATCGAGCTTGCGCGCGCGGCGCCGGGAAAGCTCACCTACGGCTCGGGCGGCGTGGGCTCGGCGAACCATCTCGCAGCGGAGCTTTTGAAGTCGATGACGAGGATCGATCTCCTGCACGTGCCCTATAAGAGCGCGACCACTGCGCTCACGGGGCTCCTCGCCGGCGAGGTCAACGTCGTTATCGTCGCCGCATCGAGTGCCGCGCCCTACGTCAAGGATGGCAGGCTGCGCTCATTCGCCGTGCTCGATGCGAAGCGCTCCTCGGCGATGCCCGAGGTGCCGACCTCCGCCGAGGCCGGAACGCCGCTCGTCGCGGTGAACTGGTACGTGCTGCTCGCGCCCGCGGCTACGCCGCGTGCGATCGTCGAGCGGCTGAATGTCGAGTCGGTGAAGGCGATGAACTCGGCCGACATCCGCGAGCGCCTCGCGGGTTTGGGAGGCGAGCCGCTTTCGGGTGCGCCCGAAGACGCGGCGGTATTCCTGCGCCGCGAGTACGATCAGTGGGGAAAAGTAATCCGCGAGGCGGGGATCAGGGCGGAGTGACCACCCCGGGGTGCCGCCGCAGGCGGCAGGGCGGTGTCTTTCGCCGAAGCGGCCGGGCCCCAAGGCAAGAGGGAGGAGAAGTCCCCGCACCTTGCGTAGCCCGGCGCCGCGGTTTTCTGTTCTATCCCATCAGTCGATCGCGTTGGCGAACACGACGTAACGCAGCGGCCCGCCGGCGCGGACCGCGTGGAACGGGTAGCAGGTGATGAGTGTCATGCGCGTTGCGCCGTCCTGCCGCGCCACCCAGATTTCCTATTCGTCGAGCACTTCGGCCGCCAAGGAGAACGAACAGCGCCACAACAGCGAGGGAGAGCTTGCGCGCGAGACTCGTCCCCTCCGGCCGCCCGAGCGATGGCGGAGTGGGGATCCATGGCAGCGCGCATTCGATTCCGAGCGGGACTCGGTCGGAGACCCTGCGGTATAGGGTTTTCATGACCATGCTAGAAGCTCCGCAAGAAGCGTGCCCCAACCGGACGCCTCAAAAAAAGCAGCAGGCATAGCAACTTGCCGCTTTGCAGCAAAAAACATAGGGATCGCGAATCGCAACAAGAACGTCGGGCACTTGTCAGGGTCTCGCGGCTCTCAGCCCTTCGCGCAGGCCAAGCGCGATCTTGAGATCCGCGTCCACGGGCCAGGCGGGCGTGCGGTCGATCGCGATCAGGCTCGTGTATTTGGTGACCAGGGCGTGACGCGCGGGCTGGAGATACTGCGCAATTACGACATGGGCGGATACGTCGTCGACTTCTCGCCGACCAAGCACAACGGCTCGAGGTTTGTCGACCTCTCCATGATCGGCGCGACGGGCGAACTGATCTACTGACCCGGCGGACTCTCCTCAGGCGGCCGGGGCCTCGCGTTTCCGGCCGCTTTTTTGGCGAGAAAGAGCTGCGGAGCCTCGCCGCCGAGCGGGGCGAACCGCAATCCGACGAGGGCAGCGAGTCCACGCTGATCATCGACCGCAAGGAATCGGCCGGGCGACGCGAGACCGAAGAGGTCGGCGAGATCCTTAGAGGCGTGGAGCGCACGACATCGCGCATCTGGTCACGGCGCAGAACGCGGGCGACGAGATCGGCGATCCGTCGCGCAGCTTCTCGGCGATGCTCGGCAAGCTCTCTCGCAGCACCACGCCTACCTGGAAAGCATGGCGAGCCGTCTCCCGCACGAGCTGCGCACGCCGCACGGCACAGATCGCCGCTTGGTCGGCGGTGCATACTTTATAATCCGCCGAGTCCTTCACCCCCGGAGCGGCAACTCCCTCGTGGAATCCAGCGAGCGCTACGACCTGCTTATTGTCGGCGGCGGCATCAACGGTGCGGGCATCGCGCGCGACGCCGCCGGTCGAGGCCTGAAGGTGCTGCTGGTCGAGCAGAACGACCTCGCTTCGGGCACCTCGTCGGCCTCGACCAAGCTCATCCACGGGGGCCTGCGGTATTTGGAGTACTTCGAATTCCGCCTCGTGGCCGAGGCGCTCGCGGAGCGCGAGACGCTGCTCCGGATCGCCCCCCATATCGTCTGGCCTCTGGAGTTCGTGCTGCCGCATGAATCGCACCTGAGGCCCGCGTGGATGATCCGCACCGGGCTCTTTCTCTACGACCACCTCGGGCACGGCATTCTCAACTTCGGGAATACCAGCTCGCTGCCGAGATCGAAGAGCGTGAGGCTCACGCCCAACGGTTATGGCGCGGGCCTGAAACCGGAGTTCGGGCGCGGTTTTGTCTACTACGACTGCTGGGTGGACGACGCGCGCCTGGTCGTGCTCAACGCGCGTTCGGCGGCGGCGCACGGTGCGACGATCCTCACGCGCACCCGGTTCGTGTCTGCGCAGCGCAAGGGCGACGAGTGGATCGCGACGCTCGACGGGGAACCGGAGGGCAGGCGCGAACTGCGCGCGAGCGCGATCGTGAACGCGGCGGGGCCTTGGGTGAGACAGGTGCTCGACGAGGCGCTCAAGATCAAGCTTTCCGCATCGGTGCGCCTGGTGAAGGGCAGCCACATCGTGGTGCCGCGCATTCACGAGGAGCACCACGCTTTTATCCTGCAGAACCCGGACCGCCGCGTGATCTTCCTCATTCCCTACGAGCGGCAATTCACGCTCGTCGGCACGACCGACGTTCCAATTTCGCGCGACGAGTACCGGACCCGGATTTCGCGAGAGGAGGTCGCCTACCTCTGCGATACGGCAAGCCGCTACACGGCGAAGCCCATCAACCCCGGCATGGTGGTGTGGAGCTACTCGGGTGTGCGCCCGCTGTACGACGACGGCAGCGAAAATCCTTCCGCCGTGACGCGCGATTACCATCTGCTGCTCGATACAGCATCGGGAACGGGCGGCGCTCCCGTGCTCTCCGTGTTCGGTGGCAAGATCACCACTTACCGCAGGCTCGCCGAGCAAGCGATGGAGAAACTCTACGGGAAGTCCCCCAGCAACTCCGCCTGGACGCACAGGGAGCCGCTCCCCGGCGGTGATCTGGGTTGGCAGAGCTTTCGCGGGCTGCTCCTTGAGTACCGCGGGCGCTTTCCGCGGCTGCCGAAAGTCTGGCTCGCGCGGTTGCTGCGCCGGCACGGCGCGCTCGCGGGGGAGATCATCGGCGACGCGCACGATGAGGGCGGGCTCGGCCGCAATTTCGGAGGCGGCCTGTATGAGTGCGAGCTCGAGTATCTCGTCAGGAATGAGTGGGCGCGCGAAGCCGAGGACGTGCTGTGGCGGCGCACCAAGTGCGGGCTGCACATGAGCGCCGAGGAGCAGGCGGGCGTGCGCGAATGGCTGGCGGCAAGGGCGTGAGGGACCACCCCGGCGCTTCGCGCCACCTTTCCGGCCAGCCACGCTGCAGCGTGGCTGGCGTTCGGCGGCTCGGACGCGCGCAGGCGCGTCCTTCGAAACCCCGCCTCACCCTCAAGATGAGGAAGGGAAAAAGCGAGCCTCAGGCGATGTACCAGAAGTAATACGTGGCGAAACCGAGCAGCGCGGTGAGCCAGTAGCCGGCGAGCGCAGCGCGCATCAGGTTCTTCCACCACGAAACGTGCAGGCTGCGCGGGAGCACGTTGTTCATCTGCAGCACGATCCACAAGCCCGCGAGTGCGGTAAGCGTTCCTACGCCGGCGTGCAGCCAACTCACGCCGACGCGCCAATCGGCGAGATCGCTCGCGTTGGAAATCTTTACGTCCTGCATGGAGCCCGCCATTACGAGCGCGATCAAGCCGATGTTGAGGATGACCCAGGTCGTCTGGTTGACCTGGTGCGCGTCGATGTTGCCGCGCCGCGCCAGCAGGAATCCGTAGCTCAAGCCCGCGACGAGGAAGATCTCGAGAATCAGATTAGCGTCGGCGATCAGCGGACCCGGGCCGAAGAAACCGGGCTTGCCCTCCATGTCAGCAAGATCGATCCCGATCACCCAGGCGAGCGAGCCTGCGACCATGACGGCGGCGGTGACGATTGCAGAACGGTTCCCGGCGGCCATGACTCCTCCGTCTATTTTTCCCCTCCTCTCATGAGGAGGGGTGCCGGCTCAGCCGGCGGGGTGGTCTCAGTGGTGATCGACCACCCCGGCGCTTCGCGCCACCTCTCCTTAAAGAAAGGAGGGGATGCTTAAACCCGCTCAGACTACGCCATCGGCGCGCAGCTTGGCGATCTCCGCGTCACCGAGCTTGAGCACGCCGCCCAGGATTTCCTCGGTGTGCTGGCCGAGCGTCGGCGGAGCAAGCGCGTGCTCGACCGGCGTCTCCGAGAACCGCATCGGGCTGCGCACCAGTGAAACCGTACCCGCGGTCGGATGCGGCAGTTCGATCCGCAGTCCGCGCGCGATCGCCTGCGGCTCCTGGAACACCTGATCGAGCGTGTTGATCGGGCCGTTCGGCACACCGGCCGCTTCGAGCGTTTCGACCCAGTGCCGCGTCGGGCGTTTCGCGACAATCTCGGAGAGAATCCTTGTCAGTTCGGCGCGGTTCTCGACGCGCTTACCGTTGGTGGCAAAGCGCGAATCGTCGGCGAGGTGCGCGCAGCCCGCCACCCCACAGAATTTTCGGAACTGGCCGTCGTTGCCGCAGGCGACGATCACGTCGCCGTCGGCCGTCCTGAAGGGCTGGTAAGGCACGATGTTGGGATGCGCGTTGCCCAGGCGCGCGGGCGCCTTGCCCGTCGCCAGGAAATTCGCACCCTGGTTGGCGAGCACGGCCGCCGACGCATCGAGGAGCGCGAGGTCGAGATGCTGGCCGGCTCCGGTTTCGGCGCGGCTCGCGAGCGCGGCGCACACCGCGACCGCGGCGTACATGCCGGTGATGATGTCGGAGATTGGGATTCCCGCCTTCTGCGGTCCGCCGCCGGGAAGCTCGTCGCGCTCGCCGGTGACGCTCATCAAGCCACTCATGCCCTGGATCATGAAGTCGTAGCCGGGCCGCTCGCGCCAGGGCCCGGTCTGGCCGAAGCCGGTGACCGAGCAGTAGATGAGCTTCGGGTTGATCTTCTTCAGATCGCCGTAGCCGAGGCCATAGCGATCGAGATCGCCGAACTTGTAGTTCTCGAGCAGCACGTCGCATTTCGCCGCGAGCTCGCGCACGATTTTCTGGCCCTCGGGCCTCGAGAGATTCACCGTGATCGATTTCTTCCCGCGGTTGGCGCAGGCGAAATAGGCCGACTCGGCCGTGTCCTTGCCGCTCGGGTCCTTGAGCCACGGCGGCCCGAAAGCGCGCGAGTCGTCCCCCGTCTTCGGTCGCTCGACTTTGAAGACCTCCGCGCCCAGGTCGGCGAGGATCTGTCCGGCCCAGGGACCCGCGAGCACGCGCGAGAGATCGAGGACGCGGATGTGCGAAAGTGGTCCCGCCATGGATTCAAGCCCTCAAAGCCTGGTTACAGACCGGCGCGGAGAAATGAAACATGTAAAAACAGAATGCATTTTCTTCTTGAGGGGAACTTTTACCCCGAGTATTTTATCCGAAAGTTTCTCGGCGCCTGTACGCGACGCTAGAATGGAGCCAGAGTTCACGGAGAACGGAATGCGATTTTTTCGATGGCGGGCGTTGCTCGCCGCCGCCTTGTGCGCGCCGCTCATCGCGCTTGCGCAGCAGCAGCCGTCCAACTACGCGAGGGAGAAGCGCTGGGCGGAAGAGATCGTGCCGGCGCTCGTCGTGGGCGAAGCGGTATGGCTCGAGGCGCCGCGCACGGAGAAATTCCTCGGCATCCACACCGAGGTGAAGGACGCAAAGGCCGCGATTATCCTGGCGCATGGCCTGGGCGTGCACCCCGATTACGGCCTGATCGGCGAGCTGCGCACGCGGCTCGCCGATGCAGGCTACACCACGCTCTCGATCCAGATGCCGATCCTCGCCGCGGATGCGCCCGCCGCACGCTACCCGGTCTTGTTCTGGGAAGCCGATGCCCGGTTCGCCGCGGCGGTGTCTTTTTTGTGGCGCAAGAACCAGCGCAGGGTCGTGTTGGTGTCGCACAGCCTGGGCTCGCGCATGGCGAATCATTACATCGTCGCGCACTCGCGGGTTCCACTCTCGGGCTGGGTCTCTCTTTCGATCTCGAGCGGCGAGTTCACGGGGCTCAAGCGCACGAGCTTTCCTGTGTTCGATGTGTACGCGGAGAAGGACTTGGACATGGTGCTGCAGGGAGCGCAGAAACGGGCCGCGGTGCTCAAGCGCACGCGCGGCTCGAGCCAGGCGATGGTCTTCGGCACGGACCATCACTTCGCCGGGAAAGAGAAAGAGCTCGTTTCGCTGATCCGGCTCCTTCTCGAAGGCGAACGTAAATGAAAAGCCCCGCTCGCGCGGGGCTTTTTTCGAGACGTCGGATCGGGGTCAGAGGTCGATCTTGATGCCTGCGTCCTTCACTACCTTGCCCCATTTTTCGATTTCGCTGCGCACGAACTTGGTGAACTCCGCCGGCGACTGTCCGCCGAGCGTCGCGCCCTGCGTCTCCCATATCTGCTTGATGTCGGGAGCCTGCAACACTTTCGCTGTTTCAGCATACATGCGGTCGATCGCCGACCGGGGCGTGCCCTTGATCGCCCACAACGCGTACCAGGTCGTCACTTCGTAGCCCTTCAATCCCGCTTCCTGCATGGTGGGGACATCGGGAATCAGGGGGGAGCGCGCCCTCGTCGTCACCGCGAGGGGACGCAGCTTTCCGGCCTTGATGTGCGGCGCCGAAGTACCCATGCCGTCGAAGGCGAGATCGACCTCGCCGCCGAGCAGCGCGGGCGTAAGCGGCCCCGCGCCCTTGTAGGGAACGTGGGTCATCTGGACGCCGGTCATCATCTTGAAGAGCTCCACCGAGAGATGGTGCGTGGTGCCGTTTCCGGCCGAACCGTAGTTGAGCTTGCCCGGGTTGGTCTTGGCGAATGCGATGAGCTCGTCGACGGACTTGAACGGGTGCTTGGGATGCACGACCACGACGTTCGGCACGTAGGCCACCACCGTCACCGGGATGAAGTCGCGTTCCAGGGCGTAGGGGAGCTTGGTATACAGCGTCTCGGCGATAGTGTGATGCACGGCGCCCATGAACCAGGTATAGCCGTCCCCTGGCGCCTTGGCGGCGTTGGTCGCGCCCACGGTGCCGCCCGCGCCCGCCTGGTTTTCGATCAGCACGCTTTGGCCGAGGCTTAGCGTGAGCTTGACCGCGAGCGGCCGCGCAAATACGTCCGTGCCGCCGCCCGGCGGGAACGGGTTGATGATGCGTACCGGTTTGGTGGGCCAGCTCTGCGCCGACGCGGTGCCGGCGAGCAATCCGGCGAGAACCAGCAGAACGGCAGAAACAGTGAAACGATTTCTCATGACAGGGTGCCTCCTTCGATGGATTTTCCCGTTCGCTGCGGGCAGCTTTCTTCGAGCCCGGTAGTGTGCCACAGGAGCGTTCGCCGGGGGATCAGAAGTTTCTCAGCAGCGGAATGTCCTTTGCCGCCGGCGCCGGCCGGATCGAGGCGAAATAGGCGTAGAGGTCCGCGACGTCCTGGTTGCTCACCAGCTTTTCTTCGTACGCCGGCATGTCCTGGCGCGGCTTTCTCATCTGCGGGAGGAACCCGGCCCACGGATAACCCAGAGGGATGGGCGGTTCCGAGTTGCGCCCGCCACCCTGGGCATGCGTGCCGTGGCAGGAATGGCAGGCGAGATCGACGTAGAGCTTCTTTCCGCGTTCTGCAGACCCCGGGGGCGCTTTGTCCTGCGCTGCGCTGGTGCTCGCGAGCAGCATTGCTGCGAGGAGTATGGTAATCCGCATGGATCTCTCCCTAGCGCAGCTGGCAGACGACGTCGACCAGCGCCGGCGCGCCGCCCTTCACCACCTTGAGGGCGCGCTGCACCGCGGGCCCCACCGCATTCGGGTCGCTGATCGGCCCTTCGCCCCACACGCCGAAGGACTGCGCGAGCTTGGCGAAATCCACGTCCGGGTCGTAGATCATGGTGCCGATCTTCGCGGTTTTCGGGTCGCGACGGTGCAGTCCCGCCATGCGCTGCAGGTGCATGACCTCCTGGACGTAGCCGCGGTTGTTGTACATCACGATGAGCAGCGGAATCTTGTGATGCGCCGCGGTCCAGAGCACGCCCGGCGCGTAGCACAGGTCGCCGTCGGGCTGCAGCGTCACGGTGAGGATGCCTTTGTCGCGGTTCGCGAGCGCCACGCCCACCGCGCCCGGAGCGGAATAGCCCACCCCGGCCGCGCCCGAGCCGCCCATCATGTTGTGGAATTTTGTCGTCGGCCACAGCCGCTTCGGCCAGGCGATCCGGTCCGAGACCGCGAGCGAGTAGTTTTCGTTCTTGATCGCGTTCCATACCTCGGCGCAAAGGCGCGAGGTGCTCACCGGGCTCGCGTCCCAGCCGAGCGCCGCGGCCGTCTTCATGCGCTCCTTCATGTCGCGATACCGCTTGCGCATTCCGTCCGCCCTGCCGGCGAGCTCGGCCGCGCGTGTCGAAGACAACTCACGCTTGATCGCATCGGTGAGCGGAGCGAGCGAAGTCTGCGCATCGCCGCTGATGGCGAGATCGGCCGGCTGGAAGCGCTGGAAGTCCTGGTAGTTTGACTTCATCATGAAGTCGGCGAACGAGATCTGGATCACCTTGACGTCGGGCTTGGCGGTGCGCCGCACGTCCTTCCACGGATCGCCCAGGCTGTGCAGGAAGCCCCACGGGTCCTGCACTTCGAGCATCAGGATCACATCGGCATTGCGGATCAGCCCAGCCCGGCTTTCGGAGAGTTCCAGGTAATGCGTGCTCGGAAAATTCATGCGGTTGCCGGTGGAGATGACCGGGCATTGCAGGGATTCGGCGAGTTTCACCAGCGCATCGACGCCTTCCTGCGAGCGCGCGCAGCGATCGGCGACGATGACCGGGTTCTGCGCCGCGACGAGCATCTTTGCCGCCTCGCGCAGCGCGCGCTCGTCGGCCTGAGGCGGCATCGCCAGCGACAGCTTCGGGATCGAGAGCTTGTCCTCGTGGATCGGCTCTTCCTGCAGGTCGATGTCGAGCGTGATCATCACCGGCTCCTGTGGCGGCGACATCATCATCTTGTAGGCGCGCACCGTGGACTCGGCGAAATGCTGCAGCGACGCCGGCTGGTCGTCCCATTTGATGAAGTCGCGGACGAGTCCCGCGGGATCCTGAACGCAGTGCGTCCATTCGACACCGGGCCGGCGCTTGGCGGCGTTCACACTGTTGCCGGCGAACATCAGCACCGGAACGCGGTCGACCCAGGCGTTGTAGACCGCCATCGCCGCGTGCTGCATGCCGACGCTCGAGTGAGCCAGGATCGCCATCGGTTTGCCGGAGGCTTTCGCGTAGCCGTGCGCCATGCCCACCGAGGATTCCTCGTGCATGCAGGTGAGGAACTCGGGCTTCCTGTTGCCGCCGTAGTTGACGATCGACTCGTGCAGGCTGCGGAAGCTGGAGGCCGGGTTGGAGGCGACGTAGTCGATGTCGAGCGTCTTGATCACGTCGAGCATGAAATCCGAGCCGGGGCGGGAAACAAAGGAGTTGCCGCGCATGTTGGCCTCGCCTTCCGCCTTTGCGGGCCTGGCCTCGGCGGCTTGAGCGACCTGCGTTGCCGCGGTCATCGCCGCGGCGGTCGCAGCGCCGGCAGCAGCGGCGCCCTTAAGGAAGGCGCGCCGGTCGAGTCCGGATTCCTCGTCTTTAGTTTTCGTGGACTTGCGTTCCTTGGCCATGGGGTCTCCTCCTTGGTTCTGGTACGGCGTGTGCCGCGAATCTCATCCCATCCTAATAAGAGCGCGGCAGCTGCAGCACGTGCTCGGCAAGATAACACAGCACGAGATTGGTCGAAATCGGCGCGATCTGATAGAGCCGCGTCTCGCGGAACTTGCGCTCGACGTCGTATTCCTCGGCGAAGCCGAAACCGCCGTGGGTCTGCAGGCACATGTCGCCCGCCTGCCAGGAGGCTTCCGCGGCGAGCTGCTTCGCCATGTTGGATTCGGGCCCGCAGGGTTTGCCTGCATCGTAGAGCGCCGCGGCGCGCTCGACCATGAGCGCCGCGGCTTCGCTTGCCATGTAGGCGCGCGCGATCGGGAACTGCACGCCCTGGTTCTGCCCGATCGGGCGGCCGAACACCTCGCGCTCATTCGCGTAGGCGGTCGCTTTTGCGATGAACCAGCGCGCGTCGCCGATGCATTCGGCGCCGATAAGGATCCGCTCGGCGTTCATGCCGTCCAAGATGTAGCGGAAGCCCTTGCCTTCCTCGCCGACGAGGTTTTCCGCGGGCACTTCCAGGTTGTCGATGAAAATCTCCGTGGTGGCGTGGTTGATCATGGTGCGGATCGGACGGATGGTGAGACCTTTCCCGAGCGCCGCTTTCATGTCGACGATGAACACCGACATGCCCTCGGTTTTTTTCTGCACCTGCTCCCGCGGCGTGGTGCGCGCGAGCAAGAGCATCAGGTCGGAGTGCTCGGCGCGAGAAGTCCAGACTTTCTGCCCGTTGACGACGTAACGGTCGCCTTTCCTGACCGCGGCGGTGCGGATCGACGAGGTGTCGGTACCCGCCGAGGGCTCGGTGATGCCGAAGGCCTGCAGGCGCAGTTCGCCCTTGGCGATCTTCGGCAGGTATTTCTTCTTCTGCGCCTCGCTGCAATGTCGCAGCACCGTGCCCATGGTGTACATCTGCGCGTGGCAGGCCGCGCCGTTGGCGCCGCTTTTCTGGATCTCTTCGAGGATCGCCGCAGCCGCGCTGAGCGGAAGGCCCGCGCCGCCATACTCCTCCGGGATGAGGCAGGAGAGCCAGCCGGCCTCGGTTAGCGCTCGCACGAACTCGGTCGGATAGCGCCGCTCGCGATCGGTCTCCCGCCAGTACTCCATCGGGAAAGTGGCGCAGAGCTTCGCCACCGCGTCGCGGATTTCGGAGAGATCGTGATCGCGAACCGACATTTCGCCCCCGGATGAGCACAGCGCGTTGAGCGGCCTCAGGTCCGATCGAACGCGCCGAGCTGAAACGGCGAATTCGTTCGTCCGTTTCAACAGGCTATTATAGCGGCCAGTCCTCGACCAATTTTCCTGCACCCCGCCATGCCCCACGTCCCCGCCTCCACCGCGCTTTCGCGCTTTCGCGTCCTCGACCTTTCGCGCGTTCGAGCGGGTCCGACTTGCGTGAGGCAGCTCGCCGATTTCGGCGCCGACGTCATCAAGATCGAGACGCCGCCCGCCGTCGAGAAGGACACCATGGGCGGCCCGAGGGACGGCCCGGATTTCCAGAACCTGCATCGCAACAAGCGCTCGATCACGCTCAACCTCAAGGACAAGGAGGGCGTCGCGGTCTTTATGAAGCTGGTAAAGACCGCGGATGTGGTGGTCGAGAACTACCGCCCCGACGTGAAGTTCCGCCTGGGCATCGATTACGAGTCGCTGGCGAAGGTCAACCCGCGCATCATCCTCGCGAGCATTTCCGGCTTCGGGCAGGACGGCCCGTACCGCGACCGGCCGGGATTCGACCAGATCGCTCAAGGGATGGGCGGCTTCATGTCGATCACGGGGCTGCCGGGCCAGGGCCCGGTGCGCGCCGGCACGGCGATCGCGGACCTGTCGGCGGGTCTTTTCGCTGCGCTCGGGGTCATGACGGCGCTCCTCGAGCGCGAAAAGTCCGGCCGCGGCCAATGGGTACAGTCGAGCCTGCTGATGTCGCAGATCGCGCTGCTCGACTTCCAGGCGGCGCGCTACCTGATGACGGGCGTGCCTCCCGGGCAGGCGGGCAACGACCACCCGACCAGCATGCCGACCTCCGCGTACAAGACGAAGGACGGCTACATCAACATCGCCGCTACGGGCGAAAGCATCTGGCGCCGCGTTTGCGAGGGCATCGGGCGCAGCGACTTGCTGGAGAATCCCGATTTCAAGGGCGAGCAGAATCGTTCGATGAACCGCGTCGCGCTGAACGCCGAGATCAACAAGGCGCTCGCGGCGCGCACGACCGGCGAGTGGATCGGGGTCCTGACAGCCGCCGAAGTTCCGTGCGGGCCGATCTATTCCATAGACAAGGTGTTCGACGACCCGCAAGTGAAGCACATCGGCGCCGCGGTGAGCGTGAAGAGCGCGAAGCTCGGCGAGATCCGCATCGTCAACCAGGCGGTGGGGCTTTCACGAACGCCGGCCTCCATCGCGACTGCGCCGCCCGAACTCGGCGAGCACACTGGGGAAATCATGGTGGAGCTGGGTTACGGCGCAGCGGAGATCGAGGAGCTGCGGAAGAAGAAGGTCGTATAGCCGGGTACAGGGGCATGGCGGGATCCCGCCTCTATTGCCGCGAGTGCGCTGCTGGTCACGCTTTCCTGCGGTGGCTGCATTCGAGCCCTGAAGGTACGGTAGCGTAAAGTCTTGACGTAGCGGGCGTCGCCTGGCACGGCTGCCGCGGGCCGGGGCCAATCGCTTCTGGTGTCAACTCGGAACACGTGCCGGGCGCTACCTGACGGGAATCACCGGGAAGCGCCACCTATCTCGTGTACAACGAGCTTCGTCTCCCCGGCGTTGACGCGCGCGTCCCGAGCGCGCTCGATCGTGCGCCATCGACGTGGTTCGATGACACCGGGGCGAGCGTCGCCGCGTTGCTCGCATCATGTCGGGATGCGGGGAGCAATCTTTGGGAGGGGCGGGAAGGACGCCCAAAGGCGGCGTGTATCGCCCGCGCAAGCCGCGCGCGAGCCCTCTCTACCAGTGCGCCGATCGCCACCTGGCCGAACTGCGATCCGAGGGACGCCTGCAGCGGCGGCTCGAAGAGCGCGTAATCGAGCGCTTCTTGAAATGCGGCGATCCGCACCACGGGTTTGCGCGCGTTTATTGTCCCGAATGCCGTCACGATTACCTACTCGCGTTTTCGTGCAAGGCGCGATATTTCTGCCCGAGCTGCCACCAGAAGCGCGTGCTTGCCTATGGGGATTGGGTCGAGGAAAACATCCTTGCGCCCGTACCTCATCGGCAGTACGTCTTCACCGTTCCGCGAATGCTGCGGCCGATCTTTTCCCGAAGGCGCGGATTGCTCGGGAAGTTGTGCCATATCGTGGAGCGATTGCTGTTCCAAGCCTATTCCGGCGCCGGGGTCGAGGGTCGTCCGGGGTTGATCGTGTTCGTTCAGACCTTCGGCGATTTGGTGACCTTCAACCCGCACATCCATGTGTTGGCTGCCGATGGCGCTTTTCGCGCGGACGGTGTGTTTGTCGTGCTGCCGGCGATTCCCGTGAAGTTGCTCGAACAGGGATTTCGTATTGCGGTGTTGAAGCTCCTAGTGGCCGAGCGCGCCATCGGCGGGCGGCTCGCGGCGGGCATGCTCGCGTGGCGCCACAGCGGCTTCTCCGTGCATAACGGCGTGCGCGTTCCCGCCGGGGATATCGAGGGCCGCAAGAAGCTCGCGCAGTACATGCTGCGCGCGCCGCTTTCCCTGGAGAAGATGAGCTATGACGCAAAGACCGGCATGGTCCTTTACCGCTCGCACATGCATAAGAGTCTAAAGCGCAATTTCCAGTTGATGCCCGGCGCACAATGGCTCGAACTGCTCTGCCGCCACATTCCGGACCGGTTCGAACATTTGGTGCGGTATGCCGGCTGGTACTCGACCAGGGTTCGGGGCGAACGGGCGCGAAAGGCTGTGCCGGCGGCGGCGGTGCAATCGCCCGAGGATGGACAGGCGATTAGGGCGCGCGCCCGGTCGGCGTGGGCGCGGTTGATCCACAAAGTCTACGAAGTCGATCCTCTGCAATGTCCCAAGTGCGGCGCGCCGATGCACGTCATCGCGCTGATCGATGATGCCGCAGTCATTCGCCGGATCCTCGAACATCTGGGTCGCTGGGCGCCGCGCGAGGTAAGGCAGAATCAGCGCGCGCCACCGAAGCAACCGCCGGTGCTAGAACTGACCTACCATCCCGTTCCCGACATCGCCTGAGTGGCTAAACGAAGGCAACGCCTAGGATCTACCGAGGTGTGGGCCAGACCTTGCCTTGCAGCGGCGGTTGGAATTGATTGCCCAGCAATTTACTACTAGACTCGCTCCGATCGCCCCGTTGAGGGGTGCGCAGGCCGAGTCAAGTTAACATAAGACCGATGTGCGCCGTTCAGGACGGCTTCCACCGGATTGCGGCGCGAACTCTGGCTTCAGCGGCGAATTGATT
>CAYSFD010000051.1:0-434370 GCA_964430565.1 uncultured Enterobacteriaceae bacterium
GGCGACCGAGACGGTGGGACCGCCGGGCGCATCGAGGAACGGAGGGTAGAGCGTGCCCAGGAACACCGCGCCGCACGCCACCGCCAGCAGCAGGTTGTTGAGCACCATGCCGCCTTCGCGGCTGATCGGCGCGAACACGCCCTCGGGCTTCAAGGCCGGCGCGCGCACTGCGTAGAGCGCCAGGCTGCCGCCGATCGCGACGACGAGCAGCGCCAGGATGAAGACACCGCGCGCGGGGTCGGAGGCGAACACGTGGACCGAGGTGAGGACGCCGGAGCGCACCAGGAACGTGCCCATGAGCGACAGCGAGAACGTGATGATCGCGAGCAGGATGGTCCAGCTTTTGAGCGCGTTGCGCTTCTCGACCACGATCGCCGAGTGGAGCAATGCCGTGCCCGCGAGCCAGGGCATGAACGAGGCGTTCTCGACCGGGTCCCAGTACCACCAGCCGCCCCAGCCGAGCTCGTAGTACGCCCACCAGCTGCCCATGGCGATGCCGAGGGTGAGCGAGCACCACGCGGCGAGCGTCCACGGCCGCACCCAGCGCGCCCACGCGGCATCGACCCGGCCCTCGATCAGCGCGGCCACGGCGAAGGAGTACGCCATCGAGAACCCGACGTAGCCGAGATAGAGCGCCGGCGGGTGGAAGGCCAGGCCCGGGTCCTGGAGCAGCGGGTTGAGGTCGCGGCCCTCGACCGGCACCGGGTCGAGCCTGAGGAAGGGGTTCGACGTGGCGACCGTGAACGAGAGAAACCCGACGCTGATCATGCCCTGAACGGCGAGGGCCCGCGCCTTGAACGACGGCGGCAGGTTGCCGCCGGCCAGCGCGACGCCGGCGCCGAACAGGGTCAGCATGAAGACCCACAGGATCAGCGAGCCCTCGTGGTTGCCCCACGCGCCGGACAGCTTGTAGAGCAGCGGCTTTTGCGAATGCGAGTTCTCGAACACGTTGACGACGCTGAAGTCCGAGACGACGTAGGCGTGGATCAGCGCCGCGAACGCCACCGCGATCAGCGCGAACTGGGCGATCGCCGCGAACGGCGCGACCGCCATCCAGGCCGCGTCGTCGCGCGCCGCGCCGATCAGCGGCACGCTCGCCTGCACGATGGCGACGAGCAGCGCCAGGATGAGCGCGAAATGTCCGAGCTCGGCGATCATGGCTGCTCCGCTCCGCGCCACTCGCCCGAGGCCTTGAGCGCCTCGGCGACCTCCTTCGGCATGTAGTTCTCGTCGTGCTTGGCCAGCACCTCGGCGGCCTGGAACACGCCGCTTGGGCCGAGCGCGCCTTCGACGACGACGCCCTGGCCCTCGCGGAACAGGTCCGGCAGCACGCCCGTGTACGTCACCGCGACGACGTTGGTCAGGTCGGTGACGTTGAACGTCACGGTCAGGCCGTCCTCGAGCCGCTTGACACTGCCATCCTCGACCAGACCGCCCATGCGGAAGCGCCGGCCATCGGCCGCCGGCTTCTCGGCGAGTTGGGTCGGCGTGTAGAAGAACAGCAGGTTGTCGTCGAACGCGCTCAATACCAGCGCCGCGGCGCCGCCGAGCAGCGCCGCGCCGGCGCCGAGCGCCGCGAGCCGTTTGTGCTTGCGCTTCACGAACTCTCCTTGCGCCGTTCGGGCTCGAGCGCGCGCGCCGTTGCCTCGAGGCTCCGGTGTCGCCTGTGGCTCTGAACCCACAGGACGACGAGCACGATCGCCGCCACGCCATAAGCGGGCCACACGAAGGCGGCGTGGCCGCCCATGGCGAGAGTGTCCGCGATGCCGGTCACGTCGATCCTCGCTGGCCGATCTGGCATATGGGCATGGCAACCGGGTCCCTCAAGCGAGCGCCGTCACATCCCGGCCGCCGCCTGCTGCAGGGCGCGCACGCGGCGCTCGAGCACCAGCGTCTGGATCCGGGTGATGACCAGGGCGACATAGTAGAACGTGAAGCCCAGCGCCATGAGCAGAAGCGGGGCCAGCATGGACGGATCGATCGATGGCCCGTCGAGGCGGGCCACCGACGCGGGCTGGTGCAGGGTGTTCCACCAATCGACCGAGAACTTGACGATCGGCACGTTGACGAAACCGACTAGGGCGAGGATCGAGGCCGCCTTGCCGCCCTTGACCGGGTCGTCGAACGCCTCGGCCAGCGCGATGTAGCCGAGATAGAGGAAGAACAGCACCAGGACCGAAGTCAACCGGGCATCCCACACCCACCAGGTGCCCCACATGGGCTGGCCCCACAGCGAGCCGGTGATCAAGGCGATGGCCGTGAAGCACGCGCCGATCGGCGCGCTCGCGCGCGCCGCCATCTCGGCCAGCGGGTGCTTCCACACCAGGAAGCCCGCGGATGATGCCGCCATGGCCGTGTAGCAGAACAGCGCCATCCACGCCGCCGGTACGTGGATGTACATGATCCGAACGGTCTCGCCCTGCTGGTAATCGGCCGGCGAGGCGAACAGGCCGAGCGCGAGCCCGGCGCCGGTGCAGGCGAGGCAGGCGGCCACCGCCCACGGTCGGACGCGCGTCGAGTAGCGCATGAAGCGCGCCGGGCTCGCCAAGGCATGCCAGGACATCGGTCGTTCCTACTCCAGCGCGAGCCGCACGGCGGCGGCCGTGGCCCACGGCGCGAGCGCGAGCGCGCCGAGCAAGAGGCCACCCAGCAGCATCAGGTGGGGCGTCGCCGGCAGGCCCGTCACGGCCGCCTCGACGGCGGCGACGCCGAAGATAAGGACCGGAATGGTCAGCGGCAAGACCAACAGGGCGACCAGCACCCCGGCGCGCCGCACCCCGAGCGTCAGCGCCGCGCCGATCGCGCCGATCAGGCTCAGGACCGGCGTGCCCAGGGCCAAAGATAAGGCCAATACTCCGAGCAGCTCTTGAGGAAGATCAAATTGTAGCGCCAAAACAGGCGAGATCAGCACCAGCGGCAAGCCCGATATCAGCCAATGGGCGAACACCTTTGCCGCAACGGTCATTCCCAGGGGTGTGGCGCCGAGCAGCATCTGCTCGAGCGTCCCGTCGGCGTGGTCGGCTGCGAACATCCGGTTGAGCGCCAGCATCGAGGCGAGCAAGGCCGCCACCCACACGACGCCGGGAGCGATCGTGCGCAGGAGCGCGGGATCCGGGCCGATCCCGAGAGGGAAAAGGCTCACGACGATCATGAAGAAGAGCAGCACGGTCAGCACATCGGAAATGCGTCGCGCGGCGAGCAGCAGGTCGCGGTGGATCACGCAGCGCAGCGCGGCCAGCATGTCAGCTTCCCTCGAGGTCGATGCGCAGCGATACCGCCGCGGTGATGCTCGCCTCGTGGTGCGTGGTATACATCACCGCGGCGCCCCGGGAAACGTGCCCTCCGATCAGGTCCTGGACGCAGTTCATTGCAGCCGCGTCGAGCGCCGTAAACGGCTCATCCAGCACCCACAGCGGTATGGCTTCACTCAGCGCAAGTCGCGCCAAGGCGACGCGCCGCCGCTGCCCCTGCGAGAGCGTGCGTACAGGCAAGTGCTCGAAGCCGGCGAGCCCGAGCAGGCGCAAGCCGTCGACGATCTGCGCGTTCCGCGCGCCGACTCCGGCGAGCGTGCACGCGACGCGGAGATTCTCCGCGGCGGTCAGATCTTCTTTGAGCGCGTTGGCGTGGCCGATGTAGACGAGCCGGCTCCAGAACTCCTCCTGCAGCTTTCGGACGTCTTCTCCGCCCCAGCGAACCACGCCGCTCGTCGGCTCGATCAGGCCGCAGCCGATGCGCAGCAGGCTCGTCTTGCCGGAGCCGTTGGCTCCGCCAATCCTCAGCAGCTCGCCGCCGCGCAGGGTGAAGGCGAGGCCTTTGAACAGCGTACGTTCGCCGCGGGTGCAGTGGAGATCGACCGCCTCGAGCGAGGGGATTCGCGAAGTTTTTTCCACCGCGGCGATCTAGGCGGCGGCGAGCTCCGCCCGGACTTCCGCGAGCAGGCGCTCGGCATCGCTGCCGCGCACCCGCGTGATGTCGTCCTGGTACTTGAGCAGCGTGCCTAGGGTGTCGTTGACGGTCTGGGGGTCGAGCGCCATCTTGTCGAGCGCGACCAGCGCCTTCGACCAGTCGATCGTTTCGGCGACGCCCGGCAGCTTGAACAGGTCCATCTTGCGCAGGCGCTGAACGAAGGCGACGACCTCGCGGGAAAGTTTTTCGGCGACTTCGGGGGCCTTGCGCTTGAGGATTTCCAGTTCCCGCGCGGCGTCCGGGTAATCCACCCAGTGGTAGAAGCAGCGTCGCTTGACGGCGTCGTGGATCTCGCGCGTACGGTTGGAAGTGAGGACGACGATCGGCGGCTCTTTGGCTTTCACCGTTCCGATCTCGGGGATCGTGATCTGGAAATCCGACAGCACTTCCAGAAGATAGGCTTCGAACGGCTCGTCGGTGCGGTCCAGTTCGTCGATCAGCAGCACCGGCGCCGCGCCCCTCTCGCCTTCGAGCGCCTGCAGCAGCGGCCGCTTGATGAGGAAGCGCTCCGAGAAGATGTCCTTGGCGACCGCGTCGCGCGAAGCCCCCTCGGTCTCGGCCAGCCTGATCTCGATCATCTGGCGCGAATAGTTCCACTCGTATACGGCGGAAGCGATGTCGAGGCCTTCGTAGCACTGCAGGCGCACCAGCGGCCGGCCGAGGCTGCGGGCGAGAACTTTCGCGATCTCGGTCTTGCCCACCCCGGCCTCGCCTTCGAGAAACAGCGGCCGGCCCATTTTGAGCGCGAGAAAAACCGCGGTGGCAAGGCTGCGCTCGGCGACGTAGTCGGCGCCCGCGAGCAGGGCGAGCGTGTCGTCGATGGATTTGGGAAGTGGGGTAGTCACGATGGGGCGCAGGATATCACGGTGCGAAGAACCAAAGAGCCCCGGAACCGGGGCTCCCGGATGACTTCTCCGTCATTCCCGCGCAAGCGGGAATCCAGTGACCTTCAACGTCGCTGGGTCCCCGCTTGCGCGGGGACGACGTGCATCGCTACTTCAGCGCGGCCTCGACGGCGCGTCTCGCCATTACCGTGATGAGGTGCGCGCGGTAATCAGCTTTCGCGTGCAGGTCGGAATTGAGACCCTTTTCCGGCACCTTGATGTTTGCCACCGACTCGGGGGCGAACTTCGCGGCGAGCGCCTTTTCCATCGCCGCCACGCGGAAGGCGCACGCGCCGGCCCCGGTCACCGCGACGCGCGCGCTCGAGCCGAAGTCGGCGACGAACACGCCGACGATCGCGTAGCGCGAGGCCGGGTTCTTGAATTTCATGTAGGCCGCGCGCTTCGGGATCGGAAAACTCACTGAAGTGATGATCTCGTCTTTGCCGAGCGCGGTCTCGAAGAGGCCCTCGAAGAAATCGTCGGCGGCGATCTTGCGCTTGTTGGTGACGATGGTCGCCCCCAGGCCCAATGCGCCGGCCGGATAGTCGGCAGCAGGATCGTTGGCGGCAAGCGAGCCGCCGATCGTGCCCATGTTGCGCACCATGCGGTCGGCGATGCCTCCCGCGAGCGCGGCAAGCGCAGGGATCGCTTTTTGCACCGCAGCCGATGCAGCCACCTCGGCATGGCGCGTCATTGCGCCGATCGTGACCGCCTTGCCGTCGGCCTTGATGCCGGTGAGTTCCTTGATCGTGCTGATATCGACGAGATCGGAGGGCTTCGAAAGGCGCAGCTTCATCGCCGCGATCAGGCTCTGGCCGCCGGCGAGCAGCTTGGCATCGGCGTTCTTCGAGATCACCTTGGCCGCGTCATCGACGGATTTTACTTTTTGGTAGTTGAACGAGTACATGTCTGTCTCCTCAAGCGGCTTTCTTCATGTCCTGGCAGGCGCGCCAGATTCTCTGCGGTGTCGCCGGCATCTCGATGTCCCGCATGCCCAGCGCATCGGTGAGCGCGTTCATCACGGCCGCGGGCGCGCCGATCGCGCCCGCTTCGCCGCACCCCTTCACGCCCAGCGGATTGTGCGTGCAGGCCGTCTCCTTCGTGCCGACCTTGAAGTTCGGCACGTCATCGGCCCGCGGCATGCAGTAGTCGAGGTAGGAGCCGGTAACGAGCTGGCCGGAGTCCTTGTCGTAGTGGCAACCTTCGGTGAGCGCCTGGCCGATGCCTTGCGTGAGCCCGCCGTGCACCTGGCCCTCGACGATCATCGGGTTGATGATCTTGCCGAAGTCGTCCACTGCGGTGAAATTGACGACCCTCACGTTGCCCGTGTCCGGATCCACCTCGACCTCGCAGATGTGGCTGCCGGCCGGGAAAGTGAAGTTGGCCGGATCGTAGAAAGCGTTCTCGTTCAAGCCCGGCTCGAGCTTGTCGAGCGGGTAATTGTGCGGGACGTAGGCCGCGAGCGATACCTCGGCGAACGCCTTCTTCTTGTCCGTACCCTTGACGACGAAGGCGCCGTCCTTGAACTCGATGTCGGCTTCGGCTGCTTCCATCAGGTGCGCGGCGATCTTCTTGCCCTTGGCGACGATCTTGTCCACGGCCTTGACGATAGCGGCGCCGCCCACGGCAATCGAGCGCGAGCCGTAGGTGCCCATGCCGAAGAGGACCTTCCCCGTGTCGCCGTGCACGATATCCACGTCTTCGATCGGAATGCCGAGCCGGTCGGCGACCACCTGAGCGAACGTCGTTTCGTGTCCCTGGCCGTGCGCGTGAGAGCCGGTAAATACCGATATCTTGCCGGTGGGGTGCACGCGGACTTCGGCCGCTTCAAATAGGCCTGCGCGCGCTCCGAGCGCGCCCGCCACGTTCGAGGGCGCGATACCGCAGGCCTCGATGTAGCAGGCATAGCCAAGTCCGCGCAGCTTGCCGCGCCTTGCCGCTTCTGCCTTGCGTCCCGGGAAGCCCGCGACATCGGCTACCTTGAGCGCTTCGGCGAGCGTCGCCTCGTAGTTACCGGTGTCGTACAGGAGCGCGACCGGCGTCTGATAGGGAAAGGTCTTGATGAAGTTTTTCCGGCGGATTTCGGCGGGGTTCATCTTCAACTCGCGCGCCGCGGTCTCGACCAGCCGCTCGACCACGTAGGTCGCTTCCGGCCGGCCCGCGCCGCGATAGGCGTCCACTGGCGCCGTATTGGTAAACACGGCGGTGACTTCGGCATAGATGACCGGCGTGGCGTACTGCCCGGCGAGGAGTGTCGCGTAAAGAATAGTCGGAATGCACGACGCGAAGGTCGAGAGGTACGCGCCCATGTTCGCCGTCGTGGTGACGCGCATGGCGAGGAACTTGCCGTCTCTGTCGAGCGCCAGCTCCGCCTTGGTCACGTGGTCGCGGCCGTGTGCGTCCGACAAGAAGGACTCGCTGCGCTCGGCAGTCCATTTGATCGGGCGGTTGACCTTTTTTGCCGCCCAGGTGAGCGTCACGTCCTCGGCGTAGAGGTAGATCTTCGAGCCGAAGCCGCCGCCGACGTCGGGCGCGATCACGCGCACCTTGTGCTCCGGCAGCCCCAGAACGAACGCAGTCATGAGCAGCCGCTCGACGTGCGGATTCTGGTTGGAGACGTAAAGCGTGTAGCTCTCATCCGAGCGCGAGTAGGCGGCGTTCGCAGCGCGCGGCTCGATCGCGTTGGGAATGAGGCGGTTGTTGATGAATTCGAGCGTGGTGACGTGCGCGGCGCCGGCGAACGCCTTGTCCACCGCGGCCTTGTCGCCTAGGCCCCAGACGTAGCAGGTATTGTCGGGCGCGATGTCGTGCACGACAGGCGCACCCTTCTTGCGCGCTTCTCCGGCGCGCACCACCGCAGGCAGCTCTTCGTAATCGACTTTCACCAGCTCCGCGGCGTCGCGCGCCTGGCTGATGGTTTCCGCGATCACCACGGCGACCTGGTCGCCGACGTGGCGTACCTTGCCTTGCGCGAGGCACGGATGCGGCGGCTCCTTCATCGGCTGGCCGCCGACGTCGGTGATGAGCCAGCCGCAGGGCAGGCCGTTGACCTTGGCCTCGGCGAGATCATCTCCGGTGAAGATCGCGAGGACGCCCGGGGCCTTCAGCGCCTTGTCCTTCTTGATCGAGTTGATTTTCGCGTGGGCGTGCGGCGAGCGAACGAAATATGCGTAGGTCTGTCCGGGCAGGGCGACGTCGTCAGTGTAGTTGCCCGCGCCGGTGAGAAAACGGTAGTCTTCTTTGCGCTTGATCGAAACGCCGATATAAGGGGTCGCGCCCATGTTCATCTCCCCGTGGTTTGCGAAGCGGCTTTGATGGCCTTCACGATGTTGTGATACCCGGTGCAGCGGCACAGATTGCCGTCGAGCTGCTCGCGGATCTGGTCTTCGGTTGGATTGGGAATGTTTTTCACAAGATCGATCGCGCTCATCACCATGCCCGGGGTACAGAATCCGCACTGCAGCCCGTGGTGCTGGCGGAATGCTTCCTGCATCGGATGGAGCGTCCCGTCGGGCTTGGCGACGCCTTCGATGGTGAGGATGTCGGCCCCTTCAGCCTGCATCGCCAGCATGTTGCACGACTTCACGGCGCGGCCGTTCATGTGGATGGTGCAAGCGCCGCACTGCGCGGTATCGCAACCGACGTGGGTGCCGGTCAGGCGCAGGTTGTCGCGGATAAAGTTGACGAGCAGCGTGCGCTCTTCGACCTCGGCGCTCGCCGGCTTGCCGTTGACGGTCAGGGAGACCTTGACGGTCATGATTCGCCTCCTTGGATGAAAGTTGGACTTCTTCCTGGTTCGATCGGATCGCGGGATTTCGTCGGCGAAAGAGCCTCTTGGACAAACGTTTGTGTCAAGGGATTCAACGCGATGAGTGACCGGGGGAAATGCTAGACCATGCCCGCGCGGCAATCAACCACAACTTGAGCTTGCGTGCGCTTGACCCAACTAGGCGGGATCTGCGCTATTGCGTATAATCGTTTGTTAGCATTCAGTAATATTCCCGTATCTTCGGAAACAAGGAACTCCCGTGGACAGCGTCGATCTCGAAGTGGTACGCAGCGCGTTGAAGTGGACCGAAGGCGGCCACCGCGCCATCTTAGGCACGGTGGTGCATACCTGGGGCTCGGCGCCGCGACCGGTAGGCGCCATGCTCGTGATCCGCGACGACGGCCAGGTCATGGGCTCGGTCTCGGGCGGCTGCGTGGAGGACGACCTCATCGACAAGGTGAAGGCGAGGGCGATTGCGGCTGAGAAGCCCGAGGTAACGATCTACGGCGTGACGCTGGAGCAGGCGACGCGCTTCGGATTGCCGTGCGGCGGGACGCTGCAGATCGTGCTCGAGCCGGTTTCCGCGGAATCGAAACTGAAGGAACTGCTCGCGGTGATCGAGCGGCACGAGCTCGCGGCGCGCTTCCTGGACATGAAGACCGGCGGGGTGCGGATGGAGCCGGGCAAGTGGTCGGACCTGCTCGAGTTCGACGGCAAGATCCTGAAAACCGTGCACGGGCCGCGCTGGCGGCTGCTCTTGATCGGTGCCGGGCAGGTGAGCCGGTATCTGGCGCAGATGGCGCAGGCGCTCGACTATCACGTCACCGTGTGCGATCCGCGCGAGGAATACGCCGAGGGCTGGGACTTCAAGGAGGTGCCCATCAACCGCGGCTATCCGGACGATGTGGTGCTCGCGATGAATCTTGATGCGCACAGCGCCGTGGTCGCGGTGACGCACGACCCCAAGCTCGACGACGCGGCCCTGCTCGAAGCGCTGAAGTCTCCGGCCTTTTATGTCGGCGCGCTCGGCTCGAAAAAGAACAACGACGTGCGCAGGAAGCGTCTGGCCGACTTCGATCTCGCCGCCTCCGAGATCGCGCGCCTGCGCGGGCCGGTCGGCCTGAAGATCGGATCGAAAACGCCGCCCGAGATCGCGGTGGCCATCCTCGCCGAAATGACCGCGGTACGCCGCGGCGTGGAGATTCCAGAAACCATCGAGCCGCCGAAGGTGAATGTCTCCGCCGGCTGCGAAGTTCCGCAAAACTGATTACTCTCCCTCCCTTTGACGGGACGGAGTAGGGCGCATGGCCGAAAAAATCCGCGGGATTCTTCTCGCGGCGGGCTCTTCGAAACGATTCGGCTCGAACAAGCTGTTGCAAGCGCTACCGGCCGGCTCTCCGCACGCCGGGGTCCCGATCGCGCTTGCCGCCGCGCGCAATTTCATTGAAGCCCTGCCTGAATCCATTGCGGTGTTGAGGCCGCGCGCGCAGAAACTCGGCCAGATATTGCGCGACGCGGGCTGCAATACCGTCGTGTGCAAGAACGCAGGTGAGGGCATGGGCACGAGTCTCGCCGCGGGAGTTCGCGCCGCCTCGGAGGCCGACGGCTGGGTGGTTGCCCTCGCCGACATGCCGTTCCTGCGTCCCGAGACGATCCGCGTCATCGCGAAGGCGATCTCGGACGGCGCGGCGATCGCTGCCCCGGCCTATCGCGGCGAGCGCGGGCATCCGGTGGGTTTCGCGCGGCGATTCTTCGAGGAGCTTACCGCGCTGCACGGCGACGAGGGCGCAAGAGAGCTTCTCGCGCGGCACCGCGACCTGATCAAGCTCTACGAGGTGGACGACGCGGGAGTTCTGCGCGACATCGACAAGCCTTCCGACCTGCCGCGTTAGGGAAGCTCTGAATAAACCTTGATTTCGTCATTCCCGCGCAAGCGGGAATCCAGGAATTTCAGCCGCTTGCTGGATGCCCGCTTTCGCGGGCATGACGTTAGCCCGCTACTTCTCTTCAGGCGGATCGGCGCTCTCCTGCATCGCCTTGAACGGGTCTTCCTCCAGCCGGTTGGCGCTGTCGTCGATTTGCTCGACCTTCTCCGAGGCGATGTCCGAGCGCAGCTCGTCCGGCAGGTAGGTCACGATGCGCGGAAATATTATTAGCAGCGCGATGGCGATGCACTGCAGCACCATGAACTCGAACATGCCCTTGTAGATGGTCGCCAGAGACCACTCCTTTACCACCTGCCGCAGGTAATAGGCCGACATCGCCACCGGCGGCGACAGGAATGCCGTCTGAAGCGTCACCGCCACCACCGCGCCGAACCAGACCATCACCATGTCCGGAGCGATGCCGAGCGATTGCCCGAGCGCGGGCTTGAGCGCCTCGACCACCGGATAGAAGATCGGCAGGAACACCAGGATGATCGCCGGCCACTCGAACGGCCAGCCCAGAACGAAGATGATGACCAGCACCACGAGCAGCATCACCACCGGCCCGAACGGCAGTGCCAGCAGGGTCTCGGTGATCCAGGTCGCCGTGCCCAGGCGCGAGAACACCGCGCCGAAGATATTCGAGGTCATCGCCAGCAGCAGCACCATGCTCGAAGTCGCGGTCGTGCTGAGCACCGCCCGCTTCAGGCCGGCGAAGCTGAGTCTCCGGTAGACGATCGCCAGCAGCGCGGCGCCGAAGGCGCCGATGGCGCTGGCCTCGGTCGGCGTGGCGAGACCGGCGAGCATCGATCCCAGCACCGCGCCGATCAATAGCAGCAGGGGCACTACACCGATCGCTACCTCCCACACCATCGCACCGAACGTATGCACCCGCTCGTCCATCGGCACCGGCGGGCCGAGCTTCGGATTGATGAAAGCCCGCGTCATGAGATAGGTGAGGTAGATGCCGGCGAGCAGGAATCCCGGGCCGAAAGCGGCCGAGTACAATTCGGCCACCGACACGCCGATCACCGGTCCCATCACGATCAGCATCACCGAGGGCGGGATCAGGATGCCCAGCGTTCCGCCGGCGGTGATGCAGCCGGCCGAGAGCCTGGCGTCGTAGCCGGTCTTGATCATGATCGGGCTCGCCATAATGCCGAGCACCGTCACCGCGGCGCCGACGATGCCGGTCGCCATGGCGAACACGGTGGCGGTGAGAATCACCACCGCGAACAGCGCGCCGCGAATCGGCGCGAGCAGCATGCGGAACGCGGTGAACAATCGCTCCATGAGACCGGCCTGCTGGGTGAGGTAGCCCATGAAGATGAACAGCGGCACTGCCGCGAACAACTCCTCCTTCATCAGGCCGATGGTCTGGAAGTAGGCCAGGCTGAAGACCACCTCGCCGAGGCCGAAATAGCCGAAGGCGAACGCAAGGAACAGCAGCGTGAAGCTGATCGGGAAGCCGATGAAGATCGCCCCGATCATGACGATCAGCATGATCAGGCCGAGCAGGATCAGGCCGGTCATCGGTAGCGCTCCGCCGCCATGCGCTAGATCTCCACCTTTTCCTTGTGCTCGAGCTCGATTCCGGTGCGCGCCTGGTACACGCACTTGATGGTTTCGGAAATGCCCTGGACGATCAGGAGCAGGCAGGTGAGCGGCACCACCCATTTGAACGGCCACAGGATCGGGCGCCACGGCGTCTGCTCCGAGGTCTCGCCGATCTCGAACGAATACCAGCCCTCGGCGCCGCTCACCAGGAGGAAGGTGATCAGCGACGGGAAGAAGAACACGAGGTAGGCGACCGAGTCTATCGTGCCCCGCGTTCTCAGCGACCAGCGCTCGAAGAAGAAGTCGGTGCGGATGTGCGCGCCCTTGTGCAGCGCGTACGCCGCGCCCAGCATGAAGATGGTGCCGTAGAGCATGTAGGTCACGTCGAACGACCAGATGGTGGGCGAATTGAAGGCGTAGCGTGCCACCACCTCGTACGTCACCGCGAGCACCAGGGGAACGTTGAGCCACGCCACCCAGGTGCCGGTCGTATCGGTGAACTTGTCGATTACGCGGACGATCCGGATGTGAAGCGGGGTCGGTTCAGTCATGCCGAATCGATTCAGGGCATTTCAGATCAGGTCTTGGAATTCCGGGATCGCGACCGAGCCGCGGATCGGAAGCATCGCATCCGGCCTGGGGCACATGAAAAAAGGCGGCGGAGCCGCCCTTTTTCCCGTTCCGCACCGGCCGCTACTTCTTGGCGCCCTTTGCCGCGCCTGCAGCCTTCTCGGGCCAGTAATAGTTCGCCGCAAACGAATACGGCGGGTACAGGAAGCGTTTGGCCGGCACCACTTTCGATGCGTACTCCCGCTGCGAATCCAGCACCTTCTTGAAGAATGGATTTTTCGCGGACTCTTCCTTGGCGATCTCGTCCCAGGCCTTGAGGAATGCGATCAGGATATCGGGCGGAGTGCGCAGGATCACCGTGCCGTACTTTGTGCGCATTTCCTCCATCGCGTCGGCGTTCTGCTTCTGCCACCTGATCCACCAGCGCACGATCGTCTCGACCGTGGCCGAGCGGATCGCCTCCTGCTGCTGCGCCGGAAGGCTCGTCCAGACGTCGTTGTTGATCAGCAACTCGGCGAACACGCTCGGCTCGTGCATACCGGGAACGTAGTGGTATTTGAATACCTGGGGCAGGCCGAGCCTGAGGTCCTCGATGCCGCCGACCCATTCGGCGCAGTCGATCACGCCGCGCTGCGCGGAGGGTACGATTTCCCCGCCGGGCATGTTCACCGTCTGCATGCCCATTTTCTGGAAGATCTCGGCGACGATGCCGGTCTGCCGGCATTTCATGCCCTTGAAATCGGCGAGGTTCTTGATCGGCCGTTTGAACCAGCCGAACGCCTGCGGGCTCGAGGGCATGATCGGGAAGGCGATGACGTTCAACTTCATCTCCTTCTGATACATATCCCAGTACATCTCGAGCCCTCCGCCCTCGTACATCCAGCCGAGGAAGTCCATGTGGTCCATGCCGAAAGGACCGGCCGGCGTGGACGCGAACAGGGTCGTGGCCTTGTGCTTGCCGATCCAGTAATAGCTGACCGCATGGGCGCCGTCGAGCACCTTCTTGTGCGTGGCGTCGAGCACCTCGAACGGCGGCACGACCTGTCCGCCCGCCATCGTTTCGATCTTCAACTGCCCGCTGGTGAGCTTGTCCACCCGTTCGGCAAAGAACTTGAAGTTTTCCTGCAGAGTGGAACTCGCCGGCCAGGTGGACTGCATCTTGAGGGATCGTGGCGCCGGCTGCTGGCTGCTCGCTGTCCCAGCAAAGCCAAGGCTGGTCGCGAGCACCGCGAGCACAAGAGCGTTTCTACGGGCTGCACGCATCGCGTGTCTCCTTTATGGATTGAGGTTTTTTTAAAATAGTCCTGTCTTCGCTTGCCGGAGCGCTACTTCTTCGCCGCGCCCTTTGCCGCGCCCTTTGCCGCAGGCTTCTCCCTGGGAAAGTAATAGTTGGCCGCGAACGAATACGGCGGGAACATGAAGCGCTTCGCCGGAACGACCTTGGTCGCGTAGGCGCGCTGCGACTCGTAGACTTTCTTGAAGAACGGGTTTTTGGCCGATTCTTCCGCGGCAATGATGTCCCAGGTCTTCATGAACTCGATAAGGATTTCGGGCGGTGTGTTGAGGATCTGCGTGCCGTACTTGGTGCGCATCTCCTCGATCGCATCGGCGTTCTGTTTCTGCCAGCGGATGCCCCAGCGCACGAAGGTGTCGAACGTCGCGGCGCGCACGGCCTCCTGCTGCTGCGGGGGCAGGCTCGCCCACACTTCGGAGTTGATGAGGAGCTCGAGCATCGAATTGCTCTCGTGCATCCCCGGCGTGTAGTGGTACTTCCACACCTGCGGCAGGCCGAGACGCAGGTCCTCGATGCCGCCGACCCACTCCGCGCAGTCGATGACGCCGCGCTGCGCCGAGGGCACGATTTCGCCGCCCGGCATATTCACCGTTTGCATCCCCATCCTCTGGTAGATCTCCGCGACGATACCGGTCTGGCGGCATTTCATGCCTTTGAAGTCGGCAAGGCTCTTGATCGGCCGCTTGAACCAGCCGAACGCCTGTGGACTCGATCCCCCGACCGGGAAGGCGACGACGTTGAGCTTGAGGATGTCGCGGTAGAACTCCCAGTACATGTCCATGCCCCCGCCCTCGTTCAGCCACCCGAGAAAATCGAAATGGTCCATGCCGAACGGACCAGCGGGTGTGGCCGAGAAAAGCGTGGCGGCCTTGTTCTTGCCGACCCAGTAGTACGCTACGCCGTGTCCGCCGTCGATCACCTTCTTGTGCGTCGCGTCGAGGATTTCGAACGCAGGCACGACTTGCCCCGCTGCCATCGTCTCGATCTTGAGCTGGCCGCCTGTGAGCTTCTCCACCCGCTCCCCGAACATGCGGAAGTTGTCCTGCAGCGTCAGGCTGGCTGGCCAGGTGGATTGCATCTTGAGCGTCCTTGGAGCCGGCTGTTGCGCGAAGGCCGGCAAGGCCAGACCGAGGGCGCACGCGATTGCCGCGAGCGTAGAGGCATTTTTCCAAGCGGTGGACATCGGGTGTCTCCTTAAAGGCTTAAGGTTCTTGGGGAGGGAGATGCGGAACCGATGTTAGGAGCTTGATGTCCCGGTGTCAACGAAGCTGGCGACCGGGTAGTGGTCCCCGGTCTTGGGTATCCACAGCGCTCTGCAAACTTGAGATACATGCCCCTTCCTTTCATAATGCGTATTCCGCATTGCGACATGAGCACGGCGATCCGCTACACGATCATTCCGGCGCGGCCCGAAGCCCACCTCTATCGCGTCACTTGCGCGGTCGAAGACCCCGATCCCTCGGGGCAGCGGTTCGCGCTTCCCGCATGGATACCCGGCAGCTACATGATCCGCGAGTTTGCACGGCACGTTGTTTCGATTCGGGCTGCATCCCGTGGGAAGCCCGTAGCGCTTGCGAAAATCGACAAGCACACCTGGCGCGCCGCACCCGTCCCCGGTCCGCTTGTGGTGACCTGCGAGGTCTACGCCTGGGACCTCTCGGTGCGAGGCGCGCACCTGGACGCGACGCATGCGTTCTTCAATGGCGCTTGCGTATTCCTGCGCGTGCTCGGGCGGGAAGATGCGCCGTGCGAGCTCGAGATCCTGCGACCCTCCGGCGCGCGCTACCGCAATTGGCGCGTCGCCACGTCGATGCTGCGAAAGAACGCAAGACCCTACGGTTTCGGCACGTACGCCGCGGCGGACTACGACGAGCTGATCGATAACCCCGTGGAGATGGGCGAGTTCGCGCGTGCGACCTTCAGGGCCCGCGGGGTGCCGCACGACATCGTCATCACCGGACGCCACCGCGCCGACATGCCGCGGCTGAGCCGCGACCTGGAGCGCCTGTGCGAACACCACATCGGTTTTTTCGGCAAGCCCGCGCCGATGAAGCGCTATGTGTTCCTCATCACCGCGCTCGGCGAGGGCTACGGCGGCCTGGAGCATCGTGCCTCCACCGCGCTGCTGTGCTCGCGCGACGATCTCCCGCGCGAGGGCGAGACGCAGGTGAGCGAGCGCTACCGCACCTTCCTCGGCCTCGCCAGCCACGAGTATTTCCACACCTGGAACGTGAAGCGCATCAAACCCGCTGCCTTCGTCCCGTACGACCTCGACCGCGAGAACTACACCACGCTCCTGTGGGCGTTCGAAGGCATCACGTCCTATTACGACGACCTCGCCCTGGTGCGCTGCGGGCTGATCGGAAGAAAGGAATATCTCGAGCTCCTCGGCCGCTCGATCACCACCTATCTGCGCACGCCGGGCCGGGCGAAACAGAGCGTCGCCGAGTCGAGCTTCGACGCCTGGATCAAGTACTACCGCCAGGACGAGAACTCGCCGAACGCCGGCGTCAGCTATTACGTCAAGGGAAGCCTCGTGGCGCTGTGCCTGGATCTGCTGATTCGCGACACAACACGGGGCAGGAAATCCCTCGATGACGTGATGCGCGCCCTGTGGCTTCGTCACGGTCGGACCGGGACCGGGGTGGAAGAGGAGGGCATCGAGCGCCTTGCCGAGGAGGTGACGGGCCTGAAGTTGCGGCGACACCTGGACCAGTGGCTGCGCTCGACGCGCGAGCTGCCGTTGCCGTCACTGCTGGCGACGCACGGCATAAAGATGGAATTGCGTCCGGCCGAATCCTCCTCCGACAAGGGAGGCAAAGCGGCAAGCTCGAACGCTCTTGCGCGGCGCGCAGCGCTCGGCATACGCACGCGCGGCGAAGGCAAAGACCTCGCCGTCACGCACGTGCTGGATGGCGGGGCGGCACAGGAGGCCGGACTTGCCGCCGGTGATGTCTTGGTCGCGCTCGAGGGCCTGCGTCCCGGGCAGGGCGGACTGGACGCGATGGTGGCGAAGCGGCGGCCGGGGGAGAGCGTCGTCGTTCACGCGTTTCGACGCGACGAGCTGATGTCGTTCGAGGTGAGCCTCAAACGCGCCGGCGCCGATACTTGCGTGCTCACGGAATCGGGCGGCGGCTCGCGCCGTCGGCCGCTCGAGCGTTGGCTGGGCAAGCGCCGCTAGAACTCGTACCCCCGATACACCCGTCTCGCTTACGGTGGGTGAGGCAATACTCGCGTACTACCCATTGCAGTTCGGTCTGGTCGGCATCGTCATCGGAGCGATCTGCGGCAGGGGCGCTTATCGTGGATAAGCGCGACACACAAGCGGCGGCGGCGTAAGATTTCGGGGTTGAGCACGGTTCAGCTCTGCATGAACGCCTCCGCCCGACGTCTTTCCACCCAGTATTCCGAATTCGCCGCAGCCTCGGAGCGGCTGCATGGTCTCCGGCTCGTCTTCAGTTTGGCATGCAGCATCGCGATTCTGTTTGCGCTCGGATGGGTACAAGCCGCCCGGGCGCAGGAACCCGCGACGCGTGGGGAAATCGTAGGAAGCGTGTTGAAGACCGCGATCGAGCCCTGGCTGACGATCAGTCCCGGGTTGTCCTTACGCAGCCCGACGGTCAACATCACTCGCAGGTCCGACGGCCAGGAGGCGAGCATGACCGACCCGGGATCGATAGGTCTCGTTCTGAACATCAAGATTCAGAATTTCGATTTCCCCGGCAGCCGGTTCGGGGCGACTTTATTCCTCTATTCTGGATACTTCACGGCAGACAAACAGTTTGCCGGCCTGGACGGCGGGGAGGTGCAGACCCAGAATCTGGGCAGCTCCATCTCGGGCTATTACACCTACCTTGTTCCGAGTCTGTACTATCGTATTCCGAGCAGTGCCCCGAATGAGAAACCCCTGACGCTCGGCCTGGGCGCGGGGAAAGGGAGGATATCCTTCAAGGGCGATGCCGTTTTTGGACCCGACCGGCAGGTGGGATCTTCCCAGGCTCACACGAATATGGATGTGCAGTCCAAGGATACTTTCGCATGGGTCGCATTCTTCAACGTGGACCTGTCCGAGAATTGGCGCCTGCGCGTCAGCGTTACGACCGTCAGGTTCAATGTGGACGACTACAAAGGCGATATGGAGGAATTCATGATTACCTTGAGCCGGCCGGTGCGTTTCTTTTGAGACGCTTGATGATGCAAAGGAGTGTGCAGACTGGCCCGCGACGTGCGACGGGCGGGCGGCGTAGAATCGGGGCCGAATACCTCGTATTCGATCCTCGATGAACGCGCCCGACCGCCCGCTTGCCGTCAGTTACGCTGACGTCGCCTCAGCCGCGGAGCGGCTGGCCGGCCACGCGCACCGCACGCCGGTAATGACTTCGCGCACGGTGAACGAGCGCACCGGCGCCGAGGTGTTCTTCAAGTGCGAGAACTTCCAGCGAATCGGCGCGTTCAAGTTCCGCGGCGCCTTTAACGCAATGTCGCGGCTCGCCCCCGAGGAGCGTAAGCGCGGGGTCCTCGCGTATTCGTCCGGCAACCACGCGCAGGCCGTTGCCCTCGCTGGGAAGGAACTCGGCATCCGCGTCACCATCGTGATGCCGGCCGACGCCCCTGCCGTCAAGATCGAAGCGACCCGCGGCTACGGCGCCGAAATCGTGCTTTACGACAGGCACAAGGAAGTGCGCGAGGAAGTCGCAGAGAGGACCGCGCGCAAACGCGCTCTCGCGATGATCCCGCCTTTCGATCATCCCCACGTGATCGCGGGGCAGGGCACGGCGGCAAAGGAATTGATAGACGACACGGGGCCGCTCGATTACCTGTTCGTGCCGGTGAGCGGCGGCGGGCTGATCTCGGGCTGCGCGGTGGCCGCCTCGCACCTTTCACCCGGCTGCAAGGTCATTGGCGTCGAGCCCGAAGCAGGAGACGACGCCACGCGTTCCTTCAGGACGAAGACGCTGCAGAGCTGCCACAACCCGGACACCATCGCCGACGGCGCGCGCACGCACGCGCTCGGGCAATTGACGTTTCCGCTGGTGCTGCGCTACGTGCACGACATGGTGACGGTGAGCGACGCGGAACTCGTCCGGGCGATGTTCTATTTATGGGAGCGGATGAAGATCGTGGTCGAGCCGACCGGCGCGCTTGGCGCCGCGGGTTTGTTCGAGCGCGGCCTGCCGGTGGCCGGGAAGCGCGTCGGGGTGGTCCTCTCCGGCGGCAACGCCGATCTGAAGCTGCTCGCCCGGTTCGCCTAGTTAGTCTGGGCGCGCTGTGGTCACGGTGCTTCGCCTCGCGGTAGAATCGCGGTCACCTTATCGGAGGAGGATCCCCATGATTCGCAATAAATTGTGTGTCGCAGTGATGGCGCTCATCGCAGGCGCCGCCTATGCGCAGGAAACGGTCAAAATTGGACTCATCGTCCCGATGACCGGCCCGCAGGCCTCGACCGGCAGGCAGATCGACGCCGCCGTGCGCCTCTACATGCAGCAAAACGGCGACAGGGTCGCCGGCAAGAAGATCGAAGTCATCCTCAAGGATGACGCCGCCGTCCCCGACAATACCAAGCGCATCGCCCAGGAACTGATCGTCAACGACAAGGTGAGTTTCATCGCCGGCTTCGGGGTCACCCCGGCAGCGCTCGCCGTGGCGCCGCTCGCCACCCAGGCGAAGGTTCCCCAGATCGTCATGGCCGCAGGCACCTCGATTATCACCGAGCGCTCGCCTTACATCGCGCGCACCAGCTTCACGCTCGCGCAGTCTTCGACGATCGTCGCCGACTGGGCGGTGAAGAACGGGATCAAGAAGGTCGTGACCATGGTGTCCGACTATGCGCCGGGCGCCGACGCGCAGAATTCCTTCAAGGAGCAGTTCGCCAAAGGCGGCGGCCAGGTCGTCGAGGAGATCAAGTTTCCCCTGGCGAATCCGGATTTCGCCCCCTTCCTGCAGCGCGCACGCGACGCCAAGCCGGATGCGGTCTTCATCTTTCTTCCCTCGGGCCAGGGCGCGACCTTCGTCAAGCAGTTCATCGAGCGCGGCCTGGACAAGGCCGGCATCAGGATCATCGGCCCGGGCGACGTGACCGACGACGATCTGGTCAACGGCATGGGCGACGTGGTCATCGGCACCGTGACGGTGCATCACTATTCGGCTGCGCACCCGTCGGCGATGAACAAGGCCTTCGTCGCGGCTTTCGAGAAGGCGAACAAATTCCGCCCGAACTTCATGGCCGTGGGCGGCTATGACGGCATGCACCTTATCTACGAAGCGCTGAAGAAGACCGGCGGCAAGACCGACGGCGATGCGCTCATCGCCGCGATGAAGGGCATGAAATGGGAGAGCCCGCGCGGACCGATGTCGATCGATCCGGAGACGCGCGATGTCATCCACAACGAGTATGTCCGCAGGGTCGAGAAGGTCGGCGGCCAGTTGTACAACGTCGAATTCGCCACCTTCGAAGCCGTCAAGGACCCGGTGAAGGCGGCAAAGAAGTAAGCACGACGGGTTCGGCGCGCGGCCCGGACCGGTGGCGCGCGCCGCTTTCTGTTCTCTCCCGAGCCGGCGGCGAGCGCTCTTGGGCACCTAGCACCCATGCTGACCATTCTCGTCGACGGCATCGCCTACGGGATGCTTCTGTTCGTGCTGGCGAGCGGGCTGTCGGTCACCCTCGGGTTGATGAATCTCATCAACCTCGCTCACGGCGTCTTCGCAATGGCCGGCGGCTACGTGGCGGTGGTCCTTGTCAATCGTCTAGGGGTGCCGTTCGCCGCCGCGCTGCCGCTTGCCTTTCTGATTCCCGCCGCGGCCGGGGTCGTCATGGAGCGTACGCTCTACCGCCACATCTACGCCAAGAGCCACCTCGATCAGGTGTTGTTTACCATCGGCCTGGTGTTCATGTCGGTGGCCGCGGTGGACTACGTAATCGGTTCGCAGCAGGTGTTCATCCAGCTGCCTCGCGCGCTTGAAGGGCAGTTCAGCGTGTTCGGCGTCGGCATCGGAAAATACCGCCTGCTCATCATCGTGGTCTGCGGGCTGATTGCGATTGCCCTGCAGACTGTTCTCACGCGCACGCGCTTTGGCAGCCGGCTGCGCGCCGCCGTGGACGACCCGCGCACAGCGCGCGGCCTCGGCATCAACGTCAACGCCGTGTTTGCCGTTACCTTCGCCGTCGGCTCGGGGCTCGCCGGCCTCGGCGGCGCCCTTGGCGCCGAGATCCTGGGGCTCGATCCGCAATTCCCGCTGAAGTTCATGATCTACTTCCTGATCGTGGTGGCAGTGGGCGGCACTTCCAGCATCACGGGTCCGTTTCTCGCATCCCTGCTTCTGGGCATCGGTGATGTCGCCGGAAAGTACTACGTGCCGAAGCTCGGCGCATTCGTGATCTACACCATCATGATTGCGGTGCTGATCTGGCGGCCGCAGGGACTGTTCTCGCGAGTAGCGGGCCGGTGAGCGCACCCGCCTACCCGAGCCTGATTGCGTCGGTGGCGCAATATCTGAGCCGTCGCGCCCGCTGGCGCGGCGCGGAGTACGCCTTCTGGGCAATTGCCGCGGCGACCCTGGTCCTCCTGCCGGGAAAGCACCTGATACTCACCGAGATCGCGATTCTCGGGCTGTTCGCGCTTTCCCTCGATCTCATTCTCGGCTACGCCGGGATCATTTCTCTCGGGCAAGCGGCGTTTTTCGGCCTGGGCGCCTACGCCGCGGGCCTGTTCGCCAAGCACGGACTCATCAACGAACCGGTGCTCGCCCTGCTCGCTTCCGGTCTGCTGGCGGCGGCGCTCGGATTCGCCACGAGCTTTCTGGTGCTGCGCGGCTCCGATCTCACGCGCCTCATGGTCACGCTGGGCGTATCGCTGATACTGCGGGAGCTCGCCAACCGCTTTGACGGCCTGACCGGCGGAGCCGACGGCCTGCAAGGCGTCACCGTGGCGCCGCTCTTCGGCCGGTATGCTTTTGACATCGGAGGACACGTCGGCTACCTGTACAGCATGGCGGTCCTGTTCCTGCTGTTTCTGGTGGCGCGACGCATCATATATTCGCCCTTCGGTCTGTCGCTGGGCGCTCTCAAAGGCAACCCGCTGCGCGCCTCTGCAATCGGAATATCCGTGAACGCAAGACTGGTCGCCATCTATTCGATCGCGGCCGGCTACGCGGGAATCGCCGGAGCGTTGCTCACCCAGACCACGCAATTCTGCTCGCTCGACGTGCTCTCCTTCGATCGCTCGGCCGACCTTCTCATCGTCCTGATCCTGGGCGGTATCGGGTACCTGTACGGCGGCCTGGTCGGCGCCATCCTGTTCAAGCTGATGCAGGACTGGCTGGCCGCGATCACGCCGCAATACTGGCAGTTCTGGATCGGACTCATGCTGGTTGTGGTGGTCCTGGTCGGTCGCGAGCGTATGGGAGGCTGGTTCGCCGCGGTCCGCGCTCGCGGATGGAAACCGCGAGCATGACGCTCGCCCTGGAAACCGCGGGCCTGAGCAGGCATTTCGGCGGCATCTACGCGGCCAACGAGGTATTCCTGCGCGTCGAAAGGGGCGCTCGCCACGCTCTCATCGGTCCGAACGGCGCCGGCAAGACCACCCTGATCAATCTGCTTACCGGGGTGCTGCGGCCGAGCGCCGGCCGCATCATGCTTCAGGGACAGGACATTACCGACCTCGCGCCGCACCGGCGCGTGCTGCTGGGCCTGGCGCGCACCTTCCAGATCAACCAGCTCTTCGGCGATTTCACGCCAATCGAAACCATCGGCCTCGCGGTGTCGGAACGCATGGGGTCCGGACACGATTGGTGGAGGGTTGCCGGCAGCAAACCCAGCGTAGACGCACAGATCGTCGAGATTCTGGAGCGCTTTCACCTCGCCGACGTGATGCTGGACCGCACCGCCACGCTTCCCTACGGCAAGCAGCGCTTGCTGGAGATCGCGCTTGCGATCGCCTGCAGGCCGCAGGTATTGCTGCTCGATGAGCCCGCCGCCGGCGTCCCGGAAGAAGAACGCCACGAAATCCTCGCCTCGGTGGCGTCGCTGCCCAAGGATGTCACGGTACTGTTCATCGAGCATGACATGGACCTGGTTTTCAGTTTCGCCGATCGCATTTCGGTGCTGGTCAACGGCGCGCTGCTCACTGAAGGCTCCCCCGAGGAAGTGTCCCGCGACGCGCGCGTGAGGGCGGTGTATCTCGGGGAGGAAACCGCCGATGAGTGAGTTTCTCGCCATCGAGGGACTGACCGCGGGGTACGGCGAAGCGAAGGTGCTGAACGACGTTTCGTTCGCCATCGAGGAAGGTCATTCGCTTGCCCTGCTCGGCCGCAACGGCATGGGCAAGACCACGCTGCTCAATTCGATCGTCGGCGTGACGCGCCGCTTCGGCGGCTCGATCCGCCTGCAGGGCCGCGACATCACCGCGCTGCGACCGGACCAGCGCGCGCACGCGGGCATCGGCTGGGTGCCGCAGGAACGCAACATTTTCCGTTCGCTGACCGTCGAGGAGAATCTCACCGCTGTGGCCCGCCCGGGTCCCTGGACCCCGGAAAAGGTCTTCGCCATGTTCCCGCGGCTCGCGGAGCGCCGCCGCATCCTCGGCACCCGGCTCTCGGGCGGAGAGCAGCAGATGCTCGCGGTCGGGCGCGCGCTTGCGCTCAATCCGCGCATCCTGCTGCTCGACGAACCGCTGGAGGGCCTCGCGCCGATCATCGTCCAGGAACTCCTGGCGGTGATTCGCCGCATCACGCGGGAGGAAGGACTGGCGACGATCATCGTCGAGCAGAACGCGCGCAAGATCCTGGCGATGACCGACCGTGCCGCGATTCTCGAGCGCGGGTGCGTCGTCCACCAGGATGACAGCAAGGCGCTCAGGGCTGACGCGGCGCTGCTTGAAACCTTCCTGGGTGTGACCGCGAGAGCTGCGTCGCTCTGAGGCCGGGACGCTCGGAATCGACTTCAACCCGCACGTACACGCGCTGCATTCAGTCCGAAACCGTCACCCGGGCGCTCGCAAACCCCGACACGTTTTCCTGATCGACCCAGCGGCATTCGATGTGCCACGGTTGCGGGCGGCGCCGGATGGGCACGGTCCGGGCCTCGTTTTTCCCAGACCTGCCAGCGTTCCTTCCCGGCAAATATCGGGATCGAGTCAGCGACCGCGGCATCGGCGAGCCGATCGAAGCGCTCGCCGAGCAGCGCCTCGAGCTCCCCTGTCTTCAATCCGAATGGCGGTCCGCGCTCGCCCGCGTCGAAAAAGAAAAAACCCGCGAGCCTGCCTCCGGGCCGCAGCAGCTCCGCGACGCGCGGCGCGTAGCGGGGCCATAGCCGCCGCGGCAGCGCGCACAGGAAGGCGCGCTCGTAGACCAGATCGAACGGCGCTCCCGGGTCAAACTCGAAAAAATCCAAGAGGCGCACGAGATGCGCGAGCGGTCCCAGGGTTTGTCGCGCGCGCTCCACCGCGGCGGGCGCGAAGTCGATCGCGAGCGTCTCGAACCCCGCCTCGGCGAAGGCGCGCACCTCGTAGCTCGAACCGCAGCCCGGAATCAGCACGCGCTGCCCTCGCGGCTCGGTCTTCAGGAATTGCTCGAGCGCCGCGGGGACGTGGCCCGCGTCCCAGGGCGTCACGCCTTCGCGAAAGCGCTTCTCCCAGAATTCCGGTTGCGCCGCATCTTCCCGAGGCATCGGATCAACCCTTGACGCACACGACCTGTTTCAGCGTGTGAACGACCTCGACCAGATCCGTCTGGTCGGCCATCACCTTGTCGATGTCCTTGTAAGCTCCCGGAATCTCGTCGAGCACGCCCTTGTCCTTGCGGCATTCGACTCCTTCAGTCTGCGCCTCCAGATCGGCGCGCGTGAAGCGGCGCTTCGCCTCGGTCCGGCTCATGCGCCGGCCGGCCCCGTGGGCGCAGGAGTGGAAGGACTCGGGGTTGCCCTTGCCGCGCACGATGTAGGAGCGCGCGCCCATGCTCCCCGGGATGATGCCGAGCTCTCCTTCACGCGCGCTGATCGCGCCCTTGCGCGTGACGTAGACGCGCTCGCCGAAATGCTTTTCCTGCTCCACGTAGTTGTGGTGGCAGTTGATCGCCTCGCCGGTGACTTCGAACGCGGGAAATTGCCGGCGCAGCGCTTCCAGGATCAGGTCCATCATTTCGCTCCGGTTCGCGAACGCGTAGTCCTGCGCCCAGCCGACCGCTTCGACGTAGTCGTCGAACGGCTTCGAGCCCTCGCTCAACCAGGCAAGATCGCGGTCCGGAAGGTGGACGTCTGCCTTCAGCATCGCCTCGCGCGCCAGAGCGATGAAGTAGCGGCCGATGCAGTTGCCGATGCCGCGGCTTCCGGAGTGCAGCATCACCCAGAGGTGCTGCGCTTCGTCGAGGCACAGCTCGATGAAGTGATTGCCGCCGCCGAGCGAGCCCATCTGCCGTACCCATTTCTTTTCGTGGTCGCGCTGCATTTTGGCGATCTTCGGATGCTTGCGGATGATGCCTGCGAGCCGCCTTGCGAGCGGCGTGCAGGCCTCGCGGCGCGCGCGGGCATCGCCATGCTCGTCGAAGCCCACCGGAACAGAGCGCTCGATTTCCACGCGCACCCGCGCGAGGCTGTCGGGAAGCTCGCCCGCTTTGAGCGAGAGGCGCACCGCGTTCATTCCGCAGCCGATATCCACGCCTACGGCGGCCGGAATGATCGCGCCCCGGGTAGGGATCACCGAGCCGACCGTCGCCCCGATCCCCGCGTGCACGTCGGGCATCGCCGCAACATGGCCGAACACGATGGGGAGCCGCGCGACGTTCTCGAGCTGCTGACGCGCATGGGGCTCGAGGTCGTCGGTGAAAACCTTGACCGGGACGCGGCCGCCTTCGATGATCTGTCTGATCGGCATCCTGAATGTATTTTACCGGGCTGCCTTGCATGGCCCCCGGGCGCGGTAACATCCTGTTGCAGACAGGAGTCTCACGAAATGGGAGAGTTACGTTTCTCTGCTGTAATCGCTCAAAGCGCGGCATACGGGGAGCGCGCTCGGCGCTCTTGAGCCATCCACATGAAAATCGAGAACCAGACTTTGTTCACCGAGAAACGCCGCTCGCTGCGGGGGGTCTGGGTGGTAATCCTCGTGTTGCTGCTCGCAGCCGGCGGAGCGGCGGTGTATTTCCTTCAGCCGAGCGAGGCCGAGCGGCGCCCGGCGAGCCGGCGCGGCTTCGATCCCAACCGACCCACTCCCGTGGTGGTCGCGCCGGTAAAGACCGGTGACATCAACATCTATCTGAATGGGCTGGGAACGGTAACCCCACTCAGCACGGTGACGGTGAAGAGCCGTGCTGACGGAGAGCTGATCAGAGTGGCCTTTACCGAAGGCCGGATCGTCAAGGCAGGAGACCTGCTCGCCGAGATCGACCCGCGGCCCTACCAGGCTCAGCTCGCCCAGGTCGAAGGCCAGATGGCCCGCGACCAGGCGCTGCTTGCCAACGCCCGCATCGATCTGGAGCGCTACCGCGCCCTCTACGCGCAGGACTCGATCGCCAAGCAGCAGGTCGACACGCAGGAAGCGCTGGTGCGCCAGTACGAAGGCACGGTCAAATTCGATCAAGGCCAGATCGACAACGCCAAGCTGCAGCTTGGCTATTCGCGCATCACCGCGCCGATCAGCGGGCGCGCGGGCTTGCGGCTGGTCGATGCGGGCAACATCGTCCGTTCGGGCGATGCCAACGGCCTTGTCGTCATCACGCAGCTTCAGCCGATCACCGCCGTGTTCTCTATTCCGCAGGACAGCCTGCAGTCCGTGCTCAAGCGGCTGCGCGGGGGCTCGCCGCTCAAGGTCGAGGCCTACGATCGCGAACAAAAGGCGAAGCTCGCGACGGGCACCTTGCTCACCGTGGACAACCAGATCGATCCGGCCACCGGGACGATCAAGCTCAAGGCGCAGTTTTCGAACGATGACGGCAGCCTCTTCCCCAACCAGTTCGTCAACCTGCGCCTGCACCTCGACACGCTGCGCGATGCCACCATCGCTCCGGGAGCGGCGGTTCAGCGCGGCGTCCAGGGGACTTTCGTCTATGTCGTGCAGGAGGACAAGACCGTGGCGCTTCGCCAGGTCAAGGTCGGCGTGACCGAAGGCGAAAACGTGGCGGTCGACTCGGGAGTTTCGCCGGGCGAGATCGTGGTGGTTGAAGGCAGCGACCGGTTGCGCGGCGGCGCGAAAGTGGAGATTCCCGATTCCTCCGGCCGCGCCGCGGCGCCCGAGGGCGGCGCCCCGAAAGACGGTGCCCGCAAGGGTGGGCAGCGCCGGAAGAGCGAACAGTAAGCGCTTCGCTTCGATGAACCCCTCGCGGCTGTTCATACTCCGGCCGGTGGCGACCTCGCTGCTGATGGTAGCGATCTTGCTCTCCGGAGCCATCGCCTATCGCCTGCTTCCCTTGTCGGCGCTGCCCGAGGTCGACTACCCGACGATTCAGGTGGTCACTTTCTATCCCGGCGCGAGTCCTGACGTGATGACCTCGTCGGTGACCGCGCCGCTGGAGCGTCAGTTCGGGCAGATGCCGGGCTTGAGGCAGATGTCCTCGACGAGCTCGGGCGGCGCTTCCGTGATCACGCTCCAGTTCGGCCTGGACTTGAGCCTGGATGTCGCCGAGCAGGAAGTCCAGGCCGCGATCAATGCGGGGTCGAATTTCCTTCCACAGGACCTGCCCGCGCCGCCGGTTTACAGCAAGGTGAATCCCGCGGACGCGCCCATCCTCACGCTCGGCATCAGCTCGAAGACGATGCCGCTGCCGCAGGTGCAGAGCCTCGTCGATACGCGCCTTGCACAGAAAATCTCGCAGTTGCCGGGAGTGGGCCTGGTGACGCTGTCGGGCGGGCAGCGGCCCGCCGTGCGCGTCCAGGTGAATCCCCGCTCGCTCGCGGCGAACGGTCTCGGTCTGGAGGACGTGCGCGTGGCGATCGCGTCGGCGAACGTCAACCAGGCGAAAGGCAGCTTCGACGGCCCGAGCCGTGCCTACACCATCGACGCCAACGATCAGCTGCGCTCGGCGGAGGAATACCGCGCGGTGGTCGTGGCGTATAGAAACGACAAGAGTGGAAAAGCGGCGCCCATCCTTCTGTCGGATATCGCCGACGTCGTCGAGGACGCGGAGAACGTGCGGCTCGCCGCGTGGATGAACGAGGTTCCCGCGGTGATCCTCAACATCCAGCGCCAGCCCGGGGCGAACGTGATCGAGGTGGTCGATCGCGTCAAGCGGCTGCTCCCGCAGCTCACCGCCTCGCTTCCCGTCGCGCTGGAGGTCGCCACGCTCACCGACCGCACGGTCACGATTCGCGCCTCGGTCAGGGACGTGCAGTTTGAGCTCGTGCTCGCCGTGGCCCTCGTGGTGATGGTGATTTTTCTTTTCCTGCGCACGGCTGCCGGCACGATCATCCCGAGCGTTGCGGTGCCGCTGTCGCTGATAGGGACGTTCGGTGTCATGTATCTCGCCGATTTCAGCATCAACAATCTCACCTTGATGGCGCTCACCATCGCCACCGGGTTCGTCGTGGACGATGCGATCGTCATGATCGAAAACGTCGCCCGCTACGTTGAAGGAACGGACGACACGCCGCCGCTTTCTCCCCTGGAGGCCGCGCTGAAGGGCTCCCGTCAGATCGGATTCACCATCATCTCGCTGACCTTTTCGCTTATCGCCGTGCTGATCCCGCTCTTGTTCATGAGCGAGGTCGTGGGACGGCTGTTCCGCGAATTCGCCATCACGCTTGCGGTCGCCATCCTGATCTCGGCCGTGGTGTCGCTGACGCTTACGCCGATGATGTGCGCGAAACTGCTGCGCCGCACACCGCCTTCGGAGCAGAGCGCGTTTTACCGGGCGAGCGGTCGCTGGCTCGACGGCGCAATCCGAAGCTACGGTGAAATGCTCACCTGGGTGCTCGAACGGCAGACCGCGACCCTGTGGGTTTTCGCGGGCACGCTCGCGCTTACGGTGATTCTCTACATCGTGGTGCCGAAGGGCTTTTTCCCGCTGCAGGACACGGGCGTCATCCAGGGAGTGTCCGAGGCGCCTCAATCGATCTCGTTCTCCGCGATGGCCGAGCGGCAACAGGCGCTGGCACGGGCTGTTCTCGAAGACCCGGCGGTGGAGAGCCTTTCGTCCTTCATCGGTGTGGACGGCACCAACAGCACGCTCAACAGCGGCCGCATGTTCATCAACCTCAAACCGAAGTCGCAGCGCGAAGGCGACATCGGCGAAGTGATCCGGCGGCTGCAGGCGAGGCTCGCGCGCGTCGAAGGCATTTCGCTCTACATGCAGCCGATCCAGGACCTCACCATCGAGGACCGCGTGAGCCGCACGCAGTATCAGTTCACGATCGAGTCCGCGAACCCGGACGAGCTCGCCTTGTGGGTGCACCGCCTGACGGAGCGGCTGTCGCAGTTGCGCGAGCTCGCCGACGTGGCGAGCGACCTGCAGGACCAGGGCCTGCAGGCCTTTGTTTCGATCGACCGCGACACGGCGGCGCGGCTCGGCATCACGCCGGCGGCGATCGACGTCGCGCTGTACAACGCATTCGGGCAGCGCCTGATCTCGACGATCTTCACGCAGACCAACCAGTACCGGGTCGTGCTCGAGGTGAAACCGGAATTCCGCAGGGGCCCGGATGCGCTCAAGGACATCTACCTACCCTCGTCCTCGGGCGCGCAGATCCCCTTGAGCACAATCACGACCGTCACGGAGAAGCCGGCGCTGCTTGCGGTCAACCACATCGGCCAGTTTCCCGCCGCGACGATTTCTTTCAATCTCGCCCCGGGCGCGTCGCTCGGCGAGGCCGTCCGGGCGGTCGAGGCCGAAGCTGAGGCGCTCGGCCTGCCGCCCTCGATACGCACCAGCTTCCAGGGCGCGGCGCTCGCCTTCAGGGCGTCGCTCGCGAACACGCTGCTCCTGATCCTCGCCGCGATCGTCACCATGTACATCGTGCTCGGCGTTCTTTACGAGAGCTATATCCACCCGCTGACTATTCTCTCGACGCTGCCTTCCGCGGGCGTGGGCGCGCTGCTCGCGCTGATGCTCGCGCGCACCGATCTGGGCATCATCGCGGTCATCGGCATCATCCTCCTGATCGGCATCGTCAAGAAGAACGCGATCATGATGATCGACTTCGCCCTGGAGGCCGAGCGCAAGGAAGGCAAGAGCCCGCGCGAGGCGATCTATCAGGCCTCGATGCTTCGCTTCAGGCCGATCATGATGACCACGATGTGCGCGCTGCTCAGCGCGCTGCCGCTCGCGCTCGGCACGGGCGTCGGTTCGGAGCTGCGCCACCCGCTCGGCATCACCATGGTGGGCGGCCTCGTCCTCTCCCAGGCGCTCACGCTTTTCACGACGCCGGTGATCTACCTGTGGTTCGATCGCCTCGCGCAGCGCCTGCGCACTCCGCGGGAGCAAGGCGTCGCACCATGAACCTGTCCGAGCCCGCAATCCGGCGTCCCGTGGCCACGACGCTGCTCGCCGCCGGCGTCACGCTGGCCGGCGCTGCGGCGTTCAGCCTGCTGCCGGTAGCGCCGCTGCCGCAGGTGGATTACCCGACGATTTCGGTGCAAGCGCAGCTTCCCGGTGCGAGCCCCGAGGTCATGGCAGCGACGGTGGCGACGCCGCTCGAGCGCGCGCTCGGGCGCATCGCGGGCGTCACCGAGATGACTTCGTCTTCCTCGCTCGGCAGTACGCGCATCACGCTGCAGTTCGACCTCGACCGCAGCATCGACGGTGCGGCGCGGGACGTGCAGGCGGCGATCAACGCGGCGAGGAGCCAGTTGCCGACGAGCCTGCCGAGCAACCCGACTTACCGCAAGGTGAATCCGGCCGATGCGCCGGTTATGATCCTCGCGCTCACCTCCGACACGATGGACCGAGGGCAGATGTACGACATGGCATCGACCATCCTCGCGCAGAAGATCTCCCAGGTCAGCGGCGTAGGCCAGGTCACGGTGGGCGGGGCGTCGCTCCCCGCGGTGCGGGTCGAGCTGAACCCGACCACGCTCAACAAGTACGGCATCGGCCTGAACGAAGTGCGCGCGGCGCTCGCCGCGGCGAACGCCAACCGGCCCAAGGGCTCGGTCGAAGAAGGCGATCGCCACTGGCAGATCATGGCCGACGACCAGGCGAAAAAAGCGAGCGAGTACCTTCCGCTCATCATCGCATGGCGGACGGACAAAAGCGGCAACGGCGCGGCGGTGCGCCTCTCGGACGTCGCCGAGGTCGTCGACTCGGTCGAGGACCTGCGCAACGCCGGCTCTTCGAACGGCCGTCCTTCGGTGCTCGTCATCATCAACCGGCAGCCCAACGCCAACATCATCGAGACGGCGGAACGCGTCCGGGAGCTCCTGCCGCTGCTGCGGGCTTCGATGCCGAAAGCAATCAATCTCGACGTGATGATCGAACGCACCAGCACGATTCGCGCCTCGTTGCGCGAGGTCGGACGCACCATGGTGATCGCGACGGGTCTTGTGATCCTCGTTGTCTTTCTTTTCCTGCGCAACGCCCGCGCGACGCTGATCCCCGCCGTGGTGGTGCCCATTTCGCTTATCGCCACGTTCGGCTTCATGTACCTCGCCGGATTCAGTCTCAACAATCTTTCCCTGATGGCGCTCACCATCGCGACCGGCTTCGTGGTGGATGACGCGATCGTGGTCCTGGAGAACGCCTCGAGGCATATCGAGCGCGGCGTGCCGCCGTATCAGGCTGCATTGAAGAGCGCGCGGGAAGTCAGCTTTACCGTCGTGGCGATGAGCCTGTCGCTGATTGCCGCGTTCATCCCGATCCTCCTGATGGGCGGCATCGTCGGGCGCCTGTTCCGAGAATTCGCAGTGACGCTTTCTGTGGCGATTCTCGTGTCGCTTGCCCTGTCCCTCACCATGACCCCGATGATGTGCGCTCGGATGCTGAAGGGCCCGGGCGAGCGGCGCCCGGGACGGCTTTTTCTCGAGAGCGAGCGGGTTTTCCACTGGATGCTGGCCGAGTATCAAGCGAGCCTTACCTGGGCGCTGCGACACTCGCGCGTCATGATGCTGATCCTTGCAGCCGTCGTCGGGCTCAATGTAACTCTCTACATCGCCGTGCCGAAGGGATTTTTTCCCCAGCAGGACGTGGGTCGAATGATGGGTTCGGTCCAGGCCGACCAGGGGATTTCCTTCCAGGCGATGCGCGAGAAGATGGCCGACTTCGTCGAGATCCTGCGCAGTGACCCCGCCGTCGAGAACGTGGTGGGCTTCACCGGCGGCGGCCGCCGAAACTCAGGCTTCATGTTCATGTCGCTCAAGCCGCTCTCGGAACGCAAGGTCTCGGTCGACCAAGTCATCGCCAGGCTGCGTCCGCGCCTCGCCCAGGTGCCGGGGGCGAATCTGTTCCTCATCCCGGTGCAGGACGTGCGCATCGGGGGGCGTCAAGCGGGCGCGCAGTACCAGTTTACGCTGCAGGCCGACGAGCTCGCCGAGCTTCGGCTTTGGGAGCCGCGGGTGCGCCGCGCACTGTCTCAACTGCCCGAGCTGACCGACGTGAACACAGACCAGCAGGACAGGGGCCTGCAGACCACGCTCGTGATCGACCGCAGCACCGCGGCGCGTCTCGGGATCACGACCCGGATGATCGACCAGGCGTTGTACAACGCTTTCGGCCAGGCCCAGGTCTCGACGATCTATTCGGCGCTCAATCAGTATCACGTCGTCATGGAGGTGGCGCCGCAGTACTGGCAGAGCCCCGAGGCGCTGAAGGGCATCTACCTTCTCACACCGGACAAGGGCCAGGTTCCGCTCTCGGAGGTCGCGCGCTACGAGGCAAGCACCGCTCCGCTTTCGGTGAACCATCAGGGGCAGTTCGTGGCATCGACCATATCTTTCAATCTCCCGATCGGCGTCACCCTGGGCGACGCCGTGGCCGCGGTCAACGACGCCATGGCGAACCTGGGCGTCCCGACGACGGTTCTCGGCCGGTTTCAGGGCAGGGCGCGCGCGTTCCAGGCGTCGCTCGAGAGCCAGCCGTGGCTGATTCTCGCGGCGCTGGTCACCTTGTACATCGTGCTCGGCATCCTCTACGAGAGCACCATCCATCCGATCACGATCCTTTCGACCTTGCCCTCGGCGGGCGTAGGCGCGCTGCTCGCGCTGATGGCGTTTCGGACCGAGTTCGACGTCATCGCCTTGATCGGCGTAATTCTGCTGATCGGCCTGGTGATGAAGAACGCCATCATGATGATCGACTTTGCGCTCGCCGCCGAGCGCGAGGAAGGCAAGCGCCCTGAGGAGGCGATCTTCCAGGCGTGCTTGCTGCGCTTTCGCCCCATCATGATGACCACCTTCGCCGCGATGCTGGGCGCCGTGCCGCTTGCGATCGGTTTCGGCTACGGCGCCGAGCTGCGCCGCCCCCTCGGGATCGCGATCGTCGGCGGGCTGATCGTCAGCCAGCTTCTCACGCTGTATACGACGCCGGTGGTGTACCTGTATCTCGACCGCTTCCGCCTGTGGTGCCGGAGAGTTTGGGCGCGGCGCGCGGTGCTGGGGGTGCGATGACTTTCCGCGCCGCCTGTCATTCTGAGGGCGCAGCCCGAAGAATCTGCTTTTCTTTGACCTTGGCGACCGCGCTGGTCGGCGGCTGTGCGGTCGGGCCCGACTACGTGTTGCCCGACGCCCCGGTTCCGGCAGCGTACAAGGAGGCGGGCGAATGGAAAGTCGCGCAGCCGCGCGATGACGCGAACCGCGGAAAGTGGTGGGAGGTGTTCGGCGATCCGCAATTGAACGCCCTGATCGAGCAGGTCGAGATCTCGAACCAGAACGTTCTTGCAGCCGACGCGCGCTTCCGCCGGGCGCGTGCTTTGATCGCCGCCTCCCGTTCAGCCCTGTTTCCGACGCTCGACGGCAACGTTTCCATTACCCGCAGCCGCTCCCCTACAGGGGTGGTCGGCGGAACCACCGCGGGCAGCATCATCACCAATCGCAGCGCGAGCCTCGATGCCGGCTGGGAGGCGGACCTGTGGGGGCAGGTCAGGCGCGCGGTCGAAGCGAGCGAAGCGGGGGCGCAGGCGAGTTCGGCGGATCTCGCGGCCGCGGGCCTGTCGGCGCAGGCCGAGCTCGCCTCGAATTATTTCCTGCTGCGTACGCTCGATGCGCAAAGACAGCTTCTCGACGATACCGCCGCGGCTTTCCAGAAACTTCTCGATCTTACGAAGAACCGCTACGCCGCCGGCGTCGTGGCGAAGGTGGACGTGGTCCAGGCCGAGACGCAGCTGAGGAGCACCCAGGCCGATGCGATCGACCTCGGCGTGCAGCGCGCCCAGCTCGAACACGCAATCGCGGTGCTCGTCGGCAGGCCGCCGGCTGCGCTTTCGATCGCGCGCGCGCCGCTTGCGGTCGCTATGCCCGTGATTCCGCCCGGCATGCCCTCGGAACTGCTCGAGCGCCGGCCCGACGTCGCCGCCGCGGAGCGGCGCGTCGCCGCGGCCAACGCCCAGATTGGCGTGGCGAAGGCGGCATACTTTCCTTCGCTCACGATTTCGGCATTGGGCGGCTACCGCAGCGCCGATCCGTCCCAGTGGTTCACGGCGCCCGCCCGCTTCTGGGCGATCGGGCCGGCGATTGCGCAGTCGCTCTTCGACGCGGGCCTGCGGCGCGCGCAGACCGACCAGGCCATCGCCGGTTACGATTTGACCGTCGCCGAGTACCGCCAGACCGTGCTCGCCGGATTCCGGGAAGTGGAGGACAGCCTCGCGGCGCTGCGCATCCTGGAAGAAGAGGCGAAAGTGCAGCAAGAGGCGGTGCGCGCCGCGCGCGAGTCGGTCGCACTCACGCTCAACCAATACAAGGCGGGAACGGTGAGCTTCCTCAACGTCGCCGTCGTGCAGGCCGCGCAGCTCAACAACGAGCGCGCCGCGGTCGGCATCCTCGGCCGGCGGCTGGTCGCGTCCGTGAGCCTGGTGCGAGCGTTGGGCGGAGGGTGGAGTGCTTCGGAGCTGCCCGACGGCGAGTTGCTGCGCGCGCGCACGAGCCCGCCGGCGGCAGCACGCTAGAACGCTTGCGGCCTCGTGTTAGTATTTTGATTTACTCGTGTTTGGAAGCGTCATGTTCTCCCCCAAGAACAACCTTGCCCAGGTCGATCCCGACCTCTTTGCGGCGATCCAGCAGGAAAACCAGCGCCAGGAAGACCACGTCGAGTTGATCGCCTCGGAGAACTACGTCAGCCCGGCGGTCTTGGCCGCCCAAGGCTCGCAGCTCACCAACAAGTACGCGGAAGGCTATCCGGGCAAGCGCTATTACGGCGGCTGCGAGTTCGTCGATATCGCCGAGCAGCTCGCGATTGACCGCGCGAAGAAACTGTTCGGGGCCGAGTACGCCAACGTGCAGCCTCACTCGGGCGCCCAGGCGAACCAGGCCGCGTACTTCTCGGTGCTGAAGCCGGGCGACGCGATCCTCGGCATGTCGCTCGCCCACGGCGGGCACCTCACGCACGGCGCTTCGGTCAATATCAGCGGGAAACTTTTCCAGGCTCATGCCTATGGTCTCGACGCGACCGAGCGCATCGATTACGACGAGGTCGAGCGGCTCGCGAACGCGCACCGTCCGCGCATGATCGTCGCCGGCGCGTCTTCGTATTCGCGGGTGATCGACTGGAAGCGCTTTCGCGCGATCGCCGACCGGATCGACGCCTACTTCATGGCCGATGTCGCTCACTACGCCGGGCTGATCGTCACCGGCCTCTACCCCAGCCCGGTCGGCATCGCGCATTTCGTGACGAGCACCACGCACAAGACCCTGCGCGGTCCTCGCGGCGGGCTGATCCTTGCGGGCGCAGAGCACGAGAAGGCGCTCAATTCCTCGATCTTTCCGAGCTTGCAGGGCGGGCCGCTGATGCACGTCATCGCCGCCAAGGCGGTCGCCTTCAAGGAAGCGCTCGAGCCGGGGTTCCGCGATTACCAGAAGCAGGTGATCGCGAATGCCAAGGCGATGGCGAAAACGCTGCAGGAGCGGGGCCTGCGCATCGTCTCCGGCGGCACCGACTCCCACATGTTCCTCGTCGATCTGCGCGCCAAGCGCATCACCGGCAAGGAAGCGGAGGGCGCGCTCGGCCGCGCGCACATGACCGTCAACAAGAACGCGATCCCCAACGACCCGGAGAAACCGACCGTGACGAGCGGCGTCCGGCTGGGCTCGCCGGCGATGACCACCCGCGGATTCCGCGAAGCCGAGGCCGAGCACATGGGCAGGCTGATCGCCGATGTGCTCGATGCGCCGCAGGATGAAAAGACGATCAAGCGCGTTGCCGCCGAGGCGATGGATCTCTGCCGCCGCTTTCCGGTGTACCGCACGACTGAAGCCGTCGGCGCGCAGCGCACGGCCGCGGGCTAGGCGCCAAGCCACACCGTGAAGTGCCCCTACTGCAAGACCGAGGACACCGCGGTCATCGATTCGCGCGAGTCCGACGACGGCGACAGCGTTCGGCGGAGGCGCCAGTGCGAGGCTTGCGACAAGCGCTTCACCACCTATGAGCGCGTCGAGCTTTCCATGCCGATGGTAGTGAAAACCAACGGCAACCGCGTTCCCTACGATAGCGAGAAGATCCGCACCGGCTTCATGCGCGCGTTGCACAAGCGGCCGGTGCCCACCGAGTACGTCGAGCAGGCGGTCAACCGGATCGAGCAGCGCATCCTTGCGCTCGGCGAGCGCGAGATCGCGAGCCGCGTGATCGGCGAGATGGTGATGCGGGAACTCAAGAAAATGGACGATGTCGCCTACATCCGCTTCGCCTCCGTGTACGAGGACTTCCAGCGCGTCGACGACTTCCGCGACGCGATCCTCGAGGTGAAGAAACCCGGCAGCAAGCGCGCGCGCCGTAACGCCAAGTAATGTTCACCGCCGCCGACCATGAATTCATGGGGCAGGCGCTCGAACTTGCCGGGCGCGGCCTCTATACTACGACGCCCAATCCGCGTGTCGGCTGCGTGATCGTCAAGGACGGCGCGGTCGTGGCGAGCGGCTGGCACGAAAAGACCGGGCTGCCGCACGCGGAAGCGCTGGCCCTGAAAGCGGCCGCGGCGCGAGCACGCGGCGCGACCCTTTATCTCAATCTCGAACCTTGCAGCCATCAGGGTCGGACTCCGCCTTGCGTCGATGCCATCATCGAAGCCGGCGTGAAGCGCGTGGTCGCGGCTATCGGGGACCCCAATCCGAAAGTCGCCGGCGCGGGCTTTGCGAAGCTGCGCGCGGCCGGGATTGCGGCCGAGCAGGGACTTAGGGAGGACGAGGCGCGCGAGCTCAACATCGGCTTTCTCGCCCGCATGGCGCGCGGCCGGCCCTGGGTGCGCATGAAGATCGCGGCGAGCCTGGACGGCCGCACCGCGCTAGCGAACGGCAAGAGCCAGTGGATCACGGGGGAGGCGGCGAGGGCGGACGGGCATCGCTGGCGGGCGCGCGCCTGCGCGGTCCTCACCGGCTTCGGCACGGTGAGGGACGACGACCCACAGCTCAACGTGCGCGGCGTCGATACGCCCCGGCAGCCGCTCAAGATTGTCGTCGATTCGAAATTCGAGATCTCCCCGTCCGCGCGGCTTCTGAAGGAGGGAAAGACGCTCGTCGTCGGCGCGGTGAACGACGAGAAGAAGATCACGGAGTTGAAGACCGTGGGGGCGGGCATCGCCATCATCCCGAACGACGACGGCAAGGTCGAGCTCTTCAAGCTCATGGAGGAACTCGCGCGGCGGGAGCTGAACGAAATCCACGTCGAGGCGGGAACGAAGCTGAACGGCTCGCTCCTGCAGGCGGGCGTGGTGGACGAGCTGCTCGTCTATCTCGCGCCGAGCGTCGTCGGCGACTCGGGGCGGGGGATGTTCAACCTGCCGGAGTTGACAGATCTGTCGCAGACCAAGGCGCTGAAAATCCGCGAAGTCGAGCGCGTGGGCGAGGATCTCCGCATCCTGGCGAGGCTTTAGGAACGTACGAGCGGTACGCAATGCATTCCATCATCACCGTCACAAACCTGTCGAAAACCTACGCCTCGGGGCTGCAGGCTCTCAAGAAGATCAACCTTGAGATTCGCCGCGGAGAGATCTTCGCGTTGCTCGGCCCCAACGGCGCTGGGAAGACGACGCTCATCGGCATCGTCTGTGGAATCGTCAATGCGAGCGCAGGGACGATTGTCGTGGACGGACACGACATCGTCGGCGATTACCGCGCCGCACGCTCCATGATCGGCCTCGTGCCGCAGGAGCTGACGACAGACGCGTTCGAAACAGTATGGAACACCGTGTCGTTCAGCCGCGGACTCTTCGGCAAGCCGGCCGACCCCGCGCACATCGAGAAGGTGCTGAAGGACTTGTCTTTGTGGGACCGCAAGGACAGCAAGGTCATGACCCTCTCGGGCGGAATGAAGCGGCGGCTGCTCATCGCCAAGGCGCTGTCGCACGAACCGCGGGTCCTGTTTCTTGACGAGCCGACCGCAGGCGTCGACGTGGAACTCCGGCAGGAGATGTGGAAGCTGGTGCGCGCGCTGCAGTCCTCAGGCGTGACCATCATTCTCACCACACACTACATCGACGAGGCCGAAGAGATGGCTGACCGGATCGGGGTGATCAACAACGGCGAGATCATCCTGGTTGAAGACAAGGCGGAAATCATGCGCAAGCTCGGGAGGAAACAATTGACTCTGCAGCTGCACGAGCCGCTTGCGCTTGTTCCGCAGGGGCTCTCCGCCTACAAGCTCGCGCTCTCGAGCAGCGGCGGCGAATTAATCTACACCTACGATGAACGCGACCGCACCGGCATCACGGCGCTGCTTGCAGACCTGCCCGGGGCGGGAATCCGCTTCAAGGACCTTCACACGACACAAAGCTCGCTCGAAGACATCTTCGTCACTCTGGTGAGAGAGAAGAAATGAGCGCCATGAACGTGCATGCGATCCGCGCGATCTACAAGTTCGAAATGGCGCGCACGCGGCGCACTCTGATGCAGAGCATCATCGCCCCGGTGATTTCGACGGCCTTGTACTTCGTCGTCTTCGGCGCGGCGATCGGCGCTCGCATACCCGAGGTCGAGGGCGTCAGCTACGGTGCCTTCATCGTGCCGGGGCTCATCATGCTGTCGCTGCTGACGCAGAGCCTCTCCAATGCGTCCTTCGGCATCTACTTTCCCAAGTTCACCGGGACGATCTACGAGCTCCTGTCGGCGCCGGTTTCCTATTTAGAGATCGTGGTGAGCTATGTGGGGGCGGCCGCAACCAAGTCGGTCGTGCTCGGCCTCATCATCCTCGCGACGGCGGCGCTGCTGGTGCCGGTGCGGATCGAGCATCCCTTCTGGATGATCCTCTTCCTCGTACTGACCTCGGTGACCTTCAGCCTCATCGGCTTTATCATCGGAATCTGGGCGGACGGTTTCGAGAAGCTCCAGGCCATACCGCTCCTGATCATCACGCCTTTGACGTTTCTTGGCGGCAGCTTCTACTCCATCGACATGCTGCCGCCCTTCTGGCAGACGGTCTCGTTGTTTAACCCCGTGGTGTTCCTGGTGAGCGGGTTCCGCTGGAGCTTCTACGGGATCGCCGACGTGGGTGTCGGCGTGAGCCTCGCCGTGACCGGCCTGTTCCTGGCTATCGCGCTCGCGGTCGTAGCGTGGATCTTCAGGACCGGGTATCGGCTGAAGAACTGATTCTGTGTGTTACCGCTCGACTACGGCAGAGCTCCGGGCGATGGTCGAGGGGTGATTTAAGCGCGCGAAGGCGCCTGCTTACGCCCTGACTGCCTGCTCCAACAGCCATTTACGAAATGCGGCGACGGCTGGGCGCTCGGCGATGACCTCCGGGCACACGAGGTAATACGCCGATTGCGGTTTCAGTTCCACCTTGAACGGCGCGCACAGCCGCCCCGACGCGATGTCGTGGTCGATCAGAGGTTTCAGGGCGAGCGCCACGCCCAGCTTCTGCGACGCCGCCTCGAGCGACAGGATGTTCGAGGAAAAATGCGGCCCGCGGCTGCCGTCGACGCGATCGGCGACCCCCGCGGCCTCGAGCCATTTCTGCCAGGCGCGGCCGTGGGCCACGAGGTCCATGGCGTCGTCGTGCAGGAGCACGTGGCGCGCCAAGTCGGCCGGCTGTTCGAGCGGCGGATCGCCTCGCACCAGCTCGGGGCTGGCCACCGCGACGGTCGCGACGTCGAACAGGTGATCGGCGCGATAGCCGGGATAGGTTCCGCCGCCGAGATGGATTTCGACGCCGGACATCTCGTCCCTCAAATCGAGATTTCCGACGAGAACAGAGGAATCGAGCGCGCCGGCGTCGACCATCCTGCTCGAGCCGAAGACGCGCAACTCGACGTGCGGCTCGCGTTTCGAAAAATCGGCCAGGCGCGGCATCAGCCAGCGCGCGGTGAACACCGGCGGCGCGGTGATCAGCAGCTCGGTCTCTTCGCCGCGCTCGCGGATCGTCTCCACCGCGGCGGCGAGCGACTCGAAGCCTTCGCGCAGTTTCGGCAAGCAGGCGCGCGCCGCTTCCGTCAGCTGCACACCGCGTCCCGCGCGGCGGAACAGCTCGATACCGAGATACTCCTCGAGGCTCTTGATCTGATGGCTGACGGCTGCCTGGGTGATCGACAGCTCGTTTGCCGCCTCCTTGAACGAGAGGTGGCGCGCGGCGGCTTCGAATACCCGCAGTGCATTCAGCGGGGGCAGGCGGTAAATCATCCGGGGCAATTAGTCACAAATGGGATGAGCTTTTCTTATATGACAGATGAGAATTCATCGTTTGTTCTTCGGCCTTCGCGGGACTATCTTGTAACGCGTGATAGGAGCAAACATGAAATCCCGAACCAACTTGACCGTTTCCGAATTGTACGCGCTGGAAAGCGCCGCACGTTCGGCCCGCGCGCAGGAAGTCGCGCGCCTAATCCGCGCCGGCGTGGACGCATTGGGCCGGTTTGCCGGCCGTGCCTTGTCTGCGCTGGAGCATAGAAAGGAAATCAGCCATGCGTAACACATTGCGTACACCATTCTGGCGGGCGGCCTACCGATCGCTGCCGGACACCGTGCGGCGCCGCTACCTCGGGCAAATCGAGCGTGCGGAACGCTGGGAACTCGCGCTCGATGCGGCGACCGAAGCCTTGTCGCGAGCGAAGGACGCACTGGCCAGGCTGTTTGAAGCGCCCACCAAGCCACGATCGGCACACTAACCGTTTGCCTCGCCGTCCGCGTGACCTGAGGTCTCCTCCTCCTCCTCCTCCGGTCAATAGCGCGGGCGGCGAGCATCTAACGACGGAGATAGACCGCAGGGTCTGTCTCCGTTTTTTTTTGATTCCTAGAAGCGATCCCAGCTTGCGGGCTCTCACCAGACCGGATCTCTGCCTGCCAGGCAATCAACGACTAAAATAATCTTTGCAGTGTCGATTTCGCCGAGCCTCGTTCGTCGTACAGTCAGAGCGAGGCTTTCCATCCGGTCGAGACCGACCGAAGGTCCGGCGCCCCCCAAAAAAAACGGAGAAAAGGCGATGCGATTCATGATGATAGTCAAGGCCACAAAGGACTCTGAGGCGGGCGTGATGCCCTCCGAGAAGCTCATTTCGGAGATGCAGAAGTACCACGAGGAGCTGCAGAAAGCCGGGGTGCTGCTCGATGGCTCGGGGCTCCAGCCGAGTTCGAAGGGTTGGCGAGTCAAGTACGCGGGAGCGAAGCGCGCGCTGATCGACGGGCCCTTTACCGAGGCTAAGGAGCTGATCGCCGGCTACACGCTCATCCAGGTAAAGTCGCGGGAAGAGGCGATGGAATGGGCGCGGCGCTTTCCCAATCCCGCCGGCGACGGCAAGGAGGGCGAAATCGAGGTCCGGCAGCTCTTCGAGCTGGAGGATTTCGGTCCGAGCGAGGCGGTCGAGCGCTTTCGCGAGATGGACATTCAAAAGAAGAAGTGACCGCGGCGGAAGGATATCTCTTAGAGAGGAGCGGATGATGGCAGGCAAAATCAGGAAGCCGGCAGTTCGAAAGCAGGGCGCCTCCAGCCGCTCGCGGCCACGGCGCCGTGTCGTGGTGATGGTCGCGACGCGCAAGGGCGCATGGCTCTATCACAGCGATGCGGCGCGGAAGACCTGGCGGGTCGACGGGCCGCATTTTCTGGGCCACGTCATCAGCCAGGTAATGCTCGACCCGCGCGACGGGCGGACGCTGCTCGCCGCGGCGAAGACCGGCCACCTCGGGCCGACCGTGTTCCGCTCCACGGACCTGGGGCGCACCTGGAAGGAAGCCGCGCAGCCGCCCGCGTTCGCGAAAGCGCCCGAGGGCCAGCAGGGGCGCGCGGTGGATCACACATTCTGGCTCACGCCGGGCCACGCATCGGAGCCCGGCGCGTGGTACGCGGGAACATCGCCGCAGGGGCTGTTCCGCTCCGAGGACGGCGGGGTCACGTGGAAGCCGTTCTCGTCGATCGGCGACGATCCGCAGTACCGGAAATGGATGGGCACCGTGCAGGACGGCACGCCGGACGGGCCGAAGCTGCACTCGATCATCGTCGATCCGCGCGATCCCGCGCATCTGTACTTCGCCATGTCGGGCGGCGGCGTGCACGAGTCTGCCGACGGCGGCCGGACCTGGGCGCTGCTCCTGAAGGGGCTCGACGTGGTCGAGGGTCTCGACAAGACCCAACCCAACTTTCACGACCCGCATTGCATCCGGATCTGCCCGAGCAACCCGGACCGTTTGTATCAGCAGAATCATTGCGGCATCTACCGGCTCGATCGGCCGTCGGACACGTGGGTGCGCATCGGCAAGAACATGCCCGAGCGGGTCGGCGACATCGGCTTTCCGCTGGTGGTGCACCCGCGCGACGCGGATACGGCGTGGGTGTTCCCGATGGACGGCACCGCCGTCTGGCCGCGCACCAGCCCGGACGGCAGGCCCGCGGTCTATGCCACGAGCAACGCCGGCAAGACGTGGCAGCGTCTCGACGCGGGGCTCCCCGCGAAGGAGGCATGGTGGACCGTGAAGCGCCAGGCGATGACGGGAGACGCAGCAGACCCCGTGGGCCTCTACTTCGGCACGACCAGCGGCGAGCTGTGGATGAGCCGCGACGAGGGCCGTCGGTGGGCCTGCATCGCGCGGCACCTGCCGGAAATCTATTCCGTGGAAGCGGCCGAGCTGTAGAGCCGACAACGCAATGAAGGTGCTGATACCCAGCGCGCTGCGCTCGTACACCGAGCGCAGCAGAGCCGAGGCGAGCGGCGCCACGCTGGCTGCCGTGCTCGCCGACCTTGACCGCGGATACCCCGGGATTCGTTTCCGCATGATCGACGAGCAGGACAGGATACGGCGCCACATCCGCATCTTCGTCAACGGAGACCAGGTGCGCGACCTGTCGCAGTCGCTCAACCCGACCGACGAGGTGATCATCGTTCAGGCGTTGAGCGGCGGCTGACGGCGCCGCGCACTTACTGACCGTATATCTACCAATCCCAACGAGAGCATGAGGAGAGTTTTATGAAATACGTCGATGGATTTGTATTGCCGGTCCCGAAGAGGAAAGTGGAAGCCTACCGGCGAATGGCGACTTCCCCTCCTCGAAGAGGAGGGGTGCCCCGAAGGGGCGGGGTGGTCGTTGCTCAGCCCGGCTGGCCGTCAAGGCGCGGGCGCGAAAGGATCGGAAAGTACGCGATCGTAAACACCGCGAATGCGGCCGACCACAGCAACGCGGACAGGCCGATCGTCGCGGCGTAGGCGCCGGGCAGGACCAGCGGACCCAGCACGCGCACCACGGCCGCGGCCTGCACCAGAGCGTAAGCCGCGAGCTCGGCGGGCCCGGTCGTCAGGGGCCGGGCGGTGTGGCCGCGCGCGGTGCGCGTCATCATGCCTAAAGTCAGGCCGCCGATCGCGCCGACCGCAAGCGCGTGGGTCGCGAGCGCGGCTGGCACGACATCGAACGCCGCCAGGCCGCGCAAGGCGAGATGCACCACGATCCATGCGTACGACAGGTGCAGGATCCACAGGATCGGCCGCCCGCGCGTCTTGAACGGCGCCCATAGCGCGAGGCGCGCGGCATGCAAGGCTGAGGCAACCATGGCGGCCACCGCAACGGGCAGTTGAAAAGCGTCGAGGAACAAAAGCGCGACCACCGAAGCGAGCGTGGCGTACTCCAGAGCCTGATTGCGCCGCGCGCCCGCACCCGGCACGGCGGCGTTGGTGAACGCAGGAACGACGCGGCCCGCGACCACGGTCATGACGAGGAGCACGACGTCCAAGCCGACCGAGAGGCCGAGCTGCGGGTAAGCCTGGAAGGCCATGCTCGCCGCGCCCAGCGCGAGCACCAGCAGGATGAAGAACCAGTTGCGCCGGTTGCCGCTCGCGATGAGCGGCCGGCCGATTCCCCAGGCGACGCCGAGGGCGAACAGCGCGTCGGCGAGGGCGGCCGCGGGCAACGAGTAGAAGGCCGCCACCCGGGCGGTTATCCACAGCGCTGCGATGGCCCCAAGCGCGCCGCCTGTCGGCGTCGGCAAGCCGGTCCAGTTGCGCACCGCGGTAAGAAGAAATCCCGCGATCACCGCGAACGCGTAGCCGAACAGCATCTCGTGCGCGTGCCACAGCATATTGGCGCCCGGCAGCCAGCCGGCATATTGCAGGGCCCACACTGCGACGCTGAGCGCCGCGTAGCCGCCTGCGAGCAGGTACAGCGGCCGAAACCCGAGCGCGAACAGCGCGCCCATCAGACCGAGCTGCGCAACGGCGCGATCTTGATGTGCTCGACGGTCCGCCCCGGTCTCGATTCCTTGGGACAGACTTCGGCCAAAACGCGCTGGTTCATCTCTCTCCTCTTTTTGGGAGCATCCCGCCAGTTTTCATGCTACAAGAGAAACCCGATCGGGACTGCCGCGAAATGAAGATCGCTACCTGGAACGTCAACGGCGTCCGCGCGCGCCAGGCGCAGCTTCGCGAGTGGATGGAGCGCGACCGCCCGGACGTCGTGTGCCTGCAGGAGCTGAAGGCGGAGCCTTCCCAGATCCCCGAGCAGGTCAAGCTCGAGGACTACCACACGTTCTGGCATGGCCTGCGCGGCTACTCCGGCGTGTCGCTTCACATCAGAAAGGGCGCCTTCGACGCCGAGCCCGCGTTCGGCCACCCCGAGTTCGACATGGAATCGCGCATCGTGCAGGCCGATCTTGGCAAGCTCGTCCTCGCCTCGGTGTACGTGCCCAATGGCGGCAAGGACTACGAGGCGAAGCTCGGCTTCATGATCAAGCTCGCGGCCTGGGCGAAGCAGCTGCACCGGGAAGGCCGCGATCTGGTTCTGTGCGGCGACATGAACATCACGCGCACCAACTTGGACGTGCATCCGAAGGAGCGCAAGCCTGGCATCATCGGCCAGCGGGAGGAAGAGCGCGAGCTGTTCGACAAGTTGCTGGGCGAACATCTCGTGGACGTCGGCCGCGCGCTCGATCCCGACAACCCGAACCTCTTCACCTGGTGGGCGCCCTGGCGCAACCTGCGCCAACGCAATATCGGCTGGCGCCTCGACTACATCCTCGCCTCGCCGGCGTTCGCTGAGCGCGCCGCAAGCTGCGCCGTGCTTGCCGATTTTGGAACGAGCGACCATGCGCCGGTGGTGATGATCACCGCGTAGGCGCATTTGCTTCGGGCCGCACTCCGGGTAGGATGATCGGGTGCGATGGAGCAATGACAAAGGAGGGAAGCGACGTGATGCGATTACTCAAGATGTGGAGCGCTGCAATGTTCGCGGCGCTATGTTTGGCGAGCGCGGCAGTCGCGCAGCAATATCCGACCAAGCCGATCAAGCTCGTCGTGCTGATTGCGCCGGGCGGCGCGCCGGATGTAGCAGCGCGGGTCATGCAAGGCCCTCTTTCCGAGCGGCTGGGCCAGCCGATCGTGGTGGAGAACCGGGCGGGCTCCAACGGCAACATCGCCGGCGAGTACGTGGCGCGATCGGCGCCCGACGGCTACACGCTGCTGTTCGGCGCGGACAGCCTGATCGCGATCAACCCGCACATCTACGCGAAGATGAGCTTCGATCCGCTGAAGGATCTCGCGCCTGTGGCGACGACGGTGATCACGCAGCTCATCCTGTCGGTCAATCCCGCCGTTCCGGTGAAAGACTTCAGGGAATTCCTCGAGTATGCGCGCAGCGCCAAACCGCCCCTAAACTACGCGTCGGGCGGCAACGGCAGCCAGCACCATCTCTCGATGGAAATGCTCAAGCAGCGAGCCGGCATCGACATGGTGCACGTCCCGTACAAGAGCGGGTCGCCGGCCGTCGCCGCGGCGGTTGCCGGCGAGGTGCCGATCGTGATGGCCGGCACGTCCTCCGGGCCATTGGTCAGAGCGGGCAGGCTGCGCGCGGTGGCGGTCACCGGCCGGAATCGTCTGCCGCTGTTGCCCGACGTTCCGACGATCGGTGAATTCTTTCCGGGCTATGAAGTCAACAATTGGCTCGGCATCTGGGCGCCGGCTGGCACGCCGCAGCCGATCATCGCCCGCCTGCGCACGGCGATCAACGAGGTCCTCGCGCTAACCGAGGTGAGAAAGGGCATGGGCAGCGTCGGCGGGGCCGAGCTGTGGATCACGACGCCGGAGGAATTTGCCGCCACGATTCGCCGCGACTACGAGAAGTACGGCAAGCTCGTGAAGGAGATCGGCGCGAAGATCGATTGAGACGAAGGGACTGACTGACGCTCGCGCGTTTGTTCCGCCCGCTCGCGGGGGGCTGCCGGAGTTCATTCAACGGCTATTTGATCTGCCTCAATACGCGGGGTGCGCCCGGGGTGTAAAAAAAAGCGTGTGCTTCATTGGGTGAGAGTGGGTGAATCATGTCGTCTCCCAACCCTTTGGTAGGCGCCAGAAAGCGTGTCGCGATACAGACGGCTTTCACGATTCTTGTACTCGGTATCGCCGCTTGTGGCGGCGGCGGGGGCGATGAGACAACAGCCAACCCACCGCCGGGCAGGGCGATCCCCGGCTCGGGCAACGAATCAGGATTCGCGGCCGGCGGCACCTCCGACGGCGGCTACATCATCGTCGGGACCGTCAGCCCGGGAGTATCGGGCGGCACGGACGCCTACCTCGTGAAGGTTGATGCGACGGGCAACGTCGCATGGTCGCAATCACACGGCGGCAGCGGCGACGACAAAGGCTACTTCGTCCAGCCGACTCTCGACGGCGGCTACATCGTGGTGGGCGAAACAACATCGGCGATCGGGGGCGGCCCCGGAATCCACCTGGTCAAGACTCTTTCCAACGGCATTCTCGATTGGGAGAAGACCTACCCCGGCATTGTGGGCATCAAGCACTCGGAAGGGGCCGTCGTGCGCCAGACTGCAGGCGGTGGCTACATCATTGCCGGCACCGTGCCTGGCGCCGAGGGCAACCCGGAACCCGACGCAATCCTGATCAAGACCGATGCCAGCGGCAACGTCCAATGGCAGCAGACCTTTGGCGATGAGCTGCCCAACCTGTGGGCCGAGGGCTACGACGTGCGGCAGACACCCGACGGTGGCTATATGCTCGTCGGCTTTCACGAGTTCACTTCCAGCTTCGCGGTCAAGCTGGATTCGAACGGTGTCGCGCAATGGGAGCAAGCATTCGGCCAACTGACGGGGCCGATCTATTCGGTGCAGCAGACGACAGACGGCGGCTACATCTATGTCGGCCGAACCGAGACGGGAGGAGGGCGCTGCGCGGCGCTCCTCGTGAAGGCGGACTTTCAGGGAACGCTGCAGTGGGAGAAAACCGTCGGCGCGCTGACCTCATGCCCGTCGCGTGTCACCGGTATGCAGACCGCCGACGGCGGCTACGTGATCGCGACCAAGGGCAACAGTCGCAGCGGCGATGCCTACGTGGTCAAGACCGACGCTTCGGGCAACGAGCAGTGGGCGAGGCTGTACGGTGGCGACGGCGGGGACGCCGTGAGCGCCATCGTCCAGCGCGCGGACGGCGGCTACACCGTGGTCGGCACCACGAGCTCGTTCGGGAGCACGTCCGACATCTATTTCCTTCAGCTCGACGCGAGCGGGAATCCGCAATAGCGCTTTCCTGCCCCTCGCGTGCGGGCTACGGGCTTCCCGACCAGTTGTCGGCGCGCCGCGACTACGAGAAGTACGGCAAGCTCGTGAAGGAGATCGGCGCGAAGATCGATTGAGACGGGAGCGGGCCAGCGCCGATGCCGCTCACCGGAACGCCGCGAAGCCGAATCCCGTCCCGGTGCCGGCGGGGGAGCGATAGCCGGGGATGTATTCCGCCCACGCCGCGGGCAGATGCTCCGAAGCGCCGGCCATGGCGATCCAGTTGCGGATCTCCGAGTTGCCGGAATTGAGCTTGCGCGGCGGCAGGCGCATGAGGGCCTCGCCGTCCTTCGCCTCGAGCGCGCGCACGATCTCGCGGTCGAAAGCCTCGTCGATGGCGAAGTGGGTCAGCCCGCCCGATCCGAGCACGCCCACGCGCGCCGGCCTGCCGTAGGATTCGATCGCGGCGCGAACCGCCTGGCCCAGGCGGAAGCAGCGCGCCGGCGTGGGTTGATTGGGCGGGTAGTAGGTGTTGAGGAACAATGGCACCATGGGCACGACCGGTGCCGTCCGCCCGAAGCCGAACAGGCGCTGGTGGACGAAAGCGAAAGCATGGCCTTCGCCTTCGCCGCGCGGGAAACGGTCGCACACCGCCACGTCGAAATCGCGCCGCATCAGCTCGGCGATCAGGTGCTCGGTCATCTCGTGTTCCACCGGATACTCCAAGCTTCCGCTCGGAAGGTAGTAGCGTCCCTGGATCGCGGCGAACCAGTCTACCCACTCGGGTTTCGGCGGCCGCATCGCGTGCGGCAGGGTCTTGCCACGATAGACGAGCAGAGCCGGGATATTGTCTTCGAGGAAGAGTTCCTTCTGATCGTCGCCGAAGACCACGAGCGCGTCGAGCCTGGCGTCGCGGATCTCGGCCGACAGCCGGTCGAGCGCGGCCTGCGCGGCGGCGTGGCGCGCGGCGAATTTTTCCGGCGTAGTTTCGCCCACGTAGCGATCCCCCGCTTCGCGAAGCAGCGCCGCGTAGGTGCAGGGATTGCCCTCGCGGTCGACGAATTTCATGGTCGGCTCGCGCGGCTCGAAGCGGCTCCATTCCGCCGCGGTCGCGTTCAGCATCGGCGAGTGCGAGGTACCGATGGCAAGGACGATTTCAGCCATGTCGTCGCGCTATCACTCCACTTTCACGCCGGCGCTGCGCACCACGTGTCCCCAGTCGTCGGCTTCCTTGCGGATCAGCGCGGCGAATTCGCGCGGCGGCAGGCTGTCGGGCTCGGCGCCCATGCTGGCGATGCGCTCGCGGTAGTTGGGGTCGTAGCCGCGGCTGCAGCTTCTCCGCGGCGAGCCGCGCGAAGACATCCGGCGCGAACCCGGCCCCGTAAGGCACGATGATCCTGATCGGCTTAGCCGGATACGCCTGGCCCAGGGCGAGCGGCGCTGCCGCGAAGGCAAGCAACAGGAAAGCGAGCGTGCGCAGTGTCCGCATTATCATTTCTTCCGGTGAAAGCATCCGGCGGCCGTCATGCCGTTTTTATGAAGGACTAAAGCCGTGTGGAAAAATTCCAGGTACGTTTCCCGATCCCGATAGTACACTTCCCCCCCAGCCCTGAAAAATGACCCTTCCAACGAAACTCCTCCGCAACGCGACGATGCTTGCTTGCAGCGCGGCGCTCGCCGGTTGCGCCACCGTCCCGGCCGATGAGCTGCTCGCCTCGACCGCGATCGTTGCCGAGCTCGAGCGCGAGAGCGGCGCGGTCGTCGAAGCGGCGCGATTCTCCGAGGGCCGCGCCGGCGAGGTGCAGTCCGGCTGGGGCCGCTTCGTCGTTTCGCCCTTCGCGACGAAGAGCGCCTACGCCCTGGTCGAGAGCAACCCGGGCGTGGTGCTCGAGGGGCGCGCGGACGGCTCGGCCTCGGGGTTCTACCGGCGCATCCGCATCGATCCGGCGCGCCATCCCGTGATCGAGTGGCGCTGGCGCGTGCTGCAGTCGCCGGCGGAGGTCGACCCGCGGGTTCCCGCGCGCGACGACTCTCCGGCGCGCGTGATCATCGCCTTCCATGGCGACCTGAAGCGCCTGGACTTCGGCGAGAAGTTCGCGTTGCGGCTCTACAACGCGCTCACCGGCGAGAAGATGCCGTACGCGATCATCATGTACAGCTGGTCGAGCAACGCGCCGGTCGGCACCATCATCGCCAACGACCAGACCGAGAAGATCCAGACCATCGTCGTCGAAAACGGCGGCGGCCGCATCGGCGAGTGGCGCGAGTTGCGGCGCAACGTGCTCGAGGACTACCGGCTCGCGTTCGGCGAGGAACCCTGGGACATCGTCGGGGTGGGGGTGATGACCGACGCGAGCAACACGCGCGAGAAGGCGCGCGCGCAGTACGGGGACATCAGCTTTCGGTTGGAGCAGTGACGGCCGTTGGCATTGAAGCTGCGCTTCCCGCTCCCACGAGAGAGATGACTTCCCCCGCACACACCTTCCACGCCGTCGCGTTCATCGAGAACCTGGCTCTCAAGGAGCTCGCGCCCGCCTTTCCGGAGGCGAAGCGCACGCCGCACGAGCTCTGGTACACGACCCCCGCGGGGGGAACCGTCTATGTCTATCCTTTTGGCGCGATGGTTTTTCACAACGTGCCGCCCGCGGAACGCGAGGCGCAGGCGGCGCGCCTGCACGCGGCCCGGCACGGGCTGACGAATGCGCTGGGCTTTGAAGAATCTTTCACGGTGCGGGAAGAGCCGGGCGCGCGGCCCGACGTTCGAGACGGCGTGCTTGTCGTCGACAACCTTACCTTCGAACGCGCGAGCGTGGTGGCGATGACCGTGGCGCAGAGCGCGGCCATGGATTACTACGATCGCATCGTCGAGGAGATGTTTTCCCGGACCGATCGCCTGGTCGAACGGCTGGAGAAAGCGGGCAGGGCGCCGTTCGCGACCCGGCCCCTGCACCGGTTCATCGGGACCGCCATCGGGACGCGCAACGAAGTCCTCTCCATCCTGCACATGCTGGACAAGCCGGACGCGGTCTGGGAGGACGCGACCGCCGACCGCATCTACCACGAGCTGCGGGCGGAGTTCGATCTGTCCGACCGCTACCAGGCGCTCGAGCTGAAGCTGCGCAGCGTGCAGGAGGCGCTGGAGCTGGTGCTCGACGTGACCCGGGACTCCCGGCTGGTGCTGCTCGAGGCCTCCATCGTGCTCCTGATCATCATCGAGATCGCGCTGAGCTTCATTCGATGACGAATCCCTTGATCGAATGGCGCCATGAGGCGCCCTTTCTCAAGTCGCCGACACAAACTCTTACAATCAGAATCATCGAATTCGCGAAATTAGGCTCAACCGCCGATACCGCCGGTGCGTTTCTGTACGGAGGAGACGCAGGAGGTATTCATGAAAGCGTTCGGCAAACACGTCCTTCGGCAACTGCTGGTGCTGCTCGTCTCGGTGTCGGTCGCGTTTGCGCAGAGCCCTGCGCCTGCCTCGCGCAAAGCTGCGGCCACGCAGCCGGAGCTCGATCAGATGCTCGCGCCGATCGCGCTCTATCCCGATTCGCTGCTGTCGCAGATCTTCATGGCCGCGAGCTATCCGCTTGAAGTGGTGGAGGCGGCGCGCTGGTCGAAGGCGAATCCCGGTCTCAAGGGAGATCAGGCGGTCCAGGCGGTCGAGCAGAAGGATTGGGATCTCAGCGTCAAGTCGCTGACCGCGTTTCCGCAAGTCCTTGCGATGATGGACCAGCAACTGGAGTGGACTGCGCGGCTCGGCGATGTTTTCATCGCGCAGGAGCCGCAGGTGATGGAAACGGTTCAGAACCTGCGGCAGAAGGCGCATGCCGCCGGCAATCTGAAATCGACCGAGCAGGCCACCGTGTCCCGGCAGGGAGAGGCCCTCGCCATCGCGCCGGTGAGCACGCAGGTGGTCTATGTCCCGTATTACGATCCGCGCGTTGCGTACGGTTCATGGTGGTGGCCGGCGTATCCGCCTGTCTACTGGGGGCCCTGGCCCGGCTACTACGCCTATCCCGGATATCCGGCGGGATTCTTCTGGGGCGTAGGCATCACGGTGGGCGCGGGATTTTTCTACAGTTCCTGCGATTGGCACCGGCGCCGCATCACCGTCGTCCATGTCAACCACGTCGTTGTGAATCGCCCAGGGGGCATCCACCGGCCGCCACACGCGGGAACCGCGCCGGTGGCATGGCGGCATGATCCCGCGCACCGTCGCGGCGTGCCATATCGCATCGCGTCGGTGCAGCAGCAATACGGCCGCAGCCCGGCGGCCGGCGAGCGGCGCGATTTCCGGTGGCAGGGTCCGATTGCTCCGGCAACGCGCAACAGCTCGCTGAATCGGCCGGAGGCGCACGCCGCCAAGGGGCGAAGCGGTGTTTCCGCCAATCCCGCCACCGCTCGAAGCGAAGCGCGCCCTGAATTCCGCGGCCCCGTGGGCCGCCCGCATGCGGCGCCGGTCGCCGCGGCCCCGCAGGTGCATGCGGGCCCCGGCAACGTTCCTCACGCGCAAGGCCCCACGCCGCAGCCGGGCACCGGTCACGGGCAGGCGGGAAAGCATGCAGCGCCGTCCCCGGCAAGAGCGCACGGCGAAGGGCGCGGACGCTAAAAGCTTCGCCCCCGGCGCCATGAATGCGCCGGACCGTGGGCAAGCTTCTTGCCCACGCTCTCAACCGTAAGATCGCCCGCTTTTTGTGGTTGACTCATCCCGATTCCCGGGCCGACACTGGCCGGCTGCGAAAGGTTCATGAAAGGCAACATCGACCATGAATCATCTTCGATGGGTCGCCGCACCCTTTGGAACAGGCATCCCCAAGATTCAAGGGGAGATCGCGCCGTGTCCGCGCACATTTCCGCTTTGCATCGTTCCGCCGGGAACCCCATTCCGAGCGCTATCCCGATTCGCTAACTCACTGACGAGGAGGCCCCCATGAGCAAGAAGGACAAGGACGGCAAGGACATCAAGGACATCAAGGACATGAGCCGCCGCAACCTGCTGAAGGCCGGCGCTGCAGCCGGCGTCTCGGTGGCGCTGGGCGGTCCCGCAGCAACGCACGCCAACGAGCGCCACGGCGGCGGGTCCCACGGGAGGAAGTCCAGGGACCGCGAGCTCACGCTGGTCAACGGCAGGATCCACACGATGGACGATCGCAATTCCGTCGTCTCGTCGGTGACGATCCGCAACGGGCGCTTCGAATCCGTCGGCGGATGGGGCTGGAATTCGGGCGGCAGGGGCGAGGTCATCGACCTGCGCGGCCGCACCGTCGTCCCCGGTCTCCTCGAGAGCCACACGCACTTCGTCAGCCTCGCCAACCGTCCCGGCTACCACGTCGCGCAGTGGGAGCTCGCGAACAACGTCGCCGAGGTCCTGGCGCTGCTTGCCGCGCGCCGCGCGCGCGGCGACGTGCCGGAGGGCCAGTTCATCACCGCGATGGGCGCCGGCACCCCGCGGATGTTCGCCGAGCTGCGCCTGCCGTTCCTTGCCGAGCTCGACCAGGCGGTGCCCGACCGGCCGGTATTCCTGTACCAGGGCGGCGGCGGCCCCGCGCGCGTCAACTCGCTGGGAAAGGCCTTCTTCGAGAGCGTATCCAACCCCACGGTCAGCGTCGGCGCCGACGGCTCGATTCCCGGCGGCAATCCGAACCAGGCGAGCGCCGCCCTCTACCACCTCAGGATCCGCCAGACCTTCGAGGACAAGAAGAGGAGCGCGCTCGATTCGATGGCGTTCTCGGCGCAGGTCGGAATCACCGCCAACCTCGACCAGACGCTGGTCGCGGTGGCCACCGGGACGCTCAACCCGGCAACGCTCGACCCGCAGCCGAACCACGCGCTCTTCAACCTCAACCACTTCCGCATGTACGATGCGTGGCTGGCGCTGCACGCCGAGGGAAGAGCGTTCGTGCGCCTGCAGATGAACTTCCTGCACAACCAGGGGTTCATCGCCGAGCTCGGCGATCTCGCCCACCAGCTGCCCGAGCTGCGGGAGCGGCTCAAGAACCAGTTCCAGTTCTTCGGCGACGACATGCTGCGCACCGGCGCCATCGGCGAATGGGCGGCGCCTTTTGTGGCCTCCACCTCAACGAACGTGGACGGCTACCGGGTGTGGCTGGAAGCGCAGCGTCTCTGCGCCCAGGCGCGCTGGCGAAACGAGAACAGCCAGGCCGGCAGCCCGACGAGCACCGACAACATCGAGCAGGTCATTGCGACCTACGAGGCGATGGACGCCGAGTTCGGCATCAAGGACCTGCGCTGGGCCCTGCAGCATGCTGATCACGCGACGCCCGCGCAGCTCCAGCGGCTGAAGGCGCTCAACTGCGGCGTCTCGATGTCCGGCTTCCGCTGGCTGAACGGGGTCCCGCGCACCGATGGACTGCCCGTTGGCCCGCTCTTCCCGCAGATCGTCGCGAGCGGCATCCCGGCCGGCCTGCACGAGGACGGTGTGCACATCGCGCCGCACAACCCGTGGTTCGCGCTGCACTACGCGACCACGGGCCTCAACGTGCTCGGTCAGCAGATCAATCCCGGCCAGCAGATCACCCGAGCGCAGGCACTGCACGCCTACACGCGCGGCAACGCCTGGTACCTGAACCGGGAGGACGACCTCGGCTCGATCGAGAAGGGCAAGCTGGGCGATCTGGTCGTGCTCGACCGCGACTACTTCTCGGTGAGCGACGCGGACATGCGCAGGGTCCGCCCGATCCTCACCGTCGTGGACGGCGAGGTCGTGCACGACTCCGGCGTGCTGCGGCGCGACCGGCGCCACGATTGATAGCCCCCGGCGGGGGAGTGACCAGCAACCTACACTCGCTTTCCCAGGAGCGTGCCATGAAGCGACCCTTCTTGCCCGAGAGGGCAAGAAGGGTTTTTTCCAGGTTGCGCGGGTCGCGCGCGTGGCTGCTCAGTTCTAAAGCTTGATACCCGCGCTCTTGATGATCTTCGACCACTTCGCGGTTTCGCTAACGATGAACTTCGCGAATTCCTCCGGGGTGCTGGCGCCGGCTTCGAGGCCTTGCTTGATGAGAACTTCCTGAACCTCCTTGACGGCCAGCGCACGCGCCACTTCCGCGTTGAGGCGCGCCACGATGGCAGCGGGCATGCCCTGGGGCGCGGCGAGGCCAAACCAGGTATAGGTCTCGAAGCCCGGTAATCCGGCTTCTGCCGAGGTCGGTACCTCGGGAAAGGCAGCGATGCGTTTGGTGCTGGCAGCGGCCAGTGCGCGCAGTTTTCCGGATCGTACGTGCTGTTCAAGACCCGAAGGCACGATGAATGCGAGTTGAATCTGCCCGGCCATCAGGTCGTTGGTTGCGGCGGCCGCGCCTTTATACGGGACGTGCACGATGTCCACGCCCGTCATCGATTTGAACAATTCACCCGCGAGGTGGGGCAGGGTACCGGTGCCGTTGGAGCCGAAGTTGAGCGTGCCGGGTTTCGCCTTCGCCAGCTCTATCAGCTCGCGCAGAGAGTTCGCCGGTACCTGGGCGTTCACCAGCAGCATGCTGGGCGCAACCGCCATCAAGCTTATCGGCGAGAAAGACTTGACCGGGTCGTAGCCGATATTTGGATTCAGGAGGGGGTTGGTCACCAGCGTGGAAAGACTGCCGATCACCAGGGTGTAGCCGTCCGCAGGCGCGCGCGCCGCGGCTTCGGCCGCGATGGTGCCACCGCCGCCGCTCTGGTTTTCGATCACGACCCGCTGGCCGAGGCCCTCGGCGAGCCTCGCGCCGACCACCCGGCTCGTGATGTCCGCAGGACCTCCGGGCGGGAAAGGCACTATCAGCCTGATGGGCTTGGCGGGGTAGGTTTGCGCTTGCGCCGCGCAGGCGAGCATCAGGGCCGCGAGCACGAGCAGTGCGCGGCAAAGCGAAAATAATCGTGAAGGCATCGTTGAGCTGAAAGATGCGTGTGCCTATTGTGGCGCTACGACCAACACCTGCAGTTTCTAACCTCGGACAGTAGCGCTAAGGACGTGGCGACTCCACAACGTGGGCAATCCGAGCACGTTTGAGCTGAGAGTGCCTTGGCTGATCGTGATCAATCTTGGCGCTGGCTCGACTTCACTTTAGTGGCCTGTTGGCTGTCTAGAACGGCTGGATACGGCCACTTCCGGCCCATCTGCTCGAAAAATTACGAAACTGAGCGTCAGGAAACCGATCAGAAACCTGTCGCTGGACTCTATCGATAGTCGGCCCGGTTGTCGGCCATTGCGGTCGTTCAAGTTGGCCGCCGTGGCCCGGTTTGTCCTCATCGTCAAGCAACCGGATCCCACAGCAGCACCATCCTCTCACCCACATGACGCCCATGGGTTAGCGTCACTTCGCTCAAGGTGAGCTGTTCACGAAGTTGGCGCGCTACTGCTAGTGCGGTGCGAGCGTCGTCAAGATGCCCCAAGCGGTCCAGCGCCGCAGCCTCCAGAACACGCGTGAGATAGAGCTTTGAATCACGCCGGCTCGCAGTGCGCGCCTCCACCAGGGCTTCGTCGATTCGATTAGCCCTGAGCAGGAAAATACCCAGTGCCCAGCCCCAAAAACCAAGACGCCGGTCCCGTGGGCTTATCTTCATTCCGAAGCGAATTTTCTCGATGCCTGTCTCAAATTGCCCCATCAAGGTCAGTGCTGTGCCCAGAGCGACGTGGGCCTGGGCATTGCTGGGATCAATCTCCAGTGCTTGACGAAGTATTTCAGCGCCTCGGTCAAGGTGTCCCAGATCGCACAACGCGCAACCGGCGTAGCCCAGCACCTCGGAACTGCCATCATCCAATGCAATTGCGCGATTGGCGGCATTCAGCGCATCGCTTTGCATGCTCGAAGGATCGGCAAGCAACCCGATATTTCTGGCCAGAGCGGTTAATAGCGCGTAGTGGGCATGCCCCAAACCGAAAGACGGGTCGAGCGCCACGCTCTGTTGGAGATGGGACCGCGCCTCGGCCATGGCATCCTCACCCCAACCCTTCAAGGCGATCGCGCCGATAGCCTGATGGTAATGCGCCCACGCATTCTGGTTTTCGGGGCGCTGACGGCGAACATGCGCAATTTCCGCACGCCTGAGTTCGGGTTCAAGTTCCGTGATGATTCCGCGCGCGATGTCCTCTTGCAAGTCGAAAGCTTTGTCACGATGACTATCGAAGCGACCGCTCCACAGGACGTGCCCCGATGCCGCGTCCGTAAGCTGAGTTGAGATCCGAAGCACATCACCCACCGGGCGCACGCTGCCCTCGACCACGAAACGAACCCCAAGCTGAAGGGCGACTTCCGGCAGGCTGGCATGCTGTCCGCGAAAAGCAAAAGACGATGCGTGGGAAATTAGCAAAAACCCGGAAACACGCGCCAAAAGCGCGATGACGTCTTCGGCCAGGCCGTCCGCCAGAAGATTCACATGGTGGTCATCCGACAGCACATTAAAAGGCAGCACGGCAATCGTGGGTCTGTCCGTGAAGGCTGCGGGGGCCTGTTGTGTCACGCTCTGAGACAACGCACCTTCTTGCCGTACGTCAAACGAAAGTCGATATCCGCGTCCGGGAATCGTGGTGATTGCCTTTCGGCCCAGAAGTTTGCGCAGCGCCGACACCTGCACCGACAAATTGTTTTCCTCAACGACCAGGCCAGGCCAGACGATTTCAAGCATCTCGCTTTTCGTGACGACCCGATCCCGGTGCGCCAGCAAGCACAGCAGCACATCGAAAGCACGGGCGCCTATTACCGCCGGCGCACCCTCAACAAGCAACAGGCGCTCTGCCGGCCTGACTTCAAAGCGATCCAAGAAATAGTTGTTTTGCAAGCGCCTCCCCCGAACACTGCATTTTAGGGACATTTAGCAAACACTTAGGAATTTCAAAGGACGGGGCGGGTTCGCAGGGAAGACACTACAGCCACAGATCGGCAACCTTTACGTGTCGGCATCAACCCGGAGCGGGCATCAAGAATACGCCACTTGACTCCGGGCGCCCACCCAACCAAGCGAGGCAAGCCATGACCCATCCAATTCCCGTTCGCAAGATGGCCTTCGAGGTGCCAGCAGCGGAGGATTTCAATCCGCTTTACATCGCAGGCAACGCAACCCTGTCCTATATGCACACCGCCCTGGGCTTGTACGTCGTGCACCTGGAGCCCTTCATCGTGAAGTCCCTGCGCAAGGTGATGCCGCAGATCCGCGATGAGGCGCTCAAGGAGGAGGTGGACCGTTTTTGCCAGCAGGAATCACAGCACTACCAGCAACATGCCGACTTCAACAAGGTGGTGCTGGCGCGCAACTACCCCGGGCTGGAAGGGCGGCTCCATCGGCTGCGCGACGACTTCGAGGGCTGCCTGCACGAGCGGTCAGACCGCTTCCGCATCGGCTTCGTCGAGGGTTTCGAGTCCTACACCAGCCAGAGCGCGCTGACGCTGCTGAACAGCGGCTTCTACGAGCACAAGCGCAGCGAGCCGCGCTTTGCCGGCCTGTTCAAGTGGCACCTGCTCGAGGAGATCGAGCACCGCAACGTGGCCTTCGACATCTACCAGCACCTGTATGGCAACTACCTGGTGCGCGCGGGCATGTGCTGGGTGGCGCAGCACCACCTGTTCAGCTTCTATGCCGATTGCATGCGCATCCTGTCGGCCGCCGAGGGGGAACGCAGCGGCGCGCGCTACCGCACGACCTTCAAGCACCGGCTGCTGTTCACCCGGGTCGATCCCTTCGTCAAGCGCCTGCGCACCATGTTGCCGGGGTACACGCCGCATGACCTCCGGATTCCCGCCGAGGTCGCCGAGCTGACGAATCAGCTGAGCGCCCAGGCAGCGAGCGTACAGTAGCTCGGTGCTTCCAGTCGCCGAGGAACTGCTAGCTCTTTCCCTGTGCCGTTGGAAAGCAAGGTCGCCCGCGCTACAAGTCAAAACGGTCGCTCCGCCTCCAGCGCAGAATGACGGATTCTGGCCGGGTGTGATCACTTGGCCAAATAACTCGGATGTCTCTTCAAGACGCGGAGCTGCCGTATGAGATACCGACCGGCAAGGTCTGCTCAGGGTCGAAAGCGGGCATTGCTTGCTTTAAGAGAACCTCAGTCCGCTGCCGGCAATCCGCGGCGCGCTGCTTCGCGGCTCAAGGCGCTGTCTTACCGACGCTGCGCTCCCGCACGAACTCCTCCATCACCGTCTGCTCCAGCACGCGTGGCGGCAGCAGGCCCTGGGCGACGATGAAGTCGTTGAAGGCCATGAGGTCGAACTGCCGTCCCAGCGCGACTTCGGCCCGGGTGCGGAGCGAGCGCAACTGCAGGTAGCCGTAGTAGTAGGCGGTGGCCTGGCCGGGCGACTCGAAGGCGTAGCGGTCCACTTCCTGCTGGGAGAAGGGCTCGGAGATCACCACGTCCTCCATCAGGATGCGCTTTGCCTCGGCCGGCGTGATGCGGCCGAGGTTCACCATCGGGTCGAGGAAGGCGCGCGCCATGCGCAGCAGCCGCCACTGCAGCGAGACGAGCTGCGCCTCCGGGGGCAGGTAAGGCATCATCAGCGCCTCGCTGTACAGCGCCCAGCCTTCGACGTTGGCGCTGTTGAACGCGAAGAGGGCGCGCGCCATCGACACGCCGCGCTCGACCATGGAGGCGAACTGCAGCTCGTGTCCGGGCCGCGCCTCGTGCGCGGTGAGGGTCCAGGCCACGGCCTCGTAGCTGAAATCGTCCATCTTCTCGAGCGTCTTCGCGTGCGGGTTGGCGAGCGGGATGAGGAACTCGCCGTACTCGCCCTGGTTGCCGATCAGGCGCGGCGTGCGCATCTGCGGCGCGGGTGTCTGCGCCGCTTCGGACTCGGTGGCGAAGCGGATCGCGGCTTCGCGCGCGGGCAGGCTGATGAGCTTTTCGCGGCGGATGATCGCCTCGATGTCCTTCAGCACGCCGCGGTACAGGGCGAGCATGGCCTCGGGCTCGACCTGGCGTTTCTTCAGCTCGCGGATCACGTCGCGGTAGTCCGCGGAAGGGAGCCTCCTCGCCGCGGCAAGCTGCTTGGCCAGGACCTGCATCTGGTCGCGCACTTCCTGGAAGTCGGCCCCGGCGCGCTCGATCAGCTCCTCGGGGGTGATGGCCACGCCCACCTGCTTCAGCCGGTTCGCGTAGAGCGCGAGCGGCAGGCGTATTTCTGAGCGCGCGCGCGGCAGCACCGTTTTGCGCGCCCAGTCGTTGTAGTCGCGCAGCTGCCTGGCGAGCACCTCGAAGTCCGCCTGCCAGCCTTCGAGCTTCGCCTTCTCGAACAGCCTGGCGATGCCCTTCAGGAAGAACTCGGTCTTGTCGAGCTGCTGCCTGACCTCCTCGACGGTGGGGCCGATCAGCCCCGGCCTGGCGAGCTCTTCCTCGGTGCGCTCGCGCGCGCGCGTCGCGAGGGGCGTGGTGCCTGGCGCGAGGCCCGCGTAGCGCTTCAGGCGCACCAGGGCGCGCGCTTGCCGCTCGGGACGGTTGCGCGGGTCGAGCAGGCTCGAGAGGCCGAAGTTGACGATTCCCGGCGCGGCGACGTAGTTGATCAGGTAGCGGCGTTCCAGGCGCGCGGTCTCGATCACCTGCTCGCGCGAGGCGATCAGGATGTCGAGGTCCTGCCGCAGCTTGGGGTCGGTCTCGGCCGCGCGCAAGGCGCGCAGGGCGGCGAGGCGCTTCTCGGTCTGCGCGAGGTGGCGCTCGAAGAGGTTCGGGCCGAAGTCGGCTACCGCGGTGTCGAATTCCTCCTGCCCGGCGGAGGACGGTCCCTCCGGGAAGAACTGCCCCCGGTCGCGCAACACCTCTGCGGCGATCTTGTTGCTGCGCTCGACCCAGGCGGGCGTCTCTGCCCCGGCGAGGGCGGCGAACGAAAGCAGCGCGGCGAAGGCGAGAATGCGCAGGTTTCCCGGCGCTGCCGCACCGCGATGGATGATTTGGATCAAAGCTGGCGGAGCAAGGCTGCTTCCGTGCGAATGCTGCAAATATTAGTACACATCCTGAACGTCAGTTTTCGGATCGAAACGAATCAGAGGCGTTGAGCGCCTCAGGCCGCGATCTTTTCTCCACCGGTAAACGCGCGTTGCAGTTCCCGCCGGGTCGCGCCGGTTGCCAGGATGGCGCGGACCATCAAATCGATCGTCACGGAGGGGTCGCCGGCTTCGATCTTGGCGACGCGTGACTGGCTCGAGCCCATCCGTTGGGCGAGATCCACCTGGGAAAGGCGGCGCTTTTGCCGGGCCTGCTTGAGCGCGCCGGCGAGGGAGAGCTTCAGCTCCACCAGCGCGACCTCCTCGTCGCTCAACTTGAGGAAATCCTTGGCGCTGCCGACCTTCCAGCCGGCGGCGCGCAGTCTCTTCAATTTCGTGGCGTTCATGGAGCTACTCCTTTATCGAGGCATAGCTTCGCAGCCTCGCTTTGCAGACCTCGATCACGGTCTTGGGTGTCTTTTGCGTCGTCTTTGCAAACACGTCGAGAATCACGATCGCGTCGGCAGCGACGTGATAAACAATCCGCCACGTGCGGTTCGCGTCCTGCACGCGGAGCTCATGACAGGCTTTGCCGATGCTCGGCATGGGACGCGAGTGCGGGAGCGGAACTCTCTCGCCACGTTGCAAACGACGCAGCAGCACGCCTGCCTCGATCCGGGCCTCGGCCGAAAACGGCGGCGTCTTGATTTCACCGTGCAGCCACGCCAGCGGCTTGTCGGCCTGGGGCATGAAGCGCAGTATATGTCAGACTTGACATATCCGCAAACCTCGCCCGGCGAAAGGCGGGCGCGTCGAGCCGGGCAGTTGACGATCGCGCGCCCCGGCACTTGAATCGCCTTGGTGTCGCTGTACGACGACACGTGAGCGTCGCGGCGAGCGCATTCCCGCGTTTCATCTCGCGGGAACCATCGTTTCCCCCTCCCAACAAAGTAGAATTCGCCCGATGTTCCGTCTGTTCCCTCGCGAGAAACCGAATTTCTGGCGCTACCTCCGCTACGCCTTCCTCTCGCTCGCTCTGCTCGCGGCCGGTTTCACGCTGTATCTCGATTTCCGCGTGCGCAGCGAGTTCGAGGGACGGCGCTTCGCGCTGCCGGCGCGAATTTACGCGCGGCCGCTGGAACTGCACGCGGGGTTGCGAATTCCGCAAGCGGACGTGGTGCACGAGCTGCGCGAGGCCGGCTACCGCGAGGGCGTGCGCGAGGGCGAATCGGGATGGTTCGCGAGAAACGGCGAAGAGCTCGAGATCGCGCAGCGGCCGTTCGTGTTCTGGGACGGGTCTCAGGCCGCGAAGCGCGTCCGCGTGGCGTTCGACGGCAAGACGGTCGTCGCGGTGCGCGACGCCGAAGGGAAGGACCTGCCGCTCGCGCGACTGGAGCCCTTGCCGATCGGCGGTATCTATCCCGCGAATAATCAGGACCGCGTGCTCGTCCGGCTCGCCGAAGTGCCGAAGCACTTCGTGCAGGCGCTGATCGCAACCGAGGACCGCAACTTCTATTCTCACCACGGCTTCGACCTGCGCGGCATCGCTCGCGCCGCATGGAGCTTCGTCCGCTTGAGAGGGCTCCAGGGCGGGAGCACGCTCACGCAGCAGCTGGTGAAGAATTTCTTCCTCACCCGCGAGCGCACGCTCTCGCGCAAGGTCACCGAGCTGTTCATGGCTGTGCTGCTGGAAATCCACTACGACAAGGAGGAGATCCTCGAGACCTATCTGAACGAAATCTATCTAGGCCAGGACCGCGACCGCGCCATCCACGGCGTCGGGCTCGCGTCGCTCTACTACTTCGGCAAGACGGTCGAGCACCTCACGCTCGCCGAGAGCGCGCTCCTCATCGCCGTGGTGAAGGGCCCGGCCGTGTACGACCCCCACCGCCACCCGCAGCGCGCGCTCGAGCGTCGCAACGTTGTCCTTCGAGAAACCAAGGACCGGGGCTACGCGACGATGGAGCAGTACGCGCAAGCGCGCGCCTCGGCCCTCGGAGTGAACGCCAAGGCGTCGGTCGGCACTTCGCCGCACCCGGCGTTCCTCGAGCTCGTGCATCGGCAGCTGCGGCGCGAATACGACGAAGCCGATCTGCGCTCGGAGGGCTTAAGGGTCTTCACCACGCTCGACCCGCGCGCGCAGGGCGCGGCCGAGCGGGTGCTCGCGCGCAAGCTCACGCAGTACGACAAGGGGAAACTCTTCGGCGCCGCGGGCCCTGGAGGGACGAAAGGGCCCCTCCCTGGTCTCGAAGGCGCGGTCGTGGTCACCGACACCCAGACGGGCGAGGTCGAGGCGCTGGTGGGCGGGCGCGATCCGCTCTACCGCGGATTCAACCGCGCCCTGGACGCCGCGCGGCCGGTGGGCTCGTTACTCAAACCCGCGATCTACCTCACGGCGCTCAGCCTGCCGGCGCGCTATACGCTGGTGACGCCGATCGACGACGGGCCCTTCGTCTGGAAGAGCCGCGGGGCACCGGACTGGGAGCCTGAGAACTACGACAAGAAATTCCACGGCGCGGTGCCGCTCCGGACCGCGCTCGCGCAGTCCTACAACGTCGCGACAGCGCGCCTGGGGACCGAGCTCGGCGTGGAGAAAGTGCTCGCCACCGTGAAAGGGCTCGGAATCGAACGCGAACTCAAGCCCTATGCCTCGACGCTGCTCGGCGCCGCGGAGATGAGCCCGCTCGAAGTGGCACAGATGTACCAGACCGTCGCGAGCGGGGGATTCCGCGTGCCGCTGCGCTCGATCCGCGAGGTGACCACCCAGGACGGCCGTCCGCTCAGGCGTTACCCGATCGCGGTGGAGCAGGCCTTCCCGGCGGAGCCGATGTACCTCATTGCCGTCGCCATGCAGGGCACCGTGCGCGAGGGTACGGCGCAGAGCCTCTCGAACTGGCTGCCACCGGAGACTGCGGTTGCCGGAAAGACCGGAACCACCGACGAGCAGCGCGACGCCTGGTTCGCGGGCTTCACCGGCGACCGGCTCGGCATCGTGTGGATCGGCTACGACGACAACCGCGCGGCGCGCCTCTCGGGAGCAGGCGCCGCGATGCCGGTGTGGGGCGAGCTGATGGCCGGGCTCGATCCGGAGCCGCTTGCGCTGCAAAAGCCCGAGGGCATCGAGAACGTGCTCATCGATCCGGGCAGCGGACTGCGCGCCGACTTTGCCTGCGCCGGAGCGATCGAGCTGCCGTTCGCGCTGGGGTCGGCGCCGGCCGAGCGCGCGCCCTGCGCCTCCGCCGTGGGCGCCGCAGTCGAGCAGATGAAGGAGCACACGAAGAGCTTGTTCGAGCGCCTGTTCGGAAAATGAGCGGAAATCGGAATCGCGTCATCCCCGCGCAAGCGGGGATCCAGTGACTTTGCCGCCGCTGGATTCCCGCTTGCGCGGGAATGACGGCACACTACGTCCGATGAGAATCCTCCTTCCCTTCCTCGCGCTCGTCATCGCAGGCTGCGCGGCTGTGGTGCCGATGCCCGGGCCGGCTCCGGAGCGCGCTCCCGAGTTGCCTGCTCCTGCGCCTCCCGCTCCCGCGCCTCCCGTTCCCGCGCCTCCCGCTCCCGAGGTACCCGTTCCCGCGCCCGCCGCCCGCACCGAAAGCATCGCCATCGCCGGTCTCATGGACGGCGCGCGAACCGATGCCGCGGCCGGGCGCCTGGCGAACGCCGCGGCGCAGCTCGAGCGCGCGCTGCGCATCGAGCCGCGCAATCCGCGCCTGTGGCAGGAACTCGCGCGCGTGCGCTTGAAGCAGGGCGACTACGCGCAAGTCGAAGGCACCGCCGCACGCTCCAACTCCTGGGCGCGGGACGATCCCGCGCTGCGCGCCGAGAACTGGCGCTTGATCGCGCAGGCGCGCGAGGCGCGCGGGGACGAGCAAGGCGCGCTGGTGGCGCGCGAAGCGGCGGCACGGCAGAGGTAGGGCGAGGACTCCTTGAAAAGCGCTATCGGCTGTTGAGCGTGTCGCTCGGCTAACGTACAGAACCTGCGAGGAACCCGGCTTCCTTCATGAGCAAGAGATGCCGTGCTTCCTCGCGCCCCAACCAGGCCTCGTAATCCTTGCCGGTGATGACGGACTGGTTAAAGGCGCCGGTGTCCATGAACGTCTTCCATTCGGGGGCCGCCCGTACCTTATTGAGCAGATCGATATAGAAGTTCACCTGATCCTGGGAAACCTCGCCGGGCATGAAAATGCCTCGCAGCATCAGGTACTCGATGTCGAGCCCGGTTTCTTTGCACGTGGGAATGTCATTCCACGACATCGTCGTGGTGATCTTGGTCTTGTAGGGCATGCGCTTGCCGTCGAACACGCACAGCGGCCGCAGCGTTCCAGCGCGCCATTGCGCCACCGCCTCTATCGGGTTGTTGACGCTCGAATCGATTTGCTTGCCGACCAGTTGCGTCGCCACCTCGCCGCCGCCTCGGTAGGAGAGGTAGGTGAACTTCGCACCGATCAGCTTCTCGACCAAAACCGTGATTATCTGATCCTCCTGCTTCGCTCCGGTGCCCCCCATCTTGAACTTGCCCGATCCCGCCTTCCTCACCGCTTCGGCGTATTGCTTCGGGGTCCTGTACGGCGTTTCGGCGTTCACCCAGAGAACGAACTCGTCCAGCGCCATCATCTGTACCGGGGTCAGGTCGCGCCAGTTGAAAGACGTATTGGTTGCGAGTGGGGTCGTGAACAGGTTCGAGAGGGTGATGATCAACTTGTGCGGGTTACCTTTCGCCTCCTTGACGTCAAGGAAACCATCCGCGCCCGCCCCCCCACCCTTGTTGATGACCACCATCGGTTGCTTCATCAGTCCGTTCTTCGAGACCACCCCCTGGATGAGGCGAGCCATTTGATCGGCGCCACCACCCGTGCCGGCCGGAACGATGAATTCCACGATCCTGACGGGCTCCCAGGCAAGCGCCGGGGCGGAAAGACCAGTTGCCGCAACTGCCGTCAACAACGCAACGCCGCTGCGCCACACCTGATAAGCAGAAATGTTCATATGGTTCCTCTCACGGAGAGTATTGAGCCCAACGTCGAAAAGACCAGTATCCTCTAGTGTATAGCCGTATGTAGTCAAGCCAATTTGGCGATCGGCCAAGATAGCCGCAACAAAGGCTACTTTTTCGTCTTGATCAGCGCATCGTAGGCGTTGTCGCAACGCTCGACTTCGGCGCTGTCGGTCGCCGGATCGACGAACAGCATCTTGGCGCTCCGCAGCGGGGAGGGCAGGTTCTTCATCGGCGACAGGTAATTGAGCTTCAACATCAGCGGCTGCCCGTCGCTGATCGCGTATTCATAGAACAGCAAGGCGGCGTTCGGATGGGGCGGTTTGCGCGATACGCCGATGCCGTTCGAGCGCCCGATCATCGGATCGATCGCGAACCAGTCCACCGGCGCCCCCTGCTGCTTGGCCTGGTCGATCATATGGCTGTAGACGGCGAGCGCCAGCGGCACTTCGCCCGATACCACCATGTTGGCCAGGACCGAATTACCGCTGCGCACCGACCAGCCGTTGCGCGCCGCGATCTCCCGGAAGAGCTCCGTGCCTTTTTCCTCGCCCAGATCCTTGAGCAGGCTGCAATACCATTCGCCGGCTTTCGCCTCCACTCCGAGCTTGCCCCTCCATCTGGGCTCGAGCAGATCGGTCCAGCGTTTGGGCAGGTCTTGCTTCTTGACCTCCCGGGTGTTGTACGCCTGCACGAAAACGTTGATGAACTGCGGCGCCCAACCGCGATGTGCCGGCAGGGTGCCTTCGAGCATTTCCTTGTGCCAGCCGGAATTGACTTCCTGCAGGACCTTTTCACGGTACAGCGCTTCGAGCTCCGGCGAAGAAACGCTGACCGCGTCGAAGTCCCAGCGGTTCGCTTGTTTCTCGGCCACCATGCGCTGCAGCACTTTGACCGAGGATGCCCGCCACACGTTGACGCGGACGCCGTAGCGCTTTTCGAAATCGGCGCTCAACAGCTTGATCGTTTCTGCGGCATTGGAGGTGTAGACGGTCAAAGAGCCTTCTTTTCGCGCCGCTTCCACCAGCCCTTGGTGACGGGAAGGACTGTCGTCGGAGGCCAGCTCGGCGAACGATTGCGCCGATGCGAAGGGGGCCGCAACGGCCATCAGGAACGCGGAGATCGTTGCGCGGGAGAATTCGATGACCCGAGAACGATTCACGTGTTACTCCCGCAGGATCAAGCCGCCGCTTGCGCAGCCTGTGCCGCCCTGGAAATGCCGGCCGGGAGCGCCGACATGTCGAGGCCGTACAGCCTGCAGACATTCGCGGCCAGCACTTTCGTTTGCGTCTCCAAAGGCAGGTGGCCCAGGTCGCGCCGGATGACCTCGATCGAATTCGGCCAGGTCGAATTGGCGTGGGGATAATCGTTTGACCACATGAGGTTGTCCTGGCCCCACCACTCCAGATTGCGGCCGCAGACCGAATCGTTGAAGAAGCAGGAAAACACCTGATTGCGGACGTACTCGCCTGGGTCTTTGGTGAACGGCGGCGGATTCACGCCGCGGAAGCGGCGAAAGTAGTAATCCCACTGCTGGACCATGAAGGGGAGCCAGCCGGACTCGTTTTCCACCGTCACCAGCTTGAGTCTCGGGTAGCGCTCCAGCACGCCGTAGAAAATGAAATCGAAGAGCGCGTTGGTGACGTCCGCGAGCTTCAGGTTGACGCTGCCGCGGTAATGCTCGACGCCTTTTCTTTCCTTGCCGTGGTAGCTGTGGCCCGTCAGGATGTGCATGCTGACGGGCGCACCCAGGTCCTGGGCCGCCGCCCAGAACTTGTCGTAGTGAGGGGAATGAAAAGGCAAGTCCGGATGGGGCGCCTGCCAGATCAACGCGCCTTTGAGCCCCGCCTTGCGGCAGCGTTCCAGCTCCTTGACCGCATTGCCGACGTCATAAACGGAAATAGCCGGAACGCCGACGAGACGGTTCCGGTCCACGCTGCAATACCCGATCAGCCAATCGTTGTAGAGGCGAAAGCAGGCTTCCTGCAGTCCGGCGTCCTTGAGAGCGTAGAGGCCCAGAAGGAGCGTCGGATAGAGCACTTCGGCGCTCAGGCCGTCGACCTCCATCTCCTTGATCCTTGCGTTCGGATCGGATCCGCCTTCGCGCCGCTGGAATCCTTCACCCAGCTTGTGAGGCGGGAAAAGCGGCGCGGCGTCGCGATATTTTTCCGGCACGCCTTTCTTCCAGAGATCGACCGGCTCCATGACGTGGGAATCCGCCGAAATGATGACCCCGTCGATCCCTAGCCCCCGGCTGTCCATCTTCCCCATGTTTACTCCCTGCAACGGCCTCGGCTACTCGAAGAACTCGCCGTCGCGGACCACCACCGGCACGCGCTTGTTCTCCTTCGAATCGCCGGGCATGGGCTCGCCGCGGATATTGAGCCGATTGGGAGCGTCCTGAGGCCCCGCCCGGCAACCGACCCGCACCAGCACCAGCGGCTCCTTGCTGGTGGCCTCGAACCAGTAGTACGCGCCGGCGGGCAGCATGATCCCCTCGTGCTTGCCGACATCCTTATGTCCTCCGTCCGCGTCGTAGTAGCGCGCGCTGCCCTGCAACACGAAGAAGGTGTGATCTTCGTTGGGATGCGTGTGCAGAGCGTTCTCGCCGCCGGAGGCGTAGACCTTGAGCGTCGCCCACATGTTGTCGGTCCTGGCGAGCGCGGTGTTGGTGCGCCCCTGATCGAGCATCTGGGCGCGCATCTTGAAGAACGACGGCTTCTTCGCCGTCGCATTAGTGCCGGCACGCGCGCTATGGAGTTTGTCGTCCTGGTCGGTTGCCTGCATGGATATCTCCTTCGTCGAAAGCGCGCTCCGGAGCGACCAGCGCGCAAAACATCACGATGTTAGATTAGTGCAGTGCCATACTCAAGGGCTCGCCCAGCCGCACACGCAGTGAAGGAGGAAACTTGCGTTGGATACAAAGCGTCGGTCGTTTGGTACTGTCCCTCGCGGCGCTGGCAACGGCCGTGCCCGGCTTCGCACAAGATGAGTCGCTCGCGCTGTACGACGGCCCGGATCGGACCCAGAAGCTGATTGCGGCGGCGCAAAAGGAAGGCTCGTTCGCGCTGTACACGAGCTTTGCCGAAAAGGACCTGCCGCCTCTGACCGGCACGTTCGAGAAAAAGTACGGCGTCAAGGTCAGGGTCTGGCGCGCCGGGTCGGAAAAAGTGTTGCAGCGAACCCTCGCCGAAGCGGCGGCCAGGCGCTACGAGGTCGATGCGATCCATTCCGCGGCGCTCGAAATGGAGACGCTGCATCGGGAAAAAATCCTGCAACCGGTCGCGTTGCCGCTCTCGACGGAGCTGATCGCGGGCGCGCTGCGGCCGCATCGCGAATGGGTGGCGACCTACCTGTCGGTATGGGTGCAGGCCTACAACACGAAGCTCGTCAAGAAGGAAGACTTGCCCAGGACTTTCGAGGACCTGCTCGACCCGAAGTGGAAGGGCAGGCTCGGCATCGAGGCCAACGTTCCGGAGTGGTACTCGACCGTGATTTTGCATATGGGCGAGGAGAAGGGCATCCGGTTCTTCCGCGACCTGGTGGGCCGCAACGGCATCTCGGTGCGCACGGGGCATTCACTGCTCAACAACATGGTCGTCGCGGGCGAAGTTCCGCTGGCGCTGACGGTCTACCAGTTCCTGCCGGAACCCGCCAAGCGCAAGGGCGCGGCGATCGACTGGTTCGTGCTGGAGCCGGCGGTCGCGCGCACCAGCGGCATCGGCGTCGCGCGCCGCGCGCCGCATCCGAACGCCGCGCTGCTGTTCTACGATTTCATGCTGTCGGACGAAGCGCAAAAACTGATGCTGGCGATGGAATATGTGCCGACAAGTACCAGGGTGCCCTCGCCGCTCGCCAGGCAGCGTTTCACGCTGGTAGACCCGGCAGTCGCGCTGGACCAGAGAGACAAATGGGCCAGGTCGTTTGAGGAGGTGATACTCAAGCGGGGCGGGCAATAGGCATGGCACTCAAACGCCCGAAAGGTCCCTCCGGCACCCTTGTCGTGCTCGAGCACACCTCGAACATCCTCAAGGACAACCCCTTGCGCGATCCGCACGTGCGCAAGCTCGGCGTATGGCTGCCGCCGCAGTACGACGAAAGCGGCAACCGCCGCTTTCCGGTGCTCTACGACCTCGTCGGCTTCACCGGCTCGGGTCTTGCGCACGCGAACTGGAAGCCCTTCGGCGACAACGTCCCGGAGCGCGCGGCGCGGCTCATCCGCGAGCGCAAGATGGGGCCGGCGATCATCGTTTTTCCCGATTGCTTCACGGCGCTCGGCGGCAACCAGTACGTGAATTCGTCCGCGATCGGCGATTACGCGGACTATCTCTCGCGCGAGATCGTTCCCTTCGTCGACCGCGAGTTCAGGACGCTCGCCGCCCGCGAGCACCGCGGCTGCTTCGGAAAATCATCCGGCGGCTACGGCGCGATCATTCATGGGATGAAGTACGCGAAAACCTGGGGCGCGATCGCGAATCATTCCGGCGACGCGTATTTCGATTTCGTGTATTGGCACGACTGGCCGAACACGCTCAACGAATTGGCCAAGCACCGCGCGCCCAAGCGCAAGGCCGGCCGCTACGACGCGCGCGGCGAATCGGAACGCAAGGGCCTCGATCGAGGACGGGACGACGGGCGCGTCAAACGGTTCCTTTCGCACGTGTGGAAGAAGGAAAAGCTCACCACCGCCGAAGGCCACTGCATCATGAACCTGTGCATGGCGGCCACCTACGATCCGGACCCGAAGGCGCCCAACGGCTTTCGCGTGCCGTTCAACCTCGAATCGGGCGAGCTGATCGAGGAGCGCTGGCGCAAGTGGCGAGAGCACGACCCGATCAATCTCGTCGCGAAATACCGGGGTAACCTCAAGTCCCTGCGAGGCATCTACATCGACTGCGGTTGGGGCGACCAGTACCACATCCATTACGGCGCGCGCATTCTCTCGAAGCGCCTCGCCGCGGCCGGCATCCGGCACCGCTACGAGGAATTCGACGACGACCACTCCGACATCGACTACCGGATGGACGTGAGCCTGCCGTTTCTCTACCGGGCGTTGAAACCCTGAGAACCGGAATGAAGACGATCCTCTGCGCGCTTGCCCTGCTCCTCGCCGCTACGGCGCAGGCGCAGGACGCCTACCCCTCGAAACCGGTGCGCATCATCGTGCCCTCCGCGCCTGGGGGCGGAACCGACACCGTCGCGCGCCTGCTCGGGCAGACTCTCGCGAAGACGATGGGCCAGCCCTTCGTCATCGACAACCGGCCCGGCGCGGGCAATGTCATCGGCGCCGAAGCGGCCGCCCGCGCGGCGCCCGACGGCTATACGCTGCTCATGGCGCCGAGCACGCTCGCCATCAATCACATCGTGAGAAAGGACCTGCCTTACGATGTGCTGCGCGATTTTGCGCCTATCACGCAGATGGTTTCTCTGCCCAACGTGCTGGTCGTGACCGCGTCGCTGCCGGCCCGGTCGCTCGCCGAATTCGTCGCGCTCGCCAGGCAAAAGCCCGGCGAGCTGACGTTCGGCTCGGCGGGGATCGGCACTGCGCCGCACCTCGCGATGGAGCTGCTGATGAGCGCGACGGGTATCGAGTTGCGTCACGTGCCGTACAAGGGCGTCGCGCCGGCGCTGACCGACATCATCGCCGGGCGCGTGTCCGGAATGACGGTGAATGTGCTTTCGGCGAGACGGCACGTCGACGCGGGCACGTTGCGCGCGCTCGTCGTGACCGAGAACGAGCGCATGCGCGACCTGCCCAACGTGCCCACGGTGGCTGAGGCAGGCTATCCGAAAGCGCAATCCTTCCAGTGGTTCGGGTTGCTCGCACCCGCGCGCACGCCCCCTTTTATCATCGTGCGATTGCAGGCGGAGACGGTACGCGCGCTCCAGACGCCGGAGATGCGCGCGCGCCTGGCGACCGAAGGCGCCGATCCGGTCGGAAGCACGCCTGCCGAATTCGCGGCGCTCATCCGCCAGGAGATGGAGAAATGGACCGAGGTCGCGCGTGCGGCGAACATCAAGCCGGAGTAGCGATCGCGGGGTTCGTGCCTTAGAATCGCGGCATCGAACCATTCATCGACCGGAGGCCCGTTGACCAATCATTCAAAGTTGGTGCAGACCCGACGCAGGAAGCAAAGAGCCAGGAAGGACGTCGCCATGGCAGCCAAGCAGGCGAAGAAGCTTGGGAAGCAAGACACGAAGAAGGCGGGCGCGACCGCGCCGAAACTCGCGCAGATCCCCGGCTGACTCGAGCTTCCCGGCCGCCTGAGGCCGGTTCAGAGCTTGTGGCCCCCGATCATCAGCCGCTTGAACACTGAATAGTGCTCCTTGACGCCGTTATCGGTGGGGGTGCGCTCTACCGTGATCCACACCTCGGGGCTGAAGCTTTCGCACAAGTCGGCGGTGTACTCGGCCTCGTCTTCCGCCACGGCGTTCGCCGCCTCCATGGTGGGGGCGCCGAGGTCGTCCGTGAAATGCTGCGTGAGGCGCTCGATGATCTGCCGATACCCCGTCTCGTCGATCTCCACGACTTCGGCGATGGTACAGCGCCCGTGGCTTTCCACGCCGACGAAGGAAGTGAGGCAATGGCATTTGGGCGTGCGGTGGCTAGCCCCGGTGGGATCGCATACGGCGTAGCCGCCCGACACCAGCCACTCTCCGTCGCGAGCGGCGCCGCCCTTGCAATAGACGAGATCGTCGGAAGCGTCGAGCCGCACCGCCTTTAGGAATTTCATAAGCCGCGCTGTTACGGCTCGCCGCGGCGACTCGGCGGGCAAAGCCCAGTAGAATTCTTTCCCATGTTTACTGGAATCATAGCCGCCATCGGCAAAATCAGTCGGGTCGAACCCGCTAAGGGCGGACTGCGCCTTGCTGTTGACACAGGCAAACTGGGCTTGAGCGACCTCAAGGTCGGCGACAGCATCGCGGTCAACGGCGCGTGCCTCACCGTCGTGAAACGCGGAAAAAAAAGCTTCGGTGTCGATGTCTCCCGCGAAACCTTGCGCTGCACTGCCGGGCTGGACCGGGCGGGAGAGGTCAACCTGGAGAAGGCGCTCGCGCTTTCCGACCGGCTCGATGGGCATCTCGTTCTCGGTCACGTGGACGGCGTCGGGAAAGTAACGGGCTTCGAGCCGGCCGGCGCGAGCCGCGTGCTGCGCGTGCGCGCACCCGCAGGACTTGCCCGCTACATCGCGCGCAAGGGCTCGATCGCGGTGGACGGCGTGAGCCTTACGGTGAACGCGGTGAGGGGCACCGAGTTCGAGGTGAATCTGATTCCGCATACGCTCGCCGTGACGACGCTGAAGCATCTGCGGAAGGGCGACGTCGTCAATCTGGAAGTGGACCCGCTCGCGCGCTACGCGGAACGCCTGCTCCGGAGGAAATGAGCGGGAAGGATCAGCCGTCATTCCCGCGAACGCGGGAATCCAGTGACGTTGCGCAAAAGTCTCTGGGTCCCCGCTCCCCGATTCCATTCGGGGACAGGTTTCGCGGGGACGACGGAAATTAATGGCGTTCTCCCCGGCCGAGATCGAGCAGCGGCGCACGCTGCGCCCGCGCCCCGAGTTTCCGCCCGAACTGCCGATCTGCGCGAAGCGCGAGGAAATCGCAAAGGCCATCTCCGCGCACCAGGTGGTGATCGTCTGCGGGGAAACCGGCTCGGGCAAGACCACGCAGCTGCCGAAGATCTGCCTGGAGCTCGATCGCGGTATCCGGGGATTCATCGGCCACACCCAGCCACGCAGGATCGCCGCGCGCGCCACCGCCACCCGCGTCTCGCAGGAACTGAAGACCGAGCTGGGCAGCGCGGTGGGCTACAAGATTCGCTTCACCGACCGCGTCGGCCCGCGCTCCTATATCAAGATCATGACCGACGGCATCCTGCTCGCCGAGACTCAAGGCGACCGCGAGCTTCGCCAGTACGACACCCTGATCATCGACGAGGCGCACGAGCGCAGCCTCAACATCGATTTTCTGCTCGGCTACGTCAAGCAGCTCCTCCCGCGGCGGGCAGACTTGAAGCTCATCATCACTTCGGCGACCATCGACGCAGAGCGCTTCTCGAAGCACTTCGAAGTTGACGGAAAAGCGGCGCCGGTGGTCGAAGTATCGGGCCGGCTTTACCCGATCGAGCTCCGTTACCGGCCGATCGACGAGGACGACAAGGACTACGACCTCAACCAGGCGATCGGCGACGCGATCGACGAGCTGGCGACATCGGGCGAGGGCGACGTCCTGGTGTTCCTCCCCGGCGAACGGGAGATCCGCGAGGCGGCCGAGGCCTTGAGAAAGCACGCCTTCGGCAAGGTGAGGCCGGGCATCCCCACCGAGATCCTGCCGCTGTTTGCGCGGCTCTCTGGAGAGGAGCAGGAGCGCGTGTTCAAGCCCCACGCGGGGCGGCGCATCGTGCTCGCGACCAACGTCGCGGAGACCTCGCTGACCGTGCCCGGGGTGCGCTACGTCGTGGACACGGGTCTTGCGCGCGTCAAGCGCTACAGCTACCGCAACAAGGTCGAGCAGCTGCGCGTCGAGAACATCTCCCAGGCCGCGGCCAAGCAGCGCGCCGGCCGCTGCGGCCGGGTCGCGAGCGGGGTGTGCGTGCGCCTCTATGCCGAGGACGAATTCAAGCGGCGCCCCGAGTTCACCGACCCCGAGGTATTGCGCTCCTCGCTCGCGAACGTGATTCTTCGAATGAAGTCGCTGGGCCTGGGCGAGGTCGAGGAGTTTCCCTTCATCGATTCCCCGGCGCCCAAGGCGATCCAGGACGGCTACGCGCTGCTCGCCGAGTTGGGCGCCGTAGACGAGGCCAACGAGCTGACCGAAATCGGAAGGCAGCTTGCGAAGCTGCCGGTCGATCCGCGCATCGGCCGCATGGTGCTCGCTGCGAGAGTGGAGAATGCGTTAGCCGAAATTCTGATTATCGCCGCGGCGCTTTCGGTGCAGGACCCTCGCCAGAGGCCGAGCGAACAGGCCGCGGCGGCCGACGAGGCGCAGAAGCCCTTCGACGACGAGAAGTCCGATTTTCTTTCCTGGCTGAAGCTGTGGAAGTTCTTCGAGGAAGCGCTCGCGCACAGGAAATCCAACCGCAAGCTGCACGAGGCCTGCCGCGAGCATTTCCTTTCCTTCAACCGCATGCGCGAGTGGCGCGACGTACACGGCCAGCTGAAGGAACTGACCGCGGAGCTTGGCTGGCGGGCCTCGGGGACGCCGGCGACCTATGCCCAGATTCACCGCTCGCTGCTCGCGGGCCTCCTCGGCAACATCGGCATGAAGACCGAGGAAGGAAATTTCCTCGGCGCCCGCGGAATCCGCTTCTGGGCGCATCCCGGGTCGGGAGTGGGCAGGAAAGCCGGCCGCTGGGTGATGGCGGCCGAGATCACCGAGACCACGCGCCTGTACGCGCGCTGCATCGCCTCGATCGAGCCCGAGTGGCTGGAGTCGGTCGGCGCGCATCTGGTCAAGCGCCACCGGTACGAGCCGCATTGGGAAAGGAAGCCCGCGCACGTGGCGGCCTTCGAGCGCGCGACGCTCTACGGCCTGCCTTTGTACACGAACCGGCGCGTGCACTATGGCCCCACGGACCCTGCCGGATCGAGAAAGGTCCTCATCCGTCAGGCGCTGGTCGAAGGCGACTACGAGACGCGCGCGCCGTTCTTCGCGCATAACCGCAGGCTCGTTCGCGAGATCGAGCAGCTCGAGCACAAGTCGCGCCGCCCGGACGTGCTGGTGGACGACGAGCTGATCTACGCCTTCTACGACAGCCTCGTTGCGGAAGGCATCCACAACGGCGCGGATTTCGAGCGCTGGCGGCGCGAGGCGGAGGCGAAGGAACCGAAGCTGCTGTTCCTCAAGCGCGAGGACCTGATGCGGCACCAGGCGGCGGGCATTACCACCGCGCAGTTTCCGCACGAGCTGCAGATGGCGGGACGCAGCTTCGCGCTCGAATACCATCACGAGCCGGGCTCGCCGAAGGACGGCGTGACGCTCATCGCGCCGCTTCTCGCGCTCAATCAGATCGACGCGGCGAAGACGGACTGGCTGGTGCCGGGGCTCGCGCGCGAAAAGATCACGCGGCTCGCCAAGTCGCTGCCGCACAAGCTCCGCCATCCGCTCGGCCCGCTCCCGGAGTTCGTCGACGTCTTTCTAGCGGTCAACGAGACGCAGGACGTGCCGCTCGCGCAGGCGATCGCCCGCTACGCGCGGCGCGAGCTGAATCTCGCGATCCCGCTCGATGCCTTCCGGACGGAGATGCTCCCCGCGCATCTGTCGATGAATTTCCGCATCGTCGATGAGCACGGGCGGCGGTTGGGGACGGGCCGCAACCTCGCGCAGCTGCGCGCCGAGCTGGGGCAAAAGGCGCAGGAGCAGTTCTCCGAGGTCGCCAAAGCCGACGTACCAGCCGCGGAATTCACCGGCTGGGAGTTCGGCGACCTCGAGGAAGTGATGGAGATCCGGCGCGGCTCCCAGACGCTCATCGGCTATCCCGGTCTCGTGGACAAGCGCGGCTCGGTCAGCCTCGAAGTGTTCGACTCAGCCGACAAGGCCCGCGAGGCGCACCGCGCGGGGCTGCGGCGGCTGTTCATGCTGCAGCTGAAGGAGCAGGCCCGCCATATCGAGAAGAATCTGCCCGGCCTGCAGGCGATGGCGGTGCAGTTCGCGGCCCTGGGCGGCGCGGCGGAATTGAAGGAGCAGCTGCTCGCGGCGGCGTTCGACCGCGCCTGCATGCAGGAACCCTGGCCGCGGATCCGAGCGGAGTTCGAGCGGCGGCGCGACGAGGCGCGCTCGCGGGTGACGCTCCTCGCCCAGGAGATTGCGCGCCTCGCAGGAGCGATCTTTGCCGAGCACGCGGCGCTGCAGAAGAAGCTCCAGCAGTCGTCCAAGGCTTTTCCCGGCCCCTGCCGCGACATCGAGGAGGCCGTCGCTGCGCTGATGTCCGGGCGGTTCATCGAGCAAACGCCTTACGAGCGGCTGCAGCATTTTCCCCGCTACCTCAAGGCGGCGTGCCTGCGGCTGGACAAGCTGCGCGCCGATCCAAGGCGCGACGCGCGCCTCGCGGCGGAGTTTGCGCCATTGTTCGCGCAGTGGCAGCGCGAACGGGCGAAGCAGGCAAGATCGGGCGCGCCCGATCCGCGGCTGGAGCAGTTCCGCTGGCTGCTCGAGGAGCTGCGCGTGCAGCTTTTCGCACAGGAGCTCAAGACGCCGGTGCCGGTTTCGGTCAAGCGACTTACCAAGCTATGGCAGACTACGAGCCGGTGAGAGACGAATGCAAAGGATCATTACTGCGCTCCTGAAGGCGTTTGGCAGCCTGCTGCATCCGAAGATGCTCTGGCTCATGGTGTGGCCGGCGGTGGTCGCGCTGGTCCTCTGGGTGACGCTCGCGGCGCTGTACTGGAGCGAGGCCGCCAAGTGGATCGACTTCCAGATGCACCAGTGGCCATTCTTCGAATGGGCAATCTCGATTTGGCCGATGACCTTGATCGCCGCGTGGTTCGGCTGGCTTCTGCTGCTACTCGTTTTCGTGCCGGCGGTGCTGATCACGGCGGTGCTGATCATCAGCATCGTGTCCATGCCGGCGATGGTCGCTCACGTCGGCGAACGCGAATACCCTGGGCTCGCCCGGCGAAAAGGGGGTACGGTCGTGGGCAGCATCTGGAATGCGTTCGTAGCGCTCGTCGTGCTTGCGCTGCTCTTCGCAATCAGCCTGCCGCTGTGGTTGATTCCGCTGTTGTGGCCGGTGCTGCCTGTCGCCTTGTTCGGCTATTTCAACGAGCGCGTGTTCCGCTACGACGCGCTCGCCGAACATGGGACCACCGCCGAGATTGCCGAGACAATCCAGCGCAGCCGCGGCGAGCTGTTCTTGCTCGGCGTTGTGCTTGCGCTCATCGGGCACATACCTTTCGTCGGGTTTTTCGTGCCGGTGTACGGGGGGCTTGCTTTCATCCACTACGGGCTTGGGCGCCTTGGCGAGCTGCGCAGCGAACCGATGCAGGGTGTGGCGAGGCGGGTGTGAGGGTCGGCGCAATCATCATCGGCGACGAAATCATTCGCGGCAAGCGCGAGGACAAGCATTTCGCGAAGCTCATCGCGATCCTCGGCGCACGCGGGATGAAGCTCGACTGGTGCGAGTACCTCGGCGACACGCCGGAGCTCATCACCGCGACGCTCAAGCGCACGCTCGTCTCGGGCGACCTCGTCTTCAGCTTCGGCGGCATCGGCGCAACGCCGGACGATCGCACCCGCCAGTGTGCGGCGGACGCGCTTGGTGTCCGACTCGTGTTGCACCCGGAAGCCGAGGCGGCGATACGGTCCCGCGCGGACATGGAAATCACACCTCAGCGGCTCAAGATGGGGGAATTTCCGATGGGTTCCAGCATCATTCCGAATCCGTACAACCGCATCCCGGGATTTTCCGTGGCGGATCACCATTTCGTTCCCGGATTTCCGGTGATGGCCTGGCCGATGGTCGAGTGGGTGCTCGACCATCGCTATGCGCACCTGTTCCACCTCGCACCCGAAGCCGAGGCCTCGATCATCGTGTATGACCTTCCGGAATCGACGGTTACGCCACTCATGCTGGAGGTGGAAGTGCGCTACCTCCGCTTGAAGTCCTTCAGCCTTCCGAGCATGGGCGAGGGGGGGGTGCGCCGTCACATCGAGCTCGGCGTGCGCGGCACGCCCGACGAAGTGGCGCCGGCCATCGAGCAGATGAAGGCGGGAGTCGCTGCGCTCGGCGGTAGGTGGGAACCCGCCGGGAAAGCCTGACCAACATCGTGGCAAAAAGCTAGGCGAGAGCAATAGTTATACTTAATAATCGCGGTAGTGAGGTCTCGGAGGAGCGGTGAACGAGCCGGCTGATGGTTCTACAATTTCGACGCAGGGCTTGCTGAGGGTCGAGCTCGACGGGGACATCGCTCTGGTGTCCCTGAGTCGTCCGGCTAAACGCAACGCCTTGAACGACGCCCTCTTTTCCGGGATCGAGCGGTTCTTCTCCGACGTTCCGGCCGGGGTGCGCGCGGTCGTGTTGTACGGTGAAGGCGATCATTTCAGTGCGGGCCTTGACCTTTCCGAGCTGAAGGGTCTGACCGCCGCCGAAGGGATGATGCACTCGATAGCCGGGCATCGCGCTTTCGACCGGGTCCAGTTCGGCTCGGTACCGGTAGTCGCGGTGTTGCACGGGGCGGTGGTAGGCGGCGGGCTGGAGCTTGCTTGCGCGGCGCACATTCGAGTCGCCGAAACCTCGGCGTTCTATGCGCTTCCCGAGGGCCAGCGGGGAATTTTCGTCGGCGGCGGCGGTTCGGTGCGCGTGCCCCGGACGATCGGCGCCGCGCGCATGACCGACATGATGCTGACAGGGAGGGCCTATTCCGCGGAGGAAGGTCAGGAGGTTGGGATTTCACACTATCTCGTCGGACCCGGCGAAGGGCGGCGCAAAGCCATCGAGCTGGCGAGATCGATAGCCAAGAATGCAGTGCTCACCAACTTCGCAGTGATGCACGCGCTTCCGCGGATTGCTGAAGCGGGGCAGGACCACGGCATGTTCATGGAGGCGCTGATATCGGGCATCGCGCAGGCGGATCCCGAAGCGAAGAAGCGCATGCAGAGCTTCCTGGACAAGAGTGCTCCGAAGTTGAGGGAAGACTGATGTCGGGCTCCGCTCCGCTCAGGCGGACGCGTTTCGGGCCGATCGGCGTAGATGTTTCGAGGTCCTTAGGCGATGTGACCTACCTCCGATCGCCCTATCCCCTTGGGGTCTACCCGAGGACCCTCACCGAGCGGCTCCTGCACTGGGCGCGCCTCGTACCCGATCGCACCTGTATAGCCGGCCGTGACCGAGCAGGTCATTGGAGGGTGCTTGACTACGCCGCGAGCCTGCGGCACGTGCGCTCGATCGGGCAGGCGCTCCTGGACAGAAAGCTGTCCGAGAATCGGCCGGTCGTGATCCTCTCGGAGAACGATGTCGAGCACGGATTGCTTGCGCTTGCGGCAATGCATGTGGGGGTGCTCTTCGCGCCGGTATCGCCGGCCTATTCGCTCGTGTCCTCCGATTTCAGCCGGCTGCGGCATATCCTCTCGCTGCTCAAGCCGGGACTGGTATTTGCTGCAGACGGGCGCCGCTATGCTCGCGCGATCGCGGCGACCGTCCCGGCCGACGTGGAACTGATTGTAGCTGGGGAGGCACCCGAAGGGCGTCGCGCGACGCCTTTCGCCACGCTGGAACGGACCGAAGCGACCGAGGCGGTGGAGCGAGCCTACGAGAATGTCGGGCCCGATACGGTTGCGAAAATCCTCTTCACCTCCGGCTCCACGTCCCACCCGAAGGGTGTAATCAACACACAGCGGATGCTCTGCAGCAACCAGCAGATGATCCTGCAGACGCTGGCGTTTCTCGGAGACACCCCGCCCGTGCTGCTCGACTGGTCGCCGTGGCACCACACGGCGGGCGGAAACCACAACTTCGGACTGGTCATCTACAACGGCGGCTCGCTTTACATCGACGACGGTAAGCCGGGCCTCGGCGAGATCGACAAGACCGTGCGCAACCTGCGGGAAATCGCGCCGACCTTCTATTTCAACGTTCCCAAGGGCTATGAGGACCTCATTCCCTATCTGCGGCGTGAGCCTGCGCTGCGGCAGAAGTTTTTCAGTCGGCTCTCGATGCTGCTCTATGCGGGCGCAGGCATGTCCCAAAATGTGTGGGACGCGCTCGAGGAGCTTGCGGCGGAAACCTGCGGCGAGCGCGTTCCCCTGATCACGGCACTCGGTTCGACCGAAACGGCGCCGTTCGCGCTGTGCGGCAACTGGGATACCGGCGGTCGCGCCGGCGTCATCGGCCTTCCCGCGCCGGGTTTGGAAGCGAAGCTCGTCCCGAACGGTGAGAAGATCGAGATCCGAGTACGTGGCCCCAATATCACGCCGGGTTACCTGCACGAGGAAGCGCTCACTCGGGAGGCGTTCGACGAAGAGGGCTACTATCGCATGGGTGACGCGGTGAAATTCGTCGAGTCGGCGGACCCGAAGAAGGGGTTGCTCTTCGACGGTCGCATCGCGGAGGATTTCAAGCTTTCGACGGGTACCTGGGTCAACGTTGGGGCGCTTAGGGCAAAAGTGATCCTCGAGGGCGCGCCTTATGTGCGGGACGTGGTAATCGCGGGACACGACCGGGACTGCATCGCCGTGCTCGTCTTTCCCAATCTAGCGGCCTGCCGGGAGTTTTGCAGCGGCGCGCCGGATTCCGAAGTCTTTGGCAACAGATTCGTGCGCGCGTGTTTCGAGACCCTGCTGAAGCGTTTGGTCGCAGACAGCACCGGCAGCTCCAACCGGGTCGCTCGAATGATCCTGCTCGAAGCGCCGCCGTCGATCGATGCGCACGAAATCACCGATAAGGGCTCGATCAACCAGAGCGCGGTCCTAAAAAACCGGGCGGATCTCGTCGAAGAACTTTACCGCAGGCCGCTTTCGCCCAAGGTCATCGCGGTGGGCGCAGAGGGAGGGACGCGCGCCGCAGCCTAGCCGGACAGGGCTTTTGTTTCTTTGCAGACGACAAACAAAAAGCCCTGGCTTGCGCCAGGGCTTTAGGGCGCCCCACAGAGAGGAGGAGGAGGACTGTGGGGCGCGGTAAAACTTGCGAATCTAGGCTGTCGCGCGCTGCTTCCGGTGGGTTTCCTTTGCGGCCGTGGTCGCTGCGGCGAAATTCGCCTCGGCGATCTCGGCGGCTTGTTTCGCCACCTTGCTGAAGCTTTCGTAGGCGGAGTTGGTCGCGGCGAGTGCGGACTTCACGGCAGCGACTGCGGTCTCGGACCCGGCGGGGGCGTTTTTCGAGACGTTGTCGATAAGTCCGGCCAGGTTCTTGTTAAACTCGGCCACTCGCGCTTCGAAAAACTTCGCCAGCTCGCCCTGCGCTTGAGATGCAACCTCATATACGCTGCGTGAGTAGGCAATGGCCTTTTCGATCGCCGGCTGGGCAGTTGCTGCGGTCAAATTGACGTATTCCTGGGCGTCTCTGGCGCCGAGCAGCGCCTTGGCGTGACCGGTGCCCTCTTCATAGGCGGTCTTGGTCGCACTGACGTTCAGTGTGGACAGGCGTTCGAAAGCGGCAAGTTGGGAACTTGCGAGACCTAGAATGGCCTCGACGCCGGCCTTGTTCGCGGTGGCGATTTGTTCGGGTGTAATAGAGTTCATGGTCATCTCCGTAAGAACGGGGTTGGAAAAATATTGCACTGCAACAAACACGAATTCTACAGGTGAAAATGATCGTGTCAAGAGAAATATGCTGCAATGCAAGATACCTGGTCCATCATTCGGAACAACTCCACATAAACAAAGACATATAGCTGAGCTGCTCCTCGCGCGTCTGCCCTGAAGTCAGTAGCACTAATGCGTAACCCATTGCTTTTACATATGACTCTTCTTTCCAACCAATCATGAGCACGCGCCATGACGCGCTGCCGCCGTCGATCATCGTCCTGGTAGTCCTGCTTGCGCTGGGCTGGGGATCAAATTGGCCGCTGATGAAGGTCGTGATGACCGAAATGGCGCCCCTGCATTTCCGCGTTTTGTGTCTGATCGCCGGCGCCGCGGGCCTCTTCGCCATCGCACGTGCCAACCGGCTGCCGATCCGGGTCCCTCGTGGCCAATGGCCGCGGTTGATCGCGATCGCGGCATTCAATGTGGCTGCCTGGAATGTCCTAGCGGTGTACGGCGTCACATTCATGGAATCGGGCCGCGCGGTGATTCTCGCGTATACCTTTCCGGTGTGGGGCGTGCTGCTCGGCGTCTGGTTCCTGCATGAGCCGCTGACCGGGAGGCGTCTCGCAGGAGTGGTTCTGGGTCTCCTCGGGATGCTGTTGCTCCTCGGCGAGGAGATGCGCGCCGTCGGGCGTTCGCCGACCGGGGCGCTGTTGCTCATCGCCTCGGCGATCAGCTGGGCAATCAGCACGGCCATCATGAAGCGCTGGCCGGTCGATCTGCCGACTACATCATTTACCGGTTGGCAGATGCTGCTTGCCCTCCTGCCGATTCTCTCTGGCGCGCTAATTTTCGAGAAAGGGAGCTTTTCGCCGTTTGAGCTATCAACCTTGCCCTTGCTGGGGTTGATCTATAACGCGATCGTCAGTTCGATCTTCTGCAACTGGGCCTGGATCAAGATCGCGACTCACGCGCCGATCAGTGTCTCCTCTCTCTCCACGCTGATGATTCCGATCGTGGGCGTGTTCAGCGGCATGTTCGTGCTCGGCGAGCGCCCGCAGTGGAGCGATTTCGCCGCGCTCCTCCTTGTCGTCGCGGCGGTCGCGGTCGTCCTCATGCCGCAGCGCAGGACGGCCTGATCGGTAGTCCCCAGTTTATGAGCGAGCCGCGCGTTAAACTGCACTGATGGTCGTGTCGCTCGTCAAGATCGTCGTCGGCGTTGCCCTGGGCGTGCTGCTATTCATGTGGCTTTTCCAGGAGCGCATGATGTTCTTTCCACGGTCGCTGGAGTCCCGCCCCACGCCGGGCCCCAATATCGAGGACGTGACCGTCGTCGCTGCGGACGGCGCAAAACTGCGCGGCTGGTTGGTCAAAGGCGTCGGGACGTCCGCGCCGCTGGTTATCTACTTCGGCGGTAACGCGGAGGAGGTCTCCTGGCTCGCCGGCGTCGCAGACCAGTTCGCGGGCTGGTCGTTGCTGCTCGTGAACTTTCGCGGCTACGGCGAAAGCGATGGCAAGCCCGGCGAGAAGGAACTCTTCGAGGACGCACTCGTGATTCACGATTACGCGAAGCTGCGCCCCGACGTGAGTCCCGAGCGTATCGTCGCGATGGGCCGCAGCCTTGGGAGCGGGGTCGCGGTTCACCTTGCGGCGCATCGCCCCGTGCGCGGCGTGATTCTGGTGTCGCCCTATGACAGCATCGCCGAAGTGGCGAAGCGCCACTATCCGTTTCTGCCGGTGTCGCTCATGCTGCGGCACCGCTTCGACTCGCTGGCCCGCGCGCCGCAGATCGAGGCTCCGCTCTTGTGCCTGGTTGCGACCGAAGACCGGATCATCCCGTCCGCGCATTCGCGCGTCCTGTTCGAAGCCTGGCGTGGCGCGAAGACCTGGCGCGAGGTTCCCCGATCGGATCACGACAGCATCTCAGGCGAGCCCGAGTACTGGCGCTCGATCGCGGAGTTTCTAAAGGCGCTACGCTAAGCTGGGGGCGGAAACGCCACTGCTATACTGCTGACCGTTCAACGAATTCCGGAGATTTCCGCATGACGACCGTGGTGCTGACGAAGGATAATTTCGAGCAGGTTGTGAACGGCAACGACATGGTCCTCGTCGATTTCTGGGCGCCCTGGTGCGGGCCCTGCAAGGGCTTCGCGCCGGTATTCGAGGCGGCCTCGGAAAAGCACGCCGACATCATTTTCGGCAAGGTGAACAGCGACGACGAACAGGAACTCGCCGCCTCGTTCAACATCCGCTCGATACCCACCCTGATGCTGTTCCGCGAAAAGGTGATCCTTTTCTCCCAAGCGGGAGCGATTCCCGGCTCAGCGTTGGAGCAGGTTATCGCGAAAGGCAAGGAACTCGACATGGCGGAAGTGCGCAAGGAGTTGGCCGAGCGCGAGGACACGCCCGCAGCCCAACCTTAAACGGCCCCGTCTTCGGCCTCCGGCTCCGGAGGTGCCGGGAAACGCAAAAAATAAAAAAGGCAGGGAAATCCTCCCTGCCTTTTTCAGCGCGTCGGGAACCTTACTTCTTCGCTTCGTCCTTCTTGGCAGCCTTCGTGTCTTTCTTAGCGGCCTTGGCGTCCTTCTTGGCGGGGGCTTTCTTTGCGGCCTTCTTATCGCCGTCTTTCTTCATCTCATCTTTCTTCGCGGGCTGGGCGCCGGCGTGAGACGCCGCGACGGCAAAGCCGCTCGAAAGAGCGAAGACTGCAGCAATCAACAACGAAAAAAGTTTCTTCATTTGATCTCTCCTCTGAGCGTTTTTAGAATGATCCGGTCACCGGAAGCCGGTCAACCAGCGCCTATCCTATCAGAGAACCTTGAAAACGCGAAGGTTTTCCTGAGAGTCGGTCGGCGGCGCCCACGCGGCATATGGAATCGCCGGTACCCTATTGGTTTTTCTATGGACCAGGCACTCTAATCAACCCGTGAGAACCGGCATCTACCACGCCCTCGCAGCTGCGGTCCTGTTCGGGGCGAGCACGCCGATCGCCAAGCTGCTCGTCGGGGCAATCGAGCCGGTCATGCTGGCCGGCCTCTTCTACGCGGGATCGGGATTGGGCCTGGGTTTGTGGCTCGCGCTGCGTGGCCCGGCCGAGTCAGGGGCCGAGCGCCCGCGGTTCGCGCCGGGCGATTACCGATGGCTCGCCGGGGCCGTCATTTCGGGTGGCGTGATCGGACCCGCGCTCCTCATGCTCGGCCTGGTCGCCACCGCTGCCTCTGCCGCGTCGCTGCTCCTCAACCTCGAGGGTGTATTTACCGCGCTTCTTGCCTGGTTCGCGTTCCGGGAGAATTTCGACCGCCGCGTGATGTTCGGAATGTTCCTGATCGTCTGCGGCGGGGTGGTCCTCGCCTGGCGGCCGGGCGAACTGGCCGTGTCCTGGTCGGCGCTCGCGGTGGCAGGGGCCTGTTTGTTCTGGGCGCTCGACAACAATCTCACGCGCAGGATCTCCTCAGGCGATGCAGTCAAGATTGCCGGCATCAAGGGTCTTGCGGCAGGCGCGGTCAACATTCTTCTAGCGCTGACCTTCGGCGCTGCGCTGCCGGCGCCGGATCTGGCCTTCGCCGCGGCGCTGGTGGGGCTGCTTGGCTACGGGATCAGCTTGGCCCTGTTCGTAGTGGCGCTGCGCCATCTCGGTACGGCGCGGACCGGTGCGTATTTTTCAACCGCGCCGTTTATCGGCGCGGCGTTGTCGTTTGCGCTGCTCGGCGAGGCGCCGGACGCCTGGTTCTGGACTGCCTCGGTATTGATGGCGGCGGGCGTTATCCTGCATCTCACCGAGTACCATAAACACTTGCACGGACACGAAGCGCTTACCCATGTCCACTCCCATCTGCACGACGAACACCATCGTCACCGCCACGCCTTCGTCTGGAACGGCGCCGAGCCGCACGCGCATGCCCACCAACATGAGCGGCTGAGCCACAGCCATCCGCACTTTCCGGACATTCATCATCGGCACGATCATTGACATCGCGCGTGCTCTCGTGCTCGCCTCGTTTGCGGTCGCGGCGCAGGCCGCGCCCTACGTCCCCGAGAACGACGCGACCGTGCTCGAGCACCTCCCCGTGAGGCCGGGCGATCCCGTCGCACGCGAGCTGCGGGGGCTGCGCGCCGAGCTTGCCCGCGACCCGCGGGATCTGGAGGTCGCGCTCCGGCTCGCCGAGCGCTACTTCGAGCTTGCAGGCGCGGAAGGCGACCCGCGCTACATCGGTTACGCCCAGGCTGCGCTCAAGCCTTGGTGGGACTTGCCCGATGCGCCGGCCGGTGCGCGCGTCATGCGCGCGATCGTCAAGCAATACAGCCATGACTTTTCCGCGGCGCTGCGGGATCTTCAAGCCGCAACTCACGAAGACCCCAAGAACGCGCTCGCCTGGTCCTGGCGCGCTGCGATCCATATGGTGCAGGCGGACTATGCTGCCGCACGCGCCGATTGCGAGGCGCTTCTAGAGATCGAGACTGAGCTGGGCGCCGTCTCCTGCATGGCCTATGTCGACGGAACCACCGGGAAGGCCGCGGTCGCGCATCGCGCGCTCTCTACTGCGTTTGCGCGCGACTCGGGTGTCTCATCCGCAGCGAAGGTCTGGGTGTTGACGCGGCTTGCCGAGATGTCCCTGCGCCAGGGCGATGCGAAACAGGCCGAGGAGCATTTCCGGGCCGCGCTCGCTCTGGACGTGCGTGATCAGTTCCTGCTCGCGGCTTGGGCCGATTTCCTGCTCGACCAGCGTCGGCCGGCGGAAGTGGTCGCGCTGCTACGCGACTGGGTGCGATCGGACGTGCTGCTCTTGCGTCTCGCGTTCGCCGAAAAGGCGCTGGATGCACCGGCGGCGAAAGAGCACATTCAGGCGCTGAAAGCGCGTTTCGACGCCGCGGCGCTGCGCGGCGACAAGCTCCATCTGCAGGAAGAAGCGCGCTTCAACTTGTATCTGCTCGGGCAGAAAGAAAAGGCGCTCGCCCTCGCGCAGGAGAACTGGAAATCCCAGCGCGAGCCGCGCGACGCGCGCATTCTTCTGGAGGCGGCGCTGGCGACAAACGACCCTTCGGCCGCGAAGGAGGTGTTCGACTGGCTCGAGCGCTCCGGGCACGAGGATCCACGCCTTCGCCAGACTGCGGAAAAACTGAGGAGGCTTAAGCAGTGAGATCACTGCTGGCCTTGCTGTTAGCGCTCGCCGCGCCGATTGCGCTCGCGCACAAGCCTAGCGACAGCTACCTCGCTATCCGTGTCGAGGGCGCAACTGTGAGCGGGCAGTGGGACATCGCGCTGCGCGACCTCGAATTCGCGATCGGCCTGGACGACAGCGGCGACGGCGACGTTACCTGGGGCGAAGTCAAGGCGCACCACGCCGACATTGCCGCCTACGCGCTGGCGAGATTGAAGTTGCGCTCAGGTGGCGCCGATTGCAACGCGCGACCGACCGGGTTTCTCGTCGACGACCACAGCGACGGCGCTTATTCGGTGATGCGCTTCGCCGCAAGCTGTCCGACCGAAGTCACGACGCTCGAGATCGGCTACAGTCTCTTCGCCGACCTTGATCCGCAGCACAAGGGGCTGCTGCGCCTCGAGCACGGCCCGGCGACGCGCACCGCGATCTTCAGCCCCGAGCGGGCGACGCAATCCTTCGAGCTCGCGAAAATCTCGGCGCTCACACAGTTCTTCGATTACGGACGGGAGGGTGTGTGGCATATCTGGATCGGTTTCGACCACATCCTCTTCTTGCTCTCACTCCTCCTTCCCGCCGTGCTCGCGCTTGAAGGAGGGCGCTGGCAGCCGGTCGCGCGTTTCCCCCCGGCGTTCTGGGAGGCATTCAAGATTGTCACCTCGTTTACCGTTGCACACTCGATCACGCTCAGCCTCGCAGCGCTGGGCGTGATCTCGCTGCCCTCGCGGCTGGTCGAATCGGCGATCGCGATCTCGGTCGTGCTCGCCGCGCTGAACAACGTTTTTCCCGTCGTGCTCGGACGCCGCTGGATGGTCGCTTTTGCCTTTGGTCTGATTCACGGCTTCGGCTTCGCGAGCGTCCTGAAAGACCTCGGCCTGCCGCAGGGCGCGCTGCTCGTGGCGCTCGTCGGATTCAATCTCGGCGTGGAGGTCGGCCAGCTCGCGATCGTGAGCGCGTTCTTGCCCGCCACGTACTGGTTGCGGGCGACCTGGTTCTACCGGCGCCTAGTCTTCGTGGCCGGTTCTTTGGCGATCGTTGCGATCGCGGGAATCTGGCTCGTCGAGCGCGCCTTCAATCTAAAGATCATCAGCGCTTGATGAACCGGCTGGGCGCCCCAATATCGTCGACACGGAGAGTTCGCAATGATTGAAATCCGAAAAAGCAAGGACCGCGGTTACGCCGACCACGGCTGGCTGCGCTCCTACCATACCTTCTCGTTCGCCGGCTATCACGATCCCGAGCACATGGGCTTTGGCCATCTCAGGGTGATCAACGAGGACCGCATCCAGCCGGGCACGGGCTTCGGCACGCACGGCCACCGCGACATGGAGATCATCAGCTACGTGCTCGAGGGGGCGCTCGCGCACAAGGACAGCATGGGCAACGGCTCGGCCATCGTGCCGGGCGACGTTCAGAGGATGAGCGCGGGGATGGGCGTGCGGCACAGCGAGTTCAACCACGCCCAAGACGGCGTCACGCACTTTCTTCAGATCTGGATCGAGCCTAACGTCACCGGCATCCCTCCAAGCTACGAGCAGAAACACTTTGACGCAGCGTCCAAACAGGGCAGGCTGCGGCTGGTCGCCTCGCCCGACGGCCGCGAGGGCTCGGTGAAGATTCACCAGGACGCCTTTCTCTACGCGGCGCTACTCGACGGGGCGGACCGAGCGGCCCACAAGCTGCAATCGGGCCGGCGCGCCTACGTGCACGTGGCGCGCGGCAAGCTCACAGTCGGCGGCCAGCCGCTCGAGGCGGGCGATGCGCTCAAGGCCTTCAGCACCGTTGAGATCGTGCTCGAGAAAGGCGAAGAGGCCGAAGTCCTGTTGTTCGATCTCGCATGAGCGTCACTGCAACACGCAACGATTCCAGAATGCCTGTCGTATTCTTCGGGCACGGTAGCCCGATGAACGCGCTCGAGCGCAACAGCTACACGGAGGCCTGGCGAAAGCTCGGCGAAGCGATCACTACACCCAAAGCGATCCTGTGCGTCTCCGCGCACTGGACCACGCGGGGCACCGCGGTGACGGCGATGGCAGATCCCAAAACTATCCACGACTTCTACGGTTTTCCGCAGGCGCTGTTCGACGTTCGGTACCCGGCCCTGGGCGATCCGCGGCTTGCCTCGCGCGTGCGCGAGCTGCTTGCGCCGCTCGAGGTGCACCCTGACCATTCGTGGGGACTGGACCACGGAACCTGGTCGGTGCTGAAGCACGCGTTTCCCGATGCGGACATCCCTGTAGTCCAGCTCAGCATCGACGGCACGCAGCCGCCGCAGTTCCACTACGACACCGGCAAGCGGCTCGCGCCGCTGCGCGACGAAGGCGTGCTCGTGGTGGGCAGCGGGAATGTCGTGCACAACCTTGGGCTGATGAAGCGCAGTGGCGGGCCGCCGTTCGACTGGTCAGTGCGCTTCAACGAGAAGATACGCGAGGCGCTCACATCTCGCGACCACGCCACGCTGGTCGATTTCAAGCGCCTGGGCGAGGACGCGAAGCTGTCGGTCCCTACGCCTGAACATTACCTGCCGCTGCTCTATGTCGCCGCCCTGCAAGGCAAGGACGAAACGATGTCATTCGCCGTGGACGGCTACGATCTGGGCTCGGTGAGCATGCTCACCGCGGTCGCGGGGATGCGAGCGAGCTAGCAAGTCGTTTGCACGTCAGTTTCGCGCGCCGCGCCGCCCGCGCATAATGCGGCGAGCCCCTTTTCTTCCGGATCCTCGCCATGCACCTGCTCGAACAGGCAGCCGTATTTCTTCTCACCGCGGTATTGCTCGTGCCCTTGTTCCGGCGCTTGAAGCTGGGCGCCGTGCTCGGCTATCTCGGCGCTGGCATGCTGATCGGTCCCTGGGGCCTCGGCATGATCGGCGAAGTGCAGGCCACCCTGCAGTTCGCCGAGTTCGGCGTGGTGCTGCTCCTTTTTCTCGTGGGCCTCGAGCTGCAGCCGAGCCGCCTCTGGGTGCTGCGCCGGCCGGTATTCGGTCTGGGCGGCGCGCAAGTGCTCGCAACCGGCGCGGCGCTTTTTGCACTGGCGCTTGCGTTAGGCCTGGCGTGGCAGGCGGCGCTCGTCGCCGGTTTCGGGCTTGCGATGTCTTCGACCGCCCTCGTGCTCGCCTCGCTCGCAGAACGCAAGCAGCTCGCTACGCGCCACGGTCGCGAGGCGTTCGCGGTGCTGCTCTTCCAGGACCTCACGGTAATCCCATTGCTTGCGCTCTTGCCGCTGCTCGGGGACACGGGGGCGCGCACAGCGGGCGGCTGGCTGCCGGCGCTGAAGGGACTTGCGGCGATCGTCGTAGTCATTGTCGCGAGTCGCATCGTAGTGCGTCCAATACTCAAGGCGGTGGCAAGCTACGGCGGACGCGAAGTGTTCACCGCTGCGGCGCTGCTGCTCGTCGTAGGCGCGGCGCTTTTCATGGAGAAAATCGGCTTGTCCGCATCGCTCGGTGCGTTCCTTGCCGGCGTGCTGCTCGCCGATTCCGAATTCCGCCATGAGCTGGAAGCCGACATCGAGCCTTTCAAGGGCCTACTCCTCGGACTTTTCTTCATCGCAGTGGGAATGAGCGCCAATCTTGCGCTCGTCCTGGAGCGCCCGCTTACCGTGCTCGGGCTCGCCGCAGGCCTGATGATCACGAAGACCGCCTTGATGTATGGAATCGCGAGAATCGGCGGCGCGACAAACGGCACGGCGCAGCGCCTGGCAGTCGCGGTTTCGCAAGGCGGCGAGTTTGCCTTCGTCCTCTTCGCCGCAGCGGGCGCGCTCGGCGTTTTTGAAACAGGAACCGCGCAGCTGCTCGTCGTGGTCGTGACTGTCTCGATGCTGCTCTCACCGTTAACATTCGAGCTGCACGAGCGCATCCTCACGCGTTGGCTGGACCGGCACGCCGCGCCCGAGTTCGACTCTATCGCGGGGCCCGGTAATCCGGTCATCATCGCAGGCTACGGACGCGTTGGGCAGATCGTCTCGCGCGTGCTGCGCATGTGCGGCGTGCCGTTCACAGCGATCGAGGCAAGCTACCAGCAGGTGGATTTCGTACGACGCTTCGGCAGCAAAGTCTATTACGGCGACGCTTCGCGGCTTGAGCTGCTTGAGGCGGCGAAAGCGGGCGAGGCGAAGCTTTTCGTGCTGGCGATCGACGACGTCGAGGCGTCGGTCAAAACCGCTGCGGTCGTGCGGCGGCATTTCCCGCATGTTCCGATTCTCGCTCGGGCGCGCAACCGCGTGCACTTGTTCCGCCTGCGCGACCTCGGCGTGAAGCTCATCTGGCGTGAGACTTTCCCCACGAGCCTCGACATGGTGCGGCACGCGCTGCACTCACTCGGTTTCGGCATCGCGGCCTCAGAGCGCGCGGTGACGCTGTTCAAGCAACACGACGAGCAGCAGCTCGAAGCGCAGTACGCGGTGCAACACGACGAGGCGCAAATCATCCAGACTTCTAAGGAAGCCGCCGAGCAACTGCAGGAGCTGTTCGAAGCGGACGGTCTCCAGCCGCTCCCGCAGCTTCCGCGCGCCGGCGCTTGATCGAGCGAACCGACGCAGTGTGCCGGACCTCCCCACGGAGACACGGATGTGCTCGCGGTCCTCATTCGCCATCGCGTTGCAGCATCGCCAAAGCGGCGGTGCCGCGAGGCCGAGACGATAGAATAGCGGCGTGAAGAAGATCGTCATCCTGATCTCCGGGCGCGGCAGCAACATGGAGGCGATCGTGCGCGCGGGGCTCCCTGCGAAAGTCGCCGCAGTGATCAGCAACCGCGCCGACGCGACAGGCCTGAAATTCGCCGTCCAGTCGGGCGTTCCTGCTCAAGTCGTCGATGACCGCGAGTTTTCCTCGCGCGAGGCCTTTGACGCCGCGCTCGCCAAGGCGATCGACGCGCATTCGCCCGACCTCGTTGCGCTCGCCGGCTTCATGCGCATCCTCGGCGGGGATTTTGTGCGGCGCTATTCGGGTCGTCTGGTCAACATCCATCCGTCGCTGCTGCCTGCGTTCCCCGGGTTGCATACCCACCGGCGCGCAATCGAGGAAGGCGTGAAGCTGCACGGCTGCACGGTGCACTTCGTCACGCCGCAGGTGGATCACGGCCCGATCATCGTCCAGGCAGCGGTGCCCGTGCGCACCGGGGATACCGAAGAGTCGCTCGCTGCGCGCGTACTGCGCCAGGAGCACCGGGTCTATCCGCTCGCGGCGCGTTGGTTCCTCGAGAGCCGCCTAGTCGTCGAGAACGGCGTGGTACGCGTTAACGGACCGGACGCTGCCCAAGCCCTGCTCGCCGAAGAATGATCTGCAGCCCCGTATCGTTGTGCCGCGCGGGCCTCGCAGCGCTCGCGCTGGGAGCCGCAGCGGCGCAGGCCTCGCCGCCCGAGCGCGTCACCCTCCACTATCAGATGATCCGCAACGGCTCGGTCCTGGGGGATGCCGTGGAGACTCTCGAACACGACGGCCGCACCTACACGATCACCTCCGAGCTGAAGGGGAGGGGAATCCTGGCGATGTTCGGGGCATTGAAGCGCACCAGCCGCGGCCGCATCACGCCGCAGGGGCTCCGGCCCGACGAATTCCGCGACCAGCGAGGCAGCAGTTGGGCGGTGTCGGCGAAGTTCAACTGGGAAACGCGCTCGGTGACGCAGGAGCGCAAGGGGAGATCAGAGACGCTTAAGATGCCGGCGACGGCGCAGGACCCCTTGAGCCTCGCCTACAGCTTCGCTTTCACGCCGCCCAAGAGCAAGGAATACGAGGTGACGCGAGCCGACGGCAGGGGGCTCACGCCGTTCCGCTTCATCGTCGTCGGCAACGAAAAGCTCGCCACTCCCGCGGGCGAGATCCTGACGCTGCGCGTCGCGAAAGTGCCCGACGGTCCCGAGGACAAGGCGACCGATATCTGGTTCGCCGTCGATCGTGATTTTCTGCCGGTGCGCATGCTGATCGTGGATAAAGACGGCACACGCGCCGACCAGGTCGTCACGCGCATCGGCAATTGATGCGCTTCTCTCGCCCGCTGCTCGACGCGTGCACGGCGGCCTTTGCGGCCGTGCTTCCGCTCGAACAACCCGCTGATGCCTTGCTTTCGGGGTTTTTCCGCAGCCACCCGAAAATCGGCCAGCGCGACCGCGCGACGATCGCCGATTCTGTGTACGCGGCGCTGCGGCGCCGCCGGCTGCTCGAGCGTGTCGCGGCGACCACAAACCCGCGGCGGCTCGCGCTCGCAACCTGGACGGCGCTGCTCGGCGCGAACCTGCGCGAGATTGATCCCTGGCTGCGCGGCGACGAGGCCGAATGGCTCGCCGTAGTGAAACGCGAGGCGCACGCGCCGCAGCCTCTCGAAATTGAATGCGAACTTCCAGACTGGGTGATCGAGCGGCTGCGCGCGCGCTTCGACGAACGGTCGCTGCTCGAGCTCGCGACAGGTCTTCTGCAGATCGCGCCGCTCGATCTGCGCGTCAACCCGATAAAAATCTCGCGCGAGGCGGCACTCGAACGCCTCGCCGCAGACGGGCTTCACGCCGCGGCAACGCCGTACTCGCCCGAAGGCATCCGGCTTGAGGGCAAGCCCCAGATCAACAGGCATCCTTTGTTCCTGGAAGGCGGCGTCGAGATCCAGGATGAGGGGAGCCAATTGCTTTGCCATCTGGTTGCGCCGAAGCGCGGCGAAATGGTTGTGGATTTCTGCGCGGGCGCCGGAGGTAAGACTCTTGCGCTCGGCGCGCTGATGCGCTCGACTGGGCGCCTGTACGCGTTCGACATCTCCCCGAAGCGGCTCGCGGGCTTGAAGCCGCGCCTTGCGCGCTCGGGGCTCTCGAACGTGCACCCGCAGAGGATCGAAGGCGTGAACGATACGCGCGTGAAGCGGCTCGCCGGCAAGATCGACCGGGTGCTCGTCGATGCGCCCTGCAGCGGGTTGGGGACGCTACGCCGCGATCCGGACATGAAGTGGCGGCAGACCCCCGAGGCTGTCGCGAATCTCGCTGAAAAGCAGAAATCCATACTCGCCGCGGCGGCGCGGCTCGTGAAACCGGGCGGGAGGCTCGTATACGCCACTTGCAGCATTCTCGAGGAGGAGAACCGGTGCATCGCCGAGAGTTTTCTTGCCGGCCATGCGCAGTTCGTGCTGCGGCCTGTGGGCGAGGTATTCAGGAAGGAGCGTATCGAACTCGGCATGGGTGAGTATCTCGAGCTTTGGCCGCACCGGCACGGCACGGACGGCTTTTTTGCTGCGGTTTTCGAGCGCGCCGAGTGAGGCGAGGGAAACCCAACCGTCGTTCCGCAATGCGGAATGTAAAAACCCCGTGAAATTACCGCCTTCTAGTATCGGGATGAGATCGGGGAATTCCCTATGTCGGAATCAGGAACTACGTACTTGCCCTTTGCTGGGATTCACGTAGAATCCGTCAACCTTAAAGGGGACCTTGATGGAGCTCAACCTCCTGTTTTCAGGCATTTTTGACCTTCCCTGGTGGGGCTACATGCTTGTGGCCTTGGGCCTCACGCATGTCACCATCGTATGCGTCACGGTGTTCCTCCACCGCTGCCAGGCACATCGCGCTCTGGATTTGCATCCAGTGGCGAGCCATTTCTTCCGTCTGTGGCTGTGGTTGACGACCGGAATGGTGACCAAGGAATGGGCCGCAATTCATCGCAAGCACCATGCTAAATGCGAAACCGAGGAAGATCCGCACAGCCCGCAAGTGCTCGGGTTGCGCAAGGTGCTGTTCCAGGGCACCGAGCTGTACCGGCGTGAATCTCGGAACGCAGAAACGCTCGAGCGCTACGGCCAGGGCACGCCGGACGACTGGCTGGAGCACAATCTTTATGTGCGGCACAGCAAGCTCGGCATTGGCCTGATGATGGTCATCGGAATCGTGCTGTTCGGCCCGATCGGCATTACCATCTGGGCGGTGCAGATGGTGTGGATCCCGTTCTGGGCGGCGGGCGTCATCAACGGCGTTGGCCACTTCTGGGGCTACCGCAACTGGGGCACTGAGGACGCGAGCACCAACATCGTTCCCTGGGGCATGATTATCGGCGGCGAGGAGTTGCACAACAACCATCACGCCTACGCAACCTCGGCGAAGTTCTCCAACAAGTGGTACGAGATCGACATCGGCTGGATGTACATCTGCCTGCTCGAGGCCTTGGGCCTCGCACAGGTGAAGAAAGTGGCGCCGACGCCGCGCTTCATTGAGGCGAAGACCGTGGACTCCGAGACACTGCAGGCCGTGATCACGCACCGCTACGACGTGCTCGCGAAATACGCCAAGTCGCTCAAGCATACCTACGCCGAGGAGCTCGGCAAGCTGCGTCGCTTCGCGCCGCATGACGTGTACGTGCTACAGAGCCTGAAGCGCTGGCTGCATCGCGACGAGAAGTCGCTGTGCGAGGTCGATCGCGCAAGCCTCGAGATGGGGCTGTCGAAGTCGCGTGCGCTGCACACCGTGTACTCGATGCGTGCCGAGCTTGCGTCGCTGTGGGAGCGTTCCAGCGCGTCGCGCGAGCAGCTCGTACGGCAGCTTCAGGACTGGTGCCACCGCGCCGAGACGAGCGGCATCCATCCGCTCGTGGAGTTCTCGCGCCGGTTGCGCTGCTACGCGTAGCTCGTCAGGATTCCGAGTGTTTTTGGCAGTGGAGGCAGCAAAGGAGATATGAGATGAAGAGCCTTATCGCGGTTTTTGCATCGTTGTTGATCGCGTCGCCGGTCCTTGCGCAGGTGAAGCCCTGCGAGGAACTCAAGTCGGAGATCGACGCGAAGATCAAGAAGAACGGGGTAAAGGAGTTCACGCTGACTATCGTGGAGAAAGACGCGGCCGAGGACGGCAAAGTCGTCGGAACTTGCGACGGCGGAGCCAAGAAGATCGTCTACAAGCGGGGAGGCTGACTCCCGAGTCGTTCGTTCGGAAGCTTCTAAAAAAAGCCCGCATACGCGGGCTTTTTCTTTTCCCGCGCGTTGAACGGCGCCTTGCGTCCGTTCGAACGCGCGGAGGTAAACAGGCGCGGCTCGCCGCGTCCGACTTTACCTCTATTTGATCTTTGTTTCCTTGTAGATCACGTGCTTCCGCACCATGGGATCGTACTTCTTCATCTCGATCTTATCGGGAGTGGTGCGCTTGTTCTTGGTGGTCGTGTAGAAATGGCCGGTGCCGGCCGTGGATTCGAGCTTGATCTTTTCACGCACGTTGGCGGCTCCTCAGGCTAGATTTCGCCGCGCTCGCGCAGCTCTTTGAGCACTGCTTCGATGCCCTTCTTGTCGATTACGCGCAGGCCCGCGTTCGATATGCGCAGGCTGATCCAGCGCTTCTCGCTTTCCACCCAGAAGCGGCGGTACTGCAGGTTCGGATAGAACCGGCGTATGGTCTTATTGTTGGCGTGGGAGACGTGGTGCCCCACTTGGGGTTTCTTGCCCGTTATTTGGCAGACGCGCGCCATGCGATGCTCCGCGAGAAAAGGGCGCATTATAGGCGTGAAGCCGGAGCGCATCAAGCAAGGGCTAAAGCAGCCCGCGCTCGGCGAAGGACATCGTACGGGTCCCGGCGACGATGAAATGGTCGAGCACCTGGACGTCCACCAGCGCAAGCGCCGCTTTCAGCGAGCGAGTGAGGAGTTCGTCGGCGTGGCTTGGCTCGGCGACGCCCGAGGGATGGTTGTGCGCGAAGATCACGGCTGCGCAGTTGTGCTTGAGCGCGCATTTGACGACCTCGCGCGGATAAACGCTGGTCTGAGTGAGCGTGCCGCGAAACATCTCCTCGGAGGCAATCACGCGATGCTGTGCGTCAAGAAGCAGCACCACAAAAACCTCCTGTTCGCGCCCCGAGAGCAGAAGGCGCAGATAGTCGCGCACGGCCCGCGGCGAGGAGAGGGCGTCACGCGAGGACAAATCTTCCCTGAGTGCGCGTCTCGCCAATTCGAGGGCAGCCTGGAGCTGGGCGAGTTTAGCGCTGCCCAGGCCCGGTGTTTCCGCGAGGCTCGCGGGTCCGGCTTCGAGAAGCGCCGAGACCGAGCCAAAGCGCCCGAGCAACTCCCGCGCGACGTCCACTGCGCTCTTGCCTTTGATGCCGGTCCGAAGCAGGATCGCGAGCAGCTCGGCGTCGGCGAGCGCCCCGGCGCCGAGCGCAAACAGACGCTCGCGCGGGCGCTCCTGCACAGGCCAGTCGGTAATCGCCATGGAATTCGCTTAAAATCCTCGTTTTCCGGCTTAACGCACCGCGCCTATTCGCGATGACCGACGTTTCGGGAAAGAAGATTCTCCTCGGGATCACGGGAGGAATCGCCGCGTACAAGGCGGCTGAGCTGACGCGCCTTCTGGTGAAGTCGGGTGCCGACGTGCGCGTGGTCATGACCGAAGCCGCGTGCCGGTTCATCACGGCGGCGACCTTGCAGGCACTCTCCAGCAAGCCGGTTTTCACCGACATGTGGGACGCACGCGTGCCCGACGGCATGGGACACATAGAGCTGTCTCGCGACCGCGACATCATCGTTGTCGCGCCCGCCACGACCGACTTTCTTGCGAAGCTCGCGAACGGCCTTGGCGACGATCTGCTATCTACGCTGTGCCTTGCGCGCCGCTGCCCGCTGCTTGTGGCGCCGGCGATGAACGTCGAAATGTGGCAGAACGCGGCGACCCAGCGCAATGTCGAGCGCCTGCGCGCTGACGGCGTCGGCATCCTCGGCCCGACGGAGGGCGAGCATGCCGACCGCGAGGGCGGCATGGGGCGGATGCTTGAGCCCGCAGGGATATTTGCCGAAGTCGCGGTGGCGCTTGGACCCAAGGCGCTCTCGAAAAAAAAAGTGCTGATCACGGCCGGACCGACCTATGAGCCGATCGATACGGTGCGCGGATTGACCAATCAGAGTTCGGGCAAGATGGGCTACGCCGTCGCGCGGGCGGCCGTGGAAGCTGGGGCAGAGGTAACGCTTGTTTCCGGGGCTACCGCGCTTGCCGCACCGGAGGGCGTGGAGCGCGTGGATGTGATAACGGCGCGAGACATGCACAAGGCGGTGATGGCGCGGGCGAGGAATGCGGACGTCTTCATCTCGGTCGCCGCGGTCACCGATTACCGCCCAATCGATGCCAAGCCGCACAAAATCAAGCGCGGCAACGGTGGCCTAAATGTCGAGCTCGTCCCCAATCCCGACATACTCGGCGAAGTGGCCGCATTGCCGAAAGGGCCGTTCTGCGTCGGTTTTGCCGCTGAAACCGAAGACCTCATCGCGAACGCCCGAGCAAAGCGCAGCAAGAAGGGAATCCCGCTGCTTGCAGCGAATCTCGCGCACGAGACCTTCGGCAGGGACACCAACGCGCTCACGCTCTTCGACGAGGACGGCGTGCACGAACTGCCGCTCGCGCCGAAGATCGTGCTCGCACGCCAGTTGATCGAGCACATCGCGAAGATGCTGCCACGGGATTAGGCGGCTCTTCGCTTGAAGACCCTCGACGTAAAGATCCTCGACCCAAGGCTGATAGACAAGCTGCCGCAGTACTCTACCGCCGGCGCTGCTGGCCTCGACCTGCGGGCCTGTATACATTCGCCGCTCATGCTCGCGCCAGGGGCAGCGGAGCTGGTGCCTAGCGGTATCGCCATTCACCTCGCCGACCCGGGGCTCGCCGCGGTGGTGGTGCCGCGCTCAGGGCTCGGGCACAAGCACGGCATCGTGCTCGGGAACCTCGTCGGCCTGATCGATTCCGACTACCAGGGACAGGTGATGGTGTCGGTGTGGAACCGCTCGGGCGCAGCGTTCACGATCAATCCGATGGACCGAATCGCGCAGCTCGTGGTGGTGCCGGTAGTGCAGATGAAGCTGAATGTGGTGGAAGAGTTTTCCGCCACCGAGCGCGGTGCAGGAGGCTTCGGGAGCACTGGGAAATCCTGAACGGCCCCCAAACTTAGCGTTCCAAGTCAGATCCTGTATAGTTGCACAGTAGGCGACGGTATGCTTCCGCAGGACTTCCATCCAATTGTTCAGCGCTGGTGGGAAGCTCGCTTCAGCGAGCCCATGGACGGCGGCACGCGCGTGCTTCCGCCTACCGAGGCGCAGCTCGAAGGCTGGCACGCGATCCGCGCGGGGGGCCACACGTTGATCGCCGCGCCGACCGGCTCGGGCAAGACGCTCGCCGCTTTCCTCACCTCCATCGACCAGCTGCTGCGCGAGAGCATCGAGACAGGCGAATTGCCCGACGAGGTGCGCGTCGTCTACGTCTCGCCGCTCAAGGCGCTGTCAGCCGACATCCACAAGAACCTCGCCGAGCCGCGCCGCGAGATACGTCGCATCGCCGAGGAGATGGGTTTTCCGCTCGTCCACATCACCGCCGCGGTGAGGAGCGGCGACACGCCTCAAGGCGAGCGCGCCGCCATGCTGCGAACGCCGCCGCACATTCTGGTTACGACGCCGGAATCGCTCTACCTGCTGCTTACGGCCGAGCGCTCGCGCGAGATGCTCAAGACCGCGCGCGTCGTGATTGTGGATGAGATCCACGCGGTGCTTGAATCGCGGCGCGGCGCTCACCTTGCGCTCTCGCTCGAGCGGCTCGATCACGTGTGCGGGCGGCGCTTGCAGCGCGTAGGGTTGTCGGCGACACAAAAACCGATCGAGGAAGTCGCGCAGTTCCTTGTCGGATCGGAGAGATCTGACTGCACCATCGTCGATCGCGGCCACAAGCGGGACATCGATCTGGAAATCGAAGTGCCCGGCTCGCCCCTGGAAGCGGTGATGTCGGCGGAGGTCTGGCAGGAGATCTATGAGCGCTTGGTCGAGCTGATCGAGTCGCACCGTACCACGCTCATTTTCGTCAACACTCGGCGCCTCGCCGAGCGCATGGCGTTTCAATTGAGCGAGCGCCTGGGCGCCGAGCAGGTCGCCGCGCATCACGGCAGCCTCGCCAAGGAAGCGCGGCTGGAAGCGGAAGCCAAGCTGCGCGAAGGCAGGCTCAAGGTCCTGGTCGCCACCGCATCGCTTGAGCTTGGCATCGACATCGGCCATGTCGATCTCGTCTGCCAGATCTCCTCCCCCAACCGCATCGCGACGCTCCTGCAGCGCGTCGGCCGCTCGGGCCACACCGTTAGTGGTTTGCCGAAGGGCCGCGTTTTCCCGCTGACGCGCGACGATCTGATCGAGTGCGCGGCAATGTTGCGCGCGGTGAAGGAGGGCGAGCTCGACCGCGTGCTCATCCCGGAGAAGCCGCTCGACGTGCTCGCGCAGCAGATCGTCGCCGAGTCCGCCGCCGAAGAATGGGACGAGGACGCGCTGTTCGAGCGTTTTCGCAGCGCCTACCCGTATCGCAGCCTGCAAAAGACCGAGTTCGACGAAGTCGTGGCGATGCTCGCGCACGGCTATTCGACCAAGCGCGGCCAGCGCGCGGCGCTGGTGCACTACGACGCCGTGCACCGCAAGCTTCGCGAGCGGCGCAGCTCGCGCATGATCGCGATCATGTCCGGCGGCGCGATCCCGGAGGTGTTCGACTACCGCGTGCAGCTCGATCCCCAGGGTACGTTCATCGGTACGCTCAACGAGGACTTCGCCATCGAATCGCTGCCCGGCGACATCTTCCAGCTCGGCAATACCTCATGGCGCATCCTGCAGATCGGTAACGGCGTGGTGCGCGTCGCCGACGCTCAAGGCCAGCCCCCCTCGATGCCGTTCTGGCTGGGCGAAGCGCCGGCGCGTAGCGACGAGATGAGCGCGGCGGTCTCGAAGTTGCGTGCCGCTGCCGACGCGAAGCTTCCCGGACCCGATCAGCCGCGCAGGCCGGATGAGCTCGACGGTGCCGTCGCGTGGCTCGTGCAGGAATACGAGCTCTCGCGCTCGGCCGCGGAGCAGATCGCGGCCTATCTCGCCGAAGGCAAGCGCGCTCTGGGCGTCGTGCCGACCGCCGAAACCCTGGTGCTCGAGCGCTTTTTCGATGAAGCGGGCGGCATGCAGCTGGTGCTGCATGCGCCGCTCGGCAGCCGAGTCAACAAAGCATGGGGCCTCGCACTCAGGAAAAAATTCTGCCAGAGCTTTAACTTCGAGCTGCAGGCGGCAGCCACCGAAGAGGCGCTGGTTTTGTCACTCGGGCCGGCGCATTCTTTTCCGCTCGCCGACGTGTTTCGCTATTTGAATCCGAAGACGGTGCGCGAGACGCTCGTCCAGGCGGTGCTCGACTCGCCAATTTTCCAGACGCGTTGGCGCTGGACGACGACCCTCGCGCTCGCCGTGCCTCGCAACCGCAACGGCGCGCGCTTGCCCGCGCAGATCCAGCGCATGATCGCCGAGGAGCTGCTCACTGCGATCTTCCCGGACGCGGCGGCGTGCCTGGACAACATCCAGGGCGCGCGCGAACTGCCCGCGCACCCGCTCGTGGACCAGGCCGTGCGCGATTGCCTCGAGCAGGCGATGGATCTACCGCAGCTCGTTCGCTATCTGGAGCGCGTATTCGCGGACGAGATTCGCTGTCTTGCGAAAGACACGCCCGAACCCTCGGTGTTCTGCCACGAGATACTGAACTCGGCCGTCTATACGTTTCTCGACGAGGCGCCGCTCGAAGAGCGTCGCACGCGCGCGGTGTATACCCGACGCACGACAGAGCCGCGCAGCGCCGATGACCTCGGCGCGCTTGATGCCGCGGCGATCGAAAACGTCCGCGTCGAAGCCTGGCCAACCGCGAACACCGCCGACGAGCTGCACGACGCCTTGCTGCTTGCCGGGTTCATTCGCGCGGAGGAAGCATCGCCTGGCTGGCGAGGGCTCTTCGATGAACTAATCGCCGCCGGACGAGCTTTCGATGCCAAGGGATTCTGGATCTCGGTCGAGCGCTTCGATGAGCTGAACACCGTCGTTCCGCAATCTACGGTACCGGCGATCCCGGAGCGCCTGCGCAGGTCGTGGACGCGCGAAGACGCGGCGCGCGAGCTGGTTCGTGGGCGAACCGAGGTACTCGGGCCGGTGACGGCCTGGCAACTCACCGAATCCCTCGGGCTTGCCGATACTGTGCTCATCGATGGCGCGCTGCTCGCGCTCGAAGGCGAGGGCAAGGTGCTGCGCGGGCGGTTTACTCGATCATTGGCCGCAGATGCGATCGAATGGTGTGACCGCAGGCTCCTTGCGCGTATTCACCGCTATACGCTCAACCGGCTGCGCGCCGAGATCGAGCCCGTCAGCGCCACAGATCTTATGCGGTTCCTGCTGTACTGGCAGCACGTTGCGTGCGAAACCCAGGTCAAGGGCGTGGAGGGTCTTGCCGCGGTGATCGAGCAGCTAGACGGCTACGAAGTCCCGGCCGGTGCCTGGGAGCAAGAAGTGCTCGCTGTCCGCGTGCAGGACTACGAACCCGATTTCATTGACAGGCTTTGCCTCTCCGGGCGGGTGGCCTGGGGCCGGCTCTCTGCTGTAAATGGGTCAGGCAAGGCACCGTTGCGCAGCTCGCCGATTGCCTTGATGCCACGCGCGCACGCGGGGCTATGGCGCGCCGCAGCCGAGCCGGAATCCGGCGATTTGAGCTCGGAGGCGAACGCCGTGTACGAAACCCTGCGCTCGCGGGGCGCTTCGTTCTTTCATGAGATCGTGTTCGCCGCCGGGCAACTGCGCACGCTCACCGAGCGCTCGCTTGGCGAGCTCGCGGGCTCGGGCCTGGTCACCGCGGACAGCTTTGGCGGCCTGCGCGCGCTGCTGGCGCCATCGGACAAGCGCAAGCGGCGCTCGCGCCATCGCCGGCCTGCCTACGAAGTAGATACCGCCGGACGCTGGGCGCTTCTTCGAGGCGACGCGACTGTAGAGGAGGGCAAGCGCGTCGAGCAGATCGCGCGCGCCTTGTTGCGCCGCTACGGCGTTGTTTTCCGCGCGCTGCTCGCGCGCGAGTCGCGTCTGCCGACCTGGCGCGAGCTCGCGGGGGTATACCGGCGGCTGGAAGCGCGCGGCGAGATCCGCGGCGGGCGCTTCGTCTCGGGCTTCGGGGGCGAGCAGTTCGCGCTGGCCGACGCGGTTGGCCGGCTGCGCGCGGTGAGGAAGCTGGATAAGAGCGGCGAGCTCGTTGCGCTCTCCGGCGCCGATCCGCTCAATCTCGTGGGCATCGTGACCCCTGAGGCGCGCGTTGCGGCGATCACGCCGAACCGGGTGCTGTTCCGTGACGGCCTTGCGATCGCCGCACTTGAAGGCGGCGAAGTGCGCCGACTCGCCGCCTCGGAATTCGATGACGATACGCTTAAGACGTTGTTTTGGCGCCGGTCGAATGCGCTCGGCGTCAACCCGAGGGGACTCTCCGAGGCTGGCCGCAAGCGCTGGGTGGAGCGCAGGGTACGGGTACCGCTACCCGGCTGACCTGTAGCCCCACGAAGCGCTGATAGGGGAGAGGGGAGGTTACGGAGGGAGAGGGTCCTCCCTCTCCCTCCGTTCGTGACTTTCAGCCCAGCGGCTAGCCGCAGGCTAGCCCAGCATGTCCGCCCATATATTCTGAGCCCACGCCCAGCCGTAGGCGCCTTCGATCTCGCTGCGGCTGGAGGACACGCCGCTCGCCCCTGGGACGACCGTCAGCGTTTTCTGTGCCGGATCGTAACGATGCACCGAAGCGACGTGGATCACTTCCTTGTCGCTGACGAAGCTGTAGCAGGTGTTGGCGATCACCGGTTGGGGATTCGGGGCACGCCCGTTCATGAGCTCGATGATCGCAGCCGCCGCGATCTTGGCGTGGTTGTTCGCCATGTGGCCCGACTTGGGCATCGCCGGAGCCGAGAGCGTCGAGTCGCCTAGAACGTGGATTCCCTTTTGCGCGAGTGACTCCATGGTCAGCCAATCGACCCCGCACCAGCGGGTGTTTCCGGTCATGAGGCCGGCATCGCGGGCGATGTCGCCTGCACGCATCGGCGGCAGTACGTTGAGCACATCGCCCTTGATCGTGTCGAAGTCTGTTTTTACTGTGCCCGCGCGAGCATCCACGGCTTTGACCTCGTTGTTGCCGCGGAACTCGATCATGCCGCCATATAGGTCGCGCCAGGCAGCTTTGAACAGCGCACCCTTGGACGTCACGTCCTCGTTGGCGTCGAGTATCAGGACCTTCGAACGGGGTTTCGCCTGCTTGAAGTAGGACGCGACTTGGCAGGCGCGCTCGTACGGACCGGGCGGACAGCGGTACGGCGCCCGAGGAACCGCCAGGACGAAAACCCCGCCCTCGGACATCGATTCGAGCTGCTGTCTCAACGCCACGGTTTCGGGGCCCGCCTTCCAGGCGTGCAGAACTCTCTTTTGCGCCTCCGCATCGTAGCCCTGAATCTGGTCGTGCATCAGCTCGACGCCCGGTGACACGATCAGGCGGTCGTAGGGCAGGTCCTCGATGCGGCGCAGCCTGACGCGCTTCCTTGCCGTGTCGATTGCCGTAACCTCATCGCGAATGACCTGAACACCGTAGTCGCGCAGCTTCGCATAGCTGCGGGTCATGTCGCCGATCTTCCTGCTGCCGCCAAGCACCAGGTTGGATGTGGGGCAGGAGATGAATTCGGTGCCGCGCTCGATCATGAAAACCTCGATTGCGCCCTCGCCCCACATACGCAGGTACTTGGCGGCGGTCGCGCCACCAAAGCCTCCGCCGATGACGATGACGCGCCCGATCGGCTTGGACGGCGCCGCGGGTTGCATCGCGCAGCCCGGAAGAAGCGAAGCGGTCGCGGCGCCTACCGTCGTGGCGCCGGAGATCTTCAGGAACTCGCGTCGGCTAAATCGACTCATGGTGGCCCTTTACTTGGTCTTTTTCTCCGAGAAATACGCAGCGAGCGCGTCGATCTGCTCGTCGGTATAGCCCTTCGAAATCTGGTGCATGATGGTCGCCGGACGTTTACCGGCTTTGAAATCCTGCATCTGCTGTGCGAGTAGGGACCTTTGTTGACCTGCCAGGTTGGGCATCCCTTGCTGGCTTACGCCGTGGGTGCCGTGGCAATTGGCGCAGGCTGCGGCGAGATTTCGGCCGAGATTAGGGTCTGCACCCTGGGCAGAAACCGGTGAGGCAAGCGCCGCGCCCGTGACGAATGCGGCGGCAATCAATGCGCGACCCATGGGGCCTCCTCTTGATATTTTTCCTGCGAGTTCGAGTTTCCATCCGACCCGATGGACTGTCAAGGGGCGGCAGGTCCCTTGAAGAAAAGGCTGACGGCCTTTGTTCCCCCGATCAGGAAACGCTTATGCCTCCGGGGCCACTTCGGGCACTTTTTCCTCGGAGAACTTGAGCGTGATCTTGCCATCCGCATCGATGTCCACCGTGACCTTGCCGCCGTTGGCGAGCTTGCCGAAGAGCAGCTCATCGGCGAGCGCTCGGCGAATCGTGTCCTGGATCAGCCTCGACATCGGCCTCGCGCCCATCAGCGGATCGAAGCCGTGCTTGGCAAGGTGCTCGCGCAGCACATCGGTGAAGATCGCATCGACCTTCTTCTCGTGGAGTTGCGCCTCGAGCTGCATGAGGAACTTGTCCACCACACGCAGGATGATGTCGTGGTCGAGCGACTTGAACGAGATGGTCGCGTCCAGCCGATTCCTGAACTCCGGCGAGAACAGCCGCTTGATCTCGACGCTCTCGTCGCCGGGCTCCTTCTTTGCCGTGAAGCCCATGACCGGCCGGTTGAGCGCTTCGGCGCCGGCGTTGGTCGTCATGACGATGATGATGTTCCTGAAATCAGCTTTCCTGCCGTTGTTGTCGGTGAGAGTTCCGTGATCCATTACTTGAAGCAGGATGTTGAAGATGTCCGGGTGCGCCTTCTCGATCTCGTCGAGCAGGAGCACCGCGTAGGGCTTCTTGGTAACGGCTTCGGTGAGCAGGCCGCCCTGGTCGAAGCCCACGTATCCCGGAGGCGCGCCGATCAAACGCGAAATCGCATGCCGCTCCATATACTCGGACATGTCGAAGCGGTGCAGCTCGATTCCCATGCAGTACGCGAGCTGGCGGGCCACCTCGGTCTTGCCGACGCCGGTGGGACCGCTGAAGAGGAAGGAGCCTATCGGTTTTTGCGGATCCGCAAGACCCGAGCGCGCGGTGCGGATCGCCGATACGAGCGCGTCGATCGCTTGATGCTGTCCGAATACCACGGCCTTGAGGTCGCGGTCGAGGTTCTTGAGCGCGGCGCGGTCGTCCTGCGACACCGAGGCGGGCGGGATACGCGCAATCTTGGCGATGATCTCTTCGATCTCAATCTTGCCGACGACCTTTTTCTGCTTGGACTTGGGCAGGATCTTCTGCGCAGCGCCCGCCTCGTCGATCACGTCGATGGCTTTGTCGGGCAGGTGCCGGTCGTTGATGTAGCGGGCGGAGAGTTCGGCGGCGCTGGTCAGCGCAGGGCCGCTGTATTTGATGCCGTGGTGCGCTTCGAAGCGCGATTTCAGCCCGCGCAGGATCGCAACGGTTTCTTCGACCGAAGGCTCGGGAACGTCGATTTTCTGGAAGCGCCGCGATAGTGCGTGGTCTTTTTCGAAAACCCCGCGATACTCGTTGTAGGTCGTCGCACCGATGCATTTCAATGCGCCGGACGAGAGCGCGGGCTTCAAGAGATTCGATGCGTCCAGCGTCCCGCCCGAGGCGGCACCTGCGCCGATGAGCGTGTGGATCTCGTCGATGAAGAGGATCGCATTCGGGTTGTCGACCAGCTGCTTGAGCACCGCTTTGAGCCGCTGCTCGAAGTCGCCGCGGTACTTGGTCCCGGCGAGCAGCGCGCCCATGTCGAGGTTGTACACTTGGCAACGGGCGAGAATTTCAGGCACCTGACCCTCGACGATGCGCCGCGCAAGCCCTTCGGCGATTGCGGTCTTGCCCACCCCCGCTTCGCCCACGAGCAGGGGGTTGTTCTTGCGCCGGCGGCACAATGTCTGGATGACGCGCTCGATCTCGCGCTCGCGGCCGATGAGCGGGTCGATCTTGCCGACGAGCGCCTGCGCATTCAGGTTGAGCGTGTAGGTTTCGAGCGCCCCGCCCGACTGCTGCTCGTCGCCCGCGGTTTCCTGCTCGGCTTCGCCACCCGCCTTCGCCTCCTTCGAGGTCGGCGTCTTGGTGATGCCGTGCGAAATGTAATTGACCACATCCAGGCGTGTCACGCCCTGCTGGTGCAGGAAATACACCGCGTGCGAGTCCTTCTCGCCAAAGATCGCGACCAGGACGTTCGCACCGGTTACTTCCTTCTTGCCAGAGGACTGCACGTGCAGGATGGCGCGCTGGATGACGCGCTGGAAGCCCAGCGTCGGCTGGGTGTCGATCTCTTCGATGCCGGCGACCGTGGGCGTGTGTGCGGAGATGAAATCCGCGAGCGCTTTTCTCAACTCATCGATGTTTGCGGCGCAGGCGCGTAATACCTCAGCGGCGGTCGGGTTATCCAGCAGCGCGAGTAACAGGTGCTCGACGGTGATGAATTCATGCCGCTTCTGACGCGCCTCCACGAACGCCATGTGGAGGCTAACTTCGAGTTCCTGAGCGATCATTTGTTGTCCAGCGTCCTCTGGGTAATCAACTAGGTTCCATCACGCTAATCAACTAGGTTCCATCACGCATTGTAGCGGGTGCTGGTTCCTGCGTGCGTAGCCGACGACTTGTTCGACCTTGGTCGTGGCCACGTCCTTGGGGTACGTCCCACAGATACCCATGCCTTCGCGGTGGACCTTGAGCATGACCTGCGTCGCCTTTTCCCGGGTCATGGAAAAGAACTTCTGCAGCACGATGACAACGAATTCCATCGGGGTGTAGTCATCGTTCAGCAACATGACCTTAAACAGGGGAGGAGGTTTGAGCTTGGCCTTCTTAGCCTCGAGTAAGGCGCCTTCTCGCGTACGGGTTGTCATACGTCAACTTATGTCAGAAGAACCACCCCGTCAAACCAACGGCACCATTTCGGGTTGAAAGTCGCAAGCTCCAATCTTGCGTCCTGTCGGCCGGTAACGCCTCCGTTCGGTGCTGAAACTCTGTTCTTAATGTAATCGCTGCAGGTGCCGCATGCAACCTCAAACGTCTCGACAGAACAAGGGGTTGACGCCAATTGGGCCACTTGACGCCGCTGCACAAAGCGCGTAAAAGCCTTCCCTGTGTTTGTCCTCCATGCGGTTTGCAGGCGTCAAATCCTTCTGCTGCGTTGAAGTACAGGCATAGTTGGGATGTTTCTCGGTTTCAAAAATTCAGGAAGGGTCTATGCCAACAGGTTCGGTTAAGTGGTTCAATGATGCCAAGGGTTATGGCTTTATAACCCCGGATGACGGCGGTGAAGATTTGTTCGCGCACTTCTCCGCGATTCAGATGAGTGGTTTCAAGACGCTCAAGGAAGGACAGAAGGTCCAGTTCGAAGTCACGCAAGGCCCGAAAGGCAAGCAGGCTTCGAACATCCAGTCCGCGAGCTAATAACTAACTCGCGACTCGCTCGGGCGGCGTCGCCGGCCGACGCTTCAGGTCCCCATTCGATTTCGGCCTCGGATAACCGAGGTCGGGGGTGATTTTGAACGAGAAAAACCTCCATCGCGAGGCTTTCCCGGTGGCGAGTGTGCGTGTCAGTGCATGCGCCGCCTGAGTTCCGTGTCCACGGCGTTCATGAACTCGTCGGTGGTGAGAAAGGGATGGTCTGGGCGGATCAGAATGGCCAGGTCCTTCGTCATCTTGTCGGCCTGCACGACATCGAGTTGGTCCTGTCCCTCGCTTCGACACCGAGATCGTAGTATTTCAGCTCGACATCGAGGTGGGGGAGAATCAACTTGTCGCGGATCACCTTCCAGATGATCCGCGTCATTTCGTCGCCATCCATCTCAACGATTGGGTTCTTGAGCTTGACCTTGTTCACGGGACGCTTCTGCGATCTGACTACGGAAGGAATCGATCGGCGCGGCCTGCGGTGCCCACAGTGGCCGCAAAATAGGTGGGCATTTCGTTCTTAATTGGGCGGCATTATAGCGAATCGCCGCGCGAGGTCTTTCCTGGCGAAGGATGCGCGTGTTTTGTCTAACATATTGAGTCTTAATAGGAAATAGCGTCGGCTGGACGCGCACAAGCTTGAGTTCCTCTTGTGACCGTGTCAACCTCCGAGCCGACAGGGCGTTAGTGGGAGGGACTGGTTCCGAAACAAAGGACTGGTCGCAGACTGATCCTTAACTTCACAGAGAGGAAAACATGAGGAAGCTGATCTCGATCCTGGTGGCCGCCGTGTTTGTCGTTTCGAGCGGCGCGGCTCTAGCCGCATCCCACGCCGGCGCCCAGCCGATGAAGAAAGACGAAATGAAGAAGGACGAAATGAAGAAGGACGCGAAGAAGGGCGATAAGAAGGCCGCCAAGAAGGATAAGAAGGCCGCCAAGAAGGACGACAAGGCCGCCAAGAAGGACGAAATGAAGAAGTAAGCCGCGACTTGGGAAAAACCAAGGCAGGGTTCGAGTCCCTGCCTTTTTTTGTCCCCGCGCACGACACGACAGATATGACACGGCGGGTTCTTGCGGCGGTAGGCGCTACTGTAGCCGCAGTGGCCGCGAACCTCGTGGCCGCTCAGTTGCCGACCATGGAGCTTTCAGCCGGCATTCACCTTATCCGAGCCGAAGTTGCCCACACGTTTGAGACGCGCGCGCAGGGGCTCATGTTTCGCCGATCGCTCGGTCCAAACGAAGGCATGTTTTTCCTATTCCCTCGGACCGAGGTCCACTGCATGTGGATGAAGAACACATTGATCCCGCTCTCGGTCGCCTTCCTTGACGAAAAGGGGAAAATCGTCAGCATTTCGAACATGCAACCGCAGACCGAAACCCCGCACTGTGCGGCAGCCCCCGCCAAATTCGCGCTGGAGATGACCCACGGCTGGTTCTCCGCAAGAGGGATCAAGGCGGGCGCGAGTATCCTCGGATTGGACAAGGCCCCGACAGCGCGTTGAGTTCGTAGGGCTGAAAAAAAGGGTGGCTCGCGCCACCCGTTTTCTCATGGTCTAACAGGCTAGCGGAAGAACAGCGCCGTGTGCGCCCCCGCGGCCATGAAATACAGCATCGGGATCGAGAGTATCGTGTTGGTTCGCGAGGTGAGGAATGCGACGCGACGCGCCTTGTTCTTTTCCTCGTCGGTCGCGGGCACCATGCCCAGGATCCTTTTCTGATTGGGCCAGATCAGCCCCCATACGTTGATCAGCATGATCGTGCCGAGCCAGGCGCCTATGCCGATCGCAACGTGGGATTTCTGCAGGAGGAACGCGGCGCCGAAGTTGGAGCCGAGCAGCGCAGCGCCGGAGAGCCAGGTTACAACCGCTGCCCAGCGGAACCAGAGCAGTGCCCGGGGCATGACGTGCTTGGAGATGCCGGCGGCGGTGCCATCGGCCGCAGCCGCCTTCGCCGCGGCCACATTCACGAAGTTAAAGTAGTAGAGCAGGCCGATCCACATCACGCCTGCGAGGAGGTGGAGCCAGCGAGAGCTTGCGGGTACCCATTCCATGGTCAGCCTCCCAGGTAGTACTTGACGGCGTAGTGCAGGATCAGGGTGAGGATCAGGCCGGAAATGATCGTTCCCCAGAGTGAATCAAGCGGATTCTTCATGGTCGTTCTCCCGATGATCGGGCCGCAACCGTGCGCCCCGCGTATTTTCTGTCCAAAGTAGGTCCGATGGCAAGCGGACCACATGCGTCTAGAACATCGCGGAAAGAACCAGGCCTGCGGCAAGCACACCCTGTGCAACCGGTCTCCAGGCGGAATGCCCGATTTCGCGGGACGCCCGCCAGGCAAGCCTGAACCAGGCGAAATAGATGAGAAACTGCGTCACATCCAGCATATCCCCGGCCCCGCGATAACCCGCAGAATGCGCTCCTTCCGCGAGCAGCACCAGCCCCGTAACAAGCCAGGCGAGCGGGATGCCGGCGATCCACCAAGCTTTCCAAAGTTTGTCTTCGTCAGTCAGGGCTTTCATCGTGAACGCTCGACCCGCGCAGCGGCACTGCCCTCGGCAAACGTGATGTCGAGGAGGTCGCCGGGGGCGAGGCCCGCGCTGCGCCGCACGATCCGGCCCGAAGCGTCCCGGACCACGCTGTAGCCGCGATTGAGCACGGCCGCGGGATCCAAGTGCGAAAGATTGGCGTTCAGACGTATATAACCCGAGGCTGCGCGTTCGATCGTTGTACGCGTCGCCGCGCGCAGACGAGCCATCAGCTGCACTGAGGTCGCCACGAGTTCGTGAATATTGGGCAGCCGCGCCTGGATGCGCTGCAAGAGCCCATCCATTTCCCTGCGCCGTTCCGGCACGATCCGGTTTGCAGTTTGTCGGAGCCGCAACCGCAGCTGCGCGAGCAGCTCACCCTGTGCGCGCAGCCTTGCGCTTGGGTGAACCAGCCGGCGCGCGAGGTGGTCGACGTTTAACATGCGGCCCTCGATTTCGTGCCGAGCGCTCGCACCGAGACGTGCGACCAACGCATGAACGGCGTCAAGCATCCGGGCGCGTTCGGGGCTCACCATTTCAGCCGCGGCGGTCGGGGTTGGGGCACGTTGGTCGGCGGCGAAGTCGGCGATCGTGAAGTCAGTCTCGTGGCCGATGCCGGTGACGACCGGAATCGGGCATGCGCGTAGGGCGCGTGCCACGACTTCCTCGTTGAAAGCCCACAAGTCTTCGATGCTGCCGCCGCCGCGTACCAGCAGCAGCACGTCGCATTCGCCGCGCCGCCCGGCGATATCGATCGCCGCGGCGATTTCAGCAGCGGCGCCTTCGCCTTGGACCCTCACCGGGAAGAGAACAACTGCGGCAGAAGGGTTACGCCGATCCAACGTGGCGAGCACATCCCGCAGCGCGGCGGCCTCGAGGGACGTGATCACGCCGATCGTACGCGGGAAGCGGGGCAAGGGGCGCTTCTTCTCCGTATCGAACAGACCTTCCTTTTCGAGTTTCTCGCGCAGCCTCAGGAAAGCCTCGAACAGCGCGCCGAGGCCCGCGCGGCGCATCGTTTCGACGTTGAGCTGGAAGTCGCCGCGCGGCTCGTACAGAGTCAGGAGAGCCTGGGTCTCGATTTGCATGCCGTCCCGAGGCTGCCATTCAAGTTGCTGGGTTCGATGTTTGAACATGACGCAGCGCACCTGAGCGCGCTCGTCCTTCAGAACGAAGTAAGCGTGTCCCGATTTGGCTAAGGTGAAATTGGACAGCTCGCCTGCGACCCAGAGCAGCGGATAGCGATGCTCGATCAGGTCCCGGACGCTTCGAGTGAGGGCTGAAACGGTGAGAATTTCCGCGGGAGAGGGCGCGGAAACCCGCGCCAGTCCTTGTTCTCCGAGCATGGGCGATTGTAACCTATCCACAACGGGCGCTCTGCGACCCAAGCCCTCTATGCACGGCTCAGGTGAACGTCGAAGTACCGTATGTAACCCCTTGAGCGCTAAAGAAAAATATGATAGTTCAAGTTTTGATCACAATTGGAAAAATCCTTTCGCGCGATTCACTTACGTGCGCTTTACTTCGGGTATGCACAACCTTATCCACAGTATTTGTGGATAAGGTTGCAGCGAAAACTGCGGGCGTTATGACGAAGTAATACGCGCAACAACCTGTCAATTTTTCAAAGCAAGGCTGTCCATCTTCTTGAAATGTTTCGCCTTGCCGAATTCTTGGTCGCAGGCTAAAGTGGGCGCGTTTTTGCACGACCCGGAGAACGCTGTTGTTTGCCATCATCCAGGCTGCAGGCTGGCCGATCTATTTTCTTCTTGTTGCCTCCGTTATCGCTGTAGCGCTCATCATCGAAAGGTTCATCATCCTGCGCAGGGAGAAGATTGTACCTAGCGACCTGCTTGAAAAGGTCATCAAGGCGTACCAGCGCCAGGGTGTGAGCGAGGACATGCTGGAGAGGCTCTCCCAAGATTCCCCGCTCGGCCAGATATTCGCCTCGGGCTTGCGTAACCACAAGAGTCCGCGCTACGTCATGAAGGACGCAATCGAGGAAGCGGGCCGCGCCGTGACGCACGAGCTGGAACGCTTCTTGACGACGATCGGGACGATCGCCACGGTTAGCCCGCTCTGGGGACTTTTCGGTACCGTGGTTGGCATGATCGAGATCTTCGGCTCGCAGTCACCCACGGGATCCAATCCCCACGAACTTGCGCACGGCATCTCCGTGGCGTTGTACAACACGGGGTTCGGCCTGGTGATCGCCATCCCCGCGATGATCTTTTTCCGCCACTTCCGCGGCCGAGTCGAGAGCTTCGTTGCCGATATGGAGCAGCAGGCGGCGAAGCTGGTCGACGTGGTCCACGGCGAGCGCTTTGACTTCCAGCCGCCGCCGCGCGTCCAAGTATGAAATTCACCCGCAATCGCAAGGAAGATCCGGAAATCAACCTCATTCCAATGATCGACGTGTTGTTGGTGATCATCATTTTCCTGATGCTCACCACGACCTACTCCAAGTTCTCGGAGCTTCAGATCAATATGCCGAGGGCCGATGCGCAAAAGAAATTGGAGCGATCCAGCGAGATCAACGTAGTAATCAGCGCCAGCGGACAATACCTGCTGCAGCGCAGACCGATCCAGTTCGGGAATGTGGCGAGCCTCGCCGAAGAACTGCGTCTCGCAGGCACCGGCATGAAAGACCCGGTCGTTGTCATCAATGCCGATAACAATGCCACCCATCAGTCGGTGATCCGCGTCATGGACGCGGCGCGCCAAGCGGGGTTTAGCCAGGTCGTGTTCGCGGTGGAGCAGGTCACGAAGTAGCGCAGCGGCCCCGTATCGAGACAACCTGCCTCCGTTCCTCCAATGAGCTTTGCCGCGCGCCATTGGTACCGGCTGAGTCCGGTTTCAGTCCTGCTGTTCCCGGCGTGCCTTGCCTTTCGTTTTCTGGTCGCTCTTCGGCGGCTGCTCTACAGCCTCGGTGTGCTACGTTCGGTGCGCCTTCATGTCCCCGTGATCGTTGTCGGGAACCTCACCGTGGGCGGCACGGGAAAAACGCCCCTCATGCTCGCGCTAGCCCAAGTCCTGCGCGCTAGGGGAAAACGTCCCGGCCTTCTCAGCCGAGGATACGGGGGGGCTCATGTCGGGTCTCATCGCGTGAGTGTGGGAGACGATGCCGCGCGGGTTGGCGACGAGCCGCTGCTGCTTGCCGAGCGCTCGGGCTGCCCGGTGTGGATCGGCGCCGACCGCGTCGCGGCCGCTCGCGCTTTGCTCGCGGCCAATGCGCAGTGCGATGTGATTCTGTGCGACGACGGGCTGCAGCACTATCGTCTGCATCGCGATTTCGAGATAGCAGTCGAAGATGAGCGCGGGTTCGGCAACGGATTGATGCTCCCGGCGGGACCTTTGCGCGAGCCTGCGAATCGCCGGGTGGACGCGACGGTCGTGAACGGCCCTGAATCGAGGTCGGGCGCCTTTCGAATGCGCCTCACGCCGGCGGGCTTCTACCGGGTCGGCGAGCCGCCTGCACCTGTTACGGGCTCCGAGCTGTCGGGAAAGAGGTTGCACGCGGTGGCCGGAATAGGAAATCCCGGGCGGTTTTTCGCGGAGCTGGCGCGCCTGGGACTGAACTTCACGGCGCATCCGTTTCCCGACCATCACCCGTTCCGGCCCTCGGACCTCGAGTTCATCGATTGCGATCTCGTGCTGATGACCGAAAAGGATGCGGTAAAATGTCGTCGCTTCGGCCGGCGCGACCTGATCGCCGCGCGCGTCGATGCCGAAACCGATCCCGCTCTCACAGACCTCATTCTGCAACGTATCCATGGACGCACGCCTGCTTGATATTTTGGTCTGCCCGACGTGCAAAGGGCCGCTTGTGTACCGCAAGGCGCACGCCGAGCTTGTCTGCAAGCCCGATCGCCTCGCATTCCCGATTCGGGACGATATTCCGGTCATGCTCGAGGAAGAGGCGAGAAAACTCCCGCCGGACGAGGAAGTGAACGACTGAATGAAGGGCGTGCGCCTCTCAACCTGTTTCACGCATTGAAGTGTCTTTCGTCGCCATCATTCCGGCGCGGTTTGCCTCCAGCCGTCTTCCTGGAAAGGCGCTTGCCGACCTGGGGGGAAAGCCCATGGTCGTGCGTGTCGCCGAGCGTGCGCGCGAAAGCGGCGCTCGCCAAGTCTACGTCGCCACCGACCATAGCGATATCGCGCGGGCGGTGGAACAGTCCGGATTCCAGGCCGTGATGACGCGCGCCGATCATTCCACGGGCACCGATCGGATCGCCGAGGTCGTGGAGCGTCTCGCGCTCGCAGCGGAAAGTCTGGTTGTAAACGTCCAAGGCGATGAACCGCTCATCGAGCCGGGTCTGATCCGCGCCGTCGCGACGATGCTTGCGAATACGCCGGAGGCGGCGATAGCCACCGCGTGTCACCCCATCCGGGACGCGGCCGAGCTCTTCAACCCCAACGTCGTCAAGGTCGTTCTCGATCGTGCCGGGCTGGCACGTTACTTCAGCCGGGCGGCGGTACCCTGGGCGCGGGATGCTTTTGCGGCATCCACGCGAGCGCTGCCGCAGGGACTTCCTTGTTACCGGCACATCGGCATCTATGCTTATCGTGCCGAGTTCCTCCTCACCTATCCTCGACTCGAGCGTTCGCCGCTTGAGGAATTCGAGGCGCTCGAGCAACTGCGCGCGCTCTGGCACGGTTACGCCATTGCAGTCGCTGTGCGACACGATGCCCCGCTGCCGGGTGTTGACACCCCCGAAGACCTGAGACGCGTGCGGGCGGCGTTTGACCGCATGCACCATTAAAGGTAAGTTCGCTCCAGGGGCGTCGGGAGGACGCTCCGCCGATAAAAACATCAGGGAGTACCGTGAGGCTTGTCCTCTTGGGGCCGCCGGGCGCCGGTAAGGGCACCCAGGCGAATTTCATCAGGGAACATTTCCGTATCCCACAGGTATCAACGGGGGACATGCTGCGCGCTTCGATCAAGGCGGACACGCCACTCGGCATCGCTGCAAGAGAAGTCATGGACGCCGGCCAGCTCGTCTCTGACGACATCATCATTCGGCTGGTCAAGGAACGCCTGACGCAGCCGGATTGCAGGAACGGTTACCTCTTTGACGGCTTTCCGCGCACCATCCCCCAAGCAGAAGCGATGCGCGATTCCGGAGTCGATCTGGATTTCGTTATCGAGATCGAAGTCGACAAGAACGAGATCATTCAAAGGCTGAGCGGGCGGCGGGCGCATCCGGCCTCGGGGCGCAATTATCATCTCAAGTTCAACCCGCCCAGGATCGCAGGCAAGGACGACCTGACGGGCGAGCCCTTAGTACAGCGCGACGACGACAGGGAAGAAACGGTCAGGAAGCGTCTCGAAGTCTACCAGCAGCAAACCCGGCCCTTGGTCGACTATTATTCAAAGTGGGCCGCACAGGGCGATGCGCGCGCGCCGAAGTACCGGAAGATCTCCGGTGTGGGGTCGCTCGCGGAAATCCGCGAGCGGGTCTTCGCAGCACTTAGGTAGGTTTCGCATGGCAACAAAACCAAGGAATGCCTTTTATGCACAATCGGGTGGGGTGACCGCCGTTATCAACGCGAGCGCTGCTGGCGTGATCGAGACCGCGCGCAAGTACAGGAACCGCATCGGCAGGGTCTATGCGGGCCGAGACGGAATCCTCGGCGCGCTCACCGAAGACCTGATCGACACGAGCCGGGAGCCCGCATCAGCCATCGCCAGGCTCAAGACTACGCCGGGCGGCGCGTTCGGCTCGTGCCGCTACAAGCTGAAAGGCATCGAGGAGAACCGCGCGCATTACGAACGCCTGATCGAGGTGTTCCGCGCTCACGACATCGGCTATTTCTTCTACAACGGCGGCAACGATTCCGCGGACACCGCCTGGAAGATCTCGCAGGTCGGCGAAAAGCTCGGCTACCCGCTGGTTTGCGTCGGCATCCCCAAGACGGTCGACAACGATCTCGCGATAACCGACAACTGCCCGGGTTTCGGGTCGGTCGCAAAATACGTTGCGACCTCGATTCGCGAGGCGGGTTTCGACGTCGCCTCGATGGCGAAGACCTCGACCCGGGTCTTCGTCATGGAAGTCATGGGCAGGCATGCCGGATGGATTACTGCGGCCTGCGGGCTCGCCGCCGACAAGGAGGGCGACGCTCCGCAGATTCTTCTTTTCCCGGAGATCCAGTTCGATGAAGAGAGGTTTCTCGCGCGGGTGAGGGAGGTCGTCGAGCGCGAAGGTTACTGCGCGATCGCCGTGTCGGAGGGGCTGCGCAACAAGGAGGGGAAGTTTCTGTCGGAAACCGGTCTGAAGGACGCCTTCGGGCATTCGCAACTGGGCGGCGCGGGCGAAATCATCGCCAAGCTAGTCAAGGATCGCCTGGGCTACAAGTACCACTGGGCGCTCGCCGATTACTTGCAGCGCTCGGCGCGTCATATCGCCTCGAAAGTGGACGTGGAACAGTCCTATAAGCTCGGCGTTGCCGCGGTGAAACTTGCGATCGCGGGCAGGAACGCCGTGATGCCGATCATCGAGCGGATATCGAACAAGCCCTATCGCTGGCGCATCGGAGTCGCGAATCTGGCGGACGTGGCAAACAAGGAAAAGATGATGCCGCGCGACTTCATTTCCGAAGACGGACTCCACATCACGCAGAAATGTCGGGTTTACCTTTCGCCGCTGATTCAGGGCGAGGCGCCGCCGCCTTTCAAGAACGGGCTGCCGGATTACGTGAAGCTGAAAAACACGCCGGTCCCCAAGAAACTCCCCGCTTTCAAGGTTTAGCGCTGGGCTTCATGCTGCTATAATTTCGCGCTTTTCATCCACTCGGGCCCGGGACAAGGGTCGACATCAGGGGGGAAATCTATGCTCGGAGGTCTCTGGTTCGCCATCGCCTGCGCGATCATCGCGATCGTCTACGGCGTGCTGCAATCGAAGTGGATCGTTGCGTTGCCCGCGGGCAACGCGCGAATGCAGGAAATCGCCGCGGCGATACGCGAAGGCGCCAGCGCCTATCTCAAGCGCCAGTACACGACCATCGCGGTCGTCGGCGTGATCCTGTTCCTCGTCATCGGCTTCATACCGAAACTGGGCTGGGCCTCGGCCTGGGGCTTCGCCATAGGGGCTCTGCTCTCCGGCCTGTCGGGAATCATCGGCATGAACATCTCGGTGCGCGCCAACGTACGCACCGCGGAGGCCGCGCGCAGCGGCCTGCAGGAGGCGCTCAACGTCGCTTTCAAGGGCGGCGCGATCACCGGACTGCTGGTAGTCGGGCTGGGTTTGCTCGGTGTGGCTGGCTATTTCGCGTTGCTGTATCTAAATGCGCAGGACAGGAGCGCGCTCGATCACATCCTGCAGCCCCTGATCGGCCTGGGCTTTGGCGGCTCTCTGATCTCGATTTTCGCGCGGCTGGGCGGTGGCATTTTCACCAAAGGCGCGGACGTGGGCGCCGATCTGGTGGGTAAGATCGAGGCGGGCATTCCCGAGGACGACCCGCGCAATCCCGCGGTGATCGCCGACAACGTGGGTGACAACGTCGGCGACTGTGCCGGCATGGCCGCCGACCTGTTCGAGACCTACGCGGTGACCATCATCGCCACCATGATCCTGAGCGCGCTGGTCGTAAAGACGGCGAGCCCGGCGGCGGTGATCTATCCGCTCGTGATCGGCGGCTTTGCCATCATCGCCTCGATCATCGGCGTCTGGTTCGTCAAGACCAAGGCGGGTGACAAGAACGTCATGGCAGCGCTCTACCGGGGGCTCATCTGGGCCGGGGGCCTGGCATTGATCGCTTTCTATCCGATCACCCAGATCATGATGGGGGACATACTCAAAGTCGTCCCCTTCGACGTAGCCGGCGGCAGCAAGCTGATCACCGTCTGGCACCTGTACGGCGCCGCGGTGGTCGGCCTCGCGCTCACCGGTTTCCTGGTGTGGATCACCGAGTACTACACGAGCACGGAGTACAAGCCGGTGCGGCATATCGCTGAAGCCTCGACCACCGGGCACGGCACCAACATCATCGCCGGCCTGGGCATGTCGATGCGCGCCACCGCCTGGCCGGTGTTCGCGGTGTGCGTCGCCATTTTCGTTTCCTACGCGTTGGCGGGCCTGTACGGCATCGCCATCGCCGCGACCTCGATGCTTTCCATGGCCGGCATCATCGTCGCGCTCGATGCCTACGGGCCGATCACCGACAACGCCGGCGGCATCGCCGAGATGGCCGATCTGCCCGACTCGGTGCGCGCCATCACCGATCCGCTCGACGCGGTGGGCAATACCACCAAGGCGGTGACGAAGGGTTATGCCATCGGCTCGGCGGGACTTGCCGCGCTGGTGCTCTTCGCCGACTATACCCACGCGCTCGAAGGCGCGGGCAAGGTCGTGTCCTTCGACCTGTCCAACCACATGGTGATCATCGGCCTGTTTATCGGCGGTATGGTGCCCTACCTGTTCGGTGCGATGGCGATGGAGGCGGTCGGCCGCGCCGCGGGCGCGGTGGTGGTGGAAGTGCGCCGCCAGTTCAAGGAAATCCCCGGCATCATGGAAGGCAAAGCGAAGCCAGAGTATGGCGTCGCGGTGGACATGCTCACGCGCGCCGCGATCAAGGAGATGATGATCCCGTCGTTGCTGCCGGTGCTGGTGCCGATCGTGGTCGGCCTCGTGCTCGGGCCGCAGGCGCTGGGCGGCGTGCTGATGGGCACCATCATCACCGGCCTCTTCGTCGCCATCTCCATGACCACCGGCGGCGGCGCCTGGGACAACGCGAAGAAATACATCGAAGACGGCCATCATGGCGGCAAGGGTTCGGAGGCGCACAAGGCCGCTGTCACCGGCGACACCGTGGGGGATCCTTACAAGGATACCGCGGGCCCGGCGGTCAATCCGCTCATCAAGATCATCAACATCGTTGCGCTCTTGATCGTGCCGTTGATGGTTTGAGTTGGAATTCTCCCTCCCGTCTGCGGGAGGCACCTACCGAGGTCTTACGTTCATGGCACAACAACTCGACTTGTTGAAGATCGCCCAGGAAGAGCAGAAAGGCGATCTCTTCAAGCTGCTCGACAGTATCTACAAGCGTTCGGCCGTCAAACCGACCGGCTACCCCGACGCGATCATTTGGGAAGGTGGCGACCCCGCGGGCGGCGTGAAGCCGGTCGCACATGCTTTCACCGACATGTTCGCCCTGAACGGCACGCTCATGGCGCTTGACGTGCTGGGGCTGCCGTTCCTCGGCGTGCCGATGATGGCCCAGTTTCGCCACGACTCGAAGCTTGTTTCCCTTGAGTGGTTCGGCAAGCTCGACTACACCGCGCTCAAGTGGTCCACCGCGGGCGACTTCATGGTGAACGAGGGTGGCAAGAAAGTCGTCGTCAACGGCAAATCGGCCAACGCGCCGCTACGCACCGCAGCCGGCGTCTACTGCAACGTGCGCCCCTACGGCGGCATTACCAGCATCCGCTTCATGCCCGGCCTGCCGTACTCGCAGGACAAAAAGAAATTCGGCGTTGACCCGAAGACCGGCGTCATCCACTCCGAGATGAACACCCCGGGCATTCGCATGGCCTACGCCGCGCGGCTCTTTCTCAAGATGGTGCACGAGACCGGACAGATCGGCCGAGTGGCGACCAAGCCCACTCAGGCGCAGGAAGACGCGATCAACGCCGGCATCATGCGCTGGCTCCTGCAGGGCACGAAATTCAAGTTGAAGCGCCAGTACACGGTGAACGCCTACGAGGAGCACCGCGCGAACGTGGATGCAATCGTGGCGCTCCTGCCCAAGGACTTCAAGGCCGGCATGGAGAACTGGGGCGGCGACGTCTACGAACACATCTCCGACACGAACTTCGGCCTGCTGCTGCATGACATGATCCGTCAGCGCCCCTGCATCGTGTATGCCACCGATCTGGACGGCGACCGGCTCACCGACCTGATGGCCGACGCGCCCGACGTGCTGCGCGACTGGGGCCAGATCGTGCTCGACAAGGCCGGCGCCAAGGTCGACATGAAGACGCTCTGGAAGGAGATGGGTTTCACCATGACCAACGGCAAGGACATGACCAGCGTCATGTACCGCGTCCACGGCGCGCCGATCTATGAACAGACGCTCGGCTCGGCCGATGCGATGCTGCTGCGCCTGCTCGACGGCGACGAGACCGTGGGCGGCGAGAAACAGCCCTACGATCCGCGCATCCACTTCGTGCTGATCAACGAAGCCTACAAGGCGGCCAACCCGGGCAACAAGCCGCTCGCCCAATGGCTCGACGCGCAGCTCGCCGCCTTCGACAAGATCTATGGAGCCAAGCGTCCGCGCTACATCGATGGCTACAAGAAGCTCAAGGAAGCCATCCGTCCCTGGGGCGCCTGAACTCGCGACCGGGCACGCATCGGAGCACGAATCGACAAGTGGTTCAGGCACTCGTGTAGAGCTCCCTCTCCACGAACTTGGTCACGGCAGAAAACAGGTAAGGGGCAAGGCAGTCAAAGTTTTCTGCGGGCGTCGCACGCAGCCAGGTGAGCTGGCGCTTCGCAAGCTGCCGCGTCGCGAATATCCCGCGATTGCGTAACTCGCTGCGATCGAGTTCTCCCTCGAGAAACTGCCAAGCTTGCCGATACCCGACGCAGCGCATCGAAGGCAATCCTGAGCGCAGTATGTAGCGCTTTCGCAGCAAGCTTAGTTCCTCGACCAACCCGTTTTTCAGCATCGCGTCGAAGCGCGCCTCGATGCGTCGGTGCAGCTCGCTGCGATCGTTTGGCGCGAGTCCAATCTCTATCAGCCGAAAGGGTGGCCTCTCCTGTTTTTGGCGTGAGAGCAGCGCCGACATCGGCCTGCCGCTGAGACGATAGACTTCGAGTGCACGCTGGATGCGTTGCGAGTCGGTCGGCTTGAGTCTCGCGGCGGTCTGAGCATCTACCTTCGCGAGCTCCACGTGCAGCGCCGGCCACCCACGCTCGGCGGCTTCGGCGTCGATTTGCGCGCGCACCGATGCGTCGGACTGCGGTAGTTCCGAAAGACCGTCGCGCAGTGCCTTGAAGTAGAGCATGGTGCCCCCGACCAGAAGAGGCGTCCGGCCTCGCTCCGTGATTTCCTGCATCAGCCCGACGGCGTCGCCGCGGAATTGCGCGGCGGAGTAGACCTCGGTCGGGTCTATGATGTCGATGAGATGGTGCAGAACCGTCGCGCGCTCTGCGGCGCTCGGCTTCGCCGTGCCCACGTCCATTCCGCGGTAGACCTGCGCGGAATCGACGCTGACGATCTCCACGGGAAAGCGACTCGCCAGCGTCGTCGCCAGCGCGCTCTTGCCGCTGGCCGTCGGACCCATGAGCAGGATCGCGGCGGGATCAGCGGCCACGCAGGAACAGCTTGTCGAGGTCCTGAAGGCTCATCTGGTACCAGGTCGGTCTACCGTGGTTGCACTGGCCGGAACGTTCGGTTTCCTCCATCTCGCGGAGCAACGCGTTCATCTCGGGAATCGTAAGCGTCCGGTTGGCGCGCACCGCACCGTGACAGGCCATGGTTCCGAGCAGTTCGTCGCGGCGCTCGGTGAGCACGCGACTCGCCCCGTACTGGCGGAGGTCCCGCAGCACCGCGCGCGCGAGTTCGGTAGCGTCGGCATCGGCGAGAATCGCCGGTACCGCGCGCACGGCCAGAGCAAACGGGGAGATCGACGTCACGTCGAAGCCCAGCAGGTTGAGCGTTGCGCCGTGCTCCTCGACCGTGGCGATGTCCAGCCGGTCGGCGTGAAAAGTCGATGGGATGAGCAGCTTTTGCGTGTTCATCGCGCGCGAGTCGAGTGCCGCCTTGAGTTTTTCATAGACGATGCGCTCGTGTGCGGCGTGCATGTCGACGAGAATCAGCCCGTCGCGGTTCTGGGCAAGGATGTAGATGCCGTGCAGTTGGGCAAGCGCGAAGCCGAGTGGCGGCGCTTCGGACGCGTCCGGAGTGTCGCGCAGTGCATGCGCGGACGCGGATTCGACGCCCGCGCGTGCGTCGTTGAACATCGCCGTATAGGCCGCAGCCGGCTGCGCGAGGCCCAGCGCAGCCTGTCCGGCCCGCGGCCGAATGGAATAACCCACGGCGAGCGGCGCCGCGACGGCAGCCGGGGTTTCGGCCGCCGTGCCGGAGAGGCTCTTTGCGACGGCGTGAAACACGAACTGGTGCACCGCGCGCGCGTCGCGAAAGCGGATCTCGATTTTCGCGGGATGGACGTTCATGTCTACTATGCGTGGATCGATTTCAAGAAAGAGCACATAGGCCGGGTGGCGTTCGCCGTGCAGAACGTCCCGGTAGGCTTCGCGCAGCGCGTGCGAAAGCACTTTGTCGCGCACGAAGCGTCCGTTTACATACAAGAACTGCGCGTCGCGCGACGCCCGAGCGTTTGCCGGCGAACCTGCGAAGCCGGAGAGCCTCAAGGCGCTGCCATTTGCTTCAATCGGACGCATCGACTGGGCGAACTCGGCACCGAGCGCCGCCTCGATTCTTTGTGCCGGGGTGGAAGGCGAAAACCGTGCAACAACGCGGCCGTTGTGTCTGAGGGTAAGGGTGATTTCGGGGTGCGACAGAGCCGCGCGAACAAAGGCATCTTCGCAATGTGCGAATTCGGTGGCGTCGCTTTTGAGGAACTTGCGGCGTGCCGGCGTGTTGTAGTAGATATCGTCGACATCGACGGTCGTCCCGAAAGGGTGCGCCGCCGGCTGAACGACACCGATGCTGCCGCCTTCGGCGCCGATGCTAAACGCGCCGGCCACGCCCGCGGCCCGGCTGCGTACGGCAACGCGCGCGACCGAGGCGATGCTTGCGAGCGCCTCGCCGCGAAATCCGAGCGTGCGGACCTGCTCCAGATCCTCGAGCGAGGCGATCTTGCTGGTCGCGTGCCGCGCGAAGGCCATCGGCAGATCGTCGCTTTCGATCCCGGCGCCGTTGTCCGCGACACGGATCTGCTTCACTCCGCCCTTGCTGAGCGAAACGTCGATATCGGATGCCCCGGCGTCGAGGCTGTTTTCCAGCAATTCCTTGACCACCGAGGCCGGCCGGTCAACCACTTCCCCCGCCGCGATCTGGCTGATGAGCGTCTCGGGCAGGGGGCGGATTGATGGCACGGGCGCTGGACTCTTCGACCCCGGAATGACCGGCGCTCTTGCGTCCGTGTCGATTCCGGGAAGGATGTAATTATATGACGCGGTAGAATGCCGCGGTGGAACTCCTCCTCTCCGGTTGGGACCTGCTCGTTCATCTCGACCGTCACCTCGCCAACCTGCTTCAGCAATACGGTGCCTGGGTCTATCTGCTGCTTTTCACGATCATTTTTTGCGAGACCGGCCTGGTTGTGACTCCTTTTCTTCCCGGCGACTCGTTGCTGTTCGTCGCCGGGGCGCTTGCGGCCGCCGGCGGCATGGACGTGCACCTACTGGCTCTGCTGTTGATCGTCGCGGCGGTGCTCGGCAATACGGTCAATTACTCGATCGGGCACTTCCTCGGGCCGAAGGTCTTCCACTGGGAGCAATCGCGGATCTTCAACAGGACAGCGCTCGACCGTGCCCACGCCTTCTACGAGAGGCACGGCGGCAAGACCATAGTCATCACCCGTTTTGTGCCGATACTGAGGACTTTTGCCCCGTTTGTCGCCGGCGTTGCGCAAATGACCTACTTGCGCTTCACCGCCTATAACGTAGTGGGCGCGCTCGCGTGGGTGCTGTCGCTCGTCTACGCCGGCTATTGGTTCGGCACCATGCCTCTCGTCAAGCAAAACCTGACGTGGGTCATCCTCGGCATTATCGTGTTGTCGCTGATGCCGCTTGTGTTCGAGTACCTTAGGCACCGCTTGAACGCGGCGAGAATGAGAGCCCAGGCCGGTGGGGAAGTCAGGGGAGCGCCGCCAGCGTCGAGCGGGAAAGCGGCGGATTCTTCGCGACGTAGCTCTTGATGCCGCGCAGGATCGCGCGCGCGACTTTCTCCTGGTAGGCGGCGTCGTTGAGCCGCCGCTCCTCGTCGGGGTTGCTGATGAAGGCCGTCTCTATCAGGATCGAGGGTATTTCGGGCGCTTTCAACACGGCGAATCCGGCTTGCTCGACGTTTTGCTTGTGCAACGGGTTGACTCCTCCGAGTTCGCCCAGCACGGCCCTGCCGAGCTTGAGGCTGTCGCTGATTTGCGCCGTCAAGCTCAGATCGGCAAGCGTCATCTTGACGTAGCGATCCTTGCCCTCAAGGCTGACACCGCCGATCAGGTCGGCGGTGTTTTCGCGCTCGGCCAGCAACTGTGCCGTCTTGCTGGTCGCGCCGCGTTCCGACAACGCGAATATCGATGATCCGCGCACGTTCGGTTTCTTGACCGCATCAGCGTGGATCGACACGAACAGATCGGCTTTCACTCGCCGCGCCTTTTCGACGCGTTCGTCCAGCTTAATGAAAAAGTCGCCGTCCCGGGTGAGCAGCGCACGCATGTTGGGCTCAACATCGATCAAGGTCTTCAACTTGCGCGCGATTATCAAAGTCACCTTTTTTTCTTGGGTTCCGCGGCGCCCTCGAGCGCCCGGATCCTCTCCGCCGTGTCCGGGGTCGATGACGATGGTAATCAGGCGACTGACGGAGGGCCCGGGCCGGTCCGGTGCGGATTTCGGCTGTCTTTTGTTCGGATCGGCCGCGCGCTCCTCACGGGGCGCTCCTTCTTGAGATTTCCCGAGGAGTTGCCCGTTCTCCGAGCCGGGTTTTTGCAGCAGCGTAAGTATCGGGTCGAAGGGCTCGATCGGATAGATATCCAAGACGAGACGGTGCCCGTAGTTGCCGATCGGTGGGAGTGTGAATATCTGCGGCTTGGCCTCGGTCTTCAAGTCGAGCACTACGCGGACAATGCCAGGCTTGAATTGCCCTGCGCGCAAATTGGCTATGTGGGGATCATTCGGCGCGACTTTTCCGTCCAGTCCCTGCTGGACGCTGGATAAATCGACATCGGTGAGGTCGAGCACCAGCCGATCGGGGTTTTTCAGGAGCAGCAGGCTGTGCTTGAGCGGTTCGCCCGACTCGAGCGTCACGCGCGTGTAGTCCTGCGCCGGCCACATGCGAACCGCTCGCACGGATTCGGCGGCTGCCAGGGACCCGGAAAAAACCAGGGCAGCTAACCCGAAGAACGCTGGGCGCAACAGCCCGTGCGCGCCTACGATCAAACATCTTGGAATTTCGCTATGCACCGGGCCCCTGCTTCGCTATGGCCGGTGAAGCTGATTTCCCTTCCCGTTCCCGCGTAAGACAAGCTGATTTCCAGGTCGGGTCGAGGGAGCGCTGCGCCGGCTCGTTCCGGCCATTCGACCAAGCAGACTCCCTGACCGTGGAAGTAATCAGCCAAACCCGAGTCGTCCAATTCACTAGAAGATAGGAATCGATAAAAATCAAAGTGGTACAAGTTTAATCTAGAAACTACGTAAAGTTCAACTAGCGTGTAGCTCGGACTCTTCACGCTCTCCCGGACTCCCAAAGCGCGCAACAGGCCCCGAATCATGGTGGTTTTTCCGCACCCGAGCTCGCCGCGCAGGTAGATTCGCAGGCCGGGGACGATGCAGACGGCCAACTGCCCCCCCAACCCTGCCGTCGCAGCCTCGTCGGGTAAGAACGCAGTCCAGTGCGCCCGCGCTGGCGGCTGGCTATTATGGGGAGAATGAGTCACGTTAAAGCGGTCCGGCGGGCAGGACCGATGCCTCCCACCGATCTGGTGATGCTCGCTGTGGCGATCAAGGCCTGGGGCCGCGAGTTGGGTTTCCAGGCAATCGGAATAGCCGACATTGACCTCGCGGCGGTGGAGCCGCGCCTGGAAGAATGGCTCGCAAGCGGTTTCGCGGGCGAGCTGGATTATATGCGAAAGCATGGCGCCAAAAGGACGCACCCGGCGTCGCTCGTTCCCGGCACGCTGCGCGTTATCTCCGCACGCATGGACTACCGCCCCCGCGCGGCCGACAGTTGGAACACCCTCGCTGACGGCGGCAAGGCGTTCGTCGCCCGCTATGCGCTTGGGCGCGATTACCACAAGGTCCTGCGCGGACGCCTAAAGCAGCTCGCCGAGAAGATTGCAGCCGAAATCGGCGAGTTTGGTTACCGCGTATTCACCGATTCGGCGCCGGTGATGGAAGTGGAGCTGGCGCGCAAGGCGGGGCTCGGCTGGCGGGGCAAGCACACGCTGCTCATTGCGCACGAGGCGGGATCGTTTTTCTTTCTGGGGGAGATCTACACGGATCTTCCGCTGCCCGCGGACGCTCCGGTGGGCGAGCATTGCGGCAGCTGCGCCAAATGCCTCGAGGTCTGCCCAACTCGCGCCATCGTTGCTCCCTATGTTGTCGACGCCCGGCGCTGCATTTCCTACCTCACCATCGAATTGAAGGGCAGTATCCCGCAGGAACTTCGGACGCTCGTCGGCAACCGTGTTTTCGGCTGCGACGACTGCCAGCTCGTCTGCCCGTGGAACCGCTACGCGCAGGTCACTCCGGAACCGGATTTTCGCGTGCGCAACGGCCTGGATTGCCTCGAGCTGGTCGAGCTTTTCGCGTGGACTGAAAACCAGTTCAACGAGCGCATGTCCGGGAGCGCGATCCTGAGGATCGGTTACGAGCGCTGGCTGCGCAATCTCGCCGTGGGACTCGGCAACGCGCCCGCGGACGAGCGCGTGGTCGCGGCGCTGCGCTCGCGCGAGCAGGATCGCTCCGCGCTCGTCCGCGAGCACGTCGCCTGGGCGCTCGCACGCCATAGATAGAGAGGATTGGAATGTCTCCCAGTGCGCGACGTTCGTGACGAAGTCAAGACGCTTTCACCTCCTTGAGAAGGGACCTTTCCGCACGTGCTTCGGGCAGTCCGGGTGCTATAATGCGCCCGCTTGTCACCCGCCCTGTCTCCACCCATCCCGCAATTGACTGAAGCGCCTTCGGCCCAGACCACGGGCGGGGGGGGAGTTCATTTGCCGAGTTTTGCCGAACTAGGCCTGTTGCCCGAGCTGCTGAAGACGGTTGCCGAGCAGGGCTACACCGAGCCTACGCCGATCCAGGCGCGGGCGATTCCGCTGGTGCTGCAGGGCCGTGACGTCATGGGCAGCGCCCAGACCGGCACGGGAAAGACGGCAGGTTTCACCTTGCCGCTTCTGCAGCGGTTCGCGCGACACGCCACTACCAGCGCCTCGCCCGCGCGGCATCCGGTGCGCGCCCTAATCCTCACGCCCACACGCGAGCTTGCGGCGCAGATCGAAGAAAGCGTTCGCACTTACGGCAAGTACATGGGCTTGCGCAGCACGGTGGTGTTTGGAGGGATCGACATGAAGCCGCAGACCGCGGCGCTGCGTCAGGGCGTCGAGTTCCTGGTGGCGACGCCCGGGCGGCTGCTCGACCATGTCCAGCAAAGGACGGTGAATCTGCAGCAAGTCGAAGCTTTTGTGCTCGACGAAGCCGACCGCATGCTCGACATGGGCTTCATTCCAGACGTACGTCGAATCATGTCGCTGTTGCCGAAACGGCGACAGAACCTGCTGTTCTCTGCGACGCTTACCGAGGAGATTCGCACTCTCGCCGATTCGTTCCTGCATGACCCGGTGCTGGTGCAGGTCGCGCGAAACAACGCCGCGGCGGAATCGGTCACCCACCTGGTGCATCCGTGCCGGCGCGAGCGCAAGCGCGAGCTGCTCGCCTACCTCATTCAGTCGCGCGCATTGAGCCAGGTTCTGGTATTCACCTCAACCCGCATCGGGGCCAATCGCCTTGCTTATCAGCTCAACCGCGACGGCATTCACACCGCTGCCATTCACGGCGACAAGAGCCAGCCGGAGCGGCTTCAGGCGCTCGCCGACTTCAAGTCGGGAAAGGTCGGAGTTCTGGTGGCGACCGACGTCGCTGCGCGCGGGCTCGATATCGAGGATCTGCCGTACGTCGTGAATTTCGAGTTGCCCGGTGCCCCCGAGGACTACGTGCATCGTATCGGCCGCACCGGTCGGGCCGGGGCGAGCGGTGAGGCCATATCGCTCGTGTGCTCAGAGGAACATGAGCGGCTCGACGCCATCGAGAGGATGGTTCGGCTCACCATCCCGAGGAAAATCGTTCCGGGATTCGAACCCGACCTCCGCGTGGCATCGTCGATCATAGGGACATCATCCGGCCGCCGGGGCGCGGGTCAGCGCGAACGGCGGCCGCGTCGTGGGAACGAGGAGCACGACCGACTGACCCACGCCAGGCAGGATGTGAAGAGCGTCGACCCGATTTTCAGCGCTCCGTACAAGCCGTCGCAGACAATACCGGTCGCACCTCGCCCTATGACTCCGCAGCGAGCGCCGCGGCAGGTTGCCGCTCTTCTTGGCGGCTTCCCAAAGGACAAGTAGAGCCGACACGCAGCGAGTGCGGCTTTAGTCCCGCGCCGGCGGGTCCCGACGAAAGGGGCTGTGCTCGTTCAGTTCGTCCACGTAGCGCTCGATTCCCACCGCCTCCCGCGCAAGAAATTTCTCTACCGCGTCGGCAAATTCCGGATGTCGCAGCCAGTGCGCGGACCAGGTCTGGATCGGCATGAACCCGCGCGCGAGTTTGTGCTCGCCCTGCGCACCTCCCTCGAATGTCTTGATGCCGCGTTCGATGCAGAACTCAATCGTCTGGTAGTAGCAGACCTCGAAATGCAACATCGGTATATGCGTGACCGACCCCCAATATCGTCCGTAAAGCGTCGTCGGCGAGAAGATGTTCAGGGCGCTTGCGATCGGCGTGCCGTCCAACTCTACAAGCACCATGAGTACGCTCTCCGGAAGCGTCTCGCCGAGGCGGCGAAAGAAGGCGAGGCTGAGGTAGGGCGTTGAATGATGCGCGCGGTAAGTTTCGTTGTAGCAGCGAGTGAAAAAACTCCAATGCTCTTCGCGAATCTGTGTGCCGGTCAGACGGTGCAGGGTCACCCCTGCCTCCTGCACCCTGCGGCGCTCCTGGCGGATCTTTTTGCGTTTGGCGGAAGCCAGGTGCGAGAGAAACTCCTCAAAACTGGCGTAGCCTTGGTTTTCCCAGTGAAACTGGACCGAGCGCCGGAGCATCATTCCTGCCGCTTCCATCTCGCGTGCTTCGGACTCGGTCGGGAACAATACGTGTAGCGAGGAGACCTCACCCGCGACCCGCAGCGCGGCGCGAAGTAGGAGTGCGCGCGTGGCTCCGTCGCGCGCGAGCAGGCGAGGCCCGATGACCGGCGAAAATGGGATTGCGCCGAGCAGCTTCGGGTAGTAGGAAAGCCCGTGGCGGTGATAGGCGTCGGCCCAAGCCCAGTCGAATACGTATTCCCCGTAGGAATGCGACTTCAGGTAGAGCGGCATCGCGCCCACGAGCGACGCTCCCTGCCACAGCGTGACGTACTGGGGCTTCCATCCGGTACGCTCGGAGGCGCAGCCGGTTTCATGGAGAGATTCGAGAAACTCGTGGCGCAGGAAGGGATGCTCCCCGGCGAGCGCATTCCACGCCGGCGGCTCGACGCCGGCGAGCGTGTCGACAAGCTTGATCCTGGGCGTGTCTTCCTTCAACGGATGCGGATGGCAATAACGCTTGGTCGATTATAGGAGCGAACGCGGCGGTGTATGACACGATGGTAGACTTGCCGCATGGCGAGCATCGTCAAGATTGCCATTGCCCAGATCAATTGTACTGTGGGCGACCTCTCCGGCAATGCGTCAAAGATCCTCGATTACTGCGAGCGGGCGCGCGCCGCCGGGGCGAGCCTAGTGCTTACTCCGGAGCTCGCGTTGTGCGGATATCCCCCCGAAGATCTGCTGTTGCGCGATGGCTTTTACCGCGACTGCAATGTCGCACTTGAAGCCCTGGCGCGCAAGGTGGGCGACATCACGCTCGTCGTAGGCCACCCGCATCAATACGAGGGAAAGCGCCACAACGCGGCGTCGGTCATTCGGGGTGGGCAGATCCTCGGCACCTACTACAAGCATTCGCTGCCGAACTATACCGTGTTCGACGAGGAACGCTACTTCGAGCCCGGCGATTCTCCCTGCGTGTTCAACGTGGGAGAGACCCGCTTCGGTGTGAATATCTGCGAGGACACTTGGGGATCCCAGGGGCCGCTCACCGTCCGACCGCGGACCGACAAGGTGAGCGTCGGCATCAATATCTGCGCCGATGCCTGGGAAGCGAAAGCGCCGCGGGCCGCCCGGGACGCAGGCGCGCAGGTTCTGTTGGTGCTTAACGCTTCGCCCTATCACATACATAAACAGCAGTCCCGTCACGACGTCATGCGCGAGCGGGTGTCGGAGACGGGGATGGCGCTCATCTACGTCAACATGGTGGGCGGCCAGGACGAGCTGGTTTTCGATGGGGCTTCGTTCGCGCTTGATCGACGCGGGGAGGTGGCTTGCCAGCTGCCGTCGTTTGAGGAGACGCTGAGTTTCGTAACGGTTGCCGATGGCGAGCCGCAACGCGGCGAGGTCGCGAAAGAGGAATCGCTCGAGTCCGAAGTCTACAAGGCTCTTTGCCTTGGGGTGCGCGATTACGTCGGGAAGAACGGCTTCCCCGGGGCGCTAGTCGGCCTCTCCGGCGGGGTCGATTCGGCGTTGACGCTGTGCATCGCCTGCGATGCGCTGGGATCGGAGCGGGTGCGGGCGGTGATGATGCCTTCGCAATATACCTCGGACATCAGCCTCGAGGATTCCCGCGAGCTCGCGCGCAATCTCGGCGTGCGCTATGACGAGATTCCGATCCGTCCCGCGTTTGACGCATTCCTGGCATCGCTCTCGAAGGAATTCGCCGGCCTTCAAGTGGACGCCACCGAAGAGAATCTCCAGGCCCGCATTCGCGGCACTTTGCTGATGGCCCTGTCGAACAAATTTGGCGCCATCGTTTTGACCACCGGCAACAAATCGGAAATGGCAGTCGGATATGCCACCCTCTACGGAGACATGGCCGGCGGGTTCGCGGTGATCAAGGACATTCTCAAGACCCTGGTGTACCGGCTGTGCCGGTATCAGAACGGGATCAAGCCGCTGATTCCCGAGCGCATCCTGACCCGGGCTCCCACCGCCGAGCTGAAGGCCAACCAGACCGACCAGGACACGCTGCCCCCATACGAGGTGCTGGACGTCATTATTTCGGAGTACATGGAGAACGACATGAGCCCTTCCGAAATAGTTGCGCAGGGTTTTGGCGCCGGTGACGTGAAACGCGTGGTAGAGATGATCCATCGCAGCGAGTACAAGCGCCGCCAGGCGCCGATCGGAATCCGCATCACGCACCGCGGTTTCGGCAAGGACTGGCGGTATCCGATTACGTCGCGTTATCGGGAACCCTACGAATAGCCGGCCGGGCGAGGTTCGACGAGCGTTTGTTATACTGGGACCGAGGTCAACGCGGGAGAATGGATATGAAGAAAATTGAAGCTGTCGTGAAACCCTTCAAGCTGGACGAAGTGCGCGAGGCCCTCGCCGAGGTCGGAGTTACCGGGCTCACCGTGACCGAGGTAAAAGGCTTCGGCCGGCAGAAGGGCCACACCGAACTTTACCGCGGTGCCGAGTATGTCGTCGACTTCCTGCCGAAGGTCAAGATCGAGGTTGTCGTGACCGAAAAGATGCTCGAGGGAGCGATCGAGGCCATCGTCAAGGCGGCGCGCACGGGCAAGATCGGCGATGGCAAGATCTTTGTGAGTTCCGTTGAACAGGTCGTGCGCATCAGGACCGGCGAGACCAACGAAGCTGCAGTTTAGGCGCTTAATCCCGAACCCCTGCTCTGAGCAACACCAGGAGCGCGCCGCTTCCCCCCTCATTTGACGGTGCCTGGGAGAAGGCGAGCACCTCATCGCGTTGCGCGAGCCACTGTCGCACCTTTCCCTTCAGCACCGGCTCGCGCTTGGGTGAACGCAGCCCCTTGCCGTGGATTACGCGAATGCAGCGTAGTCCGCGTTTGAGGCAGGCCCCCAGGAATTTCGCAAGCAGCAACCGCGCTTGCTCCCGGTTCAGACCGTGCAAGTCCACGAAGTCCTGTACGACCCAGTGCCCTCGTCTCAGTTTGCGCAGCACGTCGCGGCCCAAGCCGTCGCGCAGGAAGAAGAGCTCCTCGCCGGTCTCGATAGATTGATCCAGAGAGAGAGGCCCGCGCAAGCTCTCCTCGAGCGCATCGTGCACATCGAGCAAGGACTGGACGGGGATCGGCGGCGGCGAATTCGCCTCAAGCCGCGTCCGAGGTGGCGATTGGAGCGGTGTCGCGTCGCGCACCGCATCGCGAAACAGCGCGGCCTCGTCCTCGGGTAAGCCGTCTTCCGCGCGTTTGCGGATCACGCGCGCCTAACGCAGGCCGTCGAGGTATTTTTCAGCGTCGAGCGCCGCGATGCAGCCGCTTCCAGCGCTGGTCACCGCCTGGCGATAAACATGGTCCTGCACGTCGCCGGCGGCGAACACGCCCGGGGCGCTGGTTGCGCTGGCGTTGCCTTCGCTGCCGCCGCGAGTGACGATGTATCCACCCTTCATATCAAGTTCGCCTTCGAAGATGCCGGTATTCGGAGTGTGGCCTACGGCGACAAACAATCCCTGTACGTCGAGTTTTTGCACCGCGCTCGTTTGGACGTCCTTGATGCGGATGCCGTTGACCCCCTTGGCGTCGCCAAGCACCTCATCAAGTACGTGGTTCCAGCGCAGGGTGACGTTGGCTCGTTCGAAAAGCCTGTTTTGCAGAATTTTCTCGGCTCGGAACTTGTCGCGGCGATGGATCACGGTGACATGGCGCGTAATGTTCGAGAGGTACAGCGCCTCTTCCACCGCGGTATTTCCTCCGCCGATGACGGCGACGTCTTGACCTTTGTAGAAGAATCCGTCGCAGGTGGCGCACGCGGAGACCCCTTTGCCCATGAACCGTGTTTCCGATTCGAGCCCCAGGTAGCGGGCAGAGGCTCCGGTGGCGATGATGAGCGCGTCGCAGGTGTAGTCTCCCGCGTCGCCCTCGAGCCGGATCGGCCGTTCCCGAAGGTGCGCCTTGTAGATTTGATCGAACACGATCTCGGTTTCGAAGCGCTCGGCGTGCTTCTGGAACCGCTCCATCAGTTCGGGACCCTGCACGCCCTTGCTATCCCCGGGCCAGTTGTCGACATCGGTGGTCGTCATCAGCTGCCCGCCGGGAGCGAGCCCCGTGATGACAACCGGTTTCAGGTTCGCGCGCGCGGCATAGACCGCGGCAGTGTATCCGGCAGGGCCGGATCCGAGTATCAGCAATCGGGAATGCCGGGTTTGTTTTGACATAGCAGCTTTGTTGGGACGAGAATGCGCCAATTCAATCGCGGAGTGGGTCCGAATTATAGCGCGGGGGGGTCGCCGTCCCGCCCTACCGCCCGGTAGGTCTGGTGGCGCGGGTCTGCTAAGATAGTCCCGTAGATGTATGGCCCCTGCTAGGAGAACAAATGGTGGCCCCGGCAAACGTGTCAATGCTGCTGCTGCGCAACGTACCGCTCTTTGCGGTGTTGCCCGAGAACCAGTTGGTCCTGCTCACCAGCGCGGTTACTCGCAAGAGGATTCCCCGCGGCACAGCCATCATCGCCGCGGGCGACGTGACCGAATCACTTTACGTCGTTGTCGCGGGCCGGCTGAAGGTGATGATCAGCGATGACGAGGGACGCGAGGTGATCCTTGCGATCCTGGGGCCGAACGAGTTTTTCGGGGAGATGGGCCTCATCGACGATCATCCGCGCTCGGCGAGCGTGGTGGCGATTGAGCCGTGTGAATTGCTTACGCTTTCAAAGCGTGATTTCAAGAAGTGCCTTCAGGATAATTTCGAAATGGCTATGACCGTCATGCGCGGGCTGGTCAAACGTCTGCGCGAAGCGGATCAGAAGATCGGCAGCCTCGCGCTGATGGACGTCTACGGGCGGGTTGCGCGTCTGCTGTTGGAAATGTCGGAAGTCGTGGACGGTCAAAAGGTCGTGACCAAGAAGCTTGCGAAACAGGACATCGCCAAAATGATCGGAGCTTCGCGCGAAATGGTCAGCCGCGTAATGAAAGATCTCCAGGCGGCGGGCTCGATCGAAGTGCGCGCCGGCTCGATCTTCCTGAAGGACAGTATCCTGGCGATCGACTGAGAACCGGTTACGAATGAGGGGCGGTCCCTTCATACCCCCTTAAGTTGAAACAGAATCAGGCACCCCTTCCCGGCAAGGTTGCCGCGCTGCTGCGCGAATCGAGGTTGTTCGTCCTGGTTGCGGCGGCTTTCTATCTTTCCCTGGTCCTGACGACTTTCAACCGGGCAGATCCCGGTTGGTCTCACAGCCTTGCGGCCGGCGAAATCCGCAACCTCGGCGGGAGAGTGGGTGCCTGGATCGCGGATGTTCTGCTCTCTTGGTTCGGCATCTCGGCCTGGTGGTGGGTCGCGCTCCTCGCGATGGCTGCGATATGGACCTTCCGGCGTCTGGATGGCGGCTTGATTGGCGACCGGAGGTCGTTCGCCGTCGCACTGATTGGGTTTTTCGTGCTGCTGCTCGCCTCGAGCGGAATCGAAGCCCTGCGACTTCATTCAATTAAGGTCACGCTTCCCGATACGGCTGGAGCTGGAGGGCTGGTCGGGGTCGAGGTGGCCAAAGTGCTCCAGGCGGCGTTCGGTTTCACAGGCGCGACGCTGATCTTGTTCACGCTTTGCGTGATGACGCTATCTTTGTTCACCGGGATCTCCTGGCTGGCGGTCATGGAAAGGGTCGGGGCCGTACTTGAATGGTCCTACCTTTGGACGCTCGAGAGACTGCAGAGCTGGCAGGACCGCAAGGCCGGGGCGATCGCTGCGGGAAGACGCGAGGCGACGGTAGGGGAAAAGCGCGAGCTGCTGATCGAGGAACACGCGCCGATCCGGATAGAAACCCCGATCGAAATTCCGAAGTCTGCCAGAGTGCAGAAGGAAAGGCAGGAGCCGCTTTTCCGGGATCTCCCCGATACGCCGCTGCCCCCCATCAGGCTCCTCGATGAAGCCGCGGGCGACCTTGAAGTCCTTTCACCCGAAACCCTCGAATACACCTCGCGGCTGATCGAAAAGAAACTCGGCGATTTCGGCGTTCAGGTCAGGGTGCTCGCCGCCTACCCCGGGCCGGTGATCACGCGCTACGAGGTCGAGCCGGCCGTCGGCGTGAAGGGCAGCCAAGTCGTCAACCTCGTGAAGGACCTCGCCCGCGCTCTGTCCGTGTACAGCATCCGCGTGGTCGAGACCATTCCGGGCAAATCCTGCATGGGACTCGAGATCCCCAATCCGCACCGCCAAGTCGTACGTCTTTCGGAGATCATCAGCTCGAGGGCCTACCACGAGCTGCATGCGCCGCTCACACTCGCGCTCGGCAAGGATATCGCGGGAAACCCCGTGGTCGTGGATTTGGCCAAAATGCCCCACGTACTGGTGGCAGGGACTACCGGCTCCGGGAAATCGGTCGCCTTGAACGCGATGATCCTGTCGATTCTCTACAAGTCCGAACCGCGCGATGTGCGGCTTATCCTGGTCGATCCGAAGATGCTGGAGCTCTCGGCCTACCAGAACATTCCACACCTGCTCGCGCCGGTCGTCACCGACATGCGGCAGGCGGCGAACGCTCTCACCTGGTGCATAGGCGAGGTGGAGCGGCGCTACCGGCTGATGACTTGGATCGGAGTGCGCAATCTCTCCGGCTACAACCACAAGGTGGCCGACGCCGAAAAATCGGGTAGTCCGCTCACGGACCCGGACACGCTCGACTCGGACGAGCCGCAGCCGCTGGAGAAGCTCCCCTGCATTGTTCTCATCATCGATGAGCTTGCCGATCTGATGATGGTATCGGGCAGGAAGGTGGAGGAGTTGATCGCGCGCCTGGCGCAGAAAGCGCGCGCTGCGGGCGTTCACCTGATCCTCGCGACGCAGCGCCCTTCCGTGGACGTGATCACCGGGCTCATCAAGGCGAACATTCCAACGCGCATCGCCTTCCAGGTCTCGAGCAAAGTGGATTCGCGCACCATCCTCGATCAGCAGGGCGCCGAGTCTCTGATCGGGCAGGGTGACATGCTCTACCTGCCGCCCGGCAGCGGAATGTCCCAGCGCGTGCATGGCGCCTACGTCGCCGACCAGGAGGTGCACAAAGTCGTCGATTATCTGAAATCACTGGGCAAGCCCGAATACGTCGAGGGGCTGCTCGAGGCCGAGGAAGCTGAAAGAGGCGAGTCCGGCCTGGGCGAGCAGGGCGGGGAGAACGATCCGCTCTACGATCAAGGCGTGGAGATTGTGCTGCGCACCCGACGCCCGTCGATCTCGCTCATTCAGCGCCATCTGCGCATCGGCTACAACCGCGCCGCCCGCCTCATCGAGCAGATGGAGCAGGCGGGACTCGTGTCCGCCATGCAATCGAACGGCAATCGCGAGGTGTTGGTGCCCGCGAAGGTGGAGTAGCCGCTCCAATGGCTTTTCGTTCCCGCCTGGCAGCGGTGTCCCTCGGAGCGTTTCTGATGCTCCCGCTTTCGGCCGTTTCGTCAGCGAGTCTGGAGCGCTTCTCGGAGTTTATCAACCAGACCCTCACCGCGAGGGGCGAATTCGAGCAGAAGATCTTCGATCACAACCGCAAGTTGCTGCAGGAGTCGCGCGGTGTGCTCGCGTTCTCGCGGCCCGGAAAATTCCGATGGACCTACGTGAAGCCCTACGCCCAGCTAATCGTGGGCGATGGATCGAAGATATGGATCTACGACGAGGATCTGAAGCAGGTCACGGTCAAGAAGCTCGACCAGGCGCTGGGCTCGACCCCCGCGGCGCTTCTCGCGGGGAACAACCAGGCGATGCGGGCATTCAACCTCTCGGACCAGGGAACAAAAGGCGGCCTCGAATGGCTCGAGGCGCTGCCTCGCGACAAGGAAGGCAGCTTCGAGAGGATTCGCATGGGCTTCGGTGCTTCCGGCCTCGAAATCATGGAACTCCTCGACAGTTTCGGACAGACCACGGTGCTCAGGTTCGTGTCGCTGCAGCGCAACCCCAAGCTGGATCCCGGGCTGTTTCGCTTCTCCCCTCCCAAGGGTGCCGACGTGATCGGCGATTTCAAATAGCGCCTCTTCGCCTGGCAGGCGAATGACCGACTTGTTTCCCGCTTCTGCGCCCGTGCCGCCGCTCGCCGAGGCCTTGCGGCCCAAATCGCTCGACGAATTCGTGGGGCAGCGGCACCTGCTCGGAGCGGGCAAGCCCTTGCGTCTCGCGTTCGAGTCGGGCAAGCCGCACTCGATGATTCTGTGGGGGCCGCCGGGAGTCGGCAAGACGACGCTCGCCCGTCTCATGGCCGCTGCCTTCGATGCACAGTTCATCGCGCTTTCGGCGGTCCTCTCCGGCGTAAAGGACATCAAGGACGCGGTACGGCGGGCCGAGGAGGCGCTTGCGGTATCCGGAAAGAGCACCATCCTTTTTGTCGATGAAGTGCACCGCTTCAACAAAGCGCAGCAGGACGCGTTCCTGCCTTTCGTGGAACAGGGATTGCTCACTTTCATAGGCGCGACGACCGAGAATCCGTCCTTCGAGGTGATCGGCGCGTTGCTGTCGCGGGTCTCCGTGCATGTGCTCAAGAGCCTTTCGGAGGCGGAACTCGGAGCGCTGTTCGACCGCGCCGCGCGGGAGGCCCTCTCGGGACTCGAGTTCGACGCAAACGCGCGCGGACAGACGATCGGAATGGCTGACGGCGACGCGCGCCGCCTACTTAACATGCTTGAACTAATCCAGACCGCTGCGGCGAGCGCCGGCGCGACGAAGATCGACAGCGACTTGGTTCAGAACGCCGTCGCGCGCGACCTGCGCCGCTTCGACAGGGGCGGTGACGTCTTCTACGACCAGATCTCGGCGCTGCATAAGTCGGTGCGCGGCTCGAATCCCGACGCGTCGCTTTATTGGCTCGTGCGCATGCTCGACGGGGGCGCAGACCCGCTCTACGTCGGCCGGCGCATGATAAGGATGGCGGTCGAGGACATCGGACTTGCCGATCCGCGCGCGTTGCGCGTGGCGCTCGACGCCTGCGAGACCTACGAGCGCCTGGGGAGCCCGGAAGGCGAGCTTGCGCTGGCGCAGGCCGCAATCTATCTCGCGTGCGCGTCGAAATCGAACGCCGCGTACGATGCGTATAATCGAGCGCGCGGTTTCGTGACGGAGGACGGATCGCGGCCGGTGCCCGTGCATCTGCGCAATGCGCCGACCAAGCTCATGAAGGAACTCGGTTTTGGCCGCGATTATCGCTATGTCCACGACGAGGCCGACGCGTATGCCGCGGGTGAGAATTACTTCCCCGAGGACATGCCGGCGGTGAAGTGGTACGAGCCGACCGACCGCGGGCTGGAGGCGAAGATTGCTGAGAAGCTCGCCTACCTGCACGGCCTGGATCAATCAGAAAAGACCAGGAAATAGATACGCCAATGCTCGACCCCCAAATGCTTCGCACCGACATCGAAGCGATCGCGAAGCGGCTTGAAACGCGAGGCATCGAAATGAATGCCAAGCGCTTTCAGGACCTCGAAGCTGCGCGAAAAGAGGTCCAGTCGCTCGTCGAAGGGGCGCAGGCCAGTCGCAACAAGCTGGCCAGGGAAATAGGACAGGCGAAAGCCAAAGGGGAGGAGGTCAAGGAGCTGTTGGAGAGCAGCGTTCGCACCAACGCAGCTCTCGAGGGAAGCGAGCGGCAACTGGATAAGATCCGGACCGATCTGCAGGACTACCTCGATGGAATCCCGAACATCCCTCACGAGTCGGTGCCGGTAGGAAAATCCGCCGCGGACAATGTCGAAATCCGTCGGGACGGTACGTCGCGACAATTCGGCTTCGCGCCCAGGGACCACGTCGATATCGGCGCCGCGCTGAAGCAACTCGACTTTGAGACCGCGGCCAAGATCGCCGGAGCGCGCTTCGCCTTGATGAAAGGACCGCTTGCGCGGATGCACCGCGCGATCGCGCAGTTCATGCTCGACCTGCACACCCAGGAGCACGGCTATACCGAGGTCTATGTACCGTATCTGGTCAACGCGGCCAGCATGCACGGCACGGGGCAACTGCCGAAATTCGAGGCGGACTTGTTCGCCGTGCCGCGCGGGGACGAGGGTAAGTTCTATCTCATCCCCACGGCTGAAGTTCCGGTGACCAACATCGTGCGCGATGAAATCGTTCCGCTCGAGTCGCTGCCGCTCAAATTCGTGTGCCACTCGCCGTGTTTCCGCAGCGAAGCGGGCTCCCATGGCAAGGACACTCGCGGGATGATCCGCAACCACCAGTTCGACAAAGTGGAGCTGGTGCAAATCGTACATCCTGAAAAATCGTACGAAGCGCTGGAGAACCTCACCGGGCACGCCGAAGAGATCTTGAAGCGTTTGAATCTGCCTTACCGCGTGGTAGCGCTGTGCACCGGCGATATAGGCTTTGCCGCGGCGAAAACCTACGATATCGAAGTCTGGCTGCCCGGCCAAAACGCGTACCGGGAGATCTCCTCGTGCAGCAACTTCGAGGCGTTCCAGGCGCGCCGCATGCAGGCGCGCTTCCGTAACGAGAAGGGCAAGCCCGAACTGGTGCACACGCTGAACGGCTCCGGGCTTGCGGTTGGGCGCACGCTGATCGCGATCATGGAGAACTATCAGCGAAGCGACGGCGGCGTGGACATTCCGGCGGCGCTTCAGCCCTACATGGCTGATATCAAGGCCTTAGAACTGCCGCGCTGATCCCGGGCGCTGGTAAAATGCGCCCGACCGGAGAGGTGACGGAGCGGTTGAACGTGCCGGTCTCGAAAACCGGAATACGCGCAAGCGTATCGTGGGTTCGAATCCCACCCTCTCCGCCACCCAATCTATCGAGGTTTGCCACCATCCGTGACGGTCGGCGCCCCCAGGGCGAAGCGGTTCGTCGCGCTCGTGAAGAATGGCGCTTTAGGGAAAACCCGACATCCTGTAGGGAAAACCCGACATCAACTGTCTGCGATACCTGACAACGCTTTGTCCTGCTAGGAGTTAGACTCAAATTGACCAGTCGCATCGGGTTGCGGCGTGGGTGTCCAGTCCGGGCGCGCCCAGCCCCGTCGGTAAGCGCGATCAGCCTGTCGGTTTTCCCACTCAACGCCGAAACTACGACAACAAATTCGTGACCGGAGGTGCAAAGTCTCGGTCGAAACGGCCGAGCGGGTCAGATGCCTCGCCTGCCGATTTCTCTCGGTGACCTGGTTCTGTGGCCATACCGCCATACTTAGGATGTAAGGCCTTGAATGAAATATCAAAACTTATCCTGAGGGAGGAAGCTGGTGGTGCGCATGCGCGTGGCTTAGAATCCAACTGACATTGGCACAATCCATGCTGTTGGCATGGATGTCATTTGCCCCCGCTGCCTGTCCGATCATGAACCTGCCGGTACTTGTCGATCTGAGGGTATTTCGCCGGCGAATCGGCTCGAATCCGAATGGCGTATCGACCGCGGCTCTCGTCGCAGGCGCGGCCGTTGCGCGCCGGGGACCCGTGCGCGATCTCCGGCAATCGACAAACGTAAGCACCTGCAGCGCGTATTCGAACACGTACGCGCGCAGGAATCTATTGTGGAAGCAAGCTGCGTCGCTTAGCAGGGAGCGGGCCGTAGGGAGGGTGCGGTGAGCGTTCGCCTTTTTGGGCACTATGTTTCGGTCCCGCTCTTGCTGCTTATGCTCGCAGAAACGGCGATTCACATAGGCGCAGTCTATATCGCGTGGACCCTGCGCTTCCTAGACGTTGACTTTAGCATCTACTCCGCCGGCGTTGCCGTCGGGTCGTTGTTTCCGCGAGCGTTGTTGTACGCGCTTGTCTTGCTGGGGATCATGACCGCATTCGGTCTGTACGGATCGGCGTTGCACAAAAAAGACCGCGAGTACCACGTGCGTTTCCTGGCGAGCTTCCCGGCGGGGGCGCTCGCGATGGTGATCATCTTTTACGCTATTCCGGAGAGCTTCTTGGGCCGAGGCATCATGGCCTTGAGCTTCCTGTTTTCCCTTATCCTTACGGCGCTGGCGCGGGCGGTTTTCTTCCGGATCATCGGGTACAAAGCGCTCAAGCGCCGCGTCCTGGTGCTCGGAAGCGGATCCCGCGCGGCCGGGGTCGATGCCTTGCAAAGCAAGCTCGGCCCGAACGCAGGCTTTGACCTGGTGGGTTTCGTATTGTGCGGAGATGAGCATCCGGGGCGAGACAAGTCCAAGTTGCTCGGCGACTGCACGGTGTTGCGCGAACTCGTCGAGCGGCACCGAGTCGACGAGATCGTCGTGGGTGTGAGAGACCGGCGCAACGGCCATTTGCCGCTGTCGAAACTTCTCGAGTGCAAGCTAAAGGGGATCAGCATCGTGGATTTACCGACGTTCTTCGAACGGGAGACCGGCTACGTTCAGTTGAATTCGCTGAGCGCAAGCTGGATGATCTTTTCCGAGGGATTTTCCAAGACCGGTTTTCGCAAGCTCCTGAAGCGTGCGTTTGACATCTGCGTGAGCGGCGCGATGCTGATCGCCACCTTGCCGGTCGTATTGCTTGCGGCGTTGGCAATCTGGTATGAAAGTGGCCGGCCGATTCTGTATCGCCAGACGCGGGTAGGCGAGTCGGGGAAAGTCTTCGAGATCCTGAAGTTTCGCAGTATGCGCATCGACGCGGAGAAGGACGGCGTTGCGCGATGGGCGCAGAAGAACGACGACCGTATTACGCGAGTGGGGAAATTCGTCAGGCTCACGCGGATCGATGAATTGCCGCAACTCATCAACGTCTTGCGCGGCGAAATGAGCTTCGTTGGCCCTCGTCCCGAGCGACCGCCGTTCGTGAACGAACTCAGCCTGAAAGTACCGTTCTACGGGAGCAGGCACTCGGTGAGGCCGGGGATTACGGGGTGGGCGCAGGTTCGGTATCCCTATGGGGCTTCGGTAGATGACGCGGTGCAGAAACTTCAATTTGATCTCTACTACGTAAAGAACCACTCCTTGTTTCTCGACTTGGTTATTCTCTTCCAAACTGCGCAGGTCGTCTTGTTTGGTAAGGGCGCGCGTTAGGTGTAAAGTGATACCGCATCCCGAATTCCTCCTAGCTGTGTCTGAAATTCCTGAGTCAGAAGCGAGCCAACAGGTGCCGCCAGAATGAACGTTTCAAATGCATGCCCGATTGGCCCTGCGGACTCATGGGGGACAGCTCGATCGAACGCTTCAGGAAGACAGGGGCATAGCGAGAGGCAGATGAGCATGTCACGGTGGGTCGTTATTGCAGGGGCGGTACTGCTCATGGCCGGTTGCTCGGGCCTGGACGAGGTTCCGGAATTTGCGCAGAACACGAATCTGGTGCCCGAAAACCCCGGGGGGGAGTACCGCATTGGGGTTGACGATCGGGTGCAGGTAACCGTATGGCGCAATCCGGAGTTGGCAGTCACTGCGCCGGTGCGGCCGGACGGAAAGATCTCCGTGCCTATCATCGGCGATGTTCAGGCCGGCGGCCAAACTCCGACCGAGCTTGCAGAAACCATCAGGAAGCGGCTCTCCGAGTATATTCGCGAACCCAACGTGGCCGTGATCCTGACGGAACTACGCTCGCACGAATTCCTGACGCGTGTGCGTGTGACCGGTGCGGTACGTACCCCGCGTTCGATGCCTCACCGCCAAGGAATGACGGTTCTCGATGCGGTACTCGAGGCCGGCGGCGTGACTGAGTTTGCGTCACCCAATCGGGCCAGGCTGTATCGCAAGACCAAGCAGAAGACCGAAGCGTTTCAGATCGAGCTGGGTGACATACTCCGCAAGGGCAGGCTTGAAACCAATCTACTGCTCGCGCCCGGGGATGTGATAACGGTTCCCGAGAGGCTGTTCTAGCCGGCGACCTGCCAACGGGCTTCCAGGGGCACATTATGCAGATACATCCGGAACAGATCGCAAGGGCGCTCATCAAGGAAGCATTTATTTCGCGTCGCGTGGTCGTGGTGGTCTTCGTTCTCGTAAACGCGGCGATGCTCGCGATGGGGTTGACGTGGCCGAAATTTTTTGCGGCATCAACGAGTATTCTCGTGGAAGACAGGAACATCATCCAACCCCTGATGCAAGGCGCAGCCGTGGCGACCGATGTCAGCGACCTGACCAGGAACGCGCGCGAGCTCATCTACGGGCGCAGGATTATGGATCGCATCCTGGACCATGGCGGCTGGTTGGACAGCCACCCGAGCGCCGTGGAGCAGGAGTTCCTCATCGAAACGATCAAGAAGAGCACGACGGTCACCAACGTCGGGAGGAACCTCGTCAAGGTCGAATACCGCGATACCGATCCGAGAAGGGCGTTTCGCGTAACGCAGAAATTCGCTGAGCTTTTCATCCAGGAAGGAGTTGCCGGCAGGGCGGCCGAGACTCGGGCCGCATACGAATTCATCGACAGGCAGGCTCGGGAATACGAGGCGAAGCTTGGCCTGAGCGAGCAGGAAATCAGGCAGGTGCGCGGATCGAACCTGGACGCGCGCCCCGTCAGCGAAGTCGAGTTGACCGCACGGCTGGCCTTGCTCAACGCGCGCATTGAAACTACGACCATGGAACTGAGGGAATCGGAGATCAGGCGCGACTCCCTCCAGCGGCAAGTATCCGGCGAAGCGGATGCTACCGCGGGAATTACGCGCGAGGGCCAGATGCGGGCGCGTATCAGCGAGCTGCAATCAAAACTCGACACGCTGCGGCTCAGCTACCTCGACACGCATCCGGATACTGTTCAGCTCAAGCTGCAAATCGAGGACCTGACGAAAGCGCTCGAGTCCGAGCGCCAGCGACCCAACAGGGGAGAGCGTGCCGGCCGCGGGGAAATGAGCGAATCGGCGATGAATAGTCCGATTTATCAGCAATTGCGCCGCGAATTGTCGCAAACGCAGGTTACGGTCGATGCGCTCAAGGCGCGTATTACGGAGTCGCAGCGCCTGCTCCGGGAGGAGGCCCAACGCGGCAAGGGCTTGCGCAGCGGGGACGCTCGACTGTCCGATCTGGCACGCGATATTCAGCTCAACCGCGAGATTTATCAGGATCTTCTGCGCCGTCGCGAACGGGCACGCGTCTCGATGAGCCTGGACGACGATCGACAGGGATTGACATTCAGCATTCAGGAGCCGGCGACTTTGCCGCAAGCTCCCAAGGGGCCTCGATTCTGGCACTTTGTGTTCGGAGGACTTGCGCTCGGGATACTGGTTCCTTTCGGGCTGCTTTTCGCCCGGATGCAGGTCGACCCTCGAATCCGCTTCGGGGACACCATCCCGAAAGCGCACAATGTTCCGGTCCTGGCCACCATTCCTCATCTTTGGACACCGGACGAACTCAAGCAGTTGAAAGCGGAAGTCCCCGTGCTCAAGCTGGCCCTGGTGGCGACCGTAGCCGTGTGCGCAATCCTTTCGATGCTGCGTATGGCCCAGGTGCTGTGAAATGAGCATGATCGAGAAGGCCCTCAAAAAGGCTCGCGGGGAACGCGACGGCCAGCCGGGCACGGAGCCTGGTCCCGCCGAAGATCGGGAGCCAATACAGGGGATGGCCTTGATACCGGAACCGAGAGGCGAACTCGTCCGGCTCGAGGACATTTCCCGGATGAACCGGAACGAGGGGCCTCTTCTCGACGCGGAGAGTCTCTCACGGCATAGAATCATCCGGCCGGAACTCTTCGACGATCCAGCGGTTCAGGCGTTTCGCGATTTGCGTACCAAGATCATTTTGCAGGGACAAGGAGAAAACGGCGTGATTCTGGTCAGCGCCATAAACAAGGGGAGCGGCAGCAGCTTCGTTGCGCAAAACCTTGCTGCGGCATTTGCCTTCGACGTGGGAAACACGGCTCTGGTCGTCGACTGCAATTTCCGCAATCCCAGCCTGCACCGACTGCTCGATGACCCATCCACCCCGGGACTGACTGACTATCTCGAGAATCCGGACCTCGATTTGTCCACGATCATCCGACCCGTGGGCATCTCGCGGTTCCGAGTGATTGCGGCGGGGCGAAAACGCGAGATTCCGGCGGAGTACTTCACCTCGGTCAAAATGCGGCGCCTGATAGATTCGGTCCGCCGGCGTTATCTGGAGCGCTTCATCATTCTTGACGGCCCCTCCATGTCGGATATCGCGGACATACGGGTTCTTTCGGAGCTGTGCGATTTTGTGATCCTCGTCGGGCGCTACGGGCAGGTCACCGGCGCGCAGATCGAGAACTGTGTCAAGGAAATCAGCGGAAAGAAGATGCTTGGCGTCGTCTTTAACGACGAACCGCGCATTCCGCAGATCGGCTGGCGGGAATTCTGGTTCCGGCATTGGCGCGTGCGACCCCCATGGACCGGCGGTTAAGCAAAGCGGGTCGCATAAACGCCTGCTGGTTCGGAACGTGCTGCATCGCGATACTGTGCTGGGCTGGCGCCGGCGGAGAGCCGGCCCTTGCGGGAGAGGTGGATCTGGGCGTGGGACTCGCTCTGACCCACGAGAGCAACATCACCAAGACTTCCGACCCGCGCGCCGACCGGACGGAACAGCTGTTCGCCGGACTCGCCTATGAAGAACGCAATCCGGAGCTGTATGCACGACTGGTGGCGCAAGTGGAAACACGCCACTTCACTAACAACACCTTTCCGGACGATACCGGGTACTTCTTCGACGGCACCGCGGTGTGGACGATATCGCCGCGGCAATTCACCTGGTCCTTCGAAGACGTCTTCCAAGAGGTCAACCTCAGTCTCAGCTCTCCGGACACGCCTGGCAACCGGACAAGGACAAATTCCCTCAGCACGGGCCCTGAGTTCACCTTTAGTGTAGATCCCACCAACACGCCCTTGATCGGCGCCCGATACGGCCGATACGATGTCCAATTTGGCCCGGGGGACAACGAACGTAACACGATCTACGCGCGCTGGCTGCACCTACTCTCCACGCCGACCACTTTGTCACTCAACGTTATTGCGAGCCGCATCTACTTCGCCCCCCCCGCCCTTTACACCGACCTTTCCCGGGAGGATCTCTTTTTCCGTTATGAGCTCGTCTCGCCCTTCGACCGGCAGACGCTCGACGCAGGCACCTCGCGCGTCAAGCAATACGGAGGACAGGGCTTTAACGGCCGACTCTTTCGATATACCGCCCAACTAGCGCTCACGTCGGAATCGGCGCTCAGCGTTTTTCTCGCCGACCAGTTCTCGGACACGTATAGCGATACGGTTGTAGCTTTCTCGATTCCGACGTTGCCTGGGATCCAACACGAGGCGACCGCGGCGCCTTTGGCCGTTGCCAGCACGGCCGCGCTCGGCGACGTGTATCGCAGCCAGCGCGGCGAGCTTGCCTACGCGAACCGCTTTGAGCCCTTCGGTTTCACCCTGCAGGGATACGTGCGGAGCGTCGATTATGCGACTCTGGACCAGGACTACCACGAGAAAGGCGGAAGATTTTCGCTGTCCTGGCTCGTTTCCGTCGAGGCTCAGCCCTATGCCTTCGCGCGGTACATAGGGCGCACCTTCCCGAGCTCCGGTGAGCAGGACACATACCGCGGGATTGGCGTGGGCCTGAGCTACAGGCTGAGCCGCTCCCTCACCTTGACGGCAGAGGCCGGACAGGAGGAGCGCCAAAGCAATGTGCCGGGGGCAGCTTACGTGGATCAGCGCGGCATGCTGCTTCTGGGCTATAGTACGGGCCCCCTGTACGCGGCTCGATCCCGCAGGTAGGCAGGCATGTATCTCAAGCATTTCAACTTGACTGCGCAGCCGTTCCGGCTCACTCCGGACATCGGCTTCCTGTTCATGAGCGAAGCCCACACTCGCGCCAAGTCCTATATGGATTACACGGTGTGGAACCAGGAAGGCTTCGTGGTCATCACCGGAGAAATTGGCTCCGGCAAGACGACCCTCATCCAGAAATTGCTGTCCGAACTGAACGAGGACGTCCTCGTCGCCAAGGTTTTCCAGACACAGCTCGATGAGGTGGAATTTCTTCAGGCCGTCCTGGTAGAGGTCGGCGTGGATCCGTTTGATGCAAAGAAAGTCGAGCTGCTCGACATGCTGAACGGCTTCCTCGTCAAGCAGTTCCAGCAGCGCAAGCAGATCGTGCTGATCGTTGACGATGCGCACAATCTGAGCGTGAAGGTGCTGGAGGAAATCCGTATGCTCGCGGGACTGGAAGCCCGAAAAGAGAAAATGCTCCACGTGATTCTCGTCGGGCAGCCGCAACTGAAAGAGACCCTCGACAATCCCGGAATGGATCAGCTGAGGCAGCGCGTGAAACTGCGCTACCACATTCCCGCGCTGAACGATGAAGAAATCGACGCCTACATACGCCACCGGCTCGGCGTGGCCGGGGTGACGGACAGAACGCTGTTCCAGCCGGAGACGCTGCCTTTAATCGTCAAGTACACGGGAGGCATCCCGCGCCTGGTCAACACCCTTTGCGATATGGCACTGACTTGCGCTTATGCCGACAGCCTGTCCGAAGCCACGCTGGAAGTGATGGAGTCGGCCATCAAGGAGTTGCAGTGGCCTTCCTACGCGGAGCGCAAAAAAAAGCACCGCCCCAAAGCGACCTCCCTCCCGACCGAGAAGGGAATGCTTGAGGCCCTGCGCGAGCAGTCTGGCGCCCTGGCGGCGATCGCCGGCCAGGCCGGAAAGATCGAGCATCTCGCGCCGGCGTTGGAATCGATCGGCAGGAGTCTGGCGGCAATCGAGACCCACCTGCGGGATCTCGCCCTAAAAAAGGGCCCGGGGCTGCGGTTGGAACCCACTGTCGACATGCCCACTGTCGACATGCGCAAAAAGACCCGCTGAAACACGACTGGTGGTAAGCGATACGCGTCCAAGTTGCCGGATCGCGTTGCCATCCTGATTCTGCAATCTCGATGCGATTCATGACATTCAATGCAACCCTCGCACCAGCATCGGATGCTATGCGCACCCTTCTTAGGTGTGCACTGGCCTTCATTTGGACGGCTAATCTCGCCTCGGCTCAGACGACTACTGTAGGCACCGTCGCTCAACTGGAGAGCGCTGTCGCCAACGCCAACAGTTCCGGCGGCAACAGGACAATCCTGGTGCGCGATGGAGTCTATTCCTTGAATGGCACCCTGAACGTCACCGCTCCCAACGTCACCATCGCAGGCCAATCAGGCGTTCGTGGAAATGTCGTGATCCAAGGCGACGCCATGAGCCATGCCGCACGTATCGGCAACGTGATCAGAGTTTCGGCGCGTAATTTCCGACTCAGCGATGTCACCCTTCAAAAAAGCGGGTTTCATCTGATTCAAATCGCCGGCGAAAGTGACGCCGACGCGCCGGTGATCAGAAACTGCATTTTGAGGGATGCCTACCAGCAGATGATCAAGATAAGCAATAACCCGGCTGCTCCCGGCGTTTCCTCGGACAATGGCCTGGTTGAAAACTGCCTTTTTGAATATACCGCCGGTATCGGACCACAATTCTACATCGGCGGCATCGATGCCCATGCATCAAAGAACTGGATGGTCCGTAACAATACGTTCCGCAATATTGTCAGTCCGAGCAGATCTGTTGCCGAGTTCGCCATACACTTTTGGGACCGTTCGGCCAACAACACCGTAGAGAAAAACCTGATCGTCAACTGCGACCGCGGAATCGGATTCGGTCTTGACGGCAAAGGTAACACCGGCGGAATTATCCGGAACAACATGATCTACCATGCCGCCAACGCCGGCCGGTTTGCGGATACCGGAATTGCGTTGACGGAAAGTCCAGGCACGCAGGTATATAACAACACAATCGTTATGGACAACAGTTTTCCTTGGGCCATCGAGTATCGATTTGCATCGACCAGCGGTGTCCTGATTGCGAATAATTTGACAAACAAGCCCATCGTGAGTCGAAATGGTGCATCTGGCGTCGTTTCCAAGAACGTGACGAATGCGGTCGGCGGCTGGTTCGTCAACCCGGCCAGCGGCGATCTGCACTTGGCTTCCGCCATCGCTTCTGTCGTGGGCGCAGGGCAGATCGTGGCTGGTCTAACCGATGATTTCGACGGCCAGCCGCGGCTGACCGGTATTGATGTTGGCGCGCATCAGTTTGTCGCGAAATCGGCGCTCACGCCGCCAAAAACTCCGCGCCTGGTCGGGCCTTGAATATGAGGTGCGCGCTTGCCGCTCTGGGCATGATCGCCCTCAATGCCCCGCTTTTTGCTGCCCCGACCGCCTTCCCGCTCATCCAGAAGGCCAATCTTGTGTATCAGGGCGCTTTTCGCGTTCCGAAAGGTACGAGCGACGCTTCCACCTTCGACTATGGTGGGACTGCGCTCGGCTACAATCCGGGAAACAAGTCCTTGTACATTACAGGACACGACCATGTGCAATTGTCTGCGGAAGTAGGTATTCCCGCCGTAGTAAACAGCACGAACCTCAATGACCTTGCCACCGCAACCCTCTTGCAGTCGCATAGGGACGCCACCGAAGGCAAGTTAGGCAAGATCAATCTCTCCGATCCGAATCCCAAAAAAATTGGCGGTCACCTGGTCTACAACGGCAAGCTCATCGTCACGGGATTTTCCTATTACGATGGCGGCGGTACTCAAAGCACCTCCCATTTTTCCAGACCCCTGTCGCTGTCGACAACCGGGCAAGTAGTGGGACCCTACTTGGCGGGTTCCGATCCTCACTTTGTCGGTGGCTACATGACTTTGGTGCCCCCGGAATGGCAGGCATCATTTGCCGGACCCGCACTGACCGGAATGTGCTGTCTGTCAATTGCCAATGTTCAATCCAACGGCCCTTCGATCTCCGTGTTTGATCCGAGTCTGACAAGCAGATCGGCTACCCGTTTGCTGGGCTATCCCCTTTCCAATCCGCTAAGGCCAGCAAGTTCAACCAATGCCGTTTACAACTTGACATCCAGCATCTCTGGCGTCGTGTTTCCCGGCGGAACCCGCAGCGTGTTGTTTTTGGGCAGACACGGAGTGGGCACTTATTGTTACGGCGAGGGAGAGGATTGCGGTGACCCCGCTGACAGTAGCAAAGGAGTCCATGGGTACCCGTATGTTTATCAAGTCTGGGCCTACGATGCCAACGATCTTCTTGCCGTAAAGAACGGAACCAAGCGGCAATACCAGCCCCAACCCTATGCCATCTGGACTTTCAACCTTCCATTTGAACACACTCGTAGCACGCACTTCCTGGGTGGCGCTGCCTACGATCCTCAGATGCAGCGGATCTATTTGTCGCAACTGCGCGGCGATGTTTCTGGCCCCGTGATTCACGTATTTAAAGTGACGGGGACGGCATCGACGACGTTGGTTCCGCCGGCCGATTCGCGCGCTCAGTAGTCGTTTCTTCTGATTTGTGGACTGGAGAATAGTTGGCATTCCGACGTTAATGTAGGAAACTCGACACCTGTGCCCGGAAATTTTGTGGCAACCCGTCGCCGGACTGTGATACCTTTTTAGGGGGAGGCAAATCCATAACACTAAGACGTTCTCAAGTCCAGTGATTCGAACGGGAACGTAGGCTGACTGTCAGGCGAGGCGCTCGTGCGTCCGACCTGGCCATCGCAACGACTTCGCGCGATGGCGTTCTCAGCGGCATGTTGTTTGCTTCTGTTTCATCATTTATCGGTAGTTTGCAGGACGAGATTTCTAACCCTGGGAGGGGCGCACGTGGGAACTATAGCGGTCAGGGGGATTTCCAGTTTTTGCGCGCTCTCGCTCGCGCTGTTGCTTGCGGCATGCGGGGGCGGCGGCGGCGGCGGCGATTCAGGGCCCACCAGCCCCACCAGCTTCACCGTTGGCGGAACGGTGACCGGCCACAACGGCACCGGCCTCACCCTCAGGCTGAACGTTAACGCGATCCTCTACGACGCTCCCGTGGTTGCGAACGGGGCTTATGCGTTCGTCACGTCCTTTCCCAACGGCACGCCGTATATCGTCACGGTACTCTCGCAGCCGGTTCAGCAGGTCTGCACTGTTGCCAATGGCAGCGGGACGGTCGCCGGGTCGAACGTCACCAATATCGCGGTGACGTGCGCGACCAACACCTATTCGATCGGCGGCACGGTCGCCGGGCTCTTGGGTGCCACGGGCCTGGTTCTGCAGAACAACGGCGGCGATACCCTCACGGTCAACCCGGGCGCCAGCGGATTCAGCTTCAGCACGCCCATCGCGTACGGTTCGCCTTACAGCGTCACGATCTTTGCGCAGCCCACCATTCCCAACCAGACCTGCGCGATCACCAACGGCTCGGGCACGGTGGCCGGCAATGTCGCCAACGTGACGATCACCTGCGTGACCAACGCTTCGACGATCGGGGGCACCGTCTTCGGGCTCTCGGGTACGGGTCTCATACTCCAGAATAACGGCGGGGATAACAAGACAATCTCGGCCAACGGCGGCTTCAGCTTCAGCACGCCCATTACGATCGGCTTGACATACAACGTTACCGTTCTCGCGCAGCCCAGCAACCCGAGCCAGACCTGCGTAGTCACGAACGGCTCGGGCACCGTGCCAGCCATCAACGTGACTAGTGTCACGGTTACTTGTACGACCAACAACTACACGATCGGGGGGGCGGTCACCGGGCTTTCGGGGACGGGCCTGGTGCTGCGGAACAATGGCGGCGACAACCTGGTCATCTCGGGCAATGTCCCCTTCACGTTCAGCCAACCCGTTGCGAGCGGTGCGCCCTATGCCGTGACCGTGTTCACGCAGCCCAGCAATCCTACTCAGACCTGCAACGTCGTCGGCGGCTCGGGTAACGTGGGTGGCGGGAATATCACCAACGTCACCATTGCCTGTTCGACCAACACTTACACGATCGGGGGCACAATCAGCGGGCTCACAGGTACGGGGCTCGTGCTGCGGAACAACGCCGGCGACAACCTCACGGTCGCGGCCAACGCCACCGCCTTCACCTTCAGCACGTCTATCGCGAGCGGTGCGGCTTATGCCGTGACCGTGTTCACGCCGCCCAACACGCCCACCCAGACCTGCACGGTCACCAGCGGCTCGGGCACCGTCGTGAGCTCGAATGTCGCCAGCGTCAGCATCTCGTGCGCGACCAACACCTACACGATCGGGGGCACGATCAGCGGGCTCACGGGTACGGGTCTGGTACTGCAGAACAACGCCGGCAACAACCTCACGGTCGCGGCCAGCGCCACCTCCTTCACCTTCGGCACACCGATCTTGAGCGGTGCGCCTTATGCCGTGACGGTGCTCACGCCGCCCAACACGCCCACCCAGACCTGCACGATCACGACCGGCTCGGGTACCGTGGGAGGTGTCAACGTCACTACTGTCGCGATCGCCTGCGCGACCAACACCTACACGATCGGCGGCACGATCAGCGGGCTCTCGGGTGCGGGTACGGGTCTGGTGCTGCAGAACAACGCCGGCAACAACCTCACGGTCGCGGCCGGCGCCACGGCCTTTACCTTCAGCGCGCCGATCGCGAGCGGTGCGCTCTATGCCGTCACCGTGCTCACGCAGCCCAGCACGCCCACCCAGACCTGCACGGTCGCGACAGGCTCTGGTACCGTGGGAGGTGCCAACGTCACCACTGTCGCGATCGCCTGCACGACCAACACCTTCACGATCGGAGGCACGGTCACCGGGCTCGCGGGCACGGGTCTGGTGCTGCGGAACAACGGCGGCAACAACCTCACGATCTTGGGCAACGGCGCGTTCGTCTTCACCACACCCATTGCGAGCGGTGTGACCTATGCCGTGACCCCGTTCGCGCAGCCCACCAATCTCAGCCAGATCTGCACGGTCACGAGCGGTTCGGGGACCGTGGTGAGCGCGAACGTCACCACCGTCGCGGTCAACTGCGTAACCAACAACTTCACCGTCGGGGGAACGGTGAGCGGCTACAACGGTCTGGGCGGCATGACCCTCAGGCTGAACGGGGCCAGCGATCTGCCTGTTACCGGGAACGGGGCTTTTGCGTTCCCCGCCATCCCCGACGGAACGGCCTACGCCGTCACCGTGTTCGTGAATCCGATTCAGCAGGTCTGCTCGGTCGTCAACGGCAGCAGCACGCTCGCCGGGGTGAACGTCACCAGTATCGCGATCAACTGCGTGACGAATCAGTACACGATCGGCGGCACGGTCAGCGGGTTTGGCGGCGGGACGGGACTGGTGCTGCGGAACAACGGCGGCAACAACCTTACGATCTCGGCCAACGGCGTGTTTACCTTCACCACGGCCATCGATTCCGGTTCGTTGTACGACGTCACCGTATTCAGTCAGCCCAGCGCGCCGACCCAGGTCTGCACGGTCACAAGCGGAGCGGGCACCGTGGGCAGCGCCAACGTCACCACCGTTGCCTTGAGCTGCGTAACCACGACCTTCACCATCGGCGGCGCGGTCAGCGGGCTCTTGGGCACGGGCCTGGTGCTGCAGAACAGCCTCGGCGACAACCTCGCGGTCTCAGCCAACGGCACGTTCACGTTCGCGACCTCCATTGCGAGCGGCGCGGCCTATAGCGTCACCGTCCTTACTCAGCCCGCCACGCCGACCCAGACCTGCGCGGTCACGAGCGCCTCGGGGACCGTGGGCGGGGTCAACGTCAACACCGTCGCGGTCGCCTGCGCGACCAACTCCTATACGATAGGGGGCACGGTCAGCGGGCTCTTGGGTACGGGCCTGGTGCTGCAGAACAACGTCGGCAACAACCTCACGATCACGGGCAACGGCGCGTTCGTCTTCAGCACGTCCATTGCGAGCGGCGCGGCCTATGCCGTGACAGTGCTCACTCAGCCCGCCACACCGACCCAGACCTGCGCAGTCACTCTTGGTACGGGGACGGTCGGGGGCGCGCCTGTCACCAACGTCAGCATCGCGTGCACGACCACCAGCTTCACCGTCGGGGGCACTGTCAGCGGGCTCTTGGGTACGGGCCTGGTGCTGCGGAACAACGGCGGCGACAACAAGACCATCTCGGCCAACGGAGCGTTTACCTTCACCACGCCCATCGCGAGCGGCGCGGCTTATGCCGTGACCGTGTTCACGCCGCCCAGCGGTCCCACCCAGACCTGCTTGGTCACCAGCGGCTCGGGAACGGTCGTGAGCGCGAACGTCACCAACGTCAGCATCGCCTGCACGACCAGCAGCTTCTCGATCGGGGGCACGGTCAGCGGACTCGCGGGCACGGGCCTGGTGCTGCGGAACAACGGCGGCGACAACAAGACCATATTGGCTGACGGCGCGTTCACCTTCACCACGCCCGTTTTGAGCGGTGCGACTTATGCCGTGACAGTGTTCACGCAGCCCACGGTTCTGAGCCAGACCTGCACGATCACGGGCGGCACGGGGACGGTCGGGGGCGCGAACGTGACGACGGTGGCGGTCAACTGCGTGACGCTGTCGCCGCGGTTTGCGTATGTGACGAATTTGAACGACGCCAGCGTTTCGATCTACACGGTGAACGCGACGAGCGGGCAGTTGCGCTACACCGGCTACATTGGCGCGGGGACAAAGCCGATCTCGGTCGCGGTCGACCCCTTGGGCAAGTTCGTCTATGTAGCCAACAACGGCGACAGCATTAGCCCGAGCAATGTCTCGGCCTACACGATCAACGCGAGCACCGGCGCGCTCACGGAGGTCAGCGGCTCGCCATTTGGCGCAGGATTCAATCCGTATTCGATCGCGGTCGATCCGACCGGCAAGTTCGTCTACGTGGCGAATGACGGCAGCAACAGCGTCTCGGCCTACACGATCAACTCCGGCACCGGTGAGCTCACGTTAATCAACTGCGGCGGGGCCGCCTGCGTTGGTGCGAACTTCGGGGCAGGGCAAAATCCGCGCTCTGTCACCATCGACCCGTCGGGCAAGTTCCTCTACGTGGCAAATAATACTTCTGGCACAGTGTCGGCCTATTCGATCAACTCGAGTACGGGCGTGCTGACTGCCGTTAGCGGATCGCCGTTTCTCACAGGAGGGACGGGCGCCCGCTCCGTCACGATCGATCCGGCCGGCAAGTTCGCCTATGTGGCAAACGACAGCTCGGGCAACATCTCGGCCTTCACAATCAATGCAAGCACCGGCGTGCTGACCGCGGTCGGCGGATCGCCGTTCCCCTCGGGGAGCGGCGCTACGAGCCATCCCCTGTGGATCTCGGCAGACCCGTCCGGCAGGTTTGCTTACGTGGTGAATCAGGCCGACGAGCAGGTCCAAGCCTTCAGCATCAACGCCACGACCGGCGCGCTGACGAGCATTGGTGCCCTGGCGACCGGCAGCGCTCCTGTCGTCGCGGCCGTCGACTCGGCCGGCAAGTTCGTCTACGTGACGAATGTAGGCTCCAATAACATCTCGGCCTATAGCATCGACTCCTCGACAGGCGCTTTGACCGCGATATCCACGTTTATCGGTCGCCCCGCCGTGGAAGGGATGGCCTTTACCAAGGGTGCGCCGCTCGCGTACACGCCGAAATTTGCCTACGTGGCGAACTTCGGGTCCAACAACGTCTCGGCGTACACGATCAACTCCAGCACCGGTGTGCTTACTGCAGTCAGCGGCTCGCCGTTTGTCGCGGAGACCAATCCCACCTCGGTGACCGTGGATTCCACCGGGCGCTTCGCCTATGTCGCGAACGCCGGAGGCAACGTCTCGGCCTATACGATCAACGCGGGCTCCGGCGCGCTCACCGCGGTCAGCGGCTCGCCGTTCGCCGCAGGAACCAGTCCTCAATCGGTCGCCGTGGACGGCACCGGCCGCTTCGCCTACGTCGCGAACGGCGGCGGCACTGTCTCGGCGTACGCGATCGACGCTAGCACCGGTGCCCTTAGCGCTGTCGGCTCGCCGATTTCCGCTGGAACCAGTCCCAAGTCGGTCAGCGTGGATCCCTCCGGGCTATTCGTCTACGTTGCGAACTCCGGTAGCAACAATATCTCGGCCTTCACAATCAACGCGAGCACCGGCGCGCTCACCGCTGCGTTGCTGTCACCGTTCGCCGCGGGGACCGGTCCCCAGTCCGTGAGCGTGGATCCGTCCGGTCGCTTCGCCTACGTCGCCAACTCTGGCGGCGACGTCTGGGCCTACAGGATCGACTCCCGGACCGATCCCATCAACTATGGCGGGAGCCCGGGCTCGCTCACCCCGCTATCCGGCTCGCCGTTCGCGGCCGGGAACAGTCCGGCCTCGGTCGCCGTCGACGCCTCCGGCAGGTTCGTCTACGTGGCGAACAGCGGCAGCGGTAACGTCGTCTCGAGATACACCATGGACTCGACCGGCAATCTGACCGCGGGTGCCAGCACAACGGCGGGGAGCACACCTGTCTCGATCACCGTCGATCCCTCTGGCAAGTTCGCCTACGTCGCGAACAGCGGCGCCGCCAGCGTCTCGGGCTTCAGCATCAACGCCTCGACTGGGGCCTTGACGAGCGTCGGCGCGACCGCGGGAGCGGGGACCACCCCAAGCTCCGTCACGACCACCGGCACCGTTCAGTAAGCGCCTGCGATTCAGCTGTTGATCGAGCGGAGGCGGGGGTCATCCCCCCGCCTTGCCTTTTCCGTGCCGGCAGTGTCGATTGCGCAGTGCGGCTCGCGAGTCGCGGCCGCGATCAGTCCAGCACCTCGCGCTTGACTTCGCCGATCTTCTTGACCGACAGCCAGCCCCGGAGCAGGTAGCCGCTGCTCTTGAGGTTGTCGTCGGTCGGAGCGGAGCTGGCTTTCACGCCGTTCTCGCCACCGGTATTGGCGGTGGGATGCTCGTCGTTCTTGTTCAGCAGCGTGCCATTCCAATCGTTCGGCCGCCGGGTCAGGATCTCCCGCTCGTAGTCGATCAGCGGAAGCTCCTGTTGGCGGGCGATTTCACGGAGTGCGGCGTTGTACGATTTAGCCAGTTGCTGTCGGAAAATGTGCGGTGGAATCGTCGAAAGGATTGGAATTGCGTGGGCGGCCATGATCGTCTTCACCGCAGTCTCCGCGTCGCGACGGTAATCTTCGACCTTGCGGTCTTGCGATGCGTCGTTGCTGCCCAGCATCAGCACCACTATTTGCGGCTGGTAGGTCCTGACAAGCTCGGCCAGCGCGGGCATGCCTCCCCGTCCGCCGGCCAGCATTTCGTCAAGGCGAATTCCCCCCGCCGCGGTATAGCTGCGGCCCCCGGCCGGATGGTCGAAGCGGGCGAGGTACCAGCCGTCGGTGTCGTCATTGCTTCCTGCGTGCATCCAGGCGAGGAGGGCCTTGTCATCCTCGTTCTTTCCTTGGCCAGCGGTGGCCCATTGGCCATAGGGATTGGCATAGGTGATCGAATCGCCGATATGAATCACCACGCCTTGCTTGCCGGTGAATCCCGCCGCGACCTTCTTCATGGCAGCGGTGTAGTCCCATGCCTGTGGCAGAGGTTCAGCGGCTTGCAGCGCTGCGGAAAATAGTTGCAGGAGTGCGACACCACAGATGATCGAGCGCATGGTTGACGGCGATGTGGAGTGAGTGGCAGCCGTTAGTATAAGTTGGTAAGAGATCTAGAGCGTCGGGTCGAGATTTCCGTTCTGCCGGCATTTCTCCGAGTGTCTCCAATCGCCGACGTCTCCAATCGCCGACGTCGCCAGTCGCCGACACTTGGCCGAAAAGTTTCTCAGGCTTGTCGTTTGCGGCAATTATTTTTCACAAGCATGCGAATTATTGCCGCAAAGCTATGCGTCCGCCGCTTCGTCGTTTGCTCCTCCTCGTACATCATTCGCTGCCTCATTCAACGGAATCCCCATCTTGCGAATGCGCACATCATTGCTCGTTCCTCTGCTCGCTCTGGCGATCGCCGCCTGCGGGAGTCAGTCGGGATCGACGCCCGCCAGTTGGGGGAGTTCCACACCTCCACCAATACCGACCTTGTCGCTTGCGGCGAATCCTGCGACCGTCACAAGCAACGGGTCTTCCACGCTCAGCTGGTCGTCGACCAGTGCCACCTCCTGCGTTGCGTCCGGCGCATGGTTCGGCAGCAAGGCGACTTCCGGAAGCCAGTCGATCAGCGCGCTCACCGCGAGCAGCAGCTACTCCCTTACCTGCACCGGTTCCGGAGGCAGTGCAAGCACCTCGACGACCGTCATGGTGTCGGGCATGCCGCCACCGCCCCCGGTTCCCACGGTGTCGCTGGCCGCGAACCCCACGTCGGTCGCGAGCGGCGGGTCTTCCATGTTTACCTGGTCGTCGACCAATGCTACCTCCTGCGTCGCCTCCGGCGCATGGTCGGGCAGCAAGGCGATTTCCGGAAATCAATCTACCGGTGCGCTCACCGCGAGCAGGAGCTACTCCCTTACCTGTAGCGGTTCGGGAGGCAGTGCAAGCGCCTCGGTGACCGTGACCGTGTTCCCGGTTCCCACGGTGTCGCTGACGGCGAACCCCGCGTCGGTCGCGAGCGGCGGATCTTCCACGCTCACCTGGTCGTCCACCAATGCCGCCTCGTGCACAGCTTCCGGCGCGTGGTCGGGCAGCAAGGCGACTTCCGGCAATCAATCTACCGGCGCGCTCACCGCGAGCAGCAGCTACTCTCTTACCTGTACGGGTTCCGGAGGCAGTGCAAGCGCCTCGACGACCGTCATGGTGTCGGGCATGCCACCGCCGCCCCCGGTTCCCACGGTGTCGCTGGCCGCAAACCCCACGTCGGTCGCGAGCGGCGGATCTTCCACGCTCACTTGGTCGTCGACCAATGCTACCTCCTGCGTCGCCTCCGGCGCATGGTCCGGCAGCAAGGCGATTTCCGGCAGCCAGTCAACTGGCGCGCTCACCGCGAGCAGCAGCTACTCTCTTACCTGTACCGGGTCGGGAGGCAGCGGAAGCTCATCGACGACCGTCACGGTGTCGGGCACGCCGCCCCCGCCCCCCGGCACGCTCCCGGAGAGCATCCCGGATTTTTCCCTGGACACTTCTCGCCCGGTCGTCCGATCCGTGCAGAGCGGGAGCTGGTCTAGTCCCTCTACCTGGGAGGCCGGAACAGTCCCGACCGCCAATCATGTTGTACGGGTCGTTCAAGGCCACAGCGTCACCATCGATGATACGCTCGCGGTCGCATACACGATTGCTGTCAATGGCAAGTTGGCGTTCACCCCTACCGTCAATACGCGCCTGAAGGTGACGAACCTCCAAGTCATGGCGTCCGGTGTCCTGGAAGTGGGCACCACCGCCGCCCCGATCGGCATCAATGTGATTGCCGAGATCGTCATCGCTAATTCACCGCTCGGCGGCGGCGTCTCGGACCCGGATCAGTTCGGGACGGGGATCATCGTGCTCGGGAAATTGACCATGCACGGCGGCGTGAAGACGCCGACCTTTGTGCGCCTTGCGACCGAGCCGCGCGCGGGCAATAACACGCTCGCCTTGTCCGAGGCGGTCTCCGGGTGGAAGGTCGGCGACCTGCTCGTCCTCCCCGACACGCGTCACATCAAGGAAAGCGAAGTCACCCCCTCCAACGGCTGGCGCAACGCCGTCAACCAATGGGAAGAACGGATCGTGGCGGCTATTTCGCCGGACGGCATGAGCGTCACGCTCAACAGCGCCTTGCAGTACGACCACTTGGGCGCTCGTGATCAAAACGGTGTGTTGGATTTCCTGCCGCACGTCGGCAACCTGACGAGGAACGTCGTGATCCGATCGGAGAATTTCTCCGGCACCCGCGGGCACATGCTGGGCATTCACCTGGCCGACGTGGACATCCGCTACGCCGCGTTCAAGGAGATGGGACGCACGACTTACGAGCCGCTAAGCACTGAAGGCGGCGCAGCCAGCAACCACATCGGCCGCTACCCGATCCACATCCATCACGTGAGCGGCCCATTTCCCCCCACCGCCGCCAACGGCTTCCAGTTCACGTTGATGGGCAACGCAGTGGATGGCGGCTCGGTCGAAACGAAATTCAAATGGGGCATCACGGTCCACGGCAGCCACTACGGACTGATCCAGGACAACGTCGTCTACAACTACAACGGCGCGGCGATAGCGACCGAGGACGGGTCGGAGAGCTTCAATGTGTTCGACCACAATTTCGCGCTGCGTGGCATCGGCGAGCCCAACAACTCGGTGTCCGAGGCGAGAATGGCGCTCGGCACCGAGGGCGTTGGGTTCTGGTTCAGGGGCCCCAATAACTACGTGAGGAACAACGTCGCGGCCAATTTTCAGAATCCCGAGACTGAAGGCTCGTATGGATTCGTCTTTCAGTTCCGGTTCCTGGGCAACGTCGCGGTGCCGAACTTCAAGGGGGCCGATACCATCATGGCCACCGGCCAATCCACCACCAGGAACGGCAACAACCTGCCGCTGCTGCAATTCGAGAACAACGAAGCGTACGGGGCGATGCAAGGCGGCATGACCTACTGGTGGATCAGCTCCCAGGATCCGCAACCGTCTGCCAACGCGCTGGAGAGCGTGGTCAAGGATTTCAAGGCCTGGCACATCTACAACAAGGCCGTCTACATCTATCCGGGGCAGAAAGTGACCTTCGACGGCTTGAAGATCCGCGGCAATTACGTGCCGGGCGTCAGCCGTTGCTGCGGTGACGGTGTGTTTTTCGCGGACTACATGGCGAAGGGCATCATCATCCGCAATTCCGACATACAGGGGATGGATGAGGGCATCATCGCCCCGGAGGCAGGCTTCGGTCCGGAGCCCAATCTGACGATAGAGAATTCGTTTCTCCGAAACCTTCAGAATGTCAGTGTCCCGATCGTCGGCTCGGTCAACGGCTGCTGGATGGACGATAAGCTGGTCGTGATCAACAACACCGTGTTTCAAGCACCGCCGGGGCGGCCTCTAAGGAACGTGGCCATGGTCGGTGACGTCGCAAACGTGTCCTTCCAGTGCCCAAGCAAATTAAATGAGGTCCGCGTCTACAGTTATAACGGCAACCCCAACGACAATTTTCAGGTATACAACCCCTCGTGGGCGCCGAGCGCACCCTGCTCGGCGACCCGGCCCGAAATCAACGGTATCGTGTGCCCAATCGCCCCGCTGGCCGCGCTGAGCGCACCGACGAGGTTTGCCAAAGCGGGATTCCTGCTCGCCGAATCCGGCTTGAGCCGGATTCAAGAGGCGATGCACAGGCTCTTCAGCACCCCCGGGGACAGCCTTCCGTCGGCGATGGTGTGCCGGGCAGCTCCGGCTTCATGACGGACGCGCCGTTCTGGCCGGCGCGCGCCTTCCTTGCCGGTGAATTCCACCGCAACCTTCTTCATCGCGGCGGTGTAGGCCCATGCGTGTGGCAGAGGTTCAGCGGCTGCACGGCCGCGGGAGGGGGTCGAATACGTCCCATCTCTGCCGGCGTGACAATTATTACCGGGAAGCAACGCGCCCGGCGCTTTATCATCTACTCCTTTTCGTCGCGTTATCGGAATTGAGACTCCCGCGAAAAGTCACTGTGCCGTGCAAGGAATGGCAACCGCTATGTTGCGAATGAAGACATTGCCGCTCGTTCCCCTGCTCGCCCTGGCAATCGCCGCCTGCGGCGGCGCGAGTGAGTCGGAATGGGCACCACCAGGGCCGACCGTGTCGCTTGCGGCGAACCCCGCGTCTGTCACGAGCGGCAATTCTTCGATGCTCACTTGGTCATCGACAAACGCGAACTCTTGTTCCGCCTCAGGTGCGTGGTCGGGCGCTCTTGCGACTTCCGGCAACCAGCCCACCAGCGCGCTCACCACGAGCAGCAGCTACTCTCTAACCTGTACCGGCCCGGGAGGCAGTGCAAGCGCCTTGGCAACTGTCATCGTGCCGGGCACGCCGCCGCCGCCCCCGGTTCCCACGGTGTCGCTGACGGCAAACCCGACGTCGGTCGCGAGCGGCGGATCTTCAATGCTCACTTGGTCGTCAACCAATGCCACCGGCTCTTGCCTTGCTTCCGGCGCATGGTCTGGCAGCAAGGCGCTTTCCAACAGCACCGGCCAGTCCACCGGTGCGCTGACAATTACCAGCACATTCACTCTCGCCTGTACCGGGCCGGGTGGGACGGCCAGTGCATCCGCGACCGTAACGGTTACTGCGTCGGGTACGATCTTTGGGTTGGACTTCCCCGGCTCCGCCGGGGTGACAACGACGATGCGGTTCCAGTTCCTGAATCCTCAGCTCGCGAATGCTCCGCTCAATATCTATCCGGCGACCTACATCTGGCGAGCTTTCCCGAGGCAGCAGTCGGGCTACTACACCACTTTCTTCTGGGGAACCGGCGGGACGGAGTTCTTTTGGGACGGCGGACAGCCGAACAGCTTTTACGGCGCCCATCCCTATCCGCAGAATCCACCGACTGGGAACACGCACTATTGGGAAATTGCCACCGACCGTGGGCTCGACGTCTTCGGCAGTCCGCCGGTTCCGGTAGCCTACAACCGCTGGTACACGCAGGCGCTGGTCGCCTGGAACACGGGCAGCGGGAAACGGACGATCTTCTATTACGATCTGCCGGATACCTCGAAGTTCATCGACCACACCAGCGCCTCCTCATTCGGAAACATCAACCCGCCGACGCCGGCCTTGACCTGGGGCGATGCGCCGTGGATCGTCCCGGAAAATCCTAACACGCACGGGCAGGGCAATGAGGTTTACTCCGGAATCCTGCGAGGGATTCAGGTCTACTCGACCAACCTGTCGGTCGCGGACGTCTTGACCGAAATAAGCTCACCGCTCTCGACCACTGCCGGTGCCGCAAATATCTGGTATCTGAGTCTCGATCCCACGCCCAGCGACATCTCCGACAAGTCCGGCCGCGGACACAACCCGGCGTGGGTCGGCAGCGAGCGGCCGAGCCTGTGGAGTCAGTAGGCGCACTCGCCGAATTCGAGTCAATTCCAATTGAGGTTTGAGCCTGAACGAGGGGTTGTTCAGGTTCTTTCCAGTGATTTTTCAGGCGCTTGGCGGCCTCGTTGTTCTTGATGCTTTTCTGATCACCGGTGGAGCCAGTAGGCGATCAGGATGTCGCCGATTCGGCCCGTCGCACGAGGCCGATCAACCGGTCTCGCAGCACACGAGGATTCACGAGCCAGTGCAGCGCCTCGGAAAGCAATCCGAGGCCGATCACGCACGCAACCGCGTAAAGCACGCTGCGTAGCAGGCGGCTGTCGATCAATGGAGTCAGCGCCGGCTCCATCACGTAGTACAGCGGCATGTGGGCGAGGAAAATGATGAGGGAGTTGCGCGCCACGAAGCGCACGGGCGCCGGGGCGGGCAGCGTGAGCACGGCCTGGAACATCAACCAGGTTACGCCCAGGTATAACATCGATGTGAGGATCGACACCAAGAGCGATCCGACCAACGCGCTGCCCACGGCGAGCTTCATGAACGGAAACTCGTACACGAAGGGCAAGCGCTCCGCAACGGCGGCCCAAAGGACGAGCCCGCCCACCAGGCCGAGCGCGGCAGGCCAGGCTCCGATCGAGCGCTCGGGACCGGCTGCACCCGATCGCTGACCGTACCAGGCCCCGAGCAGCAGCGGCGTCAACCAGTTGCTCAGGAGCATGTAGGCCACGAAGCGGCCGGCGGTGTCGAAGAGCACTGCCCGCACTACGACCTCTATCAGCAGCGCACCTAGGAGCACCGGCGTCGTCACGCGAAGCCGGTGAGCGAAGACCGCCCAAAGCAAGATGATGTGCAGGTACGTGCCCAAGTACCAGGTCGTCGGGTTCGCCGGGAAGAAATCGAAGACGACGTTTGCACCTCCCAACAACGGCGCGTAGTTGCTGATCTGCAGACGCCCGATCGTGATATACGTCGCCACGCTGAGGATGAGCGCGAGCCCAAGCCCGAAGAGATATATTTCGAACAGCCGGTTGAACGCCACCCGCCAGCGGTTCCGCGTTTCTCGGACGAGGGCGTAACCTATGGTGAACATGAACAGCGCGACGCCGAACTGCTTGGACATGATCGGCGGCAAGGTTGCGAGCGGCGCCCATCCGGCGACGTGGCCGTATACGATGATCAGCATCCCGAGGCATTTCAGCCAGTCGATGAACGGTACGTATTCGCGCGTGCTGGGCTGACCCTGATTCATGATGCGATCCTCCGAGGCTGATTGGTTTCCACCGAGCGGACGAACCGCGCAGGATTTCCGGCCACCACGACGGCGGCCGGAACCGCCGCCGACACGACCGCACCGGCCGCGACGACCGAGCCGGCGCCGACATCGGCCATGACCGTGGCGGCCTCGCCAATCCACGCGTGCTCGCCGATCTCGATCTCTACGAACCGGGACCGGTCCGATGCTGCCCACCCGCCATCGCTTCGCATTTCGTGCTGCCCCGACCCGCTCAGCAGGTTCGCGCGGGTGCCGATGAGGCAGCCTTTCCGCAGCCGGGCGCAGCCGACTACGGCGTACGGGCCGATATAGACCCCCTCCTCGACGAGCACCCGGCGGTGAAAGAACAAGGCGCCGAAGCCGATGAAGAACTCGATCGCGCAATCCTTCATCGTGAGCCGGTAGAACGCGCGGCGGAGGAACATGCCGGGAGCGCCCGGCAGGATCGCGAAGATGTGCGTCCAGAACCCGAACACCCCTTCGGCGTGCGGACTGAGCCGCTCTTCAATCCAGCAGGTGAGCGCGGCCGGAAAGACGAGCGTGAGGGCGACGGCGTTGATCCCTGCCTTGATGGCGGCCATTGCGGGACTCGTTCCCTCGCTCATGCGGCACCCCGCTCAGGTGCTCGAGTCGTGAATCGACGCCGCGTCGCTTCTGCGCACCCGCTTGAACCGTGCCGAATAGACGGGCTTGGTCGTGATCTGGACGCGTGCCGGAACCTTGTACGACGCAAGCCGGTCGGCGCAGAACTGGCGCATGCGCAGCTTGAACTGCTCGGCGGTCTCGGCCGTGGTCAGCTGGACTGTTGCCAGGACGATCTGGCCGGTCAGCGGGTGCGGCTGGCCCAGCACCACCGCGTCGGCAACCCCCTCCATCTGCAGCAGCGTGCTCTCGACCTCGGCCGGGTGCACCTTGTTTCCGCCGACGTTGATGACGTCGCTGTTGCGGCCCAGGAACCGGATCCATTCACCGTCGACCTCGACGAGATCGTTAGTGTCGAAGTAGCCCTCGGCGTCGAACGGGCTCGGTGCGTTCAGGTAGCCGAGCATCGCCGACTTCGCGCGAATCCACAAGCGCCCCTCGACCACTTTCCACACAAAGTCTTCGCCGCCGATGCGTACCCACAGCGAGTTCGAGTCGCGCGATTGAGAACGCAGGATGCCGAGCTCGGTAAGGCCGTAGGTCTGGAGGAATCGCGCGTTCGGCAGCGTCTGGCAGGCCCGCTCCAGCGTGCTGGCCGGCATCGGCTCCGTACCGTACGTAATAAGACGCAGGGAACTCAGGTCGCGCCTGGACACTTCGCCCGAGAGCAGGAGCAGGTTGAGAAACGTCGGTGACGTCGGCAACAGCTCGACCCGGTGCGCCTCAACGGCCTCGCAGACGGCAGCCGGCGATCGATCCGCCGAGAGCACCACCGCTCCGCCGTTCGACAGCGTGTAGAAGAGCGTGTTGACGCCCCCGATATGGTCGAGCAACAGGAACACCAGCGTCCGAAACCGCTGCCGCGGCACACGGTACTTTGCCAGCAGGCGCGCGAGATCGTGCAGCGCCGCCTTGGGCGTGCCGGTCGAGCCCGACGAGAAAAGCACCAGCCCCGGGACACCGTCGCGGCGTAGCGAATCGTACAGCGGATGGCTGGCGGTTCGACCGGTGGCTTCGAGCGTGCCATCGGACGCTTCCCCGGGCCGGATTCGGTATTCGACCGCGGCGACTTCGAGACAGGTGCCGTGGTGAGCGCGGGAATCGGGCGACAGCGGCACGATGATATGGCGCGTCCACGTCGCCGCCAGGAACACCGCGATCGAGTCTGCGCCGTAGTCGCCCTCCAGGCTGACGACCCGGCCGGGCGGCAGCGCCGCGAGGCGTTTCTGCCAGTCGAGCACCCGTGCCAGCAGATCACCGTACGAGCACGAACCCGACGGCGTGGCCAGTGCGGTCTCGTCGCGGTGCGCTTCCATCTTTTCGATCAGGAACTCGATCATCAGCCCGCGCCTCCCAGATAGACGATTTGCCCGGTGATCATCGCGCTCTCGGGCCTGAGAAAGAAGTCGATCACGTTGGCGACGTCACTCGATTCGGCCCAGCGGGGGATCGCCTGACGCGCCAGCAGCTTCTCGATCTTGTCGGCGCCGACGTTTCCCGTCAGTTGCGTCCTGATGGGGCTCGGCCCTACGGCGTTGCACGTGATCCCGAAGGGCGCGACCTCGCGGGCCACGATCCGCGTGAACGTCTCGACGGCACTCTTCGACGCGGCGTAAATGGCTTCGCCTTCCAGTCGCATGGGCACGGCTACGGTCGTGAAGTTGACGATGCGCCCGGCTTTCGAGGACCGCAGCAGCCGCAGGGCCGCATGGGTAAACGCGAAGGTGCCGAGGAAGTTGGTGGCCATGATCTGGCGCGCCGTGTCGAACGGCGTCAGCGCGACCGGGTTCATGCTCGCGATGCCGGCGTTGTTGATGAGCGCGTCCAAGCGGCCGAAGCGCTGCCGGATCTCGAAGAAGCGGGCGCGCACGGCCGGCTCGTCTGTTACATCGACCTGCAGGTGCGTGTAGCGTTCGTGCGTTACGACCGCTGGCCCGCGCGCGCAGCCGGTGACCAAGTCACCCTGCCCGAGGTAGTGTTCGACCAGGTGTGCGCCGATGCCCCGGCTGGCCCCGGTGATCAGTAGATGCCGCGAAGTCATCACTGGGTCGCGTGGAGGCTTTCCTGGATGTAGGTCACCAGCGCGTCGACGCTCCGGAACGGGCTCCGGGCCTGCGACATCGCTCGCGCGTCGCTGAGCGTGACGTTCTGACCCCGGTCCTGAAGCGCCTCTTCGATGTCGATGAGCAGCGACACGAGGCCCAGCGAGTCGAGAGGGCTTCCGCCACCGAACAGCCGCGCAGTCGGCGACGCCTCAATCTGCGCGTCCGGCTTCCGCGCCATGTTGATGTTCCGGATTGCGCGAAGCACCAGCTCTTGGATCTCATTCGGGTTCACAGAAATGCTCCTGTTGACAGCTAGGAAGTAGCAAGAATTGTGCCGAACTGTGTCACTTTCACGGCGACTTCATGATAGGGCAATTTGCTGTCATGCGACCGTGAGAGCGCAACGTGACTGATTGCACAGATTCCACCGTTGGTGCGTTGACCTGGTATGCCCGGAACCGGACTATCTGATGTACGCCCATTGGGGGCGCCCGGAAAGCGCGTTTCGGGTGCCCGAACGCGTGCTGGCGGACCGATCGGGCGGCAGGGAGCGGTGATCGGGCGTCACATGCAGGGCGCATTCAAAAGGGGTGCCCGGCTTCTCCTCTCAGACGGGACCGACGATGGACAGGACGACGCGGAACTTGTGGTGGATCATACCGGCTATTGTCGCGGCCATCCTCACGTCCGCTTGCGGAGGGGGCGAAGCGGGTGGATGGAGCACCTCGACAGCACCCGTCACCGGCACGCCACCTGTCACGCCGCCACCCCCCAGCCCCCCGCCTCCCGTTCCCCCGCCCCCGGTGCCCGGAACGGACAACATTCCGGATTTTTCGGCGGACTCTGTCCACGCGATCATCCAGTCGGCGCAGAGTGGCCTCTGGTCCGATCCGGCGACCTGGGTAGGCAGCGTTCCTACCTTCAGCAATGTCGCGAAGATCGGCCAGGGCCATACCGTCACCATCAATGACACGAGCGCGACCGCGTACACGATCTCGGTCAACGGCAAGCTGGCGTTCTCCCCCGCCGTCAACACCAGCCTGAGGGTCACCAACCTCCAGGTGATGAGCACCGGAGTGCTGGAAGTGGGCACCGCCGCCGCCCCGATCGACGCGAACGTCACCGCCCAGATCGTCATCGCCAATTCGCCGCTGGGCAGCGGCGTTGCCGACCCGGATCAGTTCGGAACGGGGATCATTGTCCGAGAGTTCGGGAAATTGACGATGCACGGCAGCGTGAAGACGCCGACGTTCGTGCGCCTCGCAACCGAACCGAACGCGAACGACACTACCTTGACGCTGTCGGCGCCGGTCTCGGGGTGGCAGATCGGTGACCGACTCGTCCTGCCCGATACCCGTCACATCAAGGAAAGCGAAGTCACCCCCGCCAACGGCTGGCGCAACGCCGTCAACCAGTGGGAAGAACGGACGGTGCTGGCCATTTCGGGCACGACCCTCGCGCTCAACAGCGCCTTGACCTATGACCACCTGGGCGCGCACGCCGTGTTGGAGAACAGTACGCCGGAAGTACTCCTGCCACACGTCGGGAACCTCACGCGGAACGTGGTGATCCGCTCGGAGAATCCCTCGGGCACCCGCGGGCACATGCTGGGCACTCGCGCAGCCGACGTCGACATCCGCTACGCCCTGTTCAGGGACATGGGGCGCACCACCTATTTGCCCCTGGACAACACGACCAATCACATCGGCCGCTATCCGGTCCACATCCATCGCTTGAGCGGCCCGCTTCCCACGCCGACCAACGGCTACCAGTTCACCCTGGTGGGCAACGCGGTGGATGGCGGTTCGGTGGAGACGAAGTTCAAATGGGGCATCGCCGTCCACGGCAGCCACTACGGATTGATCCAGGACAACGTCGTCTACAACTACAACGGTTCGGCGATCGCGACCGAAGACGGGTCAGAGAGCTTCAACGTGTTCGACCACAACTTCGCGCTGCGCGGCATCGGCGAGCCCGATGAGCCCGGCGCAGCCGAGCCCCAGGACCAGGCGCGAATGGCCATGGGCACCGAGGGCGTGGGCTTCTGGTTCAGGGGCCCCAACAACTACGTGAGGAACAACGTCGCGGCCAATTATCAGAATCCCACGACGGAAGCCTCCATGGGGTTCGCCTTGCAGTTCCGCAAGCTGGGCAGCATCGCGGTGCCCAACTTCAAGGGGGCTGATACGACCGTGGCCGGCCAATTCACGGCCAGGAACGGCAACAATATGCCGCTGCTCCAGTTCGAGAACAACGAAGCCTACGGGGCCATGCAGGGCGGCATGACCTATTGGTGGATCAACTCCCTGGATCCGAGCGCGCCTTATCCGAACGAGCTGGAGAGCGTGGTGAAGAATTTCACCGCCTGGCACGTCTACAACAAGGCGGTCTACATCTATCCGGGAGCGAAAGTGACCTTCGACGGGCTGAAGATCCGCGGAAATTACGTCGATGGCGTCAGCCGCTGCTGCGGTGACGGCGTGTTCTTCGCCGACTACATGGCGAAGGCCATCGTCATCCGCAATTCCGACATTCAGGGGATGCAGGAAGGCATCATCGCCCCGGAAGCAGGACACGGTAGCCCGGTACCCAATCTGACCATAGAGAATTCGTTCCTGCGTAACCTGCAAAACGTCAACGTCCCGATCGTCGGATCGGTCAATGGCTGCTGGATGGAGGACAAACTGGTGGTGATCAACAACACCCGGTTCGCTGCGCCGCCGGGACAGCCTCTCAGGACCATCGGCATGGTTTGGGACGTCGCGAGTGTATCTTCTATTTGTACCGGCGTTAAGAATGAAGTCCGCGTCTACAATTACAATGGCGTCGCCGGCGATGATTTTCAGGTGTACAACGACGGCAGCCCCGCCTGGCCCCTGCCCGCCGCACCCTGCACGACAATCCGAACCGGAATCAACGGTTTCGTGTGCGGCCCAGTCCCTCCGCTGGCATCCCTGAGCGAACCAACCGCGTCGACGAAACTCGCCCACGCAGGATTCCTGCTCGCCGAATCCGGCTTGAGCCGGATTCAGGCAGCGATGCGCAGGCTCTTCAGCACCCCCGCAGACATTCCCTCAGCGATGCTGTGTCGCGTAGCCCCGGCTTCATGAATGACGCGACCTTCTAGCCAGCGACCGCCGGCCTGCCGCTCACTTGCCATCAGAATCCCGACGTTACCCGTCTTTGGTTGAGGCAATGTAGTTCAGGCAGGAGGCGAGACCTGTGCCGCCCCCTGTCTCGCCGCCAGCTCCCGATTGACCAACGGTCGCAACATGGTCCCATAGAAAATGGCATACCACGGGAACTCAATGTAGAGCATGTTCAACAAAGCCGAGCCAAAGATATATCCGATGTAGCCGCACGTCAGCCAGAACGCTGTATCGCGGACCCACGCCAGATCGGGATGGCTTTCGACGACGGGAATCATCTCGCGCCAGGTTCTGTAGAGCGTTCTTAGTCCGATCCAGACAAACAAGAGATAGAGTCCAAGCCCGACGAAACCAAGCTCTCCAAGGACCTGAAAGTAGATGCTGTGAGCGACTCTGATGGTAACGCCGGGCTGGAGGGCCGCATTGTAGGCCATGTGATTCTCCGGACCGACCCCGAGAATGGGATTTTCCAGGGCCGCGCGCCATGCCAGGTCCCAGTTTTCGAACCGCCCCTGTGCTGATTCGTCCAACTCAAGGTTTCCCAAAGTTGACAAGCGCTCAAAGTACTCCGAGGGGATCGCTATGTATGCTCCCGTGACGGCAATCACCAAGAGAAACACATTGCGAGCGGGTCGGTCGCTGAGGATTGCGCCACAAAATAGAATAATCCCCACGGAAGCAAAAGCGCCTCGAGACCTCGTATAGACGATGCAAAGCAAGACCAGCGCGAGGGCTCCGAAAAAGGCGGGTCGCACCCACTGTTTCTTCGGCAAGGTTGTCCGCAAGCCCATGAGCATCGCCACGACCAGACAAAGCACCAGCCCGAAGACGTTGTTGTCCCCGACGAATCCGGAGATCTGCTGCGTCAAATACGAGCCCCCTTGGGCCGTAAGAACAGCGCTCGTCTTGACGGCGGTCAAACCGATGCTCCCCGCAGCGACCCACATGGTCCACCGCAAGAGACGCAAGTCATGAATCGTGGCAAAGAGCACAATTGGCGCGAGCCACATTGAGGGAAGAAACCTTCGATATGCCTGCCAAGCTTGCTGCTCGTTATGGGCGTAGACCGCACTAAGGGTGATCCAGCACAGCAACGCCAGAAACACCACAAGAATAGGAGGAAATCGAGGGCGAAACTGCCCGCGGGCCACGTTGGAGACGATCGCTATGCCAAGTGCTATCGTAAATAGAGGCATCGTACTCAATGCCTCAAAGGAAAAATCTCCGGGGCGCTGAAACCAGATCCAGTTCAGAACGAGGACGGAACCTGGCGCTGAGAACAGGCCCAGCAGCAGGACCACACCTACGACGGCGTTCAAGATAAGTTCGCGCATGGCTTCTACTGATGGGCTGACGCCCCGCGGCCGTGACGTTCATCGAGAGTTGCGCTGCCCAGCTTTGCCGCGTCAGCAAGCGCCGATCGGCCTGCGCCCTGCATGACCTGGAGCCGACTCGCAGCGGGATCTTCCGGAAACATTGAGAGGGTTGCTCAGCCGCCGACGCGTTGCACCAAGCTGGTGTCGCCTGGCCCATCACCTCCAGCCAGTTCCACATACAGTTCGGCGTACTTTTCCGCCATTGTTTCGGCCGAATAGTCCCTCCTGACCAGACGATGCCCGGCGTCTGCCATTGAGTCTCTCAGTCCGTCGTTTCCAAGCAAAAGGCGAAGCTTCTTCGCCAGACCAATGTGATCGTCGACCGGAAACAGCATACCCGTGACGTTGTCTTCAACCAGCACGCGACAGCCTGGAATATCGGTCGCGACAACCGGCACTCGCGCCGCCATCGCCTCGAGAACGCAACGCGGGATTCCTTCCAGCCTCGAGGGCAGCACGAAGACGTCGAAGCACTTCATCAGGGCAATCCTGTCGTCACGAAACCCGAAAAAGTGCACCCGGTCCTTCTCCCCGATCCGGTTTGCAAGCCGTTCGAGTTCGAGCCGCTGAGGTCCTTCGCCGACAATACACAGGCGCTTGCCGGGAATATCCAGCTTGCTGAATGCACGCAACAGGGTATCCAGCCCCTTGCGCGGTATGACTTGGCCGATATAGCCCACAATTACGCTGCCCTGGGACTTCCAAGCCTGAAGTTCCGGCGATCTTTGGGTTACGGAGTCGACCTCGGACAAATCCACCCCGTTGCGTATGAGGCGCAACTTCGCTCTGAGTCCCGGAAAGCGGAGCAAGCCTTCGTAGAGGTCGGAGGACAGCGGGACCACCGCATCAAAGAATCGAAACACCAGGCGATCCAGTGCCTCGTATAGCTGCACCTTAATGCCGGCGTTGGCACTCCATCCATGCGGGGTCGACACAATCTTGCGTTTCGTACCCCGCACCGCAAGAAATCCGATGACGTCAGTCTTGTAGCCATGCGTGTGCAGGATGTCTATTTCGTGATCGCGCATGAAATCCCTCAATTGCCCTATCGCCGTGCGACTCAACCTCCCGTACGACTCGAACACATGCGTACGGATGCCCAAGCGGGCAGCCTCCACGCAGAGCGCCGGTGCGTCCCCCTGGCTGTCCTTGATGACACCGATTACGGGCTCGATCCGGCCATGACGGAGATGCCTTCCCAAGGCCAGGATCCAACGCTCCGCTCCGTACAGTCCGGTCGCATTTCCCAACTGCAGTACCCGAATCCTCTTCGACATGTCCGGCTATGAGATCTCTTGGACGGGTGCGATGCCCAATCGCGGCGATGCCGGCGCGAGGCTCTTTGTTTCCCACAACCCCAGCATCATCAGGCCCCAGAGAAACACGCTGTGGTCTCTGGCCTCGCTCAAGTGCTCCCGCCACATCTGCCTGATCTTCCCCTCATTCAGGACATTGGAGAAAAAGCGGTTGCGATCGAGGATGATACTTTCAGCCAGTGGCCGCAGCTCATTGCGCAGCCAGCGTGCCGCCGGAATGGAGAATCCCCGCTTCGGCCGATTGAGGATCTCGGCAGGCAAGCGCCGCGCGGCCATTGCACGCAACAGCCGTTTCCCGCCCCGCGCGTTCACCTTCAGCCCGGCCGGCAGCTTAGCGGCAAATTCGATGATGCGGTGGTCCAGCAGCGGGCAGCGGACCTCGAGGGAATGGGCCATGCTCATCCGGTCAACCTTCACCAGCACGTCGTCGGTCATGTAGGAATGGATATCCGCATTCTGGCTGCGGCCCAACGCGTCTTTGGCGTCGCTTTGCGAATAGTAGGGTTGGACCGTCTCCATTGGCGTGAAGCCCCGCAGCTCCACGATGAAATCGGGTGAATACAGCGCGTCTCGCGTGTCGTTGCGAAGAAACGCCAGATCGCAATAGAAGGCCTCCGCATCGCCTTTGGAAAGGTTTTCGAAAATCGTTTTTAATCTCAGCGGCTTCGGCAGCTTCGCCGATCCCGGCCAGAGGGTCCCCAGTGTTCCAAATACGACATGACGGACCGACGCCGGTATCGCGGCCCTGATTTTCGCCTCCAGCATGTGCGGGAGATAACGAAACGTGTATCCACCGAAGCTCTCGTCACCGCCGTCCCCGGACAGCGCCACCGTGACCGTGCGCTTCGCCATCTCGCATACGTACCAGGTCGGTACGGCGCTGGAATCCGCCAGCGGCTCATCGAAGTGCCACGCGATCCTCTCGAGCACGTCGACCGCCTTCGGCTTAACGACATGTTCGTGGTGCTCGGTTCTCAAATGCGCGGCAATCGCACCGGCGACCGGTAGCTCATTGAACTGTTGGTCTTCGAAGCCAATCGAATTGGTAATTGCGGGGCGTTGAAGCAAACGGGCCATCGACGACACAACAAGCGACGAATCGATCCCGCCCGAGAGAAAGGCGCCCAGCGGCACCTCGCTCATCAAACGGCACTTGACGGCATCATCCAGCAACGGCTCGAATTCCTCCGTCGCCTCTTCCAGCGACCTCGCAACCGGATCGGCGAAACTCAGCTGCCAATACTGCCGCTCGCTTTCGTTGGTGCCGGAAATCGTGAGGCATCGCGCGGCGCGAAGCTTTCTGACACCTTTGTAGATTGTTCTCGGCGCCGGTATGTAACCCAACGAGAAGTAGCAATCAAGGGCCTCTGGATCCACCGTATCCGGACAGAGTTCCCCGGCTCGCAGCGCCTTGAGCTCCGAAGCAAATGCGACCAGCGATCCCTTGCGGTAGTAGTAAAGCGGTTTCTTGCCCACGCGGTCCCGGGCAAGCACCAACCGCCTGACCCGTGCATCCCAGATGGCAAAAGCGAACATGCCGTTGAGCCGTTCGACACAATGCTCTCCCCATTCGAGGTACGCGACGAGAATGACTTCGGTATCACTTTGGGTCCTGAAGCGGTGCCCTCTGGCCTCGAGCGCGGCGCGCAACTCGACGAAATTGTAGATTTCACCGTTGAATACGATGGTCACTTTCCCGTCGAGGACACCCATCGGCTGCTGTCCGCTGCTCAAATCGATGATCGAAAGCCTGCGATGGCCGAGCGCAGCGAAGTCGTCGACATAGATCCCCTCTTCGTCGGGTCCACGATGGATTATCGAATCGGCCATGCGCCTGACTCGGGCATGCGCCTCGTCCTTCGCGTGCCCGCCAAAATCGACAAATCCCGCAATCCCGCACATGGTCTAGTTCACCCGCAAGTCATGTGCCAGCGTTCAATGCCCTTACTACGGTAGCGGGATTGCCGGCGAGAAGGCTTGATCCGGGCATTTCATTGACAATTACCGCACCTGCGGAAACGATGCAGTGCTCGCCGACGTTTGCCATGATGATCGCGCCTTCTCCGATCCAGCTTCCCCTGCCCACCGCCACGCTCTCGAATCTCGGCTCAGATGACAATTTCCCGGATTCGTCGATGTGTTGCCTCCTGCCGCTGGGTATGCTGATCCGGCTCGCCATCATAACGTGGTCCCCAATGCGGGCGTGGCCGATGACACAGTACGCACCCATAGAGACATGCGGTCCCACAGACGCGCCCCGATACGTAAACACGGACCCGAATCCAACATGGACCTGCCAAGAGCAGTCCTCGAGCGTGCCGTAGTAATACGCCCCCCTCAGGTAGGTCCCGACGAGCCCCGGAATCAGCGCAAGAAGTTGGGTCAGGAAGACGAATACGGCCTCGCCCTTTGCCGCCCTGTCTTCGATCCATGCCGCCAAAATCATGGGCGAAACCATGACAAGGGAGGTGCCGAACAACAGCCTCTTGAGGAACCGCTTCGCGGACATTTCGATTGCCACCCCACCGGCAGTCATGTGGTCATCGGCAGCAGCGTTCGATACTGCTTCCTGTAGTTCTCGATCATACGGTCAAACGCGAACTGGTTTTCGAAACGATGCTTGCCGGCTGCGGCAATCTGTTGGCGCTTCTGTGCATTGCTTGCGGACTCCACAATCGCTGCAGTCAGCGCACCGACTGAATTCGACGGAACCACCCAGCCCGATTCTCCGTCAACTACGATCTCCGGATTGCCCCCGACTCTGGTTACTGCAACCGGGACTCCCGCCATCATGGCCTCGAGCAATGCCATCGACGTTCCCTCGCTGAAACTGGAGAGTACGAACAGATCCATGCATCCAATCAGTTTCCGGGCGTCGCTGCGAAACCCGGTCAGGCGGACGCGATCGTGCAGTCCCGTTTTCTCAACCAGTGAACGGATTTCCTGGAATACCGGTCCATCGCCAACGAGGAGGCCGCGCAGGGTGTCGACGTCCTTGCCGGCGCGCGCGAGGCTGGCGACCAGCATGGGAAGATTCTTGATGGGGTCGAAACGCCCAACCGTACCGACGACGAAAGAGTCTGGTGTAAACCCCAGTTCACCGCGTAACACTTCTCTTTCGCTGGACCCAAGCAGCGGCTCGGTTCTTACACCGTTGTAGATCACCTCGATTCTGTCGGCGTCAAGTCCCTCGTATTCCCGGAGACGTTCGCGTATATCCTGGGAGACGGCAACAAAACGATGGGTCAACTTCCTGACCAGCAGTCGATTCACCAGGATTCTCTTCAGATTCTTTACTTCAGGAAAAAATCGCCCGTGCTCCTCGAACAGCAGTCTCGGTTGAGAATGCAGCAGGCGCGAGAGCGCGGCGTAGAACCACGGAGTGGTTTGATGTGCGTGGACAATCCGCGCGTTAAAGCGACGGAAGTAGTTCGCCAGCCGAACCGCTACGGCGAAATCGAGTCCTGGCTGTCGCCACAGGCAATGCACCGGGATTCCCACGGAGCGAAGATCGTCGGCCCATAACCCGGGTTCGTCCAGGCACAGTACCACGACCTGGAATTCCGAACGGAAGGACCGGCTCATCTCCACAACGAGTTTCTCCGCGCCCCCAGGGTTGAGGCTGTTTACGACATAGGCAAGAGTCGGGCGGACTGATGAACTCGATGTATCACGGGAATCGGTCATATGACTCCCCTGGTGCGGCTCAGAGCGAATGCAATGGCGCGACGTCGGCCGATCACCGCGACGGACCGATCCAATTCCTGACGCGCAGCCATTCGGCTCGCAGCATCCGCCCGACTTCGGTGGATGCGAGAAGCCACTTCCGTTTGAGTTCGATCTTGAGACGATCCCGTTGCGAATGGAAAATTAGTGGCTCGCCGAACTCGTACCCGTGAGCGGCGTTGAGGACGGGTGGATCTGCTTGCTTCTGGAAAAAAGAATGGACGTACCCATACACGCACAGGATGACCAGGGGGCGCGTGAGGTAGGCGGTGTCGAAACTGAGGAGATCCCGAATGCATCGCTCGAAGAAATACGCGGCCCGCCGCTTCAGTGTGGCGCGCAACGCGGGATCCGCGTACTTCGACGCAAGGTACAGCACATGGCATTTCCGGATGTCTTGCGCGGGCCACGTCTCGGTAGGAATCTCGACCTTGTGCAGGACGTCCTTGTACGGGACTTCGTTATCCAACATCCAGTCCGCATAGCGCAGCAGGCTCGCACGCGTATAGTGGTAGCAGTAGTCATCTTCTCCCAATTCCAGCTTCAGCTCGAGATACTTGCCGAGAGCCTGCAGGAACACCAGGTAGGACCATCGGGTTTCCGGTTCGTCCAGCCTGAGCGCCTGAATGTTGTCGGCAGGGTGGATGCACCGCTGAATCAGTTCCTCCGCCTTCACCACGAACCTTCGATCATTGCGTAGCTTGTACGCATCCAGCAGCGCGTTGATGGAATTGCCGCCCCCCCTTCCCGGGCCGTGGTAGTCGCGACTGACGGTCTTGCTGGCCAGGCCGGTAGGGCCGGAATCGATCACTCCGAACAGGTTGAGCGACCCATCGTCCATCGCGAATACCCAGTTCGCAAGCTCAAGTACCGCATCCGCCGCCTCTGGATCGCCGGTGAGATAGTGGTAATGCAGTAAGCCGGAGGTGTAGTTGTTCTCGTTGCTGGGCCCGCCCCCATAGCCGCGACCGCCGTTACGCCGGCTGTAGGATCGATGGCTGCTTGTGGCTGCATCCTTGTAATGGTCGGTGTGCCAGAAAAGTCCACCGTTGTAGGCGGCACGATCTTCAGCGGTATGGTAGATGTCAATGTCGATCATGTGCCGCGCTGCATCTTCCATCAACCGTTGCCAGCGTGAGTCGCCGGTCCGCAGAAACTGGATTGCCGACCCGTAGATGAAGTCGTATTGATTGTTGTAGTGCGAGACCATGGGTTTGGGCCCGCGGTGGTGGACGGCTTCGTGATCGGCATACAAATCGCCAAAGTTGCGCCAGCCATATTCGTCGGCCACCTCGCGCTTGCGAAAGAAGGAGTTCGGGCCCTCGATTATGCTGCCGACGTAATTCGAATGGTCCTGGTCGGTGTCGTGCTCGGCTGCGGCAAAACACCAGATCACCCCGCATTGCTCGACCCACGCGGGGTCGAGGCTCACTGCCAGCGGTTCTTGCATCAAGGGAATCACCGGCTCGCGGCCGTGCAGTCCAAAATCGAAGAAGACGGTATGCCGCTTTTGCTCGCCGCCCTGCAGCTCGAACCCGGCGGCGGATTCCGCGGGAAACAGCCCGATGCTCAGTGCTCCGTCTTCCAGGCGCAGGGCTTTGGGGAAGTTCTGCCAGAAATCCTTTGTCGTTGCGGCGATCCAGCCGGCTTCATTCGAGATCCGGAGACACGGAGTTGCCCTGCGCCCCTCACCAATCAGCTTAGATTCACCCGGAGGACCTGCTTTTACCTGGTATCCCGGATGCGACACCGTGAGCTTGTTCGCGAAGTCCACGTGATTCGGCGAGTCCCAGTTCACACCGCCGCTCGAATCCTGATAGAGACTGAAATTCGGATTGCCAATACGCTGCGCGGAGGTCGGAACCTCCGCGTACCACTCGACCTCCCGGGCCGGATCACGAGGATAGAGGCGAATTGACAGATCCGTGAATGAGCAGGATCCACCATCGCCGAGATCCCACAAGCCGCCCGGATGGTGTGCCGCCTGCGGATTCCTTATCTGAAATTCCAAGGTCACGCAGGTCGAGCCCGCAAAGAAGACCAGCCGCGACTTGAACAGCAATGGATTTCGTCGACCGCGATGAGCGAATCCGCCTTCGACAAGAATCGACGCCCTGACCGAACCGCTCTCTTCCAGCCGCACCGAATCGACGACTGGAACATACTCTGTACCGTCAGCCGTGCGCAGCCGGATCTCCGAGCCAACTGTCGCCAGCAGCTCGGTCGAGCCCAGCAGGGCGGCCTGCAGCGGACCGAAGAAATCGCGTCCTACGCAGAACTGTCCCGCCCCGGTATTGACTACCAGCCGGCCAGCTTCCTCGGCGATATTCAATCCGGAAGTGGCGCGACCCTGAGCCGTATTCTCAATCGACGTCTTTCGGCGCACCGATAGCACGGCGCGTTCATTGGCTTCGACGCACACGAGCGCGTCGATCAACATCCACTTGACGCTTTGATCCGGCCAGGAAGCCAGGACACGACACTGGTGTGGAACCACGTGTGCGTGTTGGTCGAAGAGCGCGACTTCTTTCGCATCGAAAACGAGGCCGCGTGGAAAGGGAACACCCACGCGAACGGGCTCATTCTTCCGAATCCGGCCAAGGCTCTCCTCGACGCGCAACCTAGCGACGAATTCCTGCGAGGGCAGGGCGCCCGATTTCATGCAGATCTCACCCTCGTGCAGCGCCGGCACCGCGACCAAGCCCGGGAGCGGGTTCGGTCGGCCGTGCTACAGCGCTTCTCCCGGGAAGAATCCTATCCAGCAATCGCAGGTTGTCTTCCCAGGAGTACTCCCTTTCCACGCACTGTCTCGCCGCCAGCCCAAGTCGCCCGGCCTTGCCCTGGTCCAATAGAAGATCGATCGTCGCAGCCGAAAAATCGTCCGTGCCCTCGGCGACGACTAGTTCCTTGCCCGGCGTAGCGCGTATCCCTTCGTGCGCCTGCGGCGTACAGACAACGGCCTTGCCCATCGCCATCGCCTCCAGAACCTTGTTCTGGATTCCGCGGGCGACCCGCAAGGGGACAATGGACACACTCGCCCTGGCCAGGTACTCGCGTACATCCTCGACGAAACCCGTTACCGCGACGCCCCGCAATCGCCCCAGTCGCACGACTTCCGGTGTGGGCTTGTTTCCCACGATCAACAACTCAACATCGGGAACCGCGACCTGTATACGCGGAAACACCGATTCGACAAACCACCTGATCCCCTCGATGTTCGGCCTGTAGTCCATCGCCCCCGTGAAGACTAGCGTCGGACGCGCCGGAGCATGGGTTCCAGGTTGATCCGGCTTGAAAAACTCCAGATCAACACCGTTCGACATGGCCTGGAGATTCGGCGTATTGCCGCCCCCGGGAAAGACGCTTTTTTCCTGTTCGCTGACGACGAGAACATGATCGAATATCCGTGCGATGCGCTTTTCGTATTCAGCCAGATACTCGGCTTCGTAGCGATAGATCCAGGAAGTCCACACCGGACTCTGCTCGGCATACTGCCGCCACTTGCACGAGTCGACGTCGATGAGATCCATGACCTTGATACCGGCACGGATTTTGGTGTCGGCATGACGTGACCGAAACAGGTACTCCGCCATGGGTGACGAGGAGCACACGAATGCATCGATGTCCACTGCGTCGATGATGTCGTCGATCTGCCTCTGCAGGACCGGCGTGTAGAAATAGCCCACGGTGATTGGGCGGGACTGGAGCAGGCCGCGCAAGGCAAGCAGCTTTTTCACCTGCGGTCGAATCCGATCGAAAACCAGGCGGTTCACGCGCCGATCGATCTCCGGCACGAACTGCAGATCGCTTGCGTCGTCCACCAGACACGCAAGGGAGACTTCGTGGCGTTTTGTCAGGTACTTCAGGATATTGAACGCACGGATCTTGTCCCCCTTGTTGGGTGGAAACGGTATCCGATGTGCGAGGAAGAGAACTCTCACCGGTGCGGCCTGGCTTACAGGCTGATGTACTGGCGGATCTTCGGGCCGAGCACCCGCGTTACCGGGACCGGCAGTCGCTTCCAGCACTCCATTGCGCGATTCATCCAGCGCCCGTCCGAATTCATTTCATTTGAGGAACGGTTATTCCGGGAAAATTTGTACCAGTAAAGGGGTGCAGGTTTGGCGCCCCACTGCTCCTTGAATCGGTAAGTGCCTTCGTCGACGGTCGATCTGCCGAAGTCAAACGTCCGGTGGCCTTGCCGGCACGCGTATTCGAGCATCGCCCAATATAGAAGCATGTTGGGGGCAAACTGGCCATACCGTCTCAGGGACGAAGCCCACGGGTTTGACAGCATGCCGTTGAAGCCGAGCGTCAGGCTGCAAGCCATGGGAACACTCTTTCCGTAGACAACGAAGATGTTTGCCCTCCCCGGAAAGCCGAGGAGAATCTGCAGGATGAACCGCTTGGAGTGCACCGGCGAACCCAGATCGCGCATGTTGGCGGCGAAAACATCGTAGAAGTCATCGAGCAGATCGACGCCACCGACCCTGACAGTCAGCCCATCCTTGATCGGCTTTCGAATCTGGCTTCGGAGCTTGGCCTTGAAGGACTGCATGAGCGCGTCCGGACTTTCCGGAAGGGCTAGGAGCATGCGAACCTTGTTGCCCGCAGCCGGCGTCGATACTCGCCAGCCTGGGACCGCTCGGACATCGCGTTGTCCAGACGCCGAAACCTCACCAGTGAAGCCGCGGTCATCCATGCAGGCGAGGGGTTGATACTGCCGAAGCTCGAGCACCGGAACGTGCAGCGCATCGGCAATCCGTAAACCATGCTCGACCAGCATTCGTTCGATAAGCCCATCCCTGGCGAGCACCCCACCCGCATCGCAAAAGGGCATTGAAACCAGGCTATTCCCAAACAACCAGTGTTCTATGTGCACCAACGGCAGGATGCCAAGCACGGTGTCGTCGCCAATCGAATCTGGACAGGCCTCGCTCGCTTCGTTGACGCGCGTCACTTTCACGTTCGTCCCGCCGGGCGCAATCGTCGCAACGAGATAGTCGGTGTCGTGCGAGTAGCTCCGAGCAATCACTTCGGTCCAAGCTGACAGCTGATACGGGCAGCCATTCCCGTGATCGGTCGCGAATCTGTCCCAGCCAAAACGGTGATTCTCATGCATGAGTGAAGGTTCTACCTGCAGGGCGAACGTCGAGACGATACTTATTCGGGCCGAGTCCCGCGGATGAAGTAGTGCCATATACCCCGCAGGTCCTGAAGGACGGCCGTGCGGTCCCAGTAACAGGTCTTTGCGACATAGATGAGGGAGCGCAGCTTCTGGCCGATTGGCATAGGGGCTGAAAGCGCCGCGCGCACCCGGCCCATCAGCTGCTTGCTGCCTTGCAGCAGAGTGCGCGCACTCGGCTGCGGATAGTGATGCTTCAAGACGGCCGCTGGAGTTTGCAGGGCAGTGGCGAACGCAGCTTCCATTCGTCGATAGAACAGGCGCTCAGGGAGAAGCCGGAACTTTCCAAGCAGCGCGAGATGACCCATCAGCACGACATCGGCACCGAGGTAAGGCTCCGCCAGTCGCGTGCGGCGCAGCGCCGACATTCGGATCAGCCCGTTCATCGCATTGTTCAGGCGCAGCGTGGAGTGCAGCCGAGCGAACCGCGCAAGCGGCGTTTCGTCGAGAATCTCGATGTCAAACGCGTAATCTTGCGACGTGCTTGGCGTGCCTTGAAACAAACGCGTACGCGGCGCCACCAGCACGGTGTCACCGTGCGCCAAAAGCTCCTTCAAGCAGCGCTCCAGAAAAGTGGGTGCGCACCAGTCGCTCGACGAGGACCACTTGAAGAATTCCCCGCGCGCGCGGCGCACGACATGGCTGTAATTCGCGTTTGCGCCAACGTTAACCGACTGCCGCTCGTAACGGATGCGGCCGTCACGTAGTCTGTACTCCTCGACAACGTCGCGCGTCGAGTCAATTGATGCATTGTCGCTGATAATCAGTTCGAAATCACCGAAGCTTTGTGCCAACAGTCCTTCGATTGTCGAACCGATGCTGGCCCCGGCGTTATAGGCTGGGATGCCAATGCTTATCAGAGGCGGCTTGTTCATAGTCGCTGGCTGGCCGGCCTGGATGGATCAGATTCGACTAGAAGACAAATTTGCGTACATGGAACGCCTCGGCGAATCCACTGGCTGCGCGACATTCCATCCCGCGTATGCGCATTAGGGCAAGAAAGTTGTCGGCAACGAACCAATCCTTGCTGCGTTGGGATGAGAAATAGCGTCCAAGATGGCTGGCTTTGCGACGTGCAAGCGAACTGGGAACCGGTACGTACGCATTTGGCAGCCCTAGATCGCCCTCATACTTGGCAATCTCGTATTCGAGCACGAGATGATTACGGAATGTGTTCCATGTAAGTTCGGCAGCAAAGCGATGGTCCTGATGTCGATCCTGTAACCAGTGCGTAAAAACAATATCCGGATCGACTTTCCCCTTCAGATCCTCGAAAAAAGACTTCACATCGGCGTACTGTGCCGGCAGGAAACCGTCTCGGAAGTCTGCAACGACGACCTTGTGCACAGCTGCGCGTCTCAATAACGCACGCGCACTGCCCCGCGCCTCCGTAGCCCGCGCGCCCTCTGCACTGAGGATAACCCACGTCACCTCGATGGCGGGCATGCTCGCCAGCCAGGTCAGCACGGTCCCGCCGCAGCCGATCTCAAGGTCGTCGCTATGCGCGCCGATGCACAGCAGTCGCAAAGGTCGACCCGAGCGGACTTCAGGTATTAGTCGCAGCATGGCCGCGCGAGTGCTTCCGACGAACAGAGGGCACGCATGCTACGTCAGGCTCCGGCAAGAAAGAAACAAGGTCGCCGGAACACTTACTTCGCGGACTTCCAAACCATCCAGGGACAGTCGCCGCGCGCTTCCATACGATCGAGCGTGATCTTGTCCTTGAATGTATCCATGGCGCCAAAGTACCCTTCGTATTTCAGCGTGGACAACCTTTTCTCGGCAAGGAGTCGTTTGAAAGGCTGCTCGACGAGCTCTTCGCCTGGCCGGATGTAATCGAAGATCTTTTGCCGCATGCAAAAGAAGCCGCCGTTGACCCAGTAATCAGAAGCACTGACCGGCTCGATGGCAGTTACTGTGCCGCGGTCGTCCGCCTGCACGGCGTGGAAACTTTGTGAAGGCCGAACCGACATGAACCCGGCAACCGCGTCGCCCTCGCGGAATTTCGCCACGTGTTGGTCCAATGGAAGATCGCTCAGTCCATCCGAATAGTTGGCAAGGAACATCTCCTCGTCCTTGAGCAGATGCTTCACGCGCATCAGCCGCTGTCCGAGATTGGAGTGCATCCCGGTGTCGACGAACGTGATTCGCCAGTCGACAACACCTTCCTCGAAGAGCTCGATGCGACGCCCCCCTTCCGACAGCACGAAATCCGTCGACATTGCCGCACGATAGTCCAGAAAAAATTCTCGAATCATGTCACCTCGGTAGCCCAGGCACAAGATGAAATCCCTGTGTCCGAAGTGTGCGTAGTAACGCATCAGGTGCCAAAGAATCGGCCGATAACCGATATTTACGAGCGGTTTCGGAATCGTGTCCGAGTGCTCGCGCAGACGCGTGCCGAGACCGCCGCAAAACAGTACCACTTTCATGGCGCACGCACCCTCTTAATCCAACCCAATTGTCAATGCATTCCGAATCGTCACATGCCGGCCCAAATCAAATCCTCATTGATCTGCCCGGTTCGCTGAAGGTACTTCAGCTGCTTCAGGCGGGTAAAGGCCCGGAACTCGAAGGTCTGCGGCGAGAACTCAATGCGCTCGAACAGCTTTCGAAGCTCTTCAGCACCACGTTGTGCGGTCCAGCGCGCCTTGAAACCGGGGAGTTTCGACGCGATCTTGTCGAAATTCACGCGATAGCTGCGATTGTCGCCTCTGGGTGGGCCGGATGAGACTTCACAACCGGGAAAGGCGCGGGCGACGATGTCGGCGATCTCCCGGATCCGATAGTTCTCGCTGGTGGCGCCGACGTTGAATATCTCACCGTTTACGGCAGCGGCCGGCGCGTCCAGGGTGCACCGCACCGCGTCAATAATATCCTCGATGTGGACTATGGGTCGCCAAGGACTGCCGTCACTCACCATGGCGATCTTCTTCTTCGTCCAGGCGAGCGCGCACAGGTCGTTCAATACGATGTCGAAGCGCATTCGCGGCGAAGGCCCATAGGCGGTTGCGTTGCGCAGAAACGACACACAGAAGTTGCCGTCGGCTAGAGGCCCTACGTCCTGCTCGACGTTGACCTTGCATTTCGCGTACGCCGTCTGGGGCTTGGTCGGGGATGTCTCGTCGAGGAAGTCTTCACCCGAACCGAAGCCGTACACGCTGCACGAGGAGGCGTATACAAAGCGCTTCACGCCTGCCTGTTTGGCGGCCTTGGCGATGCGCACCGAACCTTCGTGATTGATCTTGAAAGTTATCTCCGGCCGGTTCTCGCCGAGCGGATCGTTCGACAATTCTGCAAGGTGCACGACCGCGTCGAAACCCTCGAAGTCCTTTGGCACGACCGTGCGCAGGTCTTTGAAGATGGTGAGGGGAGCGTTGGGCATGCCGACAGGGTCGAGATACAGGCATCCTTCGCGATAGAAACCGATGTCGAGGCCGGTGACTTGGTGGCCGCGCGTTGCGAGGATGGGCGCCATACGCGCGCCAATGTAACCCTCCGTGCCAGTGATAAGGATTTTCATGGACAGATCGTAGTGAAATTGAGTTCTTGGGTTGGTTTAGAAAGCTACAGGACCCTGACTTCAGGGATTGGAACCACGAACTGACCGCCCCACTCGCGGATATACGCCATTTGACCCGTAATCTCATCCTTGAGGTTCCAAGGCAGTATGAACACGTAATCCGGCCGAGTCTCGCGAATCTTGTCGGGATCGTAAATGGGAAGGCGCGTGCCGGGTGTATACCTGCCTTGTTTATGGGGACTACGGTCCACCGTGTAGTCGATGAAATCCTGGCGAATGCCACAGTAGTTCAACAGCGTGTTTCCTTTTCCAGGCGCGCCATAGCCCACGACCGTCTTGCCGGCGCGCTTGGCGCGGATGAGGAAATCCAGAATTGCACGTTTCGTTTCCTTGACCCGCTCGGCAAAGGAGGAGTAGGTCTCAATGCGGTTTACACCGTCGTGCAGCTCGCGCTCCCGGAGCTTCGTTGCGCGCTCGCTCAAGGATTTGGCCTTGTCTTCGGCGTGACGCGCATAGATACGCAGCGATCCCCCGTGAGTCGGCAGTTCCTCGACATCGAACAATGTGAGACCGTGAGCGGCGAACACCTTCTCCACGGAATAGAATGACAAATAGGAGAAATGCTCATGATAGATCGTGTCAAACTGGTTCTCTGCGATGAGGCGGAACAGGTGCGGGAATTCCATGGTGATGACGCCGCCCATGCGAAGCAGCACCTTCATGCCGCCGACGAAGTCATTGATGTCCGGCACATGCGCGAGCACGTTGTTGCCGAGCAGCAGATCGGCGTGCCCGTGTTCGGCGACGATATGCTTGGCTGTGGCGACGCCAAAGAACTTTGCTAATGTCGGAATTCCTTTCTCGACCGCTACTTTGGCGACGTTCGCGGCTGGCTCGATTCCGAGTACGGGAATCCCTTTCTGGACGAAATGCTGCAACAGGTAGCCGTCGTTGCTCGCGATCTCCATGATCTTTTTCGAACGATCGAGACCGAACCGCGCGCTAACGGCATCCACATAACGCTTGGCATGCGCTACCCAGGAATCAGAGTACGAGGAAAAGTAGGCGTACTCGGTGAATATGTCAGTCGGCGAAACGTACTCCTCGAGCTGCACCAAGAAGCAGTCATGGCATAGCCAGACATGGAGCGGATAAAACGGCTCCATGTGATTGAGCTGATGCGGCTCGATATGCGTTTGGCACAACGGCGACATGCCCAGATCCACGAACGTGTGGCGCAACGCTGCGCCGCAGAAACGGCATGAAGCCCTACCGGCGACAGCAGAGTTCTCATAGCCAGCATCGTTCCTACCCTTTGTTGCAGTCCGCATCTATTACCCTCGCAGAAAGGTCACCTTCCAGGGACGCTTGCACCGAAAATCTGGCCGCCGGTATCGGGACTCGGCCTCGACTGCTTACGCAAGTCCTGTGCCAGCTGGTCATTCGAAAAAACCTAGTAGGCCGTCACCAACCGCGACGAGCAACTCATACCCCAAGATCCCGAAAATGGCGTGCTCCGATTCGGGTTGAATCAGCAGATCCTGCCTGTGCTGGAGAGCAGGCCGATCTGAACCAGGCCATCCCTCGCGGTACCGAACTGGAACTCGCCAAGTAAACGCCGCAACCGCTCCTCGCATTTTCCCAGGTTCGTGTAGTGACGAAACTGCGACAACCAACTCGCAGCAACGCGCGGCTGCGCCGGATCAATCTCCCATGGGTGCAAATAGAAGATGAATGGTCGCCGTTCGCGGCGGTTGATGGATGCCAATCCCCAACGCGTCAACCAATATGGCAATAGTCTGAAGTACCCGCCTCCTGCCACGGGCAGCCGGAATCCAAGAATGCTCGCCGTCGCCAATGGCCACTCGACGATGGATTTTCCGGTCGGAGTGGACATTCGGTGCGGAACCCGCTCGGCGTTCGGGATGCCATAGCGATCATGATGCACAGGAAAAATACTCGAGTCGTAGACGAATCCGAGTTCCGCCAGGATGTCGAGGGCCCAAAGAGACTCGCGCACTATTGAATAGCTCGCCGCGCGATATCCGAGTACCGCTGACCCGGTAATGTCTTCTAGCAGGTTCTTCGCGCGGAGCGTCTCCTCGAAGAACTCTTCCGGGGATTGCTCATACACGAGGCGGTGTGAGAAGCCATGGCAGGCGATTTCGTGGCCTCGCGAGGCAATGTCCCTGACCAGTTGCGGATGGCGCTCTGCTACCCATCCGAGGACGAAGAAGGTCGCTCGGACGTCGAACTGCTCGAACATGGCGAGCAATTTCTGAGTGTTGCCGACCACGCGAGACTCGAGCGAGGTCCAGCTATCGCGAGGTATGTTCGGCGCCAGCGCCGCAACGTGAAAGTAGTCCTCTACGTCAACGGTCAGCGCGTTGGGTACGCTCATGGATGGTGACCTAACATGATTACCTGCGGGTCCTGCGTCGAAGACCTTCCTATTTTACCCCCCCAATGGTCGTGGCCTGGTCTTCGGCTGCGAACCGCAGCGGACCCGCGTTCAGGAGCTCTGCGGCTACGGCCGCAACGGTACCAAACGCGAGACCGGACCATTCGGCAATATCGAGGAGGGAATGCCGTCCGTCGCATAGGCGTAGGGGCGGTGTCTGCGATGCTGGGGTGGCGAGTCAGACGCCGCATAACTGGGTGAAGGCCAAAGCACGCCGTTGCTAAAGGGGACGACAGCGAAGCCGGTGAATCCGGAACAGATGGACATTAGCCGATTGCGGGCGGAGCGTCCGCGCGTTAAGATGGAGCGCGACATCCTAAGAATAAGCGACGGCGTGCTTCGCGAAGGAGCACCAGAGTCCGCATCATGCCCATCAACCGTTCCATGTGCTCGCCATGAACTGTCCTTTATGCAAAGAATCAACGTCAACCGAATTCTTCACGATCGCGGATGTGCCGATCACCTGCGCGTCGGTATTCGCTACCGCGAGCGAAGCCAAACACCTGCCCAGTGGTCGTATCGAATTGGCAAACTGTGCACATTGCGGATTCGTCTTCAATCGTGTCTTCGATCCTCGACTTGGCGAGATTGGCGCCGAATACGAAAGCTCTCAGGCCGCGTCCGCCCATTTTGGCAGCTTCGCCAAGTCGCTCGCTCAAGATTGGGTAACACACCACCGATTGACCGGGAAAACCGTTCTCGAAGTCGGCTGCGGCAGCGGCGACTTCTTGCGCCGGCTCGTGGAATGCGGCGTCGGTAAAGCGATCGGCATCGACCCCTTGGCGGATGGCGCCGGCAACGCTCGCATGCCTGATATCGAGCTGATCGCTCGCTCGTTCGATGTCACCCAATTGGGCCTCGCCGCAGACGCTCTTGTGTGCAGGCACACGCTGGAACATATACAGGACGTACACGGGTTTCTGCTGCTTCTGCACCGTTGGGCAGCAGCCGATCCGCGGCGCGTTGTATTGTTCGAAATCCCCGACGCCGAACGAATATTCGCCGAGCGGGCGTTTTGGGACATCTACTACGAGCATTGCAACTATTTTACCGAGCAGACGCTAACAAACGCCTTCGTGCTTGCCGGATTCGAGGTGACTCGGGCCAGTCGTGTATACGACGGTCAGTATCTCATCGTAGAGGCGAGAGCACGTTCGCAAGCAGTTCCCGCGAGTGCATTGCTGACGCAAGCGAATCTGCTAACCAAGTATCGCGAGTTTTCCGGCGATGTACGCGTCGCTATCGATGCTTGTCAGCGCGCGCTCCGCCATCTGGGGCAGCAACAGCGGCCTCTTATCTTGTGGCAGGGTGCTGCGAAAACCGTCGGGTTCATGTCGGCCCTTCATGACCAAACGGTTATCGATGGCGCCATCGATCTAAGCCCGCATCGCCAAGGCAAGTATCTGCCGGGATCGGGACTCCCGGTATACGCACCGGAAGAACTACGCAGACTCGCGCCAAAGTTCGTCGTGCTGATGAATCCGGTATACCTCGACGAAGTGCGAGCGCGGATCGCCGCGCTCGGCTTGGCAATAACCGTCTATCCGGTCAATGCTCTCTTGAAACCGTCCTTTGTCGCAGGCTAAGAGACCGGCTCCGACTCGCCGTCACTCTACGATCAGGTAAGAGGCAGTGGGGCTTAACGGCGAGCGACGTACGGCATAGCGGTCAAGTCCAAGCACTTCGCGCAATGCGATCGTTTCTCCCGGAAAGACCGGACAATTGAGTTCATCGAATCCGATCACGGTCCCCTTGGTGATGTGATTCCGCAGCAGCGCCAGACAGTTTCGTGTCGGCTCGTAGAGGTCGACATCGATGTACGCCAGCGAGACTATCGTCTCAGGGTGTCGCTCCAGGTAGCTAGCTAAAGTCGAACTGCAATCGCCCTTGACCAACTCGTGCTTGGTCATATGTGCTAACGGACTTTCCGACTCATGGTACTGCAACACGGATTCGAGATAGGACTCGTAACCGTCTGTTACCCCGTATGCGCCATCGCGGACGATCGGATCGGCCCCGTCCTGGGGTTGCGTACTTGAGAATCCTTCGAACGTATCGAAAGCAACGATCTTGCGGCTGTAATTGTACGGCTCGTAGATGCCGCGAAAATTCGCAAATAGGCTGACGTTTTGTCCCCAGCGCGTGCCGAACTCCATGACAACACCGTGCACGGGCAAAGCCAATCGATAGATCTCGTGCATAAATAGCATGCGTGACAGCGTCTGGCGATTGACGAACAAACCCAAATTGGCAAGGAGTTCGCTCTGTGGCAAGGGATTCGAATTAAACAATTCCAAAAACCGATCGCGGCGTTCCCGCTCGGCGTTCGACGCACGCGAATTGGTCTGCAAGGGAGTTACTTTGATCATTCTGTTGGTTTCATTCGTGCTCGACAATCAAAGTCAATCTGACCTTGCCCCCGAAACACGTATCCTTTGCTGAGGGACTAAACTTTGGGCAAGGAGAGCGGAAATGTCGAGAGGCAAGGGCGACTGCTGGGACAACGCGCCGAGCGAAAGCGTGTGGGGATCGCTGAAGGTAGGCCGTCTGCACGGCTTGCGCTTCGCGATCCACCGTGCGGCGATAGACGAGGTGATCGACCGGATGAGCTTCTACAGTCATCACCGCAGGCCGCATTCGACGCTGGTCCATGTCAGCCCAACACATTTCGAGCAGCGCTGGGGCGCGGATCATGAAAAGCCCGGCGGTATAGGGGTCTCTGCGGTGGGATACGAAGAATAGGGGCAAGGTCAGTACAGTATGATGAAGTCTGACGGGACCGTGCATAGGACGCTTCTTTTGCTTTCCCGAACCCGTATAATTTGAACTCCTTACCGCAGTTCACGACCAACGAAGCCCATTGTACACAAGGGAGGACCCATGAGCCTCACGCCAATTTATGTGAACCGAAAGACTACTGACGACGATCGTCGTACACGAATTTTCGATGGCGGTCTGTTTCTGTACTCGTCCCCTCCTGCGTCAACATCGATCGTGGAATGGGCGCGAGAACTGGCAATCGCAGCATTTCCAAAAGGCGTGGACATACGGCGAGCCCACGCGGCCATGGATGTCGGTAAATTTGTCGAGTACACCGGCCCCTTGAAATCCAAATTCACAAACGATGCACGCACCAAGAAGTTGTGTCAGGAACTCGTTGCCGGTATGGGGTGCGACCCGGAACTGACCTATTTCGATCTGCCTCGCCTGCGAGTTGCGCCGCCCGGGGATTACTTGACCACCGGCGTCAGCTATGCGTATAAGCCGCATCGCGATACGTGGTACGCCCATCCTCGGCAATTGGTCAACTATTGGGTCCCGGTATTCGATGGTGAACCTTCGCACGTGATGTCGATGTTCATCGACTACTTTCGCCGACCGGTCGGCAATGTCTCGGCGAATTGGGACTATGACGAATGGGTCGCGAAAGCTCGATTCGCCGCTGCGCAGAATATCGGCAGCGAGAATCGAAAGCACCCGACCCCGACGCAATCTCTCGGCGATACGCCGGACGTGCGCATCGTGCAAAACGCCGGCGATCTGATGGTATTTTCCACATGCCAGTTACACGCCACGGCGCCCAATCAGATGGAGACCATTCGTTATAGCTACGACTTGCGCACGTTGCATCTGGACGACATCCGATCGGGTCGTGGACCGGACAATGTGGACGGCAAAGCCACCGGCACAACCCTCAAGGATTTTCTCCGTGTCAGCGATCTAAAGCCGCTCGATCCGGAAGAAGCAATCGGCCCATCGCCCAACGACACCCGAAAGCAATTTGCATAGATCATGCCGCGTAGTCGGTTGTCGCAATCGATGAGCCTGGGCCTGGGCGCCGGTGAATGGATTGTAGTCCGCTCGAAGCAAGAAATTCTCGCCACGCTCGATCGCGACGGCAGAATGGACGGATTGCCGTTTCAACCTGAGATGTTCGCTTTGTGCGGCAAGCGTTTAAGGGTGTACAAAGCAGCTCATAAGACCTGCGACTCCAGCGTTCATAAGACCGGCGGGCGCCGGATGTACGACACCGTCCATCTAGACGGCGGTCGATGCGACGGAGCGCTTCACAACGGCTGTCAGGCGGATTGCGTATTCTTCTGGAAAGAAGCGTGGCTAAAGCGTGCCGACTCCGAACGCGCACCCGTAGCCCCGGCATCAATAGCTAACTGCACAGAAATGGACGTTGTACGCGCCATGCATGCTCCTGGCAGCGACCCCAAGGACCCCACATGGGTTTGCCAGACCACCGCGATCTTCGAGGCCAGCGAAACTTTGCATTGGTGGGATGTTCGGCAATACGTGCAAGACGTCGCCAGCGGCAATCACAGTGCTTGGCACATGATCAAACTGCTCTTGCTGTCGGGGTACCGCAAAATCGTCGGCTTGGGCGTCGGCTACCGATTGCTTGTTGGCGCCTACAACAAATTCCAGAAAGTGCGCGGCGGCAACCCTTTCCCGGAAATCATCGGCCGCATACCGGACGGTTCGCCGACACCAGCCGAATCGCTTAACTTAAAAGCGGGCGAATGGGTCGAGGTCAAGTCCAAGGAGGAAATCGCCGCCACCATTACACCCTCGGGCTTTAACCGCGGCATGCGTTTCGACGTTGAAATGTTGAAATACACCGGCAAATGCTATCGCGTGCAGCAGTGCGTCGAGACGATTATTCACGAAAAAAACGGCAAATTGAGCCGCATGAAAACAGCTTGTATTCAGCTGGAAAACGTCTTCTGCCGGGCCGAATGCACCGAAAGGCGTCTAGGCTGCCCGCGTGCATCGAGCACGTATTGGCGCGAGATCTGGCTGAAGCGTGTCGATCCGCCGAAAGGTCCCCAATAATCGCGGGCTGGTCCGTTGTCCGTCAGCGCGTGCGCGCGCGAATCGCGAGCACAAAATCCATGCCTCTCGCTTTTCACGCGCGCTCCTTCGGTCGGAGACCTTTTTGAACACATGAGTAGCGGCTCAAAGAACAACGCCTGATTTCCGGAAGAAACCGTTGAAGTTCTTCATCGTTGCCTACTTCTTTCCTCCGCTGTCTCAAGTCGGGTATCGAAGGCCCTTGCGTTTCGCGGAATATTTGAGGAACCAAGGACACGATGTTACGGTATTCGGCGCTCATCCCAAGACTCCGGGGCTAGAAAATTATTCAGAAATCGATCCGGCTCTGAATGATCGAATACCTCCGGGCGTGCGCGTCAGACGCACCCCTTCCGTGCACGCTTTCAAGATCCTTCTCGCGTGGCGCGACCGCCTGCGAAAAAGAAAACCGATCCAAGCCCCTTTACCGTCCACGGCCTCCGCACCGCAGGCTTCCCCGCCCCAGGAGCCGTCGCGCCGCAGGCTGAAAAGATGGCTGTCACAGTGGGTGGATCGCGTCATGGACTGGTTCTTGGTGCCCGATCACTACACGGGCTGGATCCTGACGACCTTACCCCTCATCTTGCTGGAACGACTCAGGGGAAAGGTAGACGCCATCTTTGTCACCGCCCCCCCCTGGTCTGGCCTAATCACCGCCTCATTGGCGGGGCGCATTCTTGGAATTCCCGTGTACCTGGATTATCGCGATCCCTGGACCTTCAACCCCTATTGGAAGGCAAAGCATCATCGTGTCAGCCGGTTCCTGGAAAAATGGACCCTCCGGACGGGAAAGGCCACGATCGTGAATACGGCCTCCATGGAAAAAGAGTTCTTACGGCAGTACCCGCAATTACAAGACCGCATTTTCACGGTTTACAACGGGTATGAGGAAGAAACCCGGTTGGAAATGGAACGGCTGCGGAAGGGACAAGCTTCCAATCAAGCCGAGTTCGTCGTATCGCATGTCGGGGTTCTCTATCGGGATCGAATGCCGCAGGAGCTGGCGCGTACCTTGGCAGCCGTATCCGCCTCCTGGGAAGGACGGCGTCCCATCGTTTTCAAATTCGTGGGTCCCGTCATGGAACCGGCCGATCTCCAGCGGGCGTTCGCGGAGGCCGGACAATCGCACGCGTTGCGATTCACCGGGGAAGTTGCTGTCCTGACGGCAAGACAAGAAGAGGCGAATGCCGACGTGCTCTTGCTCCTTTATCCCGGGAGCTTCCTGCAGGTACCGGCCAAGGTTTTTGAGTATGCCTTCGCAGGCAACCCCATCCTATGTGTTGCGGACGAAGGCTCGGAAACGGCGGATTTGGTGCGGCGACATCGCCTGGGAACGCTTTTCAATGGATCGGCACCTCCCGAGGCGATCCGGTCATATTTGCAGGAGAAGGAACAATCTCCGCGAGAAATCATCCCGCCTTCGTCAAGTTTCATCGAGGAATTCGACGGAATCAAGCTTTCGAAAAGAATTTTTGAAATCATGACCTCCTAAAGGCAGCCCTTGTCTTGAAGCCCGCCGTCTTCCTCCAATGCCAGCCGCTTGGACGCTCACGCGTACTGCGTTGGGCACTCACCTGCGCATGGGAGAAGCCTCGTTCCGGCGCGGCGCGGCCCACCGCTCGTAACCTTCCAGCAAACCTGCGGTTACCGCTTTCCAATCGTATCGGCTTCGCGCCAAGGCCATGGCGCGCTTCCCGAGTGCTTCACATTGAGTTGGATTCTGGAGCAACTCCACGATGCGATCGGCCATGGACGCGGGATCATCGGCTAGCAAGAGATCTTGCTCCGGTGTGAACTCGATGCCCTCGGCTCCCACCGAGGTGGAAACGGTCGGAATTCCCATAGCAAAGGCTTCCAAAACCTTGAGCCTTGTCCCAGCCCCTTTGCGTATGGGAACGACAAAAATTCTTGCGCCCCAGACATGCTCCCGGACATCCGGAACCTTTCCGGTCACGATGACGTCCGTCCATTGCTTTCCGAGAGCCACCAGTTCCGCCGGAGGATCCCGGCCAACGGCCGCGAAGCAAACCCCCTGCGTCTTTTTCCGCAAGATCGGCATCACTTCTCGGATGAAATAGACGGCCGCGTCGGAATTGGGGGAATATCCCATCGCACCCGTGAAAACGACAGTGGCCGGATTGCCTCCATAGCCTTTCTGGGGAGGATGGAAATACGCACAGTCCACTCCATTCGGGACGACGCGTACCTTGTCCGCCCCGAAAATCCCCGCGAGATGGCCTTTCTCCAATTCCGAGCAAACGAGGACGTTGTCGAGCGCTGCAAAGACCCGAAACTCGTATCTCCTCATTCGCCAGGCTTCCAGGCGCAGCAGAGTTCGCTTCCAAGGGGAGCGTTCGATCGAGGCGGCCTTGGCATAGAACAAATGCAGCAGGTTGTGCGAGTCCAGCACCGTCTTTTCCGTCATTCCGTCCATCGGAAAATACTGGACGGTGTCAAGATGGTTCATGTGAATGGCCCAGAAGTTTTTCAGAGCCCGCCGCACATTGACTTCCTTTTGAATGTGGGGGTTAAAATTATAGGCGATGGCCAAGGGAAGGTTTCGCAGCAGCGCTCTCGCCACGGTGAAAATCGAGGAGAGCAGGCTTTTGGATTTGACGTCGGGAACGCAAACTACCTCGGAACAGAATCCCTTCAACAATTGCAGGCCTTCCTGGACGTCGGAGTCCGAACGGACCGAGGCGATCAGGCAGACTTCGTACTGCGCGGCCAACCCCTCCAGCAATTTGAAGGTGCGGATGTTTCCGCCATCCGTCAGGGGATAGGGGAATTGCTGGGAGACAAACAGGACGGCTTTTTTCAATGGATGGGAATGTGCGTGCTCGGGGTGGATTTACCCTGCTTGCAGGGATTGCGATTCACAGTGTAGTCGAGGACTTGACGGTGCGTGTGAGCAAGCCCCAAAGTAGCGACAAGTATTCGACTGAATGTGTTGCTGCCTCTCGCCTTACACTCTCGCCCTTCGGTCCAAGACCTTGTGGAACACATGAGTAGCGACTCAAAGACAAACGCCGCCCGATTCGTACGAAATGTGTTTTCCAATTGGGGAGGTTTCCTCTTCAGCGCAGTCATCAGCTTCTTTCTGGGGCCCTATATCCTTGGGAAACTGGGTACGACGACTTACGGGATATGGGCTCTCATAGGATCGCTTGTAGGCTATTTCGGCCTGCTTGATTTGGGAGTACGTAGCGCGGTAATCAAGTTCATCTCCGCTTACCACAGCGCCGGAAACCATGAAGGCGCAAGCGACATCAAGTCGGCAGCCGTGCTCGCGTTCACGATGGCGGGGCTCTTGGCAATCGTTTTGGCAGCAGGGGTCAGCTTCTTCGTTGAACGGATTTTCTCGATACCACCGGGATCGGAAAACGCCGCGAAAATAGCCATCATTATCATGGGCACGAGCATAGCGGTTGCCCTTGTCACGGGCGTCTACGGCGGTATTCTGACCGCACGGCACCGGTTTGATCTATTCAACGCGGTTAGCGTTATCGGCATCATTGTCAGAAGCTCTGCAATAGTCATTGTTCTGGAAACAGGTACCTCGATAAGTCACCACGCAGACCAAGTAGACCAAGCAATAGTAATACTGGCCGTGATCCAGCTGCTCGGTTCCGCTATCCAGCTGATACTCACATGGATATTGAGCAGAAAAGCATATCCGGAAGCCAAGACCAGTATTCGCCGAGCTTTCTCTCCTGAAACCCTCAAGAAGATTCTTTCCTTCGGGCTCCTTTCTTCGGGAATACACGTCCTTGGCTCGCTTGCCAACAGCTCCGCACTCATTCTGATAGGGGCCATCTTGCCAGTGGCCATGGTCACCTACTACAGCATCGCGGAATCTCTAGCCGAGTATACGCGGCAACTGCTGAGCGGAATAACGCACACGCTCATGCCCACGGTCAGCTCCATGGAGGGGGGAGGCCGAGTCGACAGCGTGAAGCGCGTGCTGATGGATGGAACCCGCTATGCACACCTGGTCGTACTGCCGATAATCGCAACTTTCATCGTGCGTGGAGATTCATTCATATCACTTTGGATGGGCGCGGAGTACGGAAGGCTCTCGGGCCAGATCCTCACGGTACTGAGCATTTCACTGTGGGCCATGATAGGTCACCAAGTCTGCACCACAACAATGATAGGGCTGGGAAAGCAGAAAGGGATGGTGCCGATATTCGCGTTTGAGGCTGCAGGGAGCATCGCCTTGAGCGTCGCCTTGATACAAGAAATCGGGGTCCTCGGCGCCGCTTGGGGGATGCTGGTCCCCAGGCTGGTTGCATCGTTCGCGATGGACGTTGCCTATGCGAAAAAAGTTCTCCAAATCTCGATAGCGGAGTACTACGTGGATGCGATCGGGCGGCCAATTGTCGCGATTCTTCCATTCGCCGGGGTGTCTTACGCTGTTGAAACGATGTGGCCCGCCGGCAACCTGGGAGTGTTCTTTCTGCAAGTAATAATCGCAGTCCCGATCGCGATTCTGGCGGGCTGGGTATTCGGTCTGAAGCGCGACGAGAGAACAAAACTTCTGGGCGCTTTCAGGCAAAGGATGGCGTGATCCCACGTCTTACGTTAGTTCGCAACGTACTCTATAAATCATCATCGCCGCCGTGCTGCCGCCTATCCGTCGGCAGGACGCTTACCCCTGGCCCGGATTTTCTGCCCAAACCAGTAAACGCAGGATATCGCGATACCAATGGCAACGCCGACCTCGTTTTCAGCAAAGTCGACGACACTGGTTGTTCTTCCAACCAGAGGCTGAAGCAGTTCGATCACACCCCCCAGCAGGCTAATCGTGACCACAATGCCAATCCCCTGCCACAGAGTCAGCTTGGGCACCGACAACAGGGCTGCGCCGGCAAGCGACGCGTATGCAACCACATGGCTGAGATCGACTGAGTTCCAGGAAAACACCCGCATCGGGTCCGCCGAGTCCGATGGCAGGAAACTTAATACCAGCACGGCTATGAGCACCAATACCGAGGCAATCCTGAAAACGGCGTGGATCGATGGGGTTGGGCTCAGCATGTCGTTCGGCGCCCTGTTCACAATTGGGGCCAGCGGCTGTTACAGTCGCCAGACATGCAGTCCGGCAGCGACGAGTGCCGCACGGTCGAACTGCGATTTGACGTCGATGAAACAGCCGCCCTTCGTGATCTTGCGTGCGAGTGTTTCCTCGCCCATTTCCCGGAACTGCCGATGGGCGACAGCCACGACTATCGCATCCGCCATCGGCAGCGTTTCCCAAGGGACAAGATCGAGACCGTATTCGTGACGAGCTTCCGCGGGGTTGGCTACCGGGTCGTGCACGAAGACCTGGACGCCGTAAGCCCTGAGTTCGTTGATGACGTGGATCACATGTGAATTGCGCAGATCGGGAACGTTCTCCTTGAATGACAATCCGAGCACGCTGACCTTCGCGTCCTTCACGGCGTGACCGCTGCGGATCATCTGTTTGATGGTTTGCTCGGCGATGAACTTTCCCATGCCGTCGTTGATGCGTCGCCCTGCGAGAATTACTTCGGGATGGTAGCCGAGCATCTCGGCCTTGTGGGTCAGGTAGTAAGGATCCACCCCGATGCAGTGGCCGCCGACGAGTCCGGGCCGGAACGGCAGAAAATTCCATTTGGTGCCGGCCACCTGGAGCACCTCGAGGGTATCGATCCCGATTCGGTTGAAAATGATCGCCAGCTCGTTGACCAGTGCGATATTCAGGTCGCGCTGGGTGTTCTCGATGACCTTGGCAGCCTCGGCAACCTTGATGCTGGAAGCGCGGCACACGCCTGCAACTACCACGGCGCTGTAGAGACTGGCGAGCCGCTCAAGTGTTTCCGGGGTGTCGCCGGCGACAACCTTCACGATGGCCTCGAGCCTGTGCTCCTTGTCGCCGGGGTTGATGCGCTCGGGTGAGTAGCCGACGTTGAAGTCTTTGAGCCAGGTCTTCCCCGAGGTCTTTTCGAGTACCGGGATGCATACTTCTTCGGTCGCTCCTGGGTATACGGTCGATTCATAGACAACGGTTGCGCCCTTTTTCATGTGCTTGCCGACCGTGGCGCTTGCTCCGACCAGTGGCCCGAGGTTCGGCTGACGCACGGCGTCCACCGGCGTAGGAACGGCGACCACGATGATATCGGCGGCGGCGAGCTGTGCCGGATCGGTAGTTACCGTGAGCTGGGCTGCGGCGCGCAATTCCGCGCCGGAGACCTCTCCGGTCGGGTCGACATGGCGGCGGTAGTTCTCCACTTTCTCTGCGCTGAGGTCAAACCCGGTTGTCCGGAACTTTCTGCCGAATGCCGCCGCGAGCGGCAAGCCAACGTAACCGAGCCCGACAACGGCGACTGTACTCATAGATCTCTCTCTTTTCTCTTGGATTGACGCAATTCTCCCCGAAATCCTCGATTTCGGGGCCGCGCCAGAACGACGGCTGGCGATTCCAATCCGGGAGGATTCGTCTACGTTTGCGAGAAAACACGCGATACGTCGGGACGCCAGCCGAGTCTTTCCGAGGAGCACCCGCCGCGCCAGGGGATCGTCAATACGACGCTTCGCAGCCGTAGTTCGATCCGCCGAGGCCTAGACATCTCTTCGGCGATTCCTCGAGGCGGTCCGCGCAGAGGCCGCAAGAGTTTTCAGTGCCTGACTGTCGCTTGCCGGCGACATAGCGCTTGCTCGGGCCTGCGGACTCTGCACTTGACACCGCGGGCCGTGCGACTTCATGATAACGTCATAAGGGCCATCGTTTCCTGTCGTTCTATCGCATATGAACTGGGTGATCCTGTTGTCGGTGCTGGTTGCATGGCTTCTCGCCGGTTTGGCCGTGGCCTATCTATTTGGCCGCTTTATCCGAGGCGTAGAAACCCCGGATAACGCCAGCGATCTGATTCCTCCCGTACTGAGTTATCTGCGTCCCAACAGGCGGGTCAAGACCGCTTCGCGCGCGCGCGGACTATCCCAACCCAAAGCGCGGCGCCAAACCGGTACCCGGCACTAACAGGAAACACCGCTTGCATGGAAGTGCAAGGGCCGATGTAGTTCGATGCGCAGTTGATACCCAGGTCTTCCCGCACGTCCTCGAACGCTTGCTCGCCGGCGTGAGCCCGATTGAAGCCCGTCCGTCGATCCCGAAAGCTGTACCATAGGTCGGCCTGTCGCTGACCGCCGACCAGGTTCGAGGTGTCTTAAAGCATGGTCAAGTCCGCGCGGGCGGTCAGCGTGCCCTCGGGACTGCCAGGAAAGTCAGGCTTGCGGTCGCGGCTAGCGCGTCGGGAGTGTTGGACTCTAGCCGGGGGAGCGGACCGCAACGGTGTCTGCACTGCGGCTTCGCGGGAAAAGCGCTCGTCACGGTCTCGGCGATGCCGGGAAAGGGCGCTGAATTCCGCGCCAAGTGCGGGCGCGTGGCGAGAGTGGTTGGCGCGAGCACGATAGCGACTGGATGATTGCCTATCGCAATCCCCAGCAGGCCGCCTTCCCCTAAAATCCGCCGCTTTTTTGCATCGAATTGCGGAATATCGGGGCGGCACCTCGGCGCGATCTGTCGGCGCGCTTCGGGCTTGACCTACCTCCTCAAGCGACTTCATGATCAGTGCATCGCCGGCCGCGATGAGTCCCGCAATGCTGACCGGGACGCCGAACGTGCCCCGTGGCGCGGGTCCATGTGCCGGCAAGGCCACGGAGGATTCGTCGGAATGTGCGGCAGGCAGCGGGCTCCGACGAGGGGAGCATTGATCTTGGTGCCGATGTCGATGAATGGACTGCGATGAAAGTTCTGGTGACGGGCGGGGCGGGCTATATCGGATCCCACACCTGTGTTGAGCTGATACAGGCGGGGCACGAAGTGGTCATTTTTGACAACCTCTGCAACAGCCATAGTGCGGTGCTCGGACGCATCGCACGGATTGTTGGCAAGACGCCCAAATTCGCAGAAGCCGATGTTCGCGATCCGGGGGCATTGCGGGAGGTATTCGCCCGGCACCGCTTTGACGCGGTGATCCACTTCGCTGGACTCAAGGCGGTCGGTGAATCGGTTAAAAAACCGATCGAATACTATGACAACAACGTGCAGGGGGCGTTGACGCTGTGCCGCGCGATGGTGGAGGCGGGAGTTGGGATGCTGGTGTTCTCCTCCTCGGCTACGGTGTACGGCAGCGCCTCGTCGGTGCCGATTCGTGAGGATGCGCCGCTCGGACCCACCAACCCCTACGGCCATTCGAAATTGATGGTCGAGCGGATTCTCTCGGATCTCGCGGCTTCCGATCCCACCGCCTGGCGCATTGCTTTGCTGCGATACTTCAACCCTGCGGGTGCGCACCCGAGCGGATTGATCGGTGAGGATCCGCAAGGCATTCCCAACAATCTCATGCCCAATATCGCCCAGGTCGCCGTGGGCGTTCGCGATACCGTTCGGGTGTTCGGCAGCGATTACCCGACGCGCGACGGCACCGGCGTGCGCGACTACATCCACGTGGTCGATCTCGCGCGCGGCCATCTTGCGGCGCTGGATACCATGCAACGCGAGCGGCGGGGGTTCACGGTGAATCTCGGCACGGGGCGTGGGATCTCGGTGCTGGAGGCGGTGAGCGCTTTCGAGCGCGAGAGCGGCCGACCGATTCCGTTCGAGCGCGTCGCCCGGCGCCCGGGCGATGTGGCCGAGTGCTATGCGGACCCGACGCTCGCGCAAAGGACGCTTGGCTGGAAAGCGGTGTGCTCTCTCGACGACATGTGTCGCGATGCGTGGCGATGGCAAAGCATGAACCCTCAAGGGTACCGGGAGGAAGGCTCGCAGTCGGGCGAGCGCATGACGTAAAACGAAGGCGGTGCGGCTGCGCGCACCGTCAACACTGGGAGACTGAGTCGAAAATGAAAGTTCTTGTTACTGGCGTCGCCGGGTTCATCGGTTCGACGCTGACGCATGCCTTGCTCGATCGCGGCGACGAAGTCGTGGGTATCGACAATCTGAACGACTACTACGACGTGCGGCTCAAGCAAGCGCGGCTCGAACGCTTGCGACCGCGCAAGGGGTTCGTGTTTCAGAAACTCGACATTGTCGAACGCAAGCCGATGGGCGAGCTTTTCGCCGCCGGCAAATTCGACGCGGTTATGCACCTGGCCGCCCAGGCCGGCGTGCGCTACTCGATCGAAAATCCTTCCGCCTACATCGATGCCAACCTCGTCGGCTTCACGCACGTGCTCGAAGGCTGCCGCCACTCTCGGGTCGGGCACCTCGTTTTCGCTTCGAGCAGTTCGGTCTATGGCGCAAATACGCGGTTGCCGTTTTCCGAGCACGACAATGTCGATCACCCAGTCTCGCTATACGCAGCGACCAAGAAAGCCAACGAGCTGATGGCGCACAGCTACGCCAGCCTCTATGGACTGCCGTGCACCGGCCTGCGCTTCTTTACGGTGTACGGCCCCTGGGGGCGTCCCGACATGGCGTTGTTCAAGTTCACCGAGGGAATCCTCGCCGGGCGCCCGATCCCGGTGTTCAACCGCGGTGACATGGTGCGCGATTTCACCTACGTGGACGACATCGTCGAGGGAATCGTACGCGTCATCGGGCAGCCTGCTGCTCCTGCGGTCGGCTGGAGCGGCGATCGCCCGGATCCGGCGACGAGTTATGCGCCATGGCGCATCTTCAATATCGGCAACAACCGGCCGGTGAAGCTCATGCGCTATATTGAAGTACTCGAGCAGTGTCTGGGCAAGAAGGCGCAGCTCGATCTTCTTCCGATGCAGGCTGGAGACGTTCCCGCGACTTGCGCGGATACCGGTGAACTGGAGAAGGCAGTCGGCTACAAACCGCAGACCCCGGTCGAAATCGGGGTCAAGCGCTTTGCCGAGTGGTACCAGGGTTATTATGGGGATCTGCGTAAGTGAAGACTGAGATGCGCCCGGGACTGTCGCATCACTGCACGCCCGCACTATTCCATGACGATGTGCAGCGCCGGGCGTTGTTTGCGTGCGTGGGCGTTTCGATCGCACTACATGTGGCGGTGTTGTTCGTGTTTCCCGGTCTTCGGCCTAACGTAAGTGCGGGCAGTTCCAAGCCGCTGACGGCGACATTTGCGGCCACGCTGGTTCAGCCCGAAGCCCAAGTTGCTGTGCCGAAGCCGCTCCCGCGGTCCCGACGGGAAGTGAATCTCGATCCGCCGAAGTCGATTCTCGCCGCGTCAGAACCTGCCGCCGATACTGCGCAGCCAGCCGAACCGCCCACCTTGCCCGCGCCGGGTTCACACACCGCCGGTGCCGCGCTTCCAATGACCGACACATCGGGCGCGCCCGAAGCGCCTGCGACCCTTGGCCAATCCACCGAAAAATACTTGGCTCAAGCTGCGGACGCCGGTCTGCTCGAAAAATATCGGCTTGCCCTGATCGATGTGGCGAAGCGCTACAAGCGCTACCCGATCCACGCCATGGAGAGAGGCTGGCAGGGGCGAGTGGAGATTCGCCTGGTGGTCGGCCCGGACGGGACGGTCAAGAGCGCACTTATCAAGAGATCGAGCGCCTATCAGATCCTCGATGATCAAGCCCTGGACATGGTGAAGAAAAGTGCAAAGGCCGAGCCGATTCCGTCGGCGCTGCGCGGCCGGGAATTCACCTTGGACATTCCCGTGATCTTCGAACTTCAGGCCGGCTGAGACCGAAAACTTATTGGGGTTGGACCTGCACCGGCGCAAACGACACCACGTGGTCTACATCAAGACGGATGCCGATGCGTTCGCCGATCGCGTGGTTGTGGTGGCTGGGCACGAGCGCGAGGACTTTGCGGCCGCTGCCCAGCTTTAGCGTGTAGAGAATCTCGGCGCCTCGGAACGCCTTGCTCAGCACTTCCGCCTGCATGTCGCTCGCGTCGTCGTGGATGATGTCGTCGGGCCGGAGCAGCACTTCCACCTGGCAGCCCTTGCCGCAGGTATCGCAGCCCATGCCGCAACTCGCCGGGATCTCGCCGTTCAGCACCCCGAGCTCAATGCTGACCCGCCGCGATGACAGCACCGCGCCGGGCAGAAATACCCCCTGGCCTACAAAATCCGCGACGAAACGCGTGGCCGGACGATGATAGAGATTGTAGGCGCTGTCCCATTGCTCGATTTGCCCGGAGTGCATGACTCCCACCTCATCGGCGATCGCAAAAGCCTCGTCTTGGTCGTGGGTGACGAGGATCGCGGTCATGTTGAAGCGCTTGATCACAGTGCGTACGTCCGCGGCAAGCCGATCGCGCAAGGTAACGTCCAAATTGGAGAACGGCTCATCGAGCAGCAGGAGATCCGGCTGAGGCGCTATCGCTCGGGCCAAGGCCACGCGTTGCTGCTGTCCCCCAGATAGCTCGTGTGGAAATTTTGTTTCCAAACCGGACAATCCGGTCGCTTCGAGGTAGTGTCCAATGCGCCGTTCGCGTTCCGCCTTTTCGATGCCGTGGAGCCCGAAGGCTATGTTCTGCACCACGCTAAGGTGAGGAAACAAGGCATAGTCCTGAAAAACCATGCCGACGGATCGACGCTCGGGCGGAACCATCAGCCCCGGTTTGCTCACCAGGCTGTCGTTGAGCCGGATTTCTCCGGACTGAATCGGCTCGAAGCCGGCGATGCAGCGCAGCACCGTAGTCTTGCCGCAGCCGCTCGGCCCCAACAGGCAGCCGATGGCGCCACGCTTAAGGTCGAATGAAAGCCCGTGTACCACTTGATGGTTACCGTAGGCTTGGCGTATGTCGCGCAGGGCCAAGACGGGGCCGTGTGCTAATTCCTTCCGGGTATTCTGTTCGCTTCGGGCATTCATGATCGCCTATTATGACTCAAAACTAAATAAGAATCATTCTTGATAAAATGGGTCATTCCAGACACGCCACTCGGATTTTCAACCAAGATCACCGTCCAAAGTGAACCCGGTCAGCGCCGTTTCCTCAATTATCGTCTCGCCCGCCCCGCGTTCCTCTGCAGGGCTGGCTTTCTGCGCCATCGCGGTTGCCGCGCTGCTGCTTGCCCCGACTGCGATGGTGCTGGGCGGTGCATTCGCTCCAGGACAGGGGACTTGGCAGCATTTGGCCGCTACCGTACTACCCGATTATGTCGCCTCGACGCTGTGGCTCGGGTTGGGCGTCGCTTTCGGCGTGATGCTGCTGGGGGTGTCCAGTGCATGGCTGGTTGCTGCGTATCGTTTTCCGGGACGTGCGCTTCTGGAGTGGGTGCTGATCCTGCCGCTGGCGGTGCCGGGGTACGTGATCGCCTACGCCTACACCGACTTTCTTCAGTCTGCGGGGCCGGTACAGGGCTCGTTGCGCGCGATCACCGGCTGGCAGGCGGGTGAGTACTGGTTCCCCGACATCCGCTCCCTTGGCGGCGCCATTCTGGTTTTTTCGTTGGTGCTTTATCCCTACGTCTACCTGCTTGTCCGCGCCGCTTTCCTTGAGCAATCGGCGAACCTCGTCGAAGCCGGCCGCCTTTTGGGTAGGGGCGCGTGGGGAACCTTTTTTCGCGTAGCGCTTCCGCTAGCACGGCCCGCAATCGCGGCGGGCACCTCGCTCGCGTTGATGGAAACGCTCGCAGACTTCGGTGCAGTTTCATATTTTGGCGTGCAGACCTTCACGACCGGCATCTACCGCGCCTGGCTGTCGATGGGCGATCCCGCAGCGGCGGCGCAACTCTCGGCGGCACTGCTCGCGGTGGTGTTCGCAGTCCTTCTGGTGGAGCGCTGGAACCGCGGCCAGGCCCGATACTACGACTACTCGATGCGCTCGCAGGAGCGGCTGCATCGGCTGTCAGGACGCGGGGCGACGGCAGCCGTACTGGTGTGCGCTGTGCCGCCCACGCTGGGTTTCCTCTTACCGGCGCTCATTTTGATCTACCGAGTTGCCGCAGAAAGCGGGCCGCTGTTTTCCGAGCGGTTTCTTTCACTCGCTATCAACAGCTTTACGCTCTCGGGCATCACGGCCGCCGCAGCCGTTGCGCTCGCCCTGCTGCTGGCCTATGCCGCACGGCTTTCGCATTGGCGGCCCGTGCATGTCGCGAACCGCGTCGCCGCGCTCGGCTATGCGATGCCAGGCGCTGTAATCGCGGTGGGGATCCTGGTCCCGGTCGGGCTTCTGGACAACTGGCTCGCTGCCTGGGTGGAAGCCCAGTGGGGGATGAAGGTCGGCTTGATTTTCACCGGCAGCGTGATCGCTCTGGTGTACGCCTACCTGGTTCGCTTTCTCGCCATTGCGCTGCAGGCGGTCGAGGCGGGGCTCGCCAAGATCCGGCCCAGCATGGAGGATGCGGCACGGAGTCTGGGACGCACGCCCGGGCAGGTGCTTGCACGAGTGCACGCGCCGATGATGGGTTCGAGCCTGCTCGCGGCCGGCTTGATCGTGTTCGTCGACGTCATGAAGGAGCTGCCGGTGACGTTTGCCATGCGCCCCTTCAACTTCGAGACCCTCGCGGTGCAGGCTTACCACTATGCGTCCGACGAGCGGCTCGCCGAGGCCGCCGCTGCATCGCTGGTCATCGTCGGCGTCAGCCTCGTGCCGGTGATTCTGCTTTCACGGGTGATCGCCAAGGGGCGGGAAACATCGAGCTGACTCTCCCGGCGCCTTAACCCGGTTCCTACTTCCAGCCCACGCGGTCGAAGATCCTCTGCGCGACCGGTTGGTTCTTTCCGTACGTGTAAAGGCTCTGCGTGTCTTGCCTGAACGTCCCCAGCGCCGCGAAAACTGGATTGTTTAACTGCACGCTCGGAACTGCCGGCCACTCGTTGTTGCCATCGGCGAAGTAGCGCTGAGCGTCGTCACTCGCCAGGTATTCGAGGAAACGGAGGGCGTTCTCGCGGTGGGGGGCGTTCTTGAGCACGCCTGCGCCCGAGATGTTGATGTGCGTTCCGCGGTCGCCCGGTGCCTGGTTGGGCCACACGACGCCCACTTTTTCCGAGATTGAGCGCTCATTGGGATTGGCCGAGCGCACAAGCCGCGCGTAATAGTAGGTGTTGGCGATGGCGATCTGGCACTCACCCGCGGCAACCGCCGCGATTTGATCGGTGTCCCCGCCCTTGGGCGCACGCGCCAGGTTCGCCACCACGGCCTTTGCCCAGGCTTCGGCGCCGGCTTCGCCCAAGTGACTGATGATGCTGGACAGCAGCGAAAGGTTGTAAATGTGCCCGCCCGAACGGACGCAGATCTTGCCTTTCCATTTCGGGTCTGCAAGGTCTTCGTAGCGGGTCAGCTCGCCCGGCCTGATCCTGGACTTGTCGTAGAAGATCACCCGAGCCCGGGTCGAGAATCCGAACCACAGGCCCTGGGGATGGCGCAGGTTTGCCGGGATTCGCGATTCAAGCAGCGCCGATTTCACGTTCTGAAAGAAGCCCAGTTGTTCTGCTCGCCACAGGCGTCCCGCGTCGACCGTGATCAACACGTCCGCGGGGCTTCTCGCGCCCTCGTTGCGAATGCGCTCGATCAGCGGGTCTTCTGCGGCGTCGATGCGATTGATACGGATACCGCTCTGTTTGGTGAAATTGGCGTATAGGGCCTCGTCGGTGCTGTAGTGACGCGAGGAATACAAATTCAGCACTTTCTCTTGCGGAAACGCTGGACTCGCAACGAAAAACCCGAAAGCGGTAAGCGCTAGCGCCGGAAGTTTGGGGAATGCGCGACACGACATTGGCTAAAGCTCCGAAAAAGAAGTGAAAGGAGCTTAGATGGTAACGCGAATCATTCGCACTCGCAACATAGAGTCTGTGGGAGCGGTTAAGGGTTTGATCTAAAGGGGGTCTGCCTGTTGGCAGATAAGCAGTGGAAGTCTAGTCGATTATGCGGCGCCCGCCGTCGAAGCGCCTGGCCCAATAGGCGGCGCGCATACTCTCTACGCGGACTGCGGCGCCGGGCCGGGGTGCGTGGATAAAGCGATGGTCGCCGAGATAGATTCCCACATGGGAGAACGGGCGTCGCTCCGTGTTGTAGAAGACCAGATCGCCCGCTTCGAGCGCGGCTACGGACACCGACTTTCCCATCCGGCTTTGCGCCCGGGCGTTGTGCGGCAATTGGATACCGAACGCTTCCCGGTACACATGGGTCACCAGGCCGCTGCAGTCAAAACCGCTCTCCGGCGACTCTCCGCCGCGCCGATAAGGGACTCCCGCCGTTGCGAGTGCCTGAAACACTATCTCCGGACTCCTGGCCGTGCCGGGCTGCTTGAGAGGTGGCCCGGTGGTGCAGCCGGCAGCAATACAAATACTGAAAAACAGATAGTTGCAGCGCATAATTGAAGTACCTTAGATCATTGATACCTTTCTGTAAAGGCACACTGGCGAGCGCCTACGCGAGATATCCGGATCAGCGCTTGGGCGTTATAGTGGCTGGGACTGCAAAAAATAGTTCAGGATCAGAGTTGGCGAAGTCGAACAGCCCAGACGGAGGGATCCCGCAACGAATCGATGCGGCCTTCGGTCCGCACGGGCCGCTTGCTGCAACAGTTCCCGGATACCGCACGCGATCGCAGCAGATCGAGATGGCAGCGCGCGTTGCCGAGGCGATTCGCGACAATGCCGTGCTGGTCTGTGAGGCGGGCACCGGCACGGGGAAGACCTTTGCCTACCTCGTTCCCGCTTTGCTCTCGGGGGGCAAGGTCATCATCTCGACAGGCACCAAGACGCTGCAGGACCAGCTCTACCATCGTGATTTGCCGACGGTGCGCGAGGCGCTCAAGGTTCCGGTGACCACGGCGCTCCTCAAGGGCCGTGCCAACTATGTGTGCCACTATCACCTGGAGCACAATCTCGCGGAAGGTCGACCGATGAGCCGCGAGACCGCGGCCGACTTGCAGAGTCTTGCGCGTTTCGCGCGCATCACGCGCACCGGGGACAAGAGCGAGTTCGCCGAAGTCCCGGAGGAGGCTCCTGCCTGGAGCCTTGCCACTTCGACCCGGGAAAACTGCCTGGGACAGGCATGCCCGAGGTTTCGCGACTGCTTCGTGATGGCCGCCCGGCGCGAGGCGCTCGCCGCGGATATCGTCGTAGTAAATCACCACCTGTTCTTCGCCGATGTCATGCTCAAGGACGAGGGCATGGCGGAGCTCTTGCCCGCCTGCAATGCCGTGATCTTCGACGAGGCACACCAGCTGCCTGAGACGGCGACTCTGTTCTTCGGCGAATCCCTCTCCACCGGCCAACTCGTCGAACTGGCTCGGGACGTTCGCGCCGAGGCTCTGTCGCACGCGAGAGACACACCGGATCCACCGCGGTTAACTGCTGCGCTGGACAAAGCGGCCCGGGATCTGCGCCTTGCGCTGTCCAACGAAAGCGCGCGCTTCTCCGCAACGTCGATCAAACGAAGGCGCGGATTTTCCGATGCGCTCGCCGCGCTCGATTCTGCGCTCGAATCCCTGTGCGCCGGGCTCAAACCGCTCGCCGAGCGCGGCGAGGGTCTTGCGCGCTGCGCCGACCGCGCGGATCAGGCAAAAGCCTTGCTCGAGCGCTGGCGAGACGACAGCCGCGCCGATATGGTCCGCTGGGTCGAGGTGTTCGGTCACTCTCTCCAACTGAATGCGACACCGCTTTCGGTTGCCGACGTTTTCCGAAGGCAGCTGGACGGTCACCCGCGCGCCTGGATCTTTGCTTCGGCGACGCTTGCCGTCAGCGGCGATTTCAGTCACTACCGCGGCGAAATGGGGCTGGATCAAGCGCGTACTGCGTGCTGGGATAGTCCTTTCGACTACGGGGGGCAGGCTCTGCTCTACGTTCCGAGGAAGCTCCCGGATCCGAACAGCGACGAACACACGCGCTCCGTCGTCGCCGCCTCGCTTCCGGTGATCCAGGCGAGCGGCGGTCGCGCTTTTCTTCTGTTTACGACCTTGCGTGCGATGCGCCTTGCACACGAGCTGTTGCGCGAAGAATTCCAGCGGCGCTCGCTTGAGTTTCCTCTGCTGCTCCAGGGCGAAGGCTCCCGAAGCGAACTGCTGGAGCGCTTCCGGCGGCTGGGAAACGCGGTCCTGCTGGGCAGTGCAAGTTTCTGGGAAGGAGTGGACGTGCGCGGGAACGCACTGTCGCTAGTTGTCATCGACAAGCTGCCGTTCGCTCCGCCCGATGATCCGGTGCTCGCGGCGCGGCTCGAATCGATGGAACGGGAGGGCCGCAACCCTTTCATGGACTACCAGCTGCCCCGGGCGGTTATTTCTCTCAAGCAGGGCGCCGGCAGATTGATTCGCGACGAAACCGACCGGGGCGTTCTCGTCATCTGCGATCCGAGGCTTTTCTCGAAACCCTACGGCCGGCGTATTCTTGCCAGCCTGCCGCCGATGAAACTCGTGCGCGAACTCGACGAAGTTCTGCACTTTATCCCCGCCGCTCAGACGTCCTCCTGCGAAGACGCCGCGGGCGAGAAAAACGACGCTCGATCGGTCGTCAGCGGCGGAGTTCGCTGAGCGTACTTTTCAGATGCGCGCTATCGGGGAAATTCTTTCGCAGGATCCTCTCGGCGTCGTTGCGTAGCTCAGGCATGTCGAGCGCGTCGTAGGCCCGGACCATGATGTGCAGCGCCTCTTCCTGAGCCGGCGCCTGCGGGTAGTTTTTCAGGGCATATTGGGCGCGGTTTGCCGCCGCGACGTAGGCGCCGCGTTTCATGTAGTAACGGGCTACGTGCACCTCGTGGAAGGCAAGCGCGTTGACGAGATATCTCATGCGCGAGCGCGCATCGGGCGTGTACTTGCTTTCAGGAAATCGCTGCACGAGGTCTTTGAACGCGTCGAATGACTCTCGCACGACCTTGGGGTCACGCTCGGTCGGGTCCTGGTTGGACAGCCTGCCGAGCACACCCAGGTCCTCGTTGAAGTAGACCAAGCCCTTCAGATAGTACGCGTAGTCGACGTGGAGATGGTTGGGATGCAGCTTGACGAACCGTTCGGTGGCAGCAACAGCCAATACCGGCTCATTCTGCTTGTAGTACGCGTAGGCGATCTCGAGTTGCGCCTGCTGCGAGTAGCGACCGTAAGGAAAGCGCGCCTCGAGCGCTTCGTAGTGTTTGATCGCTTGTTCGTATCCCCCGGAGTCGAGCGCTTCCTTTGCCTCGCGGTAGAGTTTCGCGGCGGACCAGAGGGCGGGGTCGCTCTTGTCCGTGAAGGAACATGCCGCCAGTATCAGAGTGAATAAAGCTACACTACGTCTCATGATGAATCCGGCAAATCGTGCGGAGAATTATACCGTGGCAGGCGTTACCCGACGCGTTCCCGAGACTCTTGCAGGCCTGCGTTTGGACAAGGCCCTCGCGCGTATGTTTCCCGAGCACTCGCGTAGCCGCTTGCAGAAGTGGCTGAGAGATGGGCGGGTGCGCCTTGATTCGCACGCGGCCGGGCCCAAGCAGAAGATCTGGGGCGGCGAACGCATCGAACTCCACCCGCAGGCCGACCCGACGGAGACGGCTTTTCGAGCCGAACCGATTGCGCTTGAGATCGTCTACGAGGACGACGAGCTGCTGGTCATAAACAAGCCTGCGGGCCTGGTCGTTCATCCCGGAACCGGCAACTGGCAGGGGACGCTGCTCAACGCGCTGCTGCATCATTCGCCGCAGCTTGCTGCGATTCCCCGGGCCGGCATCGTGCATCGGCTCGACAAGGATACGAGCGGGCTGCTCGTGGTGGCAAAGACCTCGCGCGCGCACACCGAACTGGTTCGGCAACTTCAGGCGCGAACGGTCAAGCGCGACTACCTCGCCGTGGTGCATGGGGTGGTCAGGCTGGACGGAGAGATCGCTGCGCCCGTCGGTCGCGATCCCCGCAGCCGCACGCGCATGGCCGTCGTCGGAACGGGCAGGCCGGCCCTGACCCGATACAAGGTTGCCAGACGCTTCGCCGATACCACTTTGCTCGAATGCAGCCTTGCCACCGGCAGAACGCATCAGATTCGCGTCCACATGCAGTCGCTGGGTCATCCCCTCGTCGGCGACCCGGTCTACGGCGGCAAGCGTCGGGGCGAATCGAAGGCCGGCGGGCTTCGCCGTCAGGCGCTGCATGCGGCCCGGCTTGAGTTTTCTCACCCGACCTCCGGTGTGCGCAGGCGCTTCACTGCTCCTCCGCCCGAAGACCTCCGGGCGCTTCTGGAATCGCTCGAGTGAGCGCGCCCCACCCCGACTGGATTGCCCCGGAGTGGCCGGCGGCGAGGCACGTGCGCGCGCTCATCACCACTCGCGCAGGCGGGGTCAGCTCCAAAGAATTCGCGAGTCTCAATCTGAGCGCGCGCGTCGGGGACGATCCGCAGCGCGTGGCGCGCAACCGCGCCATCCTGGGTGCGTGCCTCCCTGCGGAGCCCGCGTGGGTGAAGCAGGTACACGGGACGGTCGTGATTGAAGCTGCGAAGGTGACGCCAGAGACGGAGGCCGATGGCCTTGTAACCCGTGCGGCAGGAGCGGTATGCGCGGTGCTAACCGCCGATTGCCTGCCGGTTCTGCTCGCCGATCGCACCGGCAAGACCGTGGGGATCGCGCACGCAGGCTGGCGCGGGCTCGCGGCAGGAATCATCGAGAACGTCGTGCGGGCGATGGATGTGCCTGCGTCAGATCTCATTGCGTATGTTGGTCCGGGCATCGGGCCACAGCGCTACGAAGTCGGCGAGGACGTGCGCCAGGCCTTTGTCGGCAAAGAGCCTGATGCGGCAGCGGCCTTCGTTTCCCGACAGAACGGAAAGTACCTCGCCGACCTCCAGTGGCTCGCGCGGCGGCGACTCGCGGCCGCGGGCGTCGACGAGGTGTACGGCGCCAGTTTGTGTACCGTGAGCGATGAACGGTTTTTCTCCTTTCGCCGTAATCGCGTTACCGGCAGAATGGCGAGCCTTGTCTGGCTCGAGGAAAGTTAGGACATGCCCACGATTGTCTGGATCTCGGCGATGACGGTTGCGGGCGGCGTGATCAGCATCGCGATCGCCGGGCTATTTGCCTTCTCGGCGCCCGTGGGCTGGATGCCCGCCCTGGTAAGCTTCGCGATCGGGAGCCTGCTCGGTGCGGTATTCCTCGAGATCCTTCCCCACGCGATCGAAAGCGCCGGCAATCTTCAGTCTCTGTTCGCCACGGTACTGGGCGGCATTCTGGGGTTTTTCGTTCTGGAAAAGCTCGTGCTGTGGCGCCACTGCCACATCGAGGACTGCGAGGCTCACGACCATCACGTCGATCCCTCCGACGGCGGCCGCAGCGGCCTCATGATCATCATCGGCGACGGCTTTCACAATTTCGTCGACGGCATCCTGATTGCCGCCGCATTTCTGCAGAGTACCGAGCTGGGCGTGGTTACCGCGGCGGCGATCATCGCGCACGAGATTCCACAGGAAATCGGCGACTTCGTCATTCTCTTGCACTCGGGCTACAGCAAGACCGCGGCACTGGTGCTCAATCTGCTGTCGAGCTTGGCCATGCTGGTCGGCGCGCTGCTCGCGTATTTCATGCTGCGGGCGGCGCAGGAATGGATCGTGACCGTGCTTGCGCTTGCTGCGGCCAGCATGATCTATGTGGCCGTGGCTGACCTCATACCCGGGCTGCACAAGCGTCCGGAGTTGCACGCCACGGCGCAGCAGGTAGCGCTGATCGCGCTCGGCGTAGCCGTGATCTGGCTCGTAGGCACCCTGGCCAGACCAGGTTGATATCGGCCCGCGCGAGTTCCTGCGCGTCAGAGCATCGCCGAACCGCCGTCCACCACGAGCGTCTGTCCGGTAACGAACGCTGAATCGTCGCTCGCGAGAAAACTCAGGGCGCCTACGAGATCCTCCGGCCGCTCTTCGCGCTGGATTGCGCGGCTGCCGATGCTTTCGGCGTGATTGCGCAGATGCTCGGGTCTGCCGGCGGTCCCGTCCGATACGGTCAATCCAGGCGCGATCGTGTTCACGGTGATGCCGTCCTTCCCCAGCTCGCGCGCTAGGCCGCGCGTCATGGCGATCACCGCGCCTTTACTCGCGATGTAGTGAAGGAAGTAGGGCACGCCCTTGAGGGGCGCTCCTGAGGCCAGGTTGATGATGCGACCGCTCTTTTGCCTGCGCATCTGCGGAGTGACGGCTTTGCAGCACAGCGCGACACCCAGCACATTGACCTCGAGGAGCCGCTTCCATTCGTCCACCGGAATCGCCTCGAAAGGACCAAGCTTGACGGTGGCGAACATCGCCGCGCAGTTGACAAGAATGTCGATGCGCCCGAAAGCCCTGACGGCCTCCTCGGCCATGGAAGCGGTGTCGGTTTCCGAGGACACGTCGACTCTGAGCCCAAGGGTGCGCGCCCCCGACTTTGCGAGCTGCGCAGCCGCGACGTCATACTGCGCAATGTCGGCGATGACCACGCTGGCGCCGTCCGCAGCAAGCCGCGCCGCCATCGCCTTGCCGATTCCTTGTCCCGCGCCGGTCACGATTGCGCTTCTGCCTGTGAGCTTCATGAGTACCTCCGAACGAATTACAGTAGGTCTGCCGGTTTCTAGACCAACTCGGGGTCCACGGCGGCGCGCAATTCGACCTCTCCGTTGGTGTGAACTAACCACCACAAGGCGCCCTTGCCGAATTCCCAGTCGGCCTCCGCTCCCGAGAGGAGCATTGCCGCGACCCTTCCCAATGTCGGCTGATGTCCGACAATCAAAACCGTGCCGGGGCGTGTTGGCCATCCAGCAGCAGCGACGACGTCGGCGGCTCTCGCGTCGATGCCCACCGCCGGCGTAGTCACGAACTGCATGCCGAGAGCGAGCGCGGTCTGTTGCGCTCGAACCGCGGGGCTGACCAGAACTTCGCAACCCTCGGGCAAGCGGGGCTTGAGCCAGATGGACACGCGGCCCGCCTGCATTTGGCCGCGCTCGGTCAGTTTTCTCGCCAAGTCGGGGCTGCCGCTTTCAGCATCGGCATGTCGCCAGAGAATCAAGTTCATTGTTGCTCGGAGCTCCGATCGTAGTATGCGCGGGCCATGACCGTTCAGAGGAGTATTATCCTGGAGTGCTCTCGTCCCAGGAGGGCGCTACGGCGGCACACTCAAAGGAGATAAACGATGGCCAAGGCTGACGGAGTTTACAGAATCACTGAAGTGATTGGAACAAGCACGACCTCGTGGGAGGACGCAGCCAAGAAAGCGGTGGAAACTGCGTCCAAGACCTTGCGTGATCTTCGCGTCGCCGAGGTGGTGAAACAGGATATGACGATCGAAAACGGCAAGGTAGCGGCTTACCGCACGCGCGTGATGGTCTCGTTCAAGTACCAGAGCTGATCGTCCGCGCCCGGCGCGACGCGGCGGGCATCATTCCTTGCCTGAGGCCGAGATGGCCTTGCGCATGAACATTTTCCTCTCGCTTACGTCCTCGATCTCCTCGGCGATAAGCAGGTAGAGTTCGCCGGCGTCGCGCGCCTTCGCCGCGGCGCGTCGCACGACGATCTTGGCGACAGCGCCGATATGTTTGGCGAGGGCCGCCTCGGCTTTGGCAAGAGTCTTCGGATCGATATTCGAAATAGGCGGTCCGGACTGCTGCCGCACGGCCGTGGCCCGGGTCGGATCTCCGGTCGGAATCGACTTGTCGCTCGAGAATTTCCTGATGAATGCGGCGCGACTCTTGTCGTCAGGGATGTCCGCGGCCACGGACTGGGCGAGGCCCGCGATCGTGTAAGATTTCTTTGCGGCGCTCCTGATCACAACCTGCGCTATCGGGCCGATGAACGTCGCGAGTTCCGTTTCAATTTTCTTCAGCGTGTCGCGATCGAAGACCACGCCGGTGGGCAAGCCGGTGAGTGAGGTCGGGATCAGCTCCCGGGATTTGACCGTCTTTTCCTCCGGTGTGGCGAGTCCGGACAACACCGACCGAAAATCCGCAACGGATTGCGGGCGCTGATCTTCATGCGGCGCGAGCGCCCAGTCGACCGCGGTAAGGAGTTCCACACTGTAGCGGTTGCGGTCCGCCGCTTGCACAGCGGGCGGAAGCACGTCTTGGCGGATGCGCGCCACGGCCTCGACGGCCCGGTTGCCGGTCAACATCCAGTAGAGCACACCGCCCAGGGCATACAAATCGCTCCACGGTCCCTGCTTGCCGTGGGAGTGGTATTGCTCGATCGGGGCGTACCCAGGTGTGACGATCGCGGTGAGCTCGCTTCCGGGCGAGGCCATGCGCGCCGAACCGAAGTCAAGGAGCACCGGCGAACCGTCCTCGCGCATGAAGACATTGCTCGGCTTGATGTCTCGGTGGAGGAACCCGGTGCGGTGAACGACTTCCAGGCCGTCGAGCACCGAGTTCGTAATCGCCAGCACCGCGTTTTGCGCGAGCGGCCTGCGGGAGCGGATCCATTCGCCTAGCGGCTGGCCGGCGACGAACTCCATAACCATGTACGCGGTGCGGTTGGCCTCGAAGAACCGCATCACTCGAACGATGTTGGGATGGCGAAAAGAGGCGAGCGTGCGCGACTCGTCGAGAAATCGGGACAGGCCCCACTTGAACGACTCGAGGTTCGAGTCGGACTTCGGCTGCACCGATTGGTCCTCGCAGCGCAGGGCGAGATCCCCGGGCAGGTATTCCTTGATCGCAACCTTGAGGTTGAGGTTGGAGTCGGTGGCGAGATAGGTCAGGCCAAAGCCGCCGACGCCGAGCGTCTGCTCGATACGGTATTCGTGCAGCGCGTAACCCCGGGACAGTGCGATCTCTGTAGCCATCGAAACCCTGCTACTTCTGGTCGATCAGGCTGATCGCTTTTTCCAGGCTGCGGCGCATGCGATTGAAGGATCTTGCCAGGTGCGCCACTTCGTCGTGGCCCGATTCTGCGAGCTCCGGGATGTCCGTGTCGCCGGTGCTGATCCGCTCGGCTGCATCCGACATCCGCGTAATCGGCCGCACGATGAGGGTCGACAGCATCAGGTTCAGTATAACGAACAGCACCGCGAACACCCCGGCGAGCGATGCAATGAACGTGTAGAAGGCCCGGTTCGCGTTCTGGATGGGCAGGGACATCGGGACGGATACGACCTGCGCGCCGATGACCTCGTTCAGCTTCCAGCCGAATCCATTATTGGATCCGTAGAGTTTGACCATCGACGCCGGCGCCATCTCCGGCGTGGTGTGGCAAGTAAGACAGGCCGCATCCTTGATCTGGAACGGTCGCGCGAGAAACAGCGACATGCCGGTAGGGGTGCTCCGCATTCCGGAGAGTTCCGATCGGCCCAAGTTGTTGCGAAACTCGTTGACGATGTCCGCCTCCCAGTCCACGGCGCGGTCGCGGAGATTGGTCGGATTCAGCGCCGCTTCCTTATAGGCGTAATCGGGATATTTCTTGCGCAGCTGGTTCATGATTTCGGTTGCGGCGAAAGCGGGCACGCTTTGCGGCAGGAATTCGTCCTCCTTTTGCACCAGCTTGTCGCGCACCTGGCTGACCGTGTACTGGCGCATCGACAGCGCGGCCTCCATCATGACTCCCGCGTTGCGCAGTACCTCGTCGCGGGCATTCCGGTGCAGCAGGTCGTAGGAAACATAGCCGGAGACGGCGAGCCCCAAGGCAAACACGAACAACAGCACCAGATTGAACTTCAATCTCAGACCCATAATTTCTCCCTATTCACGATGAAGCCAGTCCCGCATTGCATTATAGACAGACTGAACCACGAAGCGTTGTACGGGTGATTCGGCACCTTAGATGAGAGCGATGGGTGAGGCGATGCGACAAATTGCACCCAGGCAGCGGGAAAGCGCCGGAAACAGCGGCCCCGCTAGGCCGTCTGGTCGGCCTTGTGCGGGCAATTGGGCTTGGTGCAGTCTGCATAAAGGTGAAGCGAATGTTCGCGGATCGCAAAACCTCGCTCTTTAGCCACGCGGACCTGACGCTTTTCGATTTCCGCGTCGTAAAACTCCTCGACGCGGCCGCACTGCATGCATACGAGGTGATCGTGATGGGCGCCTTCATTGAGTTCGAACACCGCTTTGCCGGACTCGAAATGATGGCGCTTCAGGATGCCGGCCTGTTCGAACTGCGTGAGAACGCGATACACCGTCGCCAGTCCCACGTCCAATTCCTCGTTCATCAGGATCCGATACACGTCCTCGGCCGAAAGGTGGCGCACCTTGCTGCTTTCGAAGAGCTTCAGAATGCGCAGCCGCGGCCCCGTCGCCTTGAGGCCACTGGTCTTCAAGTCGTGGACGTTGGTCACGGATTGGTCACCGAGATGCGGCTTCGGAGAGGATGAGTCTTTCCGCTATGATAGCGTTTTGTTGCCGTGCAAGAAGACCGAATCGTGCTGCGAATGCTGCTTTTGACGTTGCCGCTTCTGGCTGCGGCCTGTGGTCTCACGCCCTACCGAATCGAGATCCAGCAAGGAAACTTCATAACCCAGGAAATGCTCGCGCAGTTGAGTCCCGGCCTGACCCGCGATCAGGTGAGGTTTGTTCTCGGCACGCCGCTGGTCAGCGATATATTTCACCAAGAGCGCTGGGACTATGTCTTCATGCGCCAGCGCGCCAGGAGCCGCGAAGTCGAATATCGCCGCATTGCCGTGTTCTTCGAGGAAGGCAGGCTGAAGCGCATCGAGGGCGATGGCGCCGCCGCTCCGGGAAGGACCGAACAGTGAAGCTCGTCGTCGCCGGAGCTGGGGGCCGCATGGGCCGAACCTTGATCGAGATGGTGCTCAGATCGGGGGATCTCAGGCTTGCTGCGGCGCTGGAAGCGTCCGGAAGCCCGTTGATCGGCAAAGACGCCGGCGAGCTGGTGGGGCATCCCTGCGGGGTAGGGATTGTTTCAGGCTTGGCCGATGGGGTTGCAGGGGCCGATTGCCTGATCGATTTCACGCGCCCCGAAGGCACGCTCGCTCATATGGAGCAGTGCCTCGGGAAGGGCGTGAGCATGGTGATCGGGACAACGGGTTTTTCGGTACCCGAGTTTGCGCGTATCGAAGCGGCGGCCGAAAAAATAGCGATCATGTTTGCGCCGAATATGTCGGTCGGGGTAAACGTCGCGTTCAAACTTGCGGAGACCGCGGCGCGCGCACTTGGGGACGGATACGACGTGGAGATTATCGAGGCGCACCACCGGCACAAGATTGATGCGCCCTCGGGGACGGCGCTCAAGTTCGGCGAGGTCATTGCGCGCTCCCTTGGCCGGGACATCGCACGCAGCGCGGTACACGGCCGCAAAGGGGAGGTCGGAGAGCGTGACCCCAAGACGATCGGATTTCATGCCATTCGCGGCGGCGACATCGTCGGCGAGCATACGGTGATGTTCGCCGGAGAGGGCGAGCGAGTCGAAATTACCGTTCGCTCGACCAGTCGCGCCACCTACGCGCTGGGGGCTCTGCGCGCCGCGCGCTTTCTGAAGGACAAGCAGCACGGCTTGTACGACATGCAGGACGTGCTTGGGTTGCGTTGAGATGGAGTGAGAGTTCGGGGGTTAAGACCCGCTCACCTCGAAGCGCTGGATCGCCAGCTCTCAACTGCTCTTCAGCGCACGCATGGCCTGTTGAGTCCAAACCTCGTCGATTGCTTCGAGCAGCTCGTCGGCGCTCTTGTAGCGGTCGCGCGGGGCGACGGCAAGCATCCGTTGGAGCAGACCCTGGAAATCGGCAAGCGCCTCCGGAAGCTTTGGGCGTGGCGCGCTGACGTGCAATGCGATCAGTTCTGATACCGATTCCGCATCGAACGGGCGCTTGGAAGTCAGCATCTCGTAAAAAATGATTCCCAGGGAGTAGATGTCGGACTGTGCTGTCGCCGGGCTGCCTTCAATTTGCTCCGGTGAGATGTAGTAAGGAGTTCCGTAGAGCTCGCCTTGTCGCGTGCGTGCAAAACTGTCCCCGAGCCGTTTTGCTATGCCGAAGTCGGCGAGGGCAATGCTGCCGTCGGCACGCGCCATCAAATTCCCGGGTTTGATATCCCGGTGGATGACGCCGTGGCGGTGGATCTCGCGCAGCGCGTTTGCGGCCTGTGCAAGCAGAGATATGGCCTGCCGACCGGTCAGGCCGCCGGCGATGATTTCGGCGAGGGTGCCGCCTGGAAAATATTCCATGGCGATGTAGGCGTGACGCCCGCTGAAGCCGCGGTCATGGATCTTGACGACGCTTGGGTGATCGATCGACGAGATGATGTCGAACTCCTGCACGAAACGCTGATTTAGGGGTTCATCCAGGTCGGCGCTGGCGTTGAGGATCTTGAGTACCACCTGCTGCTTGTCGCTCTCGCGCTCGGCGAGATAGACAACCGAAGAGCCGCCGAAACCGATCTTGGACACCACTCGATAGCCGTGTACGCTCAGGCGCTTTTCACCGAGCGCCTCGCCGAGTTCGGTCGTGATCATGCGTAAGGTCATGCTCAACGCCGCTTTTGCCGCATCGGCGGCGATTCGGGCGTTGGCGGCGAGCGCTTCGCGCATTTCTTCGGGGATCTGCACGGTGGCGTCATTTTCACCGCCGCCCGAGATGCCGATGATTTCGAATGCCTCGGTGAGCGCGCTTCGGCCGCGCAGTTGAATCGCTCGACGCGAACCGACGACCACCGACGGACCGGCGGCGTTGACGGTGGCTTCGCTTGCAACCACTGCCCAGCCGAGCTCCTTGGTCTGGCCTTCAAGACGCGAGGCGATGTTCACGCTGTCTCCCACCGCGGTAAGCTCGCCGCGTCCCGGTGCGCCGACGTGACACAGCAGCACTTCGCCGCTATGGATCCCTACGCCGACAGAAAATTCGGGCAAGCTTCGGGAGGGGTGGCGCTGCCTCATCCATTGGCGGAATTCGAACGCGGCGAGCTGCATTGCAAGGCCGGCACGCACGGCCTGGTGCGCATGCGATTCGCTTTTCTCGCCCTGGCGGGGTTGAAACAGCGCCATCATTCCGTCGCCGAGGAACTTCATGACCAGGCCGCCCGAGCGGATGATAGGCGCGCAGGCAGTCGCGAGGTAGGCGTTCAGTAGTTCCGCGATCTCGTCGCTGGTGAGCCGTTCCGAATATGTGGTGAAGTTGCGGATGTCGGAGAAGAGCACCGTCGCCTGATCGATCTTGCCGCTGAGCTTGCCGGTATCGGCCTCCTCCATTGTCGCGGCGCCGTCGCCTCCGGAGATATCTTCGCGGAACTTCTTGGTCAGTCGGTCCTGCTGCGGGACGAGTCGAGCAGCAAAGGCCTCGGCCAGGTTTTCGTATTTCTTCAGGCGGCTGTTGACTGCCTCCAGCAGCTCGTTTCGCGTGAAGGGCTTCGGGAGATAGTCGTCGGCTCCGAGGTTCATGCCGCGGCGCGTGCTGGAGCGGTCATCGAGCGCGGTGAGAAATATGAAAGGGACGTCGGCAAGGCGCGTCTCGGCTCGCAGCGCCTCGAGCACGGCGAACCCGTCCATCTCCGGCATCATCACGTCGCAAAGGATGAGATCCGGCGGATCTTTGCGCGCCATTTCCAGGCCAATCCGGCCGTTCTCCGCCCCGGACACACCGTAGCGCTCTACCTTCAACATCAGCATGATGTTGTTGCGAATGCTCGGTTCGTCCTCGATCACGAGGATCTTCTTCGGAGTTTCGCCGGCCATCAATTCATTCCAGCCGAGCGCTCGCCCGGCCGCAAGGGAAGCGTCACGGTGAACCGGGTCCCGGCGCCGGCGGCGCTGGCAAAGCCGATTTCGCCGCCGTGAAGTTCGACGGATTTCTTCACGATCGCAAGGCCCAGGCCCGTACCCGGACGATTCTCGACGTTCGAGGCGCGATGGAAGCTCTCGAACAACCGCGGCTGGTCTTTCGCGGGAATGCCGATCCCTCGATCCTGAATCTCGAACACCGCCTGCTCGTCGCGCCGGGCCAGCGAAAAAGTCACTTCGCTCCCAGGCGGGGAATATTTCACCGCGTTCGAGAGCAGGTTGTTCAGGATATGGCGCAGCAGCTGCTCGTCCATGTCCACGTTGGTCCGGTCAAAGCGGTCAACCAGATTGATGACGTGCTGCTTGCCTTGCGCGATTTGAAACTCCGACACCACTTTGCTGCAGAGCTCGCGCAGATCCATTCGACTTGAGTTGAGTTTGAGCACGCCGGACTGTACACGCCCGAGCGAGAGGACGCCGTCGATCATTTCGCTCATTCTCTTGGCGCCGCTCTGGATCGTCTGCAGGAGGTTGAGTTTCTCGGCAGCGCTAAGATTGTCGGAGTAATGCTCGAGCAGTTCCGCCGACGACAGCATGGTCGCGAGCGGCGTGCGGAATTCATGTGAAGCGGTCGAGACGAATTTGGACTTCATCTCCGAGAGCTCTTTCTCACGCTGTACCGCGACCAGGAGCTCGGCTTCGGCGCGCTTGCGATCGTCGATATCGACGTTGACGCCGGCGATACGCAATGCTCGGCCGCCTGCGTCGCGCTCGACGACTCTTCCGCGGCTCAGGCTCCAGACCCAGCCTCCGGCCAGCGTCTTGACGCGGTACTCGGCGACATACTCGGACTCCGTGCCGTTCAGGCAATTGGTGAGTGTCTGCTTGACCTTCGGCAGGTCGTCGGGGTGCACCATTTCCGCCAGTTCGCCCACGCTCCAAGGGCGGGCTTCCTTGCCCACTCTCAGGATGATTGCCCAGCTGCCACCCAGAAAAACGCTGGTCCTGCGCGCATCCCAGTCCCAGATCAGGATATTGGCCGCCTCCAGCGCGAGGTCCAGACGCTCCTTCGCCTCTTTGACCTGCTCGAGCAGCCGCTCGTTTTCCTTTCCGAAGCGAAGCGTTTCGATGAGGGCGCGGTTGGATGCCATATACAGCGCCAGGAGCGCCGCGGAAAACACCAGGATCAGGATTCCGGCGGAGGCGTTGAAAGCGCCGCCTTGGGAGAAAAGTACGCCGATCAGCGGTGCGAAAATCGGCACGATCAGGCAGGCGAACGACTTGGGGCTGGGGGCAAGCGCCGGAGGCAGGCCCATGGCGACGCTGCCGATGAGGAATGGAACGAGAATTTCGTGAAGCTGGCCGCGTTCCGGATAGAGCAGCGTGACTGTCAGGCCCCACGCGGCCCCTACGAGCGTACTGGTGAGACAAAAGTAGCCCTCCCACCTCGCCGCGGCTTCCGGTCCCGGCCGGCGCAGCCGGTAGGCCCGATTGAGGGCAATTCGCACCAGGCTTGCCAGTACCAGCCAGATCAGCCATGCAGCGACCAACTTGTCGCTGATGTAGCCCCATAGGGCAAATGCAGCGATGCCCGAAGCGAGGAGAATGGCGGGGACGTCGTTTCCCGATAGCCGATAAAGGAGCGAGACTCGCTGCGGCAGAAATTCGCCCGAGGAGACCTCACCGAACTTGGCGCGAGACTCAGTCACGTTTTCCCTTCGTAGAGCTTAGGCGACGGATGATCGGCCCTTGCCTTTGACTCGTATGACATCCGTGTAATTCTGGCACGGTTTGGCAAAGGGGTGCCTCCTTTGTCGGCAGGAAGTCGACCGGATTGCCGGAAGTTTGTAGGGGTGGGCGAATCACGGTATACTTTTTACGTGTGCTGCAGAGCGGGACCGGCGAGAGCCGGTCCCGCTCTGCACATCTGGCCCCACACTGGTCCCAAAAGAGTCTGCTGCCGTGCCCGTCGCCGCGCCCGCCCTGCTTGCCTTAGCCGACGGTTCCATTTTTCGGGGCTCGTCGGTCGGGGCGACCGGTCTTGCCTCCGGTGAAGTGGTTTTCAATACCGCCATGACCGGGTATCAGGAGATCCTCACCGATCCATCCTATTGCAGCCAGATCATCACTCTGACGCATCCGCATATCGGCAATACCGGCGCCAATCGGGAGGACATGGAGTCGGCCAAGGTGTTTGCCTCGGGTCTTGTGATACGGGATCTTCCGCCCGTGAACTCGAGCTGGAGGGCCGAGCAGCGACTCGCGGATTTCCTCGTCGCGAACAAGGTGGTCGCGATCGCGGGGATCGATACGCGGCGCCTCACGCGCATCCTGCGTGAGAAGGGCGCCCAGAATGGCGCGCTGCTTGCGGGTTCCGACGACCCGCAGCAGGCGCTCGAAGCGGCCCGAGCATTTCCTGGACTTGCGGGTATGGACCTGGCGAAAGTTGTTACGACAGCCAAGCCCTACGACTGGTCCGAGGGAGTTTGGCGCATGGGCGGCGGGTTCGGCAAGGCCGCCGGCGTGCGCTTTCACGTCGTGGCGTACGACTACGGCGTAAAACGCAACATCCTGCGCATGCTCGCCGAGCGCGGCTGCCGCGTGACGGTTCTTCCGGCGCAGACACTCGCACGGGACGCGCTTTCGCTCGAGCCCGACGGGGTGTTTCTGTCCAACGGTCCGGGCGACCCGGAGCCGTGCGACTATGCGATCCGCGCGATTCGCGAAATCATCGATGCCGGAACTCCGACCTTCGGAATCTGCCTCGGTCATCAACTGATGGGACTTGCTTCCGGAGCCAAGACCGTGAAGATGAAGTTCGGCCATCACGGCGCCAACCACCCGGTGAAGGATCTGGACAGCGGAGCGGTCATCATTACCAGCCAGAACCACGGCTTTGCGGTCGATCCGGACACGCTGCCCGCGAACCTCAGACCGACCCACGTGTCGCTCTTCGACAGCAGCCTGCAGGGCCTCGCGCGCACCGACCGGCCCGCGTTTTGTTTCCAGGGGCACCCCGAAGCGAGCCCCGGACCGCACGACATCGGCTATCTGTTCGACCGCTTCACCAAGCTGATGGAGCAGCATCGTGCCTAAGCGCACCGACATCAAGAGCGTTCTGATTATCGGCGCCGGGCCTATCGTCATCGGCCAGGCCTGCGAGTTCGACTATTCCGGCGCGCAAGCGTGCAAGGCACTGCGCGAAGAAGGTTACAAGGTGATCCTGGTGAACTCGAATCCGGCGACGATCATGACCGACCCGGAGATGGCCGATGTCACCTACATCGAGCCGGTGAGCTGGCAGATGATCGAGGCGATCATCGCCAAAGAGCGCCCAGATGCGCTGTTGCCGACGATGGGCGGCCAGACCGGGCTCAACTGCGCGCTCGATCTGGCGCGGCACGGCGTGCTCGAGAAGTACCGAGTCGAGATGATCGGCGCGAGCCGCGAGGCCATCGACAAGGCCGAGGACCGGGAGAAATTCAAGCAGGCGATGGCCCGGATCGGCCTCAGTTGCCCACGCTCGGCGCTCGCTCACTCGATGGAGGAGGCGCTGCAAGTTCAGGTTGCGATCGGCTTTCCCGCCGTGATCCGGCCTTCGTTCACCCTCGCTGGCTCAGGCGGCGGCATCGCGTACAACCGGGAGGAGTTTCTCGCCATCTGCGAGCGAGGGCTGGAAGCTTCGCCTACCCATCAGCTGCTGATCGAAGAGTCAGTGATCGGATGGAAAGAGTTCGAGATGGAGGTGGTGCGCGACCGCAAGGACAACTGCATCATCGTTTGCTCGATCGAGAACCTCGACCCGATGGGAGTGCACACCGGCGACTCCATCACCGTGGCGCCGGCGCAGACCCTGACGGACAAGGAATACCAGATCATGCGCGACGCTTCGATCGCCGTGTTGCGCGAAATCGGCGTCGACACGGGCGGTTCGAACGTACAATTCGCGGTCAATCCCAAGGACGGGTGCATGCTCGTGATCGAGATGAATCCGCGCGTGTCGCGCTCCTCCGCGCTAGCTTCCAAGGCGACCGGTTTCCCGATCGCGAAGGTGGCGGCCAAGCTTGCCGTGGGCTACACGCTCGATGAGCTGAGGAACGAGATCACCGGTGGCGCGACGCCCGCTTCGTTCGAGCCGAGCATCGACTACATCGTGACCAAGGTGCCGCGTTTTGCATTCGAGAAATTCCCGCAGGCGAACGACCGGCTGACGACGCAGATGAAGTCGGTGGGCGAGGTGATGGCGATCGGTCGCACCTTCCAGGAGTCGTTCCAGAAAGCGCTGAGAGGGCTCGAAGTCGGCGTGGATGGTCTAAATCAGAAGACGACCGACCGCGAAACTCTCGAAAAGGAGCTCGGGGAACCGGGGCCCGAGCGCATCTGGTACGTCGGCGATGCGTTCGAGAACGGGTTTACCCTCGAAGAAGTGCACCAGCTCACGCACATCGATCCGTGGTTTCTCGCGCAGATCAAGGAGATCGTCGACTTGGAGATGGAGCTCGACGACAAGCGGCTCGCGGATATCGATGCGGACACGCTGCGCAGCCTCAAGCGCAAGGGATTCTCCGACCGAAGGCTCGCGTATCTTTTTAACGCAAGCGAAGCCGAGGTCCGTGAGACGCGCCATCGCTTCGGCATCCGCCCGGTCTACAAGCGCGTTGATAGCTGCGCGGCGGAGTTCGCAACGCGGACCGCGTATCTGTACTCCACTTTTGAAGAGGAGTGCGAGGCGCTGCCGACCGACCGGAAAAAGGTGATCGTGCTCGGTGGCGGGCCGAACCGCATCGGGCAGGGCATCGAGTTCGACTATTGCTGCGTGCACGCCGCGCTCGCGTTGCGCGAGGACGGCTTCGAGATCATCATGGTCAACTGCAATCCGGAGACCGTCTCGACTGACTACGACACTTCCGACCGTCTTTATTTCGAACCGCTCACGCTCGAGGACGTCCTTGAGATCGTCGACAAGGAAAAACCGTACGGGGTGATCGTGCAATTCGGCGGGCAGACACCGCTGAAGCTTGCCAGGGATCTGGAGGCAAACGGCGTGCCTATTATCGGTACGACGCCCGACATGATCGACATGGCCGAGGACCGCGAGCGCTTCCAGCAGCTCGTCAATCGCATCGGACTCAAGCAGCCACCCAACCGCACGGCGCGCACGGAGTCCGATGCGCTGCGCCTTGCGGGGGAAATCGGCTATCCGCTGGTGGTGCGGCCGAGCTACGTGCTCGGCGGGCGGGCGATGGAAATCGTGCACGAGCAAAAGGACCTCGAGCGCTACATGCGCGAGGCGGTGAAGGTCTCGAACGACTCGCCGGTGCTGCTCGACCGGTTCCTGAGCGACGCGACCGAAGTGGACGTGGACGCGGTCAGCGACGGCGAACGCGTGCTGATCGGCGGGGTCATGGAGCACATCGAGCAGGCCGGGGTGCATTCCGGCGACTCGGCCTGCTCGCTGCCGCCGCACTCCCTGTCATCGTCGGTGGAGAAGGAGTTGCGCCGCCAGACTGTACAGCTCGCCCGCGCCTTGAATGTCGTGGGCCTGATGAACGTGCAGTTCGCCATCCAGAAGAATGGGCAGCAGGAAGTCGTCTATGTTCTCGAAGTCAACCCGCGCGCGTCGCGCACCGTGCCCTTCGTCGGCAAGGCGACCGGCGTTCCGCTCGCGAAGATCGCGGCGCGCTGCATGGTCGGAAAGACCCTCGCGCAGCAGGGCGTGCTGGCCGAAGTGATTCCGTCGTATTTCTCGGTGAAGGAGGCGGTGTTCCCGTTCGTGAAGTTTCCGGGCGTCGATACGATTCTCGGCCCCGAGATGAAATCGACCGGAGAGGTGATGGGCGTGGGGAGGAGCTTCGGCGAAGCCTTCGTCAAGTCGCAGCTCGCCGCGAGCGCCAAACTTCCGGAGGCCGGCACCGCGTTCATCAGCGTGCGCGACAGCGACAAACTCGCCGTGGTTCAGGTCGCGCGCGAACTGGTCAAGCTGGGTTTTACGGTGATTGCGACGCGCGGCACGGCGGCGGTGCTCGCCGCGCATGGGATCGCGGTGGCGGTGGTTAACAGAGTGGCCGAAGGCCGGCCGCACATCGTCGACATGATCAAGAACGGCGAGGTGAGTCTGGTGGTGAACATCGTGGACGAAAAACGCAGCGCCGTCTCCGATTCGCGCTCCATCCGCACCAGCGCGGTCCAGCGGCGCGTGACCTACTACACTACCGTGGCGGGTGCGCGTGCGGCCTGCGAGGGGATGCGGCATATGAAATCCCTGGTGCCGTATTCTCTTCAGGCGCTGCACGCCGGCCTGCGCACGCGCGGACCTATTGCAAAATGGCTGGAAAAGTGGTCCCATTAGATTCGCTTTCCAAGAATTCTCCTGTTCTGAATAGCCCATGACGAAGCCCGGCGCTCGTGGCGCCGTACGAAGCTTTTTGATACAAGTATGAGCACGATACCGCTGACCACCACTGGTGCCGAGCTGTTGCGACAGGAGCTCCATCGTCTGAAAACGGTGGAGCGGCCCAACGCGATCACCGCGATCGCGGAGGCGCGCACCCACGGAGACCTCTCGGAGAACGCCGAATACGACGCCGCCAAGAATGCCCAGAGCTTCATCGAAGGCAGGATCAAAGAGGTCGAGGCGAAGCTCTCCAACGCACAGGTGATCGACCCGAAAGGAGTCGACGCAGACGGGCGTTGCGTGTTCGGAGCCACCGTCGATCTGGAGGAATCCAAGGCCGGCGAATCGGTGACCTACCAGATCGTCGGCGACGACGAAGCCGACCTGAAGAAAGGCAAGATCTCGATCAGCTCGCCGATTGCGCGGGCGCTCATTGGCAAATACGCCGGGGACGAGGTCGAAGTGCAGACTCCGGGCGGGGTGCGCAAGTACGAGGTGCTGGAAGTGCGTTACGAGTAAGCGTCAGCGGGAAGGGCCAGGATTCTCGCGGAAGATGACGAGAATTTTCCCGACATGCTGAACCGCTTGCGCCCCGGTACGCCTGCAGATCTCTTCAAGGATTGCTTCTCGGGCCGGGTGATCCGCGTCGCGAACGCGCACTTTGATCAACTCGTGGTTTTTCAGACCCCGGTCGATTTCCGCGAGGACCGCAGGGGACAATCCGGCTTCGCCGATCAACACCACTGGATCGAGCGCGTGCGCCCGCGCTTTCAGCTCGCGCCGCCGGGAAGGGGATAATCCGAGCATCGAGAAAGTCTAGAGAATGGCGCGCAGCAAATCCAGTAACGCGTGGCTCCAGCGCCACGTCAACGATCCCTATGTTCACCGGGCGAGAGCGCACGGCTACCGCTCGCGCGCGGCCTACAAGCTGATCGAGATCGCGGAGCGGGACGGACTCGGGCGTCCCGGAGACACGGTGGTCGATCTCGGGACCGCACCCGGGGGCTGGGCGCAGGCGCTTGCCGAGCGCGTCGGTCGGTCCGGGCGCGTAGTCGCGGTGGATCTTCTGGAAGTGGCGCCGATACCCGGGGTTACCGTGATCCGCGGGGATTTCAGCGACGGGGCGGTGCGTGATCGGATCCGGGAAGCTCTAGACGGGAGAAAGCTCGACCTTGTGGTTTCCGACCTCGCCCCCAACCTATCGGGCGTGAGCGCCACCGACCAGGCCCGCAGCATCGGTTTGTGCGAATTGGCTCTCGATTTCGCGAGGAGCCATCTGAAACCTCAGGGCGTATTCCTGGTCAAGGTATTTCAGGGGTCCGGCTACCCGGAGTTCCTCGCCGCGATGCGCGAGGCCTTTGTTGCAGTCGCGTCGCGCAAGCCCGGAGCGTCGCGCGAGCGCTCCAGCGAGATGTATCTGCTGGGGAAAGGGCTGAAGACAAAGAGTGAGAGAAAAGCATCATGAATCCTCCCGCGGCACTGGTCCGTACCTGTGCTTGGGCATAGAATGAGCGACACGCAGTCGTTAAGACAAAGGAAGCACATTGAATAACCTCTTCAAGAACCTCGTAGTCTGGCTCGTCATCGGCCTGGTGCTGATGATGGTGTTCAACCAGTTCAGCACGCGCCAATCGGCTCAGGCACCGATGGAGTATTCGCAATTCATCGAAGAGATTAAGGCGGGCCGCATCGCCAAGGTACTGATCGAAGGCCGAGTGCTGAAAGCGACCACGAACGAAGGCAAGCGCGTGACCAGCTACTCGCCGGGCGATATCTGGCTCGTTTCCGATCTGCTGAAATACGGCGTCAAGATTGAAGCGAAACCCGAAGACGAGCCCTCGCTCCTCATGAACATCTTCGTTTCCTGGTTCCCGATGCTGCTCCTGATCGGGGTGTGGATCTTCTTCATGCGCCAGATGCAGGGCGGCGGACGCGGCGGTGCGTTCTCCTTCGGGAAATCCCGCGCGAGGATGGTCGACGAGTCGAACAACAACGTGACCTTTGCCGATGTCGCCGGCTGCGAGGAAGCCAAGGAGGAGGTCGCCGAGCTGGTCGAGTTTCTGCGCGATCCCGCCAAGTTCCAGAAACTCGGAGGCCGCATCCCGAAAGGCGTTCTGATGGTGGGCAACCCCGGCACCGGGAAAACGCTGCTGGCGCGGGCGATCGCGGGCGAGGCCAAGGTGCCGTTCTTCTCTATTTCGGGCTCGGATTTCGTGGAGATGTTCGTCGGCGTCGGCGCGGCGCGGGTGCGAGACATGTTCGAGCAGGCAAAGAAGCACGCACCCTGCATCGTGTTCATCGACGAAATCGACGCGGTCGGCCGCCAGCGCGGCGCGGGTCTCGGCGGCGGCAACGACGAGCGCGAGCAAACGCTCAACCAGCTGCTGGTCGAAATGGACGGATTCGAGGGCACAACCGGCGTCATCGTCATCGCCGCGACCAACCGGCCGGACGTCCTCGACCCTGCGCTGCTGCGCCCCGGGCGCTTTGACCGCCAGGTGGTGGTGCCGCTTCCGGACATCCGCGGCCGCGAGCAGATTCTGCTCGTGCACATGCGCAAGGTGCCGATGGCGCCGGACGTCAAGGCCGACATCATCGCGCGCGGGACGCCGGGCATGTCGGGGGCGGATCTCGCCAACCTCGTGAACGAGGCGGCGCTCTTTGCCGCGCGCAAGAACAAGCGCCTGGTCGACATGGAGGACTTCGAGCGCGCCAAGGACAAGATCATCATGGGCGCCGAGCGCCGCTCCCTGGTCATGCCCGAGGAAGAGCGCAGGAACACCGCCTACCACGAGTCGGGCCACGCCGTGGTGGCGAAGCTGCTGCCCAAGACCGACCCGGTGCACAAGGTCACGATCATTCCTCGAGGTCGGGCGCTGGGCGTCACCATGCAACTGCCCGAGCTGGACCGATACACCATGGACAGGGACCGGTTGCTCTCGACGATCGCGGTGCTGTTCGGCGGGCGCATCGCCGAAGAAGTGTTCATGCACCAGATGACCACCGGCGCCTCCAACGATTTCGAGCGCGCCACCGCCATCGCCCGCAGCATGGTGACCCAGTGGGGCATGTCGGACGCGATGGGGCCAATGGTTTACGGCGAGAACGAAGGCGAGGTGTTTCTCGGGCGCTCGATCACCACGCACAAGAACGTTTCCGAGGCGACGCTGCAGAAGGTCGACGACGAGATCAAGAGGATCATCGATCAGCAGTACGCGCTGGCGAGGAAACTCATCCTCGAGAACCGCGACAAGGTCGAAGCCATGGCGAAGGCGCTGCTCGAGTTGGAAACCATCGACGCCGAGCAGATCCAGGACATCATCGACGGCCGGCCGCCGCGCCCGCCCAAGCCCGCGCAGGCACCTCAGTTGCCGCCGCAGCCGGGGCCGCCCGGTGCGACGGCGCCCGCGCCGGTGGCGTAGCAACGGCAGTCCGGAAACTCGGGAAGTCCGGAGTTGGAGCGACACCCTCCATCGTAACGCGACCCCTCCGCGACTCGTTGAAGGTCTCCAGACCCCAGGCTCCGGGCACCAGGCCCCCGGTCTTTCGCTGCGGCCGCTTCACTCTGAACCTCGCACGCCCGCTCATCATGGGCGTGGTCAACGTGACTCCAGACTCGTTTTCCGATGGCGGGCACAGCCTCGATCCCGGGGCAGCGATCGCGCACGCGCGACGGCTCATCAATGAGGGGGCGGATTTGATCGATATCGGCGCAGAGTCGAGCCGCCCGGGGGCCGAGGCCGTTTCCGCCGAACAGGAACTGTCGCGACTCATGCCGGTGCTCGAAGGGCTTCGCGATCTTCCGATCCCCATTTCGGTCGATACGACAAAACCCCAAGTCATGCGTGTGGTGATCGGCGAGGGCGCTGCGATGATCAACGATATCAGTGCGCTGCGCTCCCCCGGCGCGCTCGAGGCGGTGTCGGCCTGCGATGCGGGTGTCTGTCTCATGCACATGCAAGGCGGTCCGCGCACGATGCAGCGCGAGCCGCGTTACGCCGACGTGGTCGCCGAGGTCAAGGCGTTTCTCACCGAGCGGTTTGCCGCGGCCGAGGCGAGCGGCATCGCGCGCGAGCGCATCGTCATCGACCCCGGCTTCGGTTTTGGCAAGACCGTCGCGCACAACTTCGAGCTGCTGCGCAATCTCCGGCGATTTGCCGAGATCGGTCTACCCGTGATGGTGGGCTGGTCGCGCAAGTCCACGCTGGGCGCCGTCACCGGCCGCGGCGCCACCGAACGGCTCGCGGCAAGCATCGCGGCGGCTTTGCTGGCAGTACAACACGGCGCTAGAATCGTGCGGGTCCACGATGTCGCCGCGACACGCGATGCGCTCGCGGTGCTCGCGGCGACGCATGGGGATCGAGGCAAGCAATGAGCAGAAAATATTTTGGAACAGACGGCGTGCGCGGCAAGGTCGGCGAGATGCCGATCACGCCCGAATTCGTCATGCGACTCGGTTTCGCAGCGGGCGAAGTGCTGGTGCGGCGATCGAGCATGCCGAAGGGCGAACACCCGGCCGTGCTGATCGGCAAGGACACGCGCGTTTCGGGCTACATGCTCGAAGCCGCACTTGAAGCCGGCTTCGCCGCGGCCGGAGTGGACGTGATGCTGACCGGCCCGCTGCCGACCCCTGCGGTCGCCTACCTGACGCGGGCGCTGCGGCTGCAAGCCGGCGTCGTGATCAGCGCCTCGCACAATCCGCACCAGGACAACGGCATCAAGTTCTTCTCCGCGGAAGGCAGCAAGCTTCCCGACGCCGTGGAGACCGATATCGAGACCCGGCTGGAGGGTCCGATCCATTGCAAGGATTCGTCCGGCCTCGGAAAAGCACGCCGCATCGAGGATGCCCGCGGCCGCTACATCGAGTTCTGCAAGAGCACGTTTCCCTCGGCTCTGGATCTTCGCGGACTGAAGATCGTGATCGACTGCGCTCACGGCGCGACCTATCACGTCGCGCCCCACGTGTTCCACGAGCTGGGCGCCGATGTCGAGACGATAGGCGTGAATCCAGACGGATTCAATATCAACGATGGGGCGGGAACCGTTCACCCGGATGCGCTGCTTGAAGCGGTCGCCGAGCACAAGGCGGATCTGGGCATCGCGCTCGACGGGGACGGCGACCGCGTGCTCATGGCCGACGGGAAGGGCAGGCTCTACGACGGCGACGAGCTACTGTTTGTCATCGCGCGCGAGCGCTCGAAGGAGGGCGGGCTGAAAGGGGTGGCCGGCACCCTGATGACCAACCTCGCGCTGGAGCATGCGCTGGAAAAGATGGGCGTCTCCTTCGCGCGCGCCAAGGTCGGCGACCGCTACGTGATCGAAATGCTCCAGGAAAAGAACTGGCAGCTCGGCGGAGAGAATTCCGGGCACATCATCTGCCTGGACAAGCACACGACCGGCGACGGCATCGTCTCGGCTTTGCAGGTTCTGTCGGCGGTGCGAGGGAGCGCGACGACGCTCGGAGAGTTGTGCCGGGGACTCGAGCTTTACCCGCAGGAGCTGGTCAATGTGCGCGTTGCCAAGGGCTTCGATTGGCAGAAGGAGCTGCCGATCGTGAAAGCGAAGAGCGAAGCGGAGCGCGCGCTCGGGACCAACGGTCGGGTGCTGCTGCGCCCGTCGGGCACCGAGCCCGTGCTGCGCGTCATGGTGGAAGGCAGGGACAAAGCAGAAGTGCGGCGTTTGGCAAAGATGATCGCCGACACCGTGCGGGAGGCGGAGTAGCGTCTCGCATGATCGCGCTGATCCAGCGCGTCTCGCTGTTTGACACGAGCAAGATCCTGAATTCCCGGCGTTTTCAGTTGACCCTCGCCGCGGTCCGGAAGTAGAATTAGCCGCTTTGGCCGCTCCGAATTCGATGCGTGCGAGGCTTGTAGCAGGCAACTGGAAGATGCATGGCAGCCTCGCCGCCAATGCGCGCTTGCTCGACGCGTTAAAAACCGGATTGAAACGCTTCGATAACCTTGGTTACGCGGTGTGTGCGCCGTTTCCATATCTTGGGCAAGTCTCGTCGGCGCTCTCGGGCAGCCAGGTCGCCTGGGGGGCGCAAGACGTCTCGGAGCACGACGCCGGCGCTTTTACGGGCGAGGTGTCGGGAGCGATGTTGAAGGAGTTCGGCTGCCGCTTCGCGATCGTCGGCCATTCGGAGCGGCGCAACCTCTACGGGGAAGATGATCGGAGAGTGGCCGCGAAGTTCATTGCCGCCCAGCGCGCCGGCTTGACGCCGATTCTCTGCGTCGGGGAAACCCTGGAGCAGCGAGAGCGTGGTGAGACGGAAAGCGTGGTGGGGCGTCAGCTCGACGCGGTACTCGCAGGCGTCGGAGTCGACGCTCTGGGAAATGTGGCCCTCGCCTACGAACCGGTCTGGGCGATCGGCACCGGCCGAAACGCGACGCCGCGCGAGGCCCAGGACGTGCATGCATTCATCCGCGCTCGCCTTGCGGCGCGCGACAAGGGATTGGGCGAGCGCGTGACGATCATATATGGGGGCAGCGTCAAGGCCGGCAATGCGAAGGAGCTGTTTGCGATGCCCGACGTGGACGGCGGGTTGATCGGCGCTGCGTCGCTCGTCGCCGATGATTTCATAGCGATCTGCGCCGCCGCGCGCAAGTAACGGTAAATCTCAAAGGGAACCAACATGGATATGTGGGTCACGCTGATACTCGTCGTCGACGTCATCGTCGCGCTGTCCATCATAGGCCTGGTGCTGCTTCAGCATGGCAAGGGAGCGGACGTGGGCGCGGCTTTTGGAAGCGGCTCCTCGGGAAGCCTGTTTGGCGCGAGCGGCTCGGCCAACTTCCTTTCGCGAATGACGGCAGTCCTGGCGGTCATTTTCTTCATCACGACCTTCGCGCTTGCCTACCTCGTCACGCACAAACAGCGCACGAGCGCAGGCGTCATGGATACGGTGAAGGAACAGCGCGAGCTGGAGCGGCAGAGCCCCGCGCCTCAAGCGGCGCCCGATGCGATGAAGTCGGATGACGCGGCGAAGTCCAAGGCAAACGAGGTGCCGAAGTAGTAAAATCAAACGCTTTGAGGCCGGGCTTGTTTCCGACACGGCGACGCATAAAGCCCATCTGCCGACGTGGTGAAATTGGTAGACACGCCGTCTTGAGGGGGCGGTGGCGAAAGCTGTGAGAGTTCGAGTCTCTCCGTCGGCACCAGACAAAGGGACTTGGATCGGAAGCGGAAGACTTCCGGCCCAAGTCCTGAATTTTAGGAGGCTAAGGTTTCTGTGAGAGCGAACGTGCGAGCGCGAGCCACCGGCACGGCGTCCCACTCCCTGGTCCGGGGCTAGCCCGTGCTCGAGAACTACTTCCCGATCCTGTTGTTCATCGTGATTGCGCTTGTTTTCGGCGGCATCATGGTTGCAGCCGGTGCGGTGCTCGGGCCGCATCGCCCCGACAGCGAGAAGCTGTCCCCGTACGAGTGCGGATTCGAGGCCTTCGAGGACGCGCGAATGAAATTCGACGTGCGTTACTACCTCGTTGCGATCCTGTTCATCCTGTTCGACCTTGAAATCGCGTTTCTCTTTCCATGGGCGGTGACGTTGAACGAGATCGGGGCGTTTGGGTTCTGGTCCATGATGATTTTCCTTGCGATCCTTGTCGTCGGCTTCGTCTACGAATGGATGAAGGGCGCCCTGGAGTGGGAGTAGCGTCCCAGGGCCGCGAGAGCCGGCGAGCCAATTTGATCCAAATCAACCGCAGCAAGCACGCCCGGTGCATGATCGACACATGCACAGCTCGATGTGCGCTTAGGCGGCGATGGGGCGATGGAAGCGGTTCACACTGACGTAGCGATCATCGGGGCGGGCGGCGCGGGTCTGCGCGCCGCCATCGCTCTCGCGGAAGCCGATCCGAAGCTTCGCATCGCGCTCGTCTCCAAGGTCTACCCGATGCGCAGTCACACCTGCGCGGCGGAAGGGGGCGCCGCGGGAGTCATAAAGCCCGACGACAGCCTCGACCATCATTTCAACGATACGGTCGGTGGCGGCGACTGGCTCTGCAACCAGGACGCCGTCGAGTACTTCATCCGCGAGGCGCCGAAGGAACTGATACAGCTTGAGCACTGGGGCTGTCCCTGGAGCCGCGAAGCCGACGGCTCGGTCGCGGTACGACCATTCGGTGGCATGATCAAACAGCGCACTTGGTTTGCCGCGGACAAGTCGGGCTTCCATATCCTGCATACCCTGTTCCAGACGTCTCTCAAGTATCCGTCGATTCAGCGGTTCGACGAGTACTACGTCAGCGAACTTCTCGTCGACGACGGCCGCTGTCGGGGCCTCGCCGCCATCGAAATGCGCAGCGGCCAGATGCAGTGCTTCGACGCACGCGCGGTGATCATCGCCGGCGGCGGTGCCGGGCGCATGTTCCCATTCACGACCAACGGCGCGATCAAGACGGGCGATGGCATGGCTATCGCTTACCGCGCTGGCGTGCCGTTGAAGGACATGGAGTTCGTGCAGTACCACCCGACGGGATTGCCGAGCACCGGCACGCTGCTCACCGAGGCCTGCCGCGGCGAGGGCGGCGTGCTGCTCAACAGGCATGGCCGGCGTTTTCTCCAAGATTACGGCATGGGGCCGGAAACGCCGCTCGGTAAGCTGGTGCTCAAGACGATGGAGCTCGGGCCGCGCGACCGCGTCAGCCAGGCGTTCTGGCAGGAGCAGAAGAAGGGCAACATGGTGTCGACGCAGTGGGGCGACGCCATGCTGCTCGACCTGCGCCACCTGGGGGAGAAGAAGATCGACGAGCGCCTGCCGCTGGTGCGCGACATGTCGATCAGCTACATGGGCATCGACCCGGTGAAGGATCCGGTACCGGTGCGCCCGGTGGTGCACTATATGATGGGCGGCATCGACACCGACATCAAGGCGGCGACGACGCTGCCGGGGCTCTATGCTGCAGGCGAATGCGCCTGTGTGAGCATCAACGGCGCCAATCGTCTCGGCTCGAACTCGCTCACCGAACTGCTCGTGTTCGGGCGACGCGCGGCGCTCAGCGCGATCGAGTACCTGCAGTCCGGTGCGCGCCCGGCCGGCGAAGCCGCGCTGGCCGCCAAGGCAGGGGCGGCGCAGGCGCGCATCCGTGAGCTGATGCAAAGGAGCGGCGGCACGGAGACCGTCGTGGGACTGCGCAAGGAGATGATGAAGACGATGGAAGAGCATGCGGGCATTTACCGCAGCGGCGAAGGCCTCGTTGTGGCCTGCGCCAAGCTGGCCGAGTTGCGCAAGCGCTACAAGGCGCTCGAGCTGCACGATAAGACCAACGTGTACAACACCGATCTCTTGCAGGCCCTGGAGCTCGGCTCTATGCTCGATTGCGCAGAAGCCGTAGTGCAGAGCGCCCTGGCGCGAAAGGAATCTCGCGGCGCGCACCAGCGCCTCGACTTCGCCGAGCGCGACGATAAGAACTTCCTGCGCCATTCGCTCGCCCGCCATCACCCGAGCGAGCCGCCGCGCATCGACTTTCGCGACGTGGTTATCACCAAGTCGCAGCCCGGCGTGCGCGATTATTCGGGGGGCCACGAATGAGCGAGCGCCGGGTCGAGCTGGAGGTGCTGCGCTACAACCCGGAGGTGGACCGCGAGCCGCATTTCCAGCGCTACTCGGTCACCTGCCCGGAGGAATGGGTCGTTCTGGATGCGCTCAACCACGTCAAGGAAACCGTCGACCCCACACTCAGCTACCGCTGGTCCTGCCACATGGCGGTGTGCGGCAGCTGTGGCATGATGATTAACGGCGAGCCGAAGCTCGCCTGCAAGTCGTTCCTGCGCGATTACGAGGGGGTGGTCCGCGTCGAGCCGCTCGCGCACTTCCCGGTCGAGCGCGACCTGGTGACGGTGATCGACGATTTCATGGAAAAACTGAAGCGGGTGAAGCCTTACCTCATCCCGAAGCAGGAAAAGCCGGTCAGCGCGGGCGAGTACCTCCAGACGCCGGCGGAGCTAAAGAAATACAAGCAGTTCACGCTGTGCATCAATTGCATGCTGTGCTACGCCGCATGCCCTGAGTACGGGCTAATCCCAAAATTCATCGGCCCGGCGGCAATCTCGCTCGCACACCGCTACAACCAGGATTCGCGCGACGGCGGCCGCGACCAGCGCCAGGAAGAGATCGCCGCCACCGAGGGCGTATGGGAATGCTCTTTCACCGGCGCCTGCTCCGAAGTCTGTCCCGAGCACGTCGATCCGGCAGCGGCGCTGCAGCAGGTGAAGATTAGGAGCACGGTGGACTGGTACAAGGAGCACCTGATGCCATGGCTGAAGAAGTGAACCGCAAGCCGTACGTCCGCGGGGAGACGTGGCGCTGGATCTTCCGGCACCCGCGCTACTTGCGCTACATGGCCCGCGAGTGCAGCTGCCTGTTCATCGGCGGCTATACGCTGCTGCTGGTTGCCGGGCTGAAGAGCCTGTCGGAAGGCCGCGCGGCCTACGAAGCGTTCATCGCAGGCCTCAGGAGCCCGGGGAGCATCGTGTTTCACCTGGTCGCGCTCGGCTTCGCGATGTACCACAGCGCCACCTGGTTCAACCTGACGCCGAAGGCGCTGCCGGTGCAGGTCGGGGAAGCGTTCGTGCCGGACAGCGTGATCTCCGGCGCTCATTACAGCGCGTGGGCGGTTTTGTCGCTTGCCGTCCTCTATCTCGCGGGAGTGTTCTGATCATGGCGAAATCGAACAAGCCGATCGTGTGGGGGCCTTTTGCCGCGGGCGGGACACTCACCGCGTTTCTGACACCAGTCCTGATTCTGGTGACTCTGCTCGCGGCGCTAGGCCATCCGCCGGAGCTGCTCGCGTACGAGCGGCTGCGCGCTTTTGCCGGGCACGGGATCGTCAAGCTCGTCATCGTCGGGGTCGTGTTCCTGTCGCTTTGGAGCACGGCCCACCGCCTGCGCATCACCTGTTATGACCTGGGCATTCGCGCCGATACGCTCGTGGCTGCCCTCCTCTATGTTGCGGCGCTCATGGGAACCATAGCATCCGCGGTTTTCCTAATGCGGCTGTAGACAATTGACAAGATGTCTCGGATGCCTAAACTTGAACTTAACCGGCGTCCCCATTGCGGGGGAGGTTGCCGGGTATGAATCCGCCACCCATTGCCACACGCGAGATCGCGCGCGAAGATCAATTCAACATCGTCTGGACGGAAGAGCTAAACGAAGTGTTCGCCGACGTCGCACCTTACTACGACCGGGCGAACTACGTGGCGAGTCTCGGTCTTTGGGGCTGGTTCCTGCGTAGATTCATGGCGACGGTGGACATTCGGCCGCGAGAGCGCGTGCTCGACGTATGCGCGGGCACCAACGCTATCGGCATTGCGCTCCTAGAACGCGAGCCGACGCTCGAGGTGCACGCTATCGACCGCAGCGCGGAGATGCAGGAGGTCGGGCGGCGGCGCGCCGCGACGCGCGGCTTGCACATTCACAGCGTGATAGACGACGTGCATATACTCCCGTTCCCGGATAACCATTTCGACGTGGTCACGCTCCAGTTCGCCTCGCGACACCTCCGCGTCAGGCGCGTCTTCGCCGAGATCTACCGCGTGCTCAAGCCCGGCGGCCGCTTCCACCACTCCGACATGCTGCGGCCGGGGGATCGAAGGGTCGAAATCCTCTACTACGCCTATTTGCGCTTCTGCCTCTGGTTCACGGGATTCGTTTTCCGCAGCGGACAGACGGCACTGAACTGCAAGAAGTACTTCATCAACGCCCTGCAGATGTTCTACTCGGCCGAGGAGCTCTGCGACGTGCTGGAGGAGCTGGGCTTCCGGGACGTCACGTCGAAGACCATCTTCGCCGGCATGCTCGGCTTTCACCGCGCGGTCAAGCGGGCTCCGGGCTGAAGCGCATCCGGGGTGCGAAATTTCGCGAGCGGCAAAGAGGCACGAGCACGTGCGCGCCGCTGTTTCCGGTTTGACCGTATCCGTCTGATGGCAGTAAAATTTGACGGCGTCGAAGCGGGTCCTAAGACGCACACTTTTGCGGTCCGGTGTGAAAATCGAATCGGGCTGGTCTTTATTTTTTGCGCGCGTAAACAGGTTCCCACCGATGGGTGAGGCTGAAGAAGGTGAGCCATGAGCATTGAAGGCGTCCTGCAGGAGGGTTTTGTCACCACCACGGCGGACAAGCTGATCAACTGGACGCGCACCGGGTCGCTTTGGCCGATGACGTTCGGTCTCGCATGCTGTGCGATCGAGATGATGCACGCCGGCGCGTCGCGCTACGACCTTGACCGTTTTGGCATCGTGTTCCGTCCGAGTCCGCGCCAGGCCGATGTGATGATCGTCGCGGGCACCTTGTGCAACAAGATGGCGCCGGCTCTCAGGAAGGTGTACGACCAGATGGCCGAGCCGCGCTGGGTGATTTCGATGGGTTCGTGCGCAAACGGCGGCGGCTACTATCACTATTCCTACTCGGTGGTGCGCGGGTGCGATCGCATCGTGCCGGTTGACGTGTACGTGCCGGGCTGTCCGCCGACGGCCGAGGCGCTGCTCTACGGCCTGATCCAGCTGCAGAACAAGATCAAGCGAACCAACACAATCGCGAGATGACCCCCAAGTTGCAGCGCCTGCACGACGCGCTTCGGCGCATCCTCGGCGCCAGGATCACGAAGCTTTCCGAGCGGCTTGGCGAGATGACGCTCGAAGTCGGGGCCGCCGATTACGTCGAAGCGGCGCGAGCCCTGCGCGATCACCCGGATCTCAGGTTCGAGCAGTTGCTGGATCTCTGCGGCGTGGATTATTCCACTTACAAGGACCGGCCCTGGGAAGGCGAGCGCTTTGCCGTGGTGTCGCAGCTGCTTTCGGTCGCGCACAACTGGCGCTTGCGCCTGCGCGTGTTCTGCGCGGACGAGAGCTTCCCCGTGCTCGATTCGCTGATCGAAGTCTGGCCGAGCGTGAACTGGTACGAGCGCGAGGCGTTCGACCTCTTCGGGATCATGTTCAGCGGCCATCCGGACCTGCGGCGAATTCTCACCGACTACGGATTCGTCGGGCACCCGTTTCGCAAGGATTTTCCGATCTCGGGCCACGTCGAGATGCGCTACGACCCCGAGCAGAAGCGCGTCGTCTATCAGCCCGTGACCATCGAGCCGCGCCAGATCGTCCCGCGCATCGTACGCGAAGAGAAGTATGGCGAGGGGCGCGGCTAGTGGCCGAGATCCGCAATTGCACCATCGACTCTAGCTCCAGCCGCGCGACGGAGCCGCGCTTGACTTTCGGGGCAACGCGAAAGGCAGCCCGCGCTGAAATGGATCGTTCCGTTTCGGAGTTTTAGCGTGCCTGAAATCCGAAACTACACGATCAATTTTGGCCCGCAGCACCCGGCGGCGCACGGCGTGCTGCGCTTGGTGCTCGAGATGGACGGGGAGGTGGTGCAGCGCGCCGACCCGCACATCGGCCTGCTGCACCGCGCCACCGAGAAGCTCGCCGAGCAGCGCACCTGGATCCAGTCGCTGCCGTACATGGACCGGCTCGACTACATCTCGATGATGTGCAGCGAGCACGCCTATGTCATGGCGATGGAGAAGCTGCTCGGCATCTAGGTGCCGATCCGCGCGCAATACATCCGCGTCATGTTCGACGAGATCAGGCGGATCCTCAGTCACACCTTCGGGCTGGGCGCGCTCGGGCTCGATGTCGGTGCGATGACCGTGTTCCTGTATTGCTTCCGCGAGCGCGAGGATCTGCTCGACTGCTACGAGGCGGTTTCCGGCGCGCGCATGCACGCGGCGTACTACCGGCCAGGCGGTGTCTATCGCGATCTTCCGGACTCGATGCCGCAGCACCTGGCGCAGCGCTCGCGCAATGCGCGGGAGCTCGCCGAAATGAACGCGAACCGGCAGGGCTCGCTGCTCGACTTTATCGAGGACTTTACCGAGCGCTTCCCGAAGTGCGTCGATGACTACGAGACGCTCCTCACGGAGAACAGGATCTTTAAGCAGCGCACCGTCGGCATTGGCGTGGTGTCGCCCGAGCGCGCGCTTGCTCTCGGATTTACCGGACCGATGCTGCGCGGCTCAGGTGTCGAATGGGACTTGCGCAAGAAGCAGCCCTATGAGGTGTACGACCGAATGGAATTCGACATCCCGGTCGGCACGAACGGCGATACCTACGATCGCTACCTGGTGCGTATCGAGGAAATGCGGCAATCAAACCGCATTGTCAGACAGTGCATCGACTGGCTGCGCAAGAACCCGGGGCCGGTGATCACCGACAACCACAAAGTGGCGCCGCCCTCGAGAGTGGAGATGAAGAGCGACATGGAAGAATTGATCCATCACTTCAAGCTTTTCACCGAGGGGATCCACGTTCCGGAGGGCGAGGCCTACGCCGCCGTGGAGCACCCAAAGGGCGAGTTCGGCGTCTATTTCGTTTCCGACGGCGCGAACATGCCGTACCGCATGAAGCTGCGCTCGCCCGCGTTCGCGCATCTCTCGGCGGCGGACGAGATGATGCGGGGGCACATGCTTGCCGACGCGGTGGCGATCATCAGCACGCTGGACATTGTATTCGGGGATATTGACCGCTGATGCTGACCGCGGACTCTCTTGCAAAAATCGACGAGGCGGTCGCGAAGTATCCTGCGGACCAGAAACAGTCCGCGGTGATGGCGGCGCTCACCGTCGCCCAGGACGAGAAGGGCCACCTATCGACGCAGGTCATGGATTTCGTGGCCGGCCACCTCGGCATGCCGCCGATCGCTGTATATGAAGTGGCGACGTTCTATGCGATGTACGACGTGCGGCCGGTCGGAAAGCACAAGCTGTGCATCTGCACCAACCTGCCGTGCGCGCTTTCGGGGGCCGCGGATGCCGCCGAGCATCTGAAGAAAACGCTCGGCATCGACTGGAACGAAACGACCGCCGACGGACGCTTTACGCTGAAGGAGGGGGAGTGCTTCGGCGCCTGCGGCGACGCCCCGGTGATGCTGCATAACAACAAAACCATGCTGTCCTTCATGACGCCGGAAAAACTCGACCGGTGGTTGGCGGAAGCGAAATAGTCCAATGCTCGATTTCGGCCCCGACGCGATCATTCTCACCGGCCTCGATGGCGACAACTGGCGGCTCGACGACTACCTCAAGCGCGGCGGCTACTCGGCGCTCAAGAAAGTCCTCGCGGAAAAAATCCTCCCGGAAAGCCTCATTGCCGAAGTGAAGAAATCCGCGCTGCGGGGGAGGGGCGGGGCGGGTTTCCCCACGGGCCTCAAGTGGAGCTTCATGCCGCGCCAGTTCCCGGGCGCCAAGTACCTGGTGTGCAATTCCGACGAAGGCGAGCCGGGGACCTTCAAGGACCGCGACATCCTGCGCTACAACCCCCACGTCGTGATCGAAGGCATGGCGATTGCCGCCTACGCCATGGGGACCGGCGTGGGCTACAACTACATCCATGGCGAGATCTGGGACATCTACGAGCGCTGCGAGGAAGCTCTTGCCGAGGCGCGCGCCGCGGGGTACATCGGCAAGGATATTCTCGGCAGCGGATTTTCCTTCGAGCTCCACAACCACCACGGCTACGGCGCCTACATCTGCGGTGAGGAGACCGCGCTGCTCGAATCGCTCGAAGGCAAGAAGGGCCTGCCGCGCTTCAAGCCGCCGTTTCCGGCGAGCTTCGGGCTGTACGGCAAGCCGACCACGATCAACAACACCGAAACCTTCGCCGCCGTGCCCTGGATCGTCAACCACGGGGCGAACGCCTTCCTTGCGCTGGGCAGGCCGAACAACGGCGGCACCAAGATATTTTCGGTGACCGGCCACGTCGCGCGTCCCGGCAACTACGAAGTCAGGCTCGGCACGCCGTTCGCGAAGCTGCTCGAGATGGCGGGCGGGATGCGCGGCGGCGGCAAGCTCAAGGCGGTGATTCCCGGCGGGTCTTCGATGCCGGTGCTGCCGGCGCAGGTCATGATGCAGACCGACATGGATTACGACTCGATCGCCAAGGCCGGTTCGATGCTGGGGTCGGGCGCGGTGATCGTCATGGACGAAACGACGTGCATGGTCAAGGCCCTGGAGCGGCTGGCATACTTCTATTTCGAGGAATCCTGCGGCCAGTGCACGCCCTGCCGCGAAGGCACGGGTTGGCTGTACCGCATGGTAAACAGAATCGAACACGGCAAGGGGAAGAACGAGGATCTCGACCTTCTGACCCACGTCGCCGACAACATTGCCGGGCGCACCATCTGCGCGCTCGGCGACGCAGCGGCGCTGCCGGTGAAGAGCTTCATCCAGCACTTCCGCGACGAATTCCAGTATCACATCGACAACAAGCGCTGCATGGTAACGGTCGCGGGTGGATATGCTACCGCGCCCAGCGTTCCCGAGCGGCGAGCGGCCTGATCAATGCCCAAGATTACGATCGACGGCAGGGAAACCGAGGTCCAGAACGGCGCCACGGTGATGGACGCGGCGAACGCGCTGGGCATCTATATCCCGCATTTCTGCTATCACAAGAAGCTTTCGATCGCCGCCAACTGCAGGATGTGCCTGGTGCAGATCGAGAAGGCGCCCAAGCCGATGCCGGCCTGCGCGACCCCGGTCGGCGACGGCATGAAAGTGTTCACGCGCTCGGACTATGCCCGGGACGCGCAAGACGGCGTGATGGAATTCCTGCTCATCAATCATCCGCTCGACTGCCCGATCTGCGACCAGGGGGGCGAATGCCAGCTTCAGGACCTCGCGGTCGGCTACGGCAAGAGCGCCTCGCGCTACACCGAGGAAAAGCGCGTCGTCCTGAACAAGAACCTGGGCCCGCTCATCTCGACCGACATGACGCGCTGCATTCACTGCACGCGCTGCGTGCGCTTCGGCCAGGAAGTCGCCGGCATCATGGAGCTCGGCATGATCGGGCGCGGCGAGCACGCCGAGATACTCACTTTCGTGGGCAAGACGGTGGATTCGGAACTCTCCGGCAACGTCATCGACCTGTGCCCGGTCGGAGCGCTCACCTCGAAACCGTTCCGCTATACGGCCCGCAACTGGGAGCTGTCGCGGCGCAGGTCCGTGAGCCCCCACGACAGCCTCGGCTCGAATCTCATCGTGCAGGTGAAACAGGACCGGGTCATGCGCGTGCTGCCCTTCGAGAACGAGGAGCTGAACGAGTGCTGGCTCTCCGATCGCGACCGCTTCGCCTACGAAGGGCTGAACTCCGAGGAGCGGCTCCTGCGGCCGATGCTCAAGGAGAACGGGCGCTGGCGGGAGGTCGATTGGCAAGCGGCGCTCGATCATGTCGCGAGAATCCTCTCCGAAATCCGCTTCAAGTATGACCCCCAGGAAATCGGAGCGCTCGCCGGTCCTCAGTCGACCCTCGAAGAAATGGCCTTGCTTGCGAAACTGACGCGCGCCATGGGGAGCGGCAACGTCGATTTCCGCCTGCGACAGTCGGATTTTTCCGCGGACCGAAAGCGCATGGGAGTCCCGTGGCTCGGAATGAAGGTCGCCGATCTCGGGGCATTGGATCGCGTGCTCGTGGTCGGTTCTTTCCTGCGCAAGGAGCATCCGCTGATCGCCTCCCGTCTGCGGGACGCCGCAAAGCGCAGGGCCCAGATCAACGTTCTGCACTGCGCCGACGACGATCTGCTCATGCCGGTGGCCAACAAGGCGATCGTCAACCCCGGCGAGCTGGTGGGGACTCTCGCACAGGTGGTGAAGGCGGTCGCGGAGGCCAGGCAGAAGCCCGCGCCGGCCGCGCTCGCGGCACTGAGCGTCGGCAGTGAAGCGAAAGCGATCGCTGGCAGTCTCGCTTCAGGCCGGAACGTGGCGATTCTGCTAGGCAATCTCGCCGCGCAGCATCCCCGGGCCGCGCAGCTGCAATTGCTCGCGCAGGAGCTGGCAGGGCTGCTTGGCGCCCGCTTCGGATTCCTGGGCGAGGCCGCGAACAGCGTCGGCGGCTACCTCGCAGGTTGCATTCCGTCGGAAGGCGGTTTGAACGCGAAGACCATGCTCGAGCTCCCGCGCAGGGCCTATCTGATCCTCAACGCGGAACCCGACTTCGACTGTCATGACCCGCGCACGGCGATGAAGGCGATGGACGGCGCTGACTTGGTGGTGGCTCTGGCCTCCTACCGGAGCTTTGCCGCGGACTACGCCGACGTGCTCCTGCCGGTCGCGCCCTTCACCGAGACCTCGGGCACCTTCGTCAATTGCGAGGGCCGGATGCAGAGCTTCAACGGCGTGGTGAAGCCGCTCGGCGAGGCAAGGCCCGCCTGGAAGGTGCTTCGCGTGCTGGGCAACCTGATGAGTCTCCCCGGGTTCGATTACGAATCGACCGAACCGATACGCGACGCGGCCTGCCGGCCGGAAGCCGTCGCGGAAAAACTCGACAACCGGCTGAACGGGCTAGCGCTCAGACTCGATCCCGCGGGCGGCGAGGAACTTCAGAGAATCGCCGACGTGCCCATCTATTTCGGCGATCCAATTGTGCGCCGCGCCGCATCGCTGCAAAGAACACGCGACGCGCTGCCCGCGCGCGCCTGGGTGGGTTCGTTGCTGGCGCAGAAGCTGGGCGTCAAGGCGGGCGAGCGGGTGCGGGTGCGCCAGGGCGATGGGGAAGCGCTTGTTGAAATCGCCATCGACGGGCGACTGCCCGAGGGCTGTGTGCGGCTTGCGGCTGCGCACCGGCATACCGCAGGCCTCGGGCCCATGTTCGGACCGGTTTCGGTGGAGCGTGCATGACACTGGTGACCACGGTGTTCGACATCTGGGCGAATCTCTGGATTGCCTGGCTCGGCCCGGAGTGGGGGCCGCTCGCCTGGGCGCTGGTGAAGAACACCATCCTGATCCTGTGCATCGTGCTGCCGATGTTCGCATGCGTCGCGTATCTCACCCTGTGGGAGCGCAAGCTGATCGGCTGGATGCAGATCCGCATCGGCCCCAACCGGGTCGGCCCGATCGGCCTGCTTCAGCCGATTGCCGACGCGTTCAAACTCATGTTCAAGGAGCTGATCGTTCCGACCGGGGCGAACAAGTTCCTGTTCATCGTTGCGCCCATGCTGACCCTGATGCCGGCGCTTGCGGCCTGGGCGGTAATTCCGTTCAGCCCGGAGGTCGTGCTCGCGGACATCAACGCCGGTCTCCTCTACGTGATGGCGATCACCTCGATGGGCGTGTACGGCGTCATCATCGCGGGCTGGGCGTCCAACTCAAAGTATGCGTTTCTCGGCGCGATGCGCTCGGCGGCGCAGATCGTCGCGTACGAAATCGCGATGGGCTTTGCGCTGGTGTGCGTGCTCATGGTTTCGCAAAGCCTCAACCTTACCGACATCGTCGCGGGCCAGAACCGCGGCTATTTCGCCGACAAAGGGCTCAACCTCCTCTCCTGGAACTGGCTGCCGCTTCTCCCGATGTTCCTCGTTTACTTCATCTCGGGCGTAGCCGAGACGAACCGCGCGCCCTTCGACGTCGCGGAAGGCGAATCCGAGATCGTCGCTGGATTCCACGTGGAGTACTCGGGGATGACTTTTGCGCTGTTCTTCTTGGGCGAGTACGCCAATATGATCCTGGTGTCGGCGCTGGCCACGACCCTATTTCTCGGCGGCTGGGCGGCGCCCTGGGACAGTGCGCTGACCAATGCCATTCCGCCGTTCGCGTGGCTGTTCGCCAAGGTGTTCTTCGTCGTGTCGCTGTTCCTGTGGTTCAGGGCGACGTTCCCGCGTTACCGCTACGACCAGATCATGCGCCTGGGGTGGAAGGTATTCATCCCGCTCACCATCGTGTGGCTGGTGGTGATCGCGGCCTGGATGCAGACGCCCTGGAGCATTTGGAAATAGGTCCGTCGTGATAGAAAAAATCCGCGACTTCTTTGGGAGCTTTCTGCTGATAGAGCTGGCGAAGGGCCTGGCGCTGACTGGGCGCCACCTTTTCAGACGCAGGATTACCGTGCAGTTTCCAGAGGAGAAGACGCCGATAAGTCCGCGCTTCCGCGGGCTGCACGCGCTCAGGCGCTACCCCAACGGCGAGGAGCGCTGCATCGCCTGCAAGCTGTGCGAGGCCGTGTGCCCTGCGCTTGCGATAACGATCGAGTCCGAGCAGCGCGCCGACGGCACACGCCGGACGACGCGCTACGACATCGACCTCACCAAGTGCATTTTCTGCGGCCTGTGCGAGGAGTCCTGCCCGGTGGACTCGATCGTCGAGACGCATATCCTCGAGTATCACGGCGAGACGCGCGGCGACCTTTACTACACCAAGGAAATGCTGCTCGCGGTGGGCGACCGGTACGAGGAGCAGATCGCCCGTGACCGCGCCGCGGACGCGGCGTACCGGTAGTCCAGTCCATGTTCGAATACGCGGTTTTCTGGGTGTTTGCTGCGATCCTGGTGATTGCGGCGGTGTGCGTAATCACGGCGCGCAACCCGGTGCACTCGGCGCTTTTCCTGGTGCTCGCCTTCTTTACCGCCGCGGCGCTGTGGATGTTGCTGCGCGCGGAGTTCCTGGCTATCACGCTCGTGCTCGTCTACGTCGGTGCGGTGATGGTACTGTTCCTTTTCGTCGTGATGATGCTCGATATCAATCTCGACCGCATGCGTGAAGGCTTCTGGAGCTATCTGCCGCTGGGCGCCACTGTCGCAGCCCTGATGATCGTCGAAATGGCGCTGGTGCTGGGCGGCAAGTACTTCGGACTGGAGGCGCTCCCCGGCCCCGCTGATCCCGGCCCCGGCTACAGCAACACCAAGGAGCTCGGCCGGCTGCTCTATACCGATTACGCTTATCCGTTCGAGCTTGCGGCGGTGTTGCTCCTCGTGGCGATCATCGTGGCGATCGCGCTCACGCTCAGGAAGCGCAAGGACACCAAGTACCAGGACCCGGCAAAGCAGGTAGCGGTGAAGCGCGAAGATCGGGTGCGCCTCGTCTCGATGCCGTCGGAAAAGAACGACTAGGGAGAATATTACCTTGCTGTCGCTGTCGCATTTCCTCATTCTCGGCGCGGTGCTGTTCGCGATCAGCATCGTCGGAATTTTCCTCAACCGCAGGAACGTCATCATCCTGCTGATGGCGATCGAGCTGATGCTGCTCGCGGTCAACATGAACTTCGTTGCCTTTTCGCACTACCTCGGCGACATCGCCGGGCAGGTGTTCGTGCTCTTCATCCTGACCGTGGCGGCGGCGGAATCGGCGATCGGCCTCGCGATCCTCGTCGTGCTGTTCCGCAACCTGCAGACCATCGATGTCGAAGATCTCGACAGCTTGAAAGGCTGACATGACGGACCTGCAGCTCTACCTGATGGTGCCGCTCGCGCCGCTTGCCGGCGCGATCGTCGCAGGACTCTTCGGCCGGCAGGTCGGGCGCGCGGGCGCGCACTGGGCGGCCATTATTGGCGTGGCGATTTCGTTCGCCGTCTCGTGCCTGATCTTCGTCGATGTGCTGAACGGCAGAGTCTTCAACGGACCGGTCTACACCTGGCTCGTCTCGGGCGGGACGAGCTTCGAGATCGGTTTCCTGATCGATCGCCTTTCCGTCCTCATGATGGTGGTGGTGACCTTCGTCTCGCTGATGGTGCACATCTACACCATCGGCTACATGGCCGACGACCCGGGCTACCAGCGTTTCTTTGCTTATACGGCGCTGTTTACCTTCGCGATGCTGATGCTGGTGATGGCGAACAATTTCCTGCAGCTCTTCTTCGGCTGGGAAGCGGTGGGCGTGGTGTCCTATCTCCTGATCGGCTTCTGGTACAAGCGGCCGAGCGCGATCTACGCGAACCTGAAGGCGTTTCTCGTAAACCGAGTCGGTGATTTCGGCTTCCTGCTCGGAATCGCGCTCGTGCTCGCGCATTTCGGCACGCTCGACTACGCGGCTGTTTTCTCGCGTGCGCCCAGCATGGCGCAGACGACGATCGAGGTCATCCCCGGGGCGCCCTGGCTGCTCGTCACCGCGATCTGCATCGGGCTATTCGTCGGCGCGATGGGCAAGTCGGCGCAGTTTCCGCTGCACGTGTGGCTGCCCGACTCGATGGAAGGCCCCACGCCGATTTCCGCGTTGATTCACGCGGCGACCATGGTGACGGCCGGAATCTTCATGGTGGCGCGCATGTCGCCGCTGTTCGAGCACTCGCAGACCGCGTTGTCGCTGGTGCTCCTCGTCGGCGCGATCACCACGTTTTTCATGGCCTTGATCGCCGTCGTCCAGTACGACATCAAGCGCGTCGTGGCGTATTCGACGCTCTCCCAGCTCGGTTACATGACCGTGGCGCTCGGCGCGTCGGCGTATTCCGCGGCGATCTTCCACCTCATGACCCACGCGTTTTTCAAGGCGCTGCTGTTTCTCGGCGCGGGCTCGGTGATCGTCGCGCTCCACCACGAGCAGGACATGCGCAAGATGGGTGGGCTGTGGAAGACCATGCCGATAACCTACGTTACGGTGCTCATCGGCGCCATCGCGAGCGTCGGAGTGCCGGGGTTCGCAGGATTTTTCTCCAAGGACGCGATCATCGAGGCGGTGCAGCTTTCGAAGACGCCGTTCGCCGGATTCGCGTGGCTGATGGTGACCCTGTGCGTGTTCGTGACCGCCTTCTATACGTTCCGGCTGATCTTTTTTGCCTTCCACGGCAAGGAGCGCTTCGAGATCCATGGGCACGGAGAGGCGGGTCACGGCGACCACGCTCATCCTCCCCACGAGTCCCCGGCGGTGGTCACCGTGCCGCTGGTGCTGCTTGCAATTCCCTCGGTTTGTGCCGGGTGGCTGATCGGGCCGGTGCTGTTCGGCGGCTATTTCGGAAGCTCGATCGAGATCGCGCCTTCCCACCCGGGTCTGCGCCAGATGGCCGAGCAGTTCCACGGCGTGCTGCCGATGATGGCCCACGCGGTCTGGACGCTCCCGTTCTGGCTGACCGTTGCGGGCATCGCCACCGCCTGGGTCCTCTACATCTTGAAACCTGAACTGCCGGCGAAGCTGCGGCAAAGGGCCGGGGTGCTCGTGACCATTCTCGAGGAGAAGTACGGTTTCGACCGCTTCTACGACTGGTTCTTCGCTGGCGGCGCAAGAAAGTTCGGCACAGGTCTGTGGCGCTATGGCGACGTCACCGTAATCGACGGAATCATGGTGAACGGCTCGGCGAGGCTCGTCGGCTGGTTCGCCGGGGTGGTGCGCTGGATACAGTCCGGATTCATCTACCACTACGCCTTTTTCATGATCATCGGCGTTTCCCTGCTGCTCACCTACTTCATCTTTATCAAAGGGACACTCGTCCGCTAAGAAGAAAAAAATGCCGTCCTATTCTCATTGGCTCAGCCTCGCAATCTGGGTCCCGATTGTTGCCGGGGTGCTCGTCCTTGCGACGGGCGCGGACAGGCATGCATCCAGGGCGCGCATCATCGCGCTGGCGGGCGCCTTGATCGGCTTTCTGGTCACGATCCCACTCGCTACCGGCTTCAATACGGCCACCAGCGCCATGCAATTCGTCGAGCTGAAGCCCTGGATCCCGCGCTTCAACGTGAACTATCACCTCGGGGTGGACGGGATATCGGTGTTGTTCATCCTCTTGAACAGCTTTATCACCGTGCTCGTGGTGATCGCCGGCTGGGAGGTGATCCGCGACAAGGTGGCCCAGTACATGGCGGCGTTCCTGGTCATGTCGGGGCTGCTGAACGGTACCTTCGCCGCGCTCGATGCGGTGCTCTTCTACGTGTTTTTCGAAGCGACGCTGATCCCGATGTATCTCGTGATCGGCGTCTGGGGCGGGCCGAACCGGGTCTACGCGGCCGTCAAGTTCTTCCTGTACACGCTGCTCGGGTCGCTGCTGATGCTGGTCGCGTTCCTCTATCTATACAACAAATCGGGCGGCAGCTTCGCGGTGCTCGACTACCACAAGCTTCCGTTGCCGCTCAGCGTGCAGATCCTGCTCTTCATCGCCTTCTTCATGGCGTTCGCGGTGAAGGTGCCGATGTGGCCGGTCCACACCTGGCTTCCGGATGCGCACGTCGAGGCGCCGACCGGGGGGTCGGCGGTGCTCGCGGCGATCCTGCTGAAGCTCGGCGCCTACGGCTTCATTCGCTTCTCCCTGCCGATCCTGCCCGATGCGAGCCACTACCTCGCCGATCTCATGATCGCGCTGTCGCTCGTCGCGATCGTGTACATCGGGCTGGTGGCGCTGGCGCAGACCGACATGAAGAAGCTGATCGCGTATTCGTCGATTTCGCACATGGGCTTCGTGACGCTCGGGTTTTTTATTTTCAACGCCTACGGCATCGAAGGGGCGCTGGTGCAGATGATCTCGCACGGCTTCGTATCGGCGGCGCTGTTCATTAGCGTGGGTGTCATGTACGACCGCATGCACTCGCGCAATATCGCAGACTACGGCGGCGTGGCGAACACGATGCCGAGATTCGCCGCGCTGATGGTGCTGTTCGCGCTTGCCAATTGCGGACTGCCGGCGACGAGTGGCTTCGTCGGCGAGTTCATGGTGATCGTGGGCGCGATGAGGTTCAACTTCTGGATCGCCTTCCTCGCCGCAACGACGCTTGTCTTCGGCGCCGCCTATACGCTGTGGATGGTCAAGCGCGTCATTTTCGGCGAAGTCGGCAACCCGCGCGTGGCGGCGCTCTCCGACGCCAATGCACGCGAGCTGCTCGTGCTCGGACTGCTCGCGATCGCGGTGCTGTGGCTGGGCGTGCATCCCGCCCCCTTTACTGAAATCATGCACGCGTCGGTCAACGAGCTGCTGAAGCACCTGGCGGTGAGCAAGCTGTGAAGGGCGTGAGGACATGCTGAGCAACCTTCCCATCATGCTACTCGCGTATCCGGAGATCTTTCTCCTCGCCGCCGCGTGCGCGATCCTGGCGATCGATCTGTTCCTCACTGACGCGACGCGCTGGGTGACCTACGCGCTTTCGCTTGCGACCTTGCTCGGCTGCGCGCTGCTCACGTGGGTCGTCACCTGGATGACCGGAGGGCAGCTCGCCTATACCTTCAACGGCATGTTCGTCTCGGACATGATGGCGAGCGTGCTCAAGATGTTCACCTACATCGCGGTGGCGCTGTGCCTCGTGTATTCGCGCACCTACATGGCGGACCGCGGTCTGTACCGCGGCGAGTACTTCGTGCTGGCGCTCTTCGCCACACTCGGCATGATGGTGATGATCTCGGCGAACCACTTCCTCACGCTGTACCTGGGCCTGGAGCTGATGTCGCTGTGCCTGTATTCGCTGGTGGCGCTCAATCGCGATTCCGCCGTCTCGATCGAAGCGGCGATGAAATACTTCGTGCTGGGCGCGCTCGCCTCGGGGCTGCTGCTCTACGGTATGTCGATGATCTATGGCGCCACGGGGACGCTCCAGATCACCGAGGTCGCGAAAGGCGCCGCCCGCATCCTGCAAAGCGACCATCCTTCGAAGATCGTGCTCGCCTTCGGACTGGTGTTCGTCGTCTCGGGCCTCGCGTTCAAGGTGGGCGCGGTGCCGTTCCACATGTGGATCCCCGACGTGTACCACGGCGCGCCCACGGCGGTGACGCTTTTCATCAGCACCGGGCCGAAGCTCGCGGCGTTCGCGATGGCGATCCGGCTGCTGGTGAACGCTCTGCAGCCGCTTTCGGGCGACACGCCGCAGTTCCAGAGCGGCTGGCAGGACATGCTGATCATCCTGTCGGTGCTTTCGATGGCGATCGGCAATCTCGCCGCGATCGCGCAGACCAACATCAAGCGCATGCTCGCGTACTCGACCATCTCGCACATGGGCTTCATGCTGCTCGGCCTGCTCTCGGGGATAGTGGGCGGCAACGCGCTCTCGGCCCCGGAGGCCTGGAGCTCGGCGATGTTCTACGCCGTCGTCTATGTGCTGATGAGCCTGGGGGCCTTCGGCATGGTCGTGTTCCTTTCGCGCTCCGGCTTCGAGGCCGAGCGCCTCGAGGACTTCAAGGGCCTGAACGCGCGCAGCCCGTGGTTCGCGTTCATCATGCTGCTCCTGATGTTCTCGCTTGCGGGCGTTCCGCCCACCGTGGGCTTCTACGCCAAGCTCGCGGTGCTGCAGGCGGTGCTCGCCGCCGGGCACGTTTGGCTCGCGGTGGTCGCGGTGCTGTTCGCGCTGGTGGGGACCTTCTACTACATTCGCATCGTCAAGCTCATGTATTTCGACGAGCCGAAGGAGGCGGGCCGGATCGACGCGAAGCTCGACATTCGGGTGCTCTTGTCTGCAAACGGACTGGCGATGCTCGCACTCGGCATCCTCCCGCAGCCGCTGATGCAGTTGTGTCTCAACGCCATCAAGGGACTGTGAACGGAGCCGCAGGCGCGTGAAGGACTTGAGCGAGCGCCGGCTCTCGAGCAGCCTGGTCTACGACGGCAAGCTGCTCAAGGTGCGCAGCGACACGGTGCGGCTGCCCGACGGCGGCACCGCCGAGCGCGAATGGATCGAACACCCAGGCGCGGTCGCCGTGATCGCGCTGACCGATTTGGGCGAGCTGGTGATGGAACGGCAGCACCGCTATTCGCTCGGCTGCGACATGATCGAAATCCCGGCGGGCAAGATCGATGCAGGCGAGGACCCGCTTGCCACCGCCAAGCGCGAGCTGAAAGAAGAAACCGGCTATACCGCCGCGCAGTGGCGGCACGTCGCGACGATCCACATCGCGATCGGCTATTCGAACGAGCGCATCGAGATCTACCTTGCCAAGGGTCTGAAGCAGGAAACTGCTAAGCTCGATGATGAGGAGTTTCTCGAGGTGTTCACGCTTCCGCTCGCCACCGTGCTCGCCTGGGTGCGCGAGGGAAAGATCACCGACGCGAAGACCGTGTCCTGCCTGTTCTGGGCGGAGAAGATTCTCAGTGGCATCTGGGCCACGCCGGGGTGACGGGCAGGTCACCGGGCAGAAGAGGTTCTGCGACCGTGCGGGCACGACGCTCCGCTGTGGTCCGCTCTTTCAGCTTGGTGCGTGTGCGTTCGGTTTGGAACGCCCATGTTCGTCCACCTTTGCGCGCGGTTTCGCGGTCGAGCCGGCGAGCGTTCCAGGCGGTGCGGGCCGCTCCGCCCGCGATCCAGGTCCTCGCTGGTGTCGTCGCCATTCTTGCCCTATGGGCGGCGTCAAACTGGATCGTTCAGGCTATCCGAAAGCCGAGCGAGCTATTTTTTCCGGTGAGCGGCGCGCTCCACAAGGCGCCGCCCGAAACGTGGCGGCGATACGGGCCCCTCTTCCACGAGCATTCGACCGCCGTCATCACGCCCGAGCTGCTGGCGGCGCTCGCCCAGGTCGAAGGCGCGGGCAACCCGGTGGCCCGGACGTATTGGCGCTGGCAGCTCACATGGAATCCCTTCGAGCTGTACCGTCCGGCCTCCAGCGCGGTCGGCATGTTCCAGATCACCGATGCGGCGTTCCGCGAGGCTAAGCGCACCTGCATCCACGATCACGTCGTCGTCGAGGATGGACCCTGGTACGACCTCGACTCGTGCTGGTTCAACGGTCTGTACACGCGCGTCTTTCCCAGCCACGCGATCGAAATGACCGCGGCGTTCCTCGATCGCCGCGTCGCGAACACGCTCGCGCGCAGGCAGATCGCGGCCGCAACGCTGCAGCAGAAGCAGGATCTGGCCGCTGTCATCCACCTGTGTGGAGCGGGGCAGGGCGACGCCTATGCGCGGCGCGGATTCATGCTGACTTCGGGACAGCGCTGCGGCACGCACCACGTCGGCAGCCACCTCGCGCAGGTCCACGCCATGAAGCGGCAGTTCCTCAGGCTGGCCGCCGCCGGATAGAATTCCGGTCTGGACCCGACAATGACACAGCCCGACGCGATCCCCGCACCACCCGGAGGAGTTCACCGGCTCAAGCTCTACTACGAAAGAAACGAGCGTAGCGTCACCGTCCTCTCTTTCGTCGCCGGGTTTCTCTTCGACATCGTCACGCTCAGCCGCATCGACTCATGGCTTTCGATCGGCCAGCAGATCCTCTATCTCGTAGTAATCGCGACGGCCCTGACGCAGATGGTTCTGGAGCAGGGCGGGCCGCAACTCGAGCTGGACAGGATGTTCTTCTTCAAACGCTGGTATTACCAATACCGCACGGCGATCGTTCACTTCCTTTTCGGGTCCCTGCTCAACCTGTACACGATTTTCTTTTTCAAGAGCTCATCGCTGCTGGTGTCGTTCTCGTTCCTGGCGTTCCTCGTGCTCCTCCTGGTAGCCAACGAATCCAAGCGCTTCAAGTCGCTGGGGCTGCCGTTCAAGTTCGGCATGTTGAGCCTGTGCGTGCTGTCCTTCTTCGCCTATGTGGTCCCGATTCTGGTCGGCTCGATCGGCCTGCTGGTTTTCCTGTCTTCGATGCCGGTCGGCTGCCTGCCCCTGATCGGGCTCGGCTGGTGGGTCCGGGCTCGCGCGCCTCAGCTCTTTCCTTTGGCGAGGAAACAAATCCTTCTGCCCTTGAGCCTCGTGCTGCTCGGCTTTCTCATCCTTTACTATTTCCGGGTGATTCCGCCGGTGCCGCTCTCCATCCCGTTCATCGGCGTCTATCATTCGGTGGAACGGACCGAGCAAGGCTACCGGCTCAGTCACGAACGGCCGCAGTGGCGCTTCTGGCACAACGGCGACCAGGAATTCCTCGCTCGGCCCGGCGACAAGGTCTATGTGTTCTTTCGCATCTTCTCGCCCACGCGTTTTTCAGACCAGGTGCTGATGCGCTGGTACTGGAAAGACGGCGCTCGCGGCTGGACGCTGCAGGATTCGATCCCCATCAAAATCGTCGGTGGGCGAGAGCAGGGCTTCCGCGGCTACGGATTCAAGTCAAAGTACCAGCCCGGCGCCTGGAAAGTTCAGATCGAAACCACCGACGCGCGCGAGATCGGCCGCGTGTACTTCGATCTCCAGACCGGGCCCGAGTGGCCGCGCAGCTTCGAAATCGATATCGAGTAGCGGTGGTTGATTCGGTAGTTGAAAACCGCTAGGCTTGCCGCGGTTGGGGAGAACCGGAAGTGCCCGGTCATTTATGCGCAAAAAGAGGCCTCTCATGCAGGATAGCGAAGTGACCGCAGAAAAACTCGCGGCCGATCTCCGGCTGGTCATCTCCGACGCCGAGGCATTGCTGCGCGGGACGGCCGGCGAGGCGGGCGAAACGATCGCCTCGGCGCGCGCCAAGGTCAAGGAAGGCCTCGACTCGGCCAAGATCAAGCTCGGATCGCTGGGCGAAGAGTATGCCGATCAGGCGCGCGCCATTGACGATTACGTTCGCGGGCATCCTTGGCAGGCCGTCGGCATCGCCGCGCTCACCGGAATCGCCTTGGGACTTCTGATGACTCGCCGCTAATCCACCATGAGCGAAGAATCCGGGCGCGCCGAGAGCCTGCTCGAATCTCTGAGAAATTTGGCGAAGACGTTTCTTGCCGTACTTCAGACTCGCCTTGAGATCTTCGCGAGCGAGATCGACGAGCAAAGGGCGTTGCTGGCAAGGATTGCCGTGCTTTCGGCGATTGCCGCGTTCTGCCTGGGGCTCGCCGTCATCCTTCTCGTGGTGTTCGTCGTGGTGCTCTTCTGGGACACGAATCGGCTGCTTGCGATCGGCGTGCTGGCGGGCGTTTTTGCCGCCGGCGGAATTACCGCTTTCGCCATGCTCAGCGCGGCGATCGCGCGCCGGCCGAAGCTGCTGGCGGCGACGCTCGCCGAATTGCGCAAGGACAGGACGAAGCTCGAGGGTCAATGAGCGCGGTCGCGGAAATCCTGGAGCGGCGTGCGCGGCTCGTCGCGGAAGCGGAAGCGCAGCGGCACGCGCTCAGCGAAGGGCTCTCCGTCTGCCGCAGCGTGCTCGTCGTCGCCGATCGCGGCCTCGCCTGGGCCACGTGGCTGCGCGCGAGACCCTACCTGGTCGTCGCGTTCGTGACGGCGATCGCGGTGCTGCGCCCGAGGTTCGCGCTCGCCTGGAGCGCGCGCCTGCTCACGCTGTGGCGGGTAGGCCGCCTTGTGTACGACGCGATTAAACCCTTGGCGATCGGGCGAGCGCTTAGAGAAAAAAAGCAGACTGAGCCGACCCCGAGGGTCTAATTCAAGGCGGAACGATCCGCCACGGCGCTCCCGGCCGATCGCGGCAGGCGCCGTAGCGGAACGGCGTCGTTTCGCGCGCCGGCGTGAAAAACCGCAAGTCGATGAACCACACGCAGGTCGAGCCTTCGCTCATGCCGTCGAACGCCGGCTGATCGGCGAACCAGCGGTACACCGCCAACGCCGGCGAGTTCCACGCTTCTCGCGCGAGCGGCATGGCTGCGCCTTCGCCGTAGCGGGTTTTCGTCTCCCACCGCGCTGACGAGAGCGGTTGATAGACGGAGTCGAGCTTGGCGATGAAGCCGTCGCCCGGACGATAAGGACGCGGCGTTTCCCGAATCAGGTTCAGGTGGGTGAAGCGGTGCGCCTCGGCGTCGGAGACGAACACGGTCCAGTTGAACGGCGAGACCGGCCGCGGATGCACGGCGACCGTTGCACTGCCTAACCCGCGGGTTCGAGCGTACTGCTCGCCGAACTCGAGCGCCTTCTCTCTTTGCAGATACTGAAAACCGACATAGCCGACGAGAACCACGCTCGCCGCGATCGCCGGCCAGCGTGACCGATAAAGAATCGCACAAGCGGCGAGGCCGGCCAGGATGATCCCGCTGAACCACAGGTCGATGATGAATGTCGTGCCGATCTGCGCCCGCCAGTCGGAAAACGGCGCGAGCACCATCGTGCCGTAGCTCGTGATGACGTCACCCGCGATATGAAGGAAGATGCCGAGCGCGGTCACGCCGTAGAGCGCCCGCCAGCCCCGCGGCTCGCGCAGGATCTTGGCGAGAAGCCAGGACAAGGGCAGCGCCCAAAGCGGGATCAGAATAAGCGAATGCGTTACGCCGCGGTGATACGCCAGGAACTCCATCGGCCCGATCAAGCCCACTACGAAGTCGAGGTCCGGCGCGGCGCAGGCGAAGAAGCCCGCCGCCACCCGGCGCGGCAGCGAGCGCGGCGGCGCGTCCTTCGGAGCGGTGGCGCGGGCGAGGAGCGCCCCGGAGAGCGCGTGGGTCAGGGTGTCCATGGAGGTTCAGATCGCGCGAGTCGCGCTACTTCTGTCCGAACTCAAGGATATGTTGCGGCGAGCCGGCTATTCGACTTTCACGCCGGCCCGCTTCACGACCAGGCCCCAGCGCCCGATCTCGCTCTTGATGATCGAAGCCAATTGTTCAGGCGATCCCCCCGCGGGTTCGAGGCCGTCGCTCGCCAGGATTTTTTCCACGTCCTTGGACTTGAGCGCCTCGTTGACCTCCTTGTTGAGGCGCGCGACGATGTCTTTGGGCAGTCCCTTGGGACCGACGAGCCCATGCCAATTGGTGACCTCATAGGTCGGATATCCCGACTCGGCAACCGTGGGCACGTCGGAAGCCGCGGCGATGCGCTTGGGCGTAGTCACCGCGAGCGCTCTCAGGCGTCCGGACTTGACGTGCTGCAAGGCAGTCGCGACGCTGCCGAAGATGAGCTGAGTGGTTCCCGCGATCGTATCGTTCAGGGCCGGGCCGCTTCCTTTGTAGGGAATGTGCGTGATCTTTATTCCTGCGGTGTAGAGAAAATATTCGGTCGCGACGTGCACGTGGCCTCCATTTCCGCTTGAAGCGTAAGCGAGCTTGTCCGGTTCCCGCTTGGCGAGGGCGACCAATTCCTGCAGTGTCCTCGCAGGAACGGAAGGGTGCACCGCGACCACGTAAGGCCCGCGCGAGAGCTGCACGATGGGCGTGATGTCGTTCAGGGAGTCGAACGAAAGATTGTACACGCTCGGATTGACGGTGTGGCTCGCAGAGCTCAGCAGCAGTGTGTAGCCGTCGGCGGGGGATTTGACCACCACTTCGGTGCCGATCGTGCTGCCGGCGCCGGGGCGGTTCTCCACGATCACTTGCGATCCGAAGCGCTCACCGAGCTTATTCGCGATGACCCGGGCGATGAAATCGGACCCACCGCCCGGCGCGAAACCGACGATGATTCTTACCGGCTTGGTTGGATATTGCTGCGCTGCCGTGACGCCGGCAGTTGCCATTGCGATCAGTGCTGCGATCCAGGTTGCGATGCTTTTCATGTCCATAGGGCTATCCGGGGTTGGTTACAAGAGGGCGAAGAAAGATTGAAGTGAGCTTACTCTACATGAAGAAGACTCGGCCGGCCCCAAGGGATATCATCAGGAAAGCGTAGCAACAAGCGATGAAAGCGTAGCAACAGGCGGTTGAGGTCGCTGCGGGATTCCCTAGCTAAGGAGGTAAGTCATGCCAAGTATTCTGAGAAGGATCGGCGTCGGTTTTCTGTTCGCGTTCGCTGCGAGTTCGGCCCTGTCCGGCGGGCCGCAGCGCTTCGTCGTATTCGGCGACAGCCTGTCGGATCCGGGAAATGCATTCGTGCTGCTGCGGGATGTCGAGGTTCCTCCGTTCGACAGCCTGATTCCCGATGCGCCCTACGCCCGTGGCGCCCTGCATTTCAGCAACGGGCCGACCTGGGTCGAGCAGCTGTCGGTGCGCGAGCACGCGCTGCCGAGCGCAGGACCGGCACTCTTCATTCCGCTGGTGTTTTCCAACTATGCGGTGGGTGGGGCGCGCGCGCGGCATGAAGGGCCTTTCGATCTATCGACACAGGTGGGCCTGTTCGTGAATGATTTCCGCGGGCACGGGCCGGCCGACGCGCTCTACATCGTGTTCGTGGGCGGAAACGATCTGCGCGACGCCCTGAGCGCTCTCGCGACGGATCCCGGCGGCGCGACGAGCGGTGCCATTGTGCAGGCGGCTCTCTTCACAATTCAAAGCAACGTCCTCACCCTGTATGCGGCCGGCGCGCGGAAATTCCTTGTACCGAACGCCCCGGACATCTCATTGGCCCCTGCGGTTCGCCTTCTGGGTCCGGGTGCACAATTCGCCGCCCGCTTCCTCGCCGCTCAGTTCAACGGCGGGCTGGAAGCGATCCTGCAGGGTCTTGAGCAAGGACTGGGCGGAACGCATATCACGCGTCTCGACGTGTTCGGAATCCTGAACCAGATCGTCGCTGCGCCCGGGGCCTTCGGGCTCGCGAACGTCACGCAGCCGTGCATCTCTCTGAATACCAAAGCGAACGCCTTCTGCGCGACTCCGGGCAGGTTCCTCTTCTGGGACGGAATCCATCCGACGGTAGCCGGCCATCGCATTCTCGCGGATCGGGCGAATGCCGCGCTGGATGCCGCGGTGGCGCCGGTGGCGGCAGCACCTTAGGCGCAGGCTACCCACTATGCGGCCGGATAGAATCCGGTAATGATCTCCGGTCTCGTACGCATCCTGCTCTTCCAGGGACTGGGAGAGCTAATCGCGCATTTTTTCCTGACCCTCATTCCCGGTCCGGTGATCGGCCTCGTCCTGCTGCTCGGCTTCCTCGCCCTGCGCAGAAGCGTGAACGCTTCGCTCGATGAAGTGGCGGGCACTTTCAGCCAGCACTTCGGGTTGCTGTTTGTCCCCGCCGCGGTTGGCGTGGTGATGTTCTGGCCGCACCTGAAGACCCACGCGGTCGCGGTGGGTTTAGCGCTCGTCGTGAGCGTGGTCCTCACCGTCGCCGTGACCGCGCTCGTTCTGAAGGGATTGTCGCGGAGCTCAAGCAAGTGACCGGGCAGGTAACGTCTGGCTTTCCCAACATTCACGAGATTTGGGTCTATCTCTCGGGGAGCCCGCTGCTCGCGTTGATTCTGACGCTCGGCGCCTACCAGATCGGCGTGATCGTGTACGAGCGGGCGAACCGGCATCCGCTCGCTAACCCGGTTCTGATCGCGATCGTTCTCATCGTGGCGACCATCACGCTGATCGACATGCCGTATCCGAAGTACTTCGAGGGCGCGCAGTTCGTCCACTTCCTGCTCGGAACCGCGACGGTTTCGCTCGCGGTTCCGATCTACAAGGGACTCTCTGCGATGCGCGGACGGATCCTGCCTTTGCTCGCCGCGCTGCTCGCGGGCGGCGTTACGTCGATCGTCAGCGCGGTGGGGATCGCGCGCCTGCTCGGGGCGGACGCCGCAATCGTGGGCGGCTTCGTCGCCAAGTCGGTCACCGCGCCGATCGCTATGGGCATCGCGGAGCGGATCGGCGTCTCGCCGACGCTCACCGCGGTCTTCGCCGTATCCACCGGCATCCTCGGCGCCGTGCTTGCGCGGTTCGTGCTGGACTTCGTGCGCTCACGCGAGTGGTGGCAGCGCGGCTTCGCGATCGGCGTCGCCGCCCACGGCCTCGGCACCTCGAGGGCGTTCAGCGTGAATCCGGAAGCGGGCGCCTATTCGAGCCTGGCCATGGGACTGCACGGCGTGCTGGGGGCGGTGCTGATTCCTCTAGGGGCGCGTGTTGTAGGGTTTTGACAAAAGCGCGGCGGAACTCAGGGCGGGCGCCCGAGCAAGGATGTACCGAAAGGTCCATAATGCCCCATCGAATCGCTTTGGGTCTCGGCTCCGTTTTTTTGCCTTTCCGGGCGCCTTCCAGGCCTTCTCCCACGGAAATTTGATGCCGCGCGCGTCCGCGCGACGGCGAGGAGTGCGCAAGGAGGACGCTTATGCCCATCGGTACCGTCAGATCTTTCAATCCCAAGTATGGGTACGGCTTCATCCGTCCCGACGACGGCTCCAGGGACCTGTTCGTGCACAGCGGCGCGGTGAAACGCGCCGGGCTCCAACCGCTGCGCGAGAACCAGAAGATTTCCTACGATGTGCGGAGCGAATTGGACGGAAGACGATCGGCGGTCGACTTGAAGACCGTGTGATCCCGCGCGCACGCCCTTCCGGCGTGTCCGCTAGCGCCGACCCGCACTGTCGCCGAGCACGCCTACGCTGTTCCGACGCCATCCAGGCACCGGCCATTCCCATCGTCCAGCCGCGCTGACGACAGACGCGGTATCCTTGCGAAGAAACGCAAGGAGTCATTTCGAAATGAGCAAGACCCTGAGCGTAAAGACGCTCCTTGGAGACTATCCGGTCACCCAGGCGCTGAAAAAAGGCGAGGTGCGGTCGCCGTCGGTCAGCTTCGATTTCGCCGACGTAAAGGCGCCGAGCACCGCGTTCAAGCGCGTGGTGCGCAACCTCGAGTTCGATTGCGCGGAACTCGCCATCGTGACTTTTCTCATGGCGAAGGCGCATGGCAAGCCGCTGGTACTGCTGCCCGCCGTGGTCGTGGCGCGCTTTCAGCATCCTCACATCGTGTATAACGCCGAGCGCGGACCGCTCGCGCCTGCCGATCTCGCCGGGCGCCGCGTGGGCATGCGCTCCTATACTGTGACGACAACGACATGGCTGCGCGGCATTCTCGCCAACGACTACGGCGTGGAGCTCGATCGGGTGAAGTGGGTGACTTTCGAGGAGCCTCACGTCGCCGAGTTCCGCGATCCGCCGTCGGTTGAGCGCGCGCCCGAAGGCAAGGAACTGATGGCCATGCTGCTCGCCGGGGAGGTCGACGCGGCGATCTTGCCTGCGGTGCCGGACGATCCGCGGCTGAAGCCGCTCATTCCCGATCCGAAGGCAGCGGCCGAGGCCTGGCGCAGGAAGTACGGCGCGTTGCAGATCAATCACATGATGGTGGTAAAAGACTCTCTTTCAAAGTCCGACCCGCAGGCGGTGCGCGAGATCTACCGGCTGCTCGCCGAGAGCAAGAAAGCGGCGAAGCTGCCCAAGCCGGGAGAGCTCGACACCACTCCTTTCGGCTTGGAGGCGAACCGGCGCAACCTCGAAGTCGTCATCGACACCGTCTATCAGCAGCGCATGATTCCACGGCGCTTCGCGGTGGACGAACTGTTCGACGACGTGACCCGTAGGCTGGGCTAATCGGGAAGGCAACATGATCATAGACTGCCACGGCCACTACACCACCTCTCCAAAACAACTGGAGGAATGGCGCAAGCGCCAGATCGCGAGCCTGGAGGATTCGAAGCACGTCCCGGCCAAGGGGACGCTGGGGATCAGCGATGATGAAATCCGTGCGAGCCTCGAGGGCGCGCAGTTGAAGCAGCAGCGCGAGCGCGGCACCGACCTCACGATTTTTTCTCCGCGTGCGATGGGCATGAGCCATCACATCGGCAACGAAACGACGAGCCGGCACTGGTCGGAGCACTGCAACGAGATGATCCATCGCGTGTGCACGCTCTACCCGGAGAATTTCGTGGGCGTGTGCCAGCTTCCGCAGAGCCCCGGCGTTCCGCCGAAGAATTGCATCCCGGAGCTGGAGCGCTGCGTGAAGGAGTTCGGTTTCATCGGCTGCAATCTCAATCCCGATCCGTCGGGGGGGTACTGGAAGGAGCCGCCGCTTACCGACAAGTGGTGGTATCCGCTCTACGAGAAGCTGGTCGAGCTCGAGGTGCCGGCGATGGTCCACGTGAGCGCCTCCTGCAATCCGAATTTCCACGGAACAGGCGCGCACTACATCAACGGCGACACCACCGCGTTCATGCAGTTCATCACCGCGGACCTGTTCAAGGACTTCCCGACGCTGAAATTCATCATCCCGCACGGCGGCGGCGCGGTGCCCTACCACTGGGGTCGCTACCGGGGACTTGCGCAGGACATGAAACGGCCGCCCTTGAAGGAGCTCGTAATGAACAACGTCTTCTTCGATACCTGCGTCTATCACCAGCCCGGCATCGACCTGCTGCTGAAGGTGATCCCGGCGGACAACATCCTGTTCGCCTCGGAGATGGTCGGCGCGGTGAAGGGCGTCGATCCCGAGACCGGTTTCAACTACGACGACACCAAGCGCTACATCGACAACATCGACTGGGTGAGCAAGGCGGACAAGGAGAAGATTTTCCAGGGCAACGTGCGCAAGGTGTACCCGCGCTTCGCGAAGCGCCTGTCGCCTGCAGGCGACGCTCGTGGCGTTAAAAAATAGTCAATCGGATCAAATCAGTTCGACACAGATCGGCACCTATCGAGAAATATTGCCTCTGTAATGCTGGCGCGCCGCGCCGGCGTGCTCTATCGTATGCCGCTGTCCTACGACAAGCTGGCTGAAAAGCCGGGAAGGGGGGTCCCATGACAGGCTCGCAATTCTGGATGATCTGGCCCGACAACGCGATATTGTCAGCGTTGATCCTGTTCGTCATCGCAATGCCATTCCTGTATGCCGCGCGCAAGCTGGTGCACGACTTCCTTCGCTCGGTCGGCCAGATGGTCGGCGGCCCCTTCAGGATGGGCGCGCGCTGGCTGTTTGCCAGCGCGCGGGACATGAGGGAGCGCAACAAGGCGGTCCTGATCGCGCACGGGCGCGAAGAAGTGGGCCAGCTGATCGAGCGCGAATTCGAGCGCATCGGGGCGCTGGTGACGCGCGATCTGGAAGGCTATCCGGCCCTGCAGCGCAAGCTGCTCGAAGAGATCACGCGCGTCGAGGAGGACTACAAGAAATGCGGCGAAGTGCCGCCGACGCCCCCGGAATGGGTCGAGGCGGTCTCCGCGATCGCCAAGGTCAAGTCGGACAGCAACGAGATGGTGCAGAGGATCCTCGAGGAGATCAAGCGCTCGGTCCACACCATCCATGACAAGGCGCTCGGCGAATACCGCCGCGCCTACGAGTCGCGGCACAAGATACTGAACGGCTTCATGCCGTTCTGGCGCTCGCTCGACAAGACCTTCGGGCAGGTGGACAAGAAGCTCACGGGGCTGCAGGACACGTCGTCGAAGATCGACGCGCAGATGGACAAATACGAGCAGATCAACAAGAAGACCGACAAGGCCGAGCACGCATTGACGGTCTCCGCATTTACCCAGTTCGCTATCGCCACGCTGGTGCTGCTGATCGCGGCGGGCGGCGCGCTCGTCAACTTCAAGCTGATCGCGCTGCCGATGTCCGAGATGGTAGGCGCGGGCGACTATCTGACGGCAACGCTCCGCATGTCCGACGTGGCCGCGCTCGTCATCATCTTCGTCGAAGCGACGATGGGTTTGTTCCTGATGGAGGCGTTGCGCATCACGCACCTCTTTCCCCGCATTGGCAACCTCCCGGATGCGATGCGGCGGCGCGTATTGTGGATTTCGCTCACGCTGCTGGTGATACTGGCCGGAATCGAGGCTGCGCTGGCGCTGATGCGCGACATGATAGTCGTCGAGAAGATGGCGACACTGCAACAGCTCAGGGGCGGGCAGCAGGCGGCGCCCGCCGACCCCATGCTTGCGAGCATTCCGACCTACGGCCAGATGCTGCTGGGATTCATTCTGCCGTTCGCGCTCGCATTCGTCGCGATTCCGCTCGAGTCGTTCATGCATTCGGCGCGCACCGTCGGGGGAGCGGCGCTCGTGGTGCTCGTGCGCGTGCTGGCGTTCGTGCTGCGGGTCCTCGGCAACCTCGTGCGCCAACTGTGCAAGGTGCTGACTACGCTGTACGACGTCACCATCGTGCTCCCGCTGCTGATCGAGCGCATGGTCAAGACGGCGCGCGGCGGCGGCGAGGCGGCCGAATCGCGCCCCATCAAGCGGGCGGCGTAAAGCGGGGGACTCATGACCAAGCGATTACTCGTCGTAGCGCTGCTCGGGCTGCTTGCGGGCGGCTCCGCCTGCACCGACCAGCGCAGCCACTCCCAGGCGGTATACATGCTGGTGGATACCTCCGGGACCTACGCGGCCGAAATCAAGAAGGCCCAGTCCATCGTCAACTACCTGCTCGGCACGCTGCAGGCAGGGGATTCGCTCGCGGTGGCGAGGGTGAAGACGCGCAGCTTCAGCGAGAAGGACATCATCGCCAAGGTCACCTTTGACGCCCAGCCGTCGCAGGCAAACGCCCAGAAGCGCGAGTTCAGCGCAAAGTTCGACGCTTTCGTCAAGACGGTCGGCGGCAGCGCCTATACGGACATTACCGGCGGCCTCATCCAGGGCGCGATGTTCCTCAACGAAACGGGGGCGGGGAAGAAGACCATCCTGATCTTCTCGGACATGCAGGAGGAGCTCGACAAGGTGACGGTCCGCAATTTTAAAATCGACCTGAAGAACATCCGCGTCGTGGCGGTCAACGTCGTCAAGCTCAAGACCGACAACATCGACCCGCGGAAGTACATGGGGCGGCTCGAGGCTTGGCAGAAGCGGGTCGAAGCGGCGGGCGCCTCCGAGTGGCGCATCATCAACGATATCGAGCGCCTGGACGCGCTGCTCTCCAGGGGCTAGGAACCTTACGACGAAGGACTTAGGTTACAGCGCCTGAAGCTCCTTTCCCCGCAGTCCCGTCAAGAGCACCTCGCCGTTGGCGGCGACCCGAAACTCCCCGTAGCGCGCCGCTTCGTAGCGTTTGGCCGTGCCCTCCTGGAAGAAGAAGGCGTTGGTCGCGAACTTCATATTGCCTTCGCGCACGCGATAGCGGAGGAGCACTTCGTTGGCGCCGGGAGGCGTGCCTTCGTCCAGACGGCGAAAACTTGCTATTGCGCGTTCATCGAGCACCGCAACGATGAGTCCGTCCGCCGTTGCGAGGCCCTGTCGCCCGAAGCTCGATGTGCCGGTTAAATCGGAGCGCTTCATCGCGGGCTGGGCGTCGTTCGCAATCTTGAACCGCAGCGCCATGTAATCGCCTTGCATGAGAGAGCGTGGGTCTACGGGCGCGAGCTCGAGATAGACGAGTTTTCCGCTTTCGAGCTGGCGCTCCTTTCCGGCGATCGAGTAGGCAACCAGCACAAGGACTGCCGCGCACCAGACAAGCGCGATGGCGCTACGCATCGAGGCGCTCTTTCGGCATGACCACGTTGAGCACGAGCCAGCGCGCGGCAAGCAGCGCCACGGCCGTCACCGCCAGCACGCCTGATTTCAGCAGCAGCGTGGCATCAAGCAGGTAGTAGTAGCCGGAAACGCAGAACAGAAGCGCCGCGATTCCCAGACCGACGAGCACCCGGTTACCGTTGGCGAAGCCGAGCAGGGCGATCATGAGCCCGCCCGCGATTCCGGGCGCCTTGAAGGACGCGGCGCCGATCGCTGCCGCGGCGATGAGGGCGAGGACCGCTCTTCGCTCCGGGAGCACCCATCCCGCGCGCTGGAGCAGTGCCCACACCGAAACGACCAGCGCCGCGAGGATCAGCGCTTCCCCGAGCCAGGGCCAGCCTCTTGAGACGGTCCCTGACCCGAGCAGCGCGGCCATCGAATGGCCCAGGAGCGCCGTGCCTTCCATTTGCACGAAAGCAAGCGTGAGACCGTAGCCGATCGGTGTCACGATGGAATGGTGTTTTCCGAACCGCGCCTCGTTCAGCCATACCCAGGCGACCACCGTCGCGACCACGCCCGCGGCGATGAAATAAGCGCCAGACGCCTCGCAGGCGTAGGCGAACGCGAGTCCCGCGGCGTATGCCGATCCGGCCCGATGGATGAAATTCGGCATCGCGACGGCGAGCAAGGCCTCGATCACCGCGATCAGCGCCACAGGTGTCGCCCGTATCGTCGCATGATCGAAGAATCCGAAAATCCCGACCACGACCAGCGTCTGTCCGGCAATGCTCACCGCCAGGGCGAACATGGATGCGAAGTCGCCTTGCGGAAAATTGCGAAACAGGGCGTAGGCCCCCGCGATGACCATGAGCCCGACGGCGAGCGACGCGATTTTGTTTTCCAGTACGAAAGAGAATCCCGCCCCGACGAACGCCAGAAGAAACATGGCCGCGATCAATCCGGCGATGCCGAGCATCACCCGCACATACCACGGCGTATGCGCTTCCTCAACCGCGGGCATGGCGTCGACTGTCAACCCGGCGGATGCGAGCTTCGACCAGAGCTCGCGCACGGAGGACGGACTCATGTGCTCTCCCCGCGTGCCATCTGCTTGAGCCACCAGCCGGATGCCGCTGCCATTGCGATCACCACGAGAGCGATAAAAAGGAAACCGGCCCCTTCGGCGCGGTGGAGGATGTTTTTGCCGAGGAACGCTGTGACCACGACAATCACCGAGAGACATCCGCCGGCGAGCACGAACAGATCGCGCATCAGGTTCCGGTACGCGGCGTACGCGCAGGCGAGCCAGACTGGATAAGCGATCAAGGCTGCAGCGCTCGTTGCCCGCCAGTCGAAAATGGCCAGAATCATCAGGAGCGTTACCGTCGTGCCGCTGGCGATGGCGAGCAGCCGGGGCGCCCAGCGCTCCTCCAGCCAGGCGACGCGCTGCGCCGCGAGCTCCCAGCCGACGAGCGCGGCGGTATTGAAAACAAAGAGCGTCCAGACTTGGCGCTCGGTGCTGAAGACGATGCCAAGCATGCCGGGGAAGACCTGGAAATAGAGAACGATGGCAACGTTTGCGATCGCAATCCAGAGCATCCACAGGCCGGAGAAACGGCCGATGAGGACCCAGGGGATCATCAAAGCCGCCCAAGTTGCGAAAAGCTCCCAGGTGTCCGCGCCCGTCTGGTAGGTCTGGCCGAAGAACGCGAGCAAGGTGCCCAAGAAAATTGAGGCGACCAATAGCGAGGCCTTCCCCGCGGCCCGATCGGGTCCCAGCCGCCAGTAACCAAGCGCCGCTGCAATCAGGAGTAGCCCGACCAATCCGAACTTGGCGAACCTGCCGAGTTCGTTCCAGTTGTGCGCGACGAAGAAGACCACGGCGGCGGCCAGCGAAACCGCGCCGGACCACAACAGCAAGCGGTCGAGGAACACCCGCCAGTCCCGCGCCCCGGGCAGCACCCCGGCGACGTCGAGCGCCGCTCGCGCGTCCGCGATGGCTCCCCGCTCGGACCAGGCGAGGATCGTATGCCGGTCGCTCATCGACCTGGGCGCAAGGCTATTTGTTCTTGAAGTGCGAGTGCGCCTTGTCGAAGGCCTCGCTCATCTTCGCCCACACCTCGTCGGCGCCGCGCGCAAGCTCCTTCCACGCCTCGCCCGAGGCCGACTGCACCTTGGTCAACTCCTCGATCGCCTGATCGCGCTTCTGGCGGAACGCGGCGAGTTGCTTGTCGTATTCGGCGCGCATGCCCGCCTGCGTGGTCTTGGCCTGCGCTTCCCATTTCGCCATCTCGGTGTTCCACAGATCCAGCTGGGACTTGAGCTTCTCGACGTATTCGTCACGGTCGGCCATACATCCTCCTTTTCGGTTGGCTAGGCTTCGAGTCTAAACTTCGGGCCCGGCATAGGCGCCGGCCGTATGGGGAAACATGAGCTTGACGATCTTGAATTTCGAAATGTCCACCGTCGCGTCCATGTGCAGGAACACCGTTGCGTCGCGGAACAGCTTTTCGATGCCGAAGTCGAGCATGATGCCGTTGCCGCCGTGCAGCTCGACCGCGTGCTGAGCGACCTTGAAGACTTCTTCCGAGGCGAACAGCTTCACCATGTTGCACAGCTCTTCCGCGTCGGGGGCGCGCTCGTCCACCGCGCGCGCCGCCTCGCGCAGCAGCGCGCGCACCGCGCGCAGGCTCGTCGCCATCTCGGCGAGGCGCAGCGCGACCGCCTGGTGCTTGATCAGGATGCGGCCGCCCTGCACGTAGTTTTGCACGTAGTCGGCGGTGCGCTCGAAGGCCGCGACGCCCACGCCCAGGTTTTTCGAGGCCTGGATGATCTTGCCGGGCTTGAAGTACATGCCGGCCTTGGCGAGGGCGTCGTTCTCGACGAGCAGGTGGTCCTTCGGCAGGCGCATGTCCTCGAATACGAGCTCACCGTTGTTCATGAAGCGTCCGCCGAGAGTCTCGTTGCAGCGCGCGATGGTGAGGCCTGGTGTGTCGCGCGGTACGAGGAAGCTCGATGTGCCCTGCAGCATGCCCACGCCCGGCTTGGTGGTGGCGTAGACGACGTAAAGACTCGCGTCGTAGCCGTTGCTGATGAATTGCTTGCGACCGTTGATCACCCACTCGTCGCCTTTCAAGACCGCGCGCGTCTGCATTGCCGCTTCGGGGACGTTGTACGGCAGCCAGCGGTCGGAGGCCCCGCGCGGCTCGGTCAAGCAATGTGCGAGCAGAAACCCCGGGTCTTTCACGATGCGCGGGAACCACAGTTCCTGGAGGTGGCGCGGCGCCACGTTTCTGAGCAGCACCGAGACCTTCCAGATCTGCACCAGCTTGTCGGAAAGTCCCGAGTCCCCGCGTGCGATCTCCTCGGAAATGAGGGCGAAGGTCTGCACCTCATGGGCTGGGTCGAGCGCGACGCCGCCGAACTCCTCGGGCACGCCGAGCGTGCGGATGCCGATTTTGTCGGCCTGCTCGAGAATCGAGCGCGGCAGGCGCTCGTTGGGGTCCATCAGCCACTCGCGCTGCCAGTTCTGCCGGATGAAGGGGGTGACGAAGTCGTTGACGAAGGCGCGGCAGCTTTCGCGCATCAGTCGCTGCTCTTCGGGGAGGCTGCGATCGATCGTGTCCATGGAGGATTTTCTGGCCTGAGCTTAGAAAGTTCCGGCCCGCAGGCGAACTTCGAGACTTACGGGCCGGGGATGATCATACGCCCGCCCGGTGCGGCGTGTCGAAACCCGCGCGAGGGGATGTTGTGCGCTGAGGAGGTGAGGCTATTTTCTCGCACTCGCCAGCACGTCCGTATTTACCACATCGATCGGCGCGCCGGCGGCATAGGCGTTGATCTGGTCGAAGATCTGGCTGAAGCCGTTTTCGTATTCTTCGCGCGTCACGTAGCCGAGGTGAGGGGTGCAGACGACGTTCTCCAGGTTGAGCAGCGGATCGCGCGTGTCGCGCAGCGGCTCTTCTTCGTAGACATCGACCGCCGCCTTGCCCGGACGCCCCGCCTTGAGCGCCGCAACGAGCGCGCCGGGTTCGATGAGCGGCGCGCGGCTGGTGTTGACGATGAGCGCTGTCGGCTTCATGCGGGCGAGATCGCGCGCGGTCACGATGCCCTGCGTGGCGTCGAGCAGGCGCATGTGGAGCGTGATGATGTCGCATTCCTCGAAAAACGCTTCCTTGCTCGCAGCGACGGCGTAACCGTCGGAGCGCGCCCGCGAGCACGACGCTTCGCGCGCCCACACCAGCACGTCCATTTCGAACGCCTTTCCGTAGCCCGCGACGACGGCACCGATCCTGCCATAGCCGAATATGCCCAAGGTCTTTCCGCGCAAGCTGTTGCCGACGCCGGCCTGCCATTTCCCGGCCCTGAGCGAAGCCATCTGCCTGGGGATCCCGCGCATGGCGGCGATGATCAGTCCCCAGGTCAGCTCCGCGGTCGCATAGGACGGAGTGCCGGGACTCATGTTCGAGGACAAAACGATGCCGAGGCGCGTGCAGGCATCGACGTCGATGTGCGGAAAGATGCTGCGCTGGCTGATGAGCTTGAGCTTTCCCAGGCGCTCGAGCAGCGGCGCGCGAATCTTGGTGCGCTCGCGGATCAGCACCAGCGCCTCGGCGTCCTTCAGGCGCTGGGCGAGCGCATCGACGTCCTGGATGTGATCGTTCCAGATTGTCACGTCGTGGCCCGCGAGCTTGCCGAAGGCTTTCAGCGTGCGGATCGTGTCGTGGTAGTCGTCGAGGATGGAGATCTTCACGATTGCTCCACGAGAGGGACGAAGTCGTATTCGCCGATGCCTTGCAGCACGAGGAACGTGGCGGAGCTGTCGCCGCCGTTGATGACCAGATGCGGTCGCTTCGGCGGCACCGAAAACGTTTCGCCGGGCCCGAGGCGCGCTTCTTCCTTGGGGTCGCGCAGGAAAATCCTGATCCTGCCCTGGAGCACATAGAACGTGTCCTGGATGTTGTTGTGGTAGTGCCAGGGCACTTTCTGGTTCGGCGAGATCTGAAGCTCGTTGATCCGGAAGCCGGACCGCTCGGCGTGAAATACGCGCCGCTCGACTTCGTAGAGATGGCTCGCATCCTTCACCGCTTGCATGGCGATCTCCTCGAATCCGGTGCCGAAGCGCGCAGTATGTACCGCCGCGAACCTATGGAAAAGCGGACGCGCTTGCACCCTCTACTTGCCAACTGCGCCCGCATCTACCATACTGCGCGGGTCGAATTCTAACTGGGTCGGTCCGCGGTGCCTCCCAGGCGCCCCTTCTGGTTTCTCCCACTGGTAATTTGATGCCCCGCACACTTTCGCGTGGGGCAACTCCATCTTGGAGAGATTCAATGCCTACCGGCACCGTAAAGTGGTTCAATGCAAGCAAGGGTTTCGGCTTCATCCAGCCTGACGACAAGTCCAAGGACGTATTCGTGCACATCTCGGCGGTCGAGCGCGCCGGCCTCACCACGCTCAACGAGAATCAGAGTATTTCGTACCAGCTCGAGCAAGGACAGAACGGAAAGACGTCGGCAGTCGATTTGAAAGCCGTTTGACCGTAGGGGCGGGGTTCGCCGCCCCCGCGTTCACAGCTTTCCCCGCAGTCGCGAGCGTCGGTCGTATACCGATCCGGAGCTGGAAGGGTGGAAGTGACAAAAGAAGCGATGATTGAAATGGAAGGCACGGTGAGCGAGGTGCTCCCCGATACGCGCTACCGCGTAACGCTTGAGAACGGGCACGTGGTGATTGCCTACGTGGCAGGCAAGATGCGCAAGCATCGCATCACCATCCTCGCGGGGGACAGGGTCAGCCTCGAGCTGACGCCTTACGATCTGTCCAAGGGGCGCATCAATTTCCGGCACAAGGATGAAAACCCGGCAGTGCGGCTACCCGCACGCCGGCCGCAGTTCCGGCGGCGCTAGGAGTCAGTTGCGCCGCGCCTCGTCTTGGACGAGTTTGCGAACGCTCTCATATCGGGAGAACTCGAATGCCCAAAGGGGTACAACGAAGCAATCGTGAACGCAAGAAACCCAAGCAATCCCCAAAGGTCGCCGTTCCGGTGGCGCGCTTTATCCCGGCGCCGGTGAGAACGGTTGTTCCTCCGCCCGACAAGAAAACATAGCGCGCGAGCCGTACCGAATTGACGGTCACCGGCTGACCGGGCAGCGCCTGGAAAGTGAATTCATGAGCGCGCTCCCATCGAACACGAAGCGATGCGCCGAATGCAGGCAATCGGTCGATGCGATGACCATGCGCCCGTTGTCGCGCACGACTTACGGCAGCGGTCTTCGATATGCCTGTCCGGATTGCTTTACTAGGGTCAGGGCGCTGAGAAAAGTCGCCCGGGAAGCGCGCAGCAGATAGTGCAGGGGGGAGACGATCACTCGCGCAGCCCCTGCACTGTCCATGTTTGCTAGCACGAGGTCGATGAGGGTTCGCCCCTACGGCCGTCGCAAGACATCAATCGGATTACTGCTCTGGGCCTCGGCGCTGGTCGCCAGCGTACCTTCCCGCGCGCTGGCGCTGGACATAGAAGACACAAGGCCCGGCTTGCGCTTGTCAGCCGGAGTAGACGTATTCCGTGCGCCGGGTAGTACTGTCGCGACCACGCGCTATGGCGGCACCTGGGGCGCGAAACTCGGAGTTTGGGGGCATAGCGATTCGCAGGTCGGCCAGGAGCCGCCGAATGTACTCATCGGCGTCGATTACATGCTGAAGATATGGAATTTGCGGGCCGGGATCGGAATGGCCTGGATCGACAAGGTGAACCTCATGAACGGTACGCACTGGAATCTGGATCTGACGTTGGCCTACGACCTGTCGGACCGGGTTTTCGTCGAATACCGGCACCAGTCGCACGGGACAGTCCTTGGAATCAGAAGCGACGTTCCGAACGGCAGTTGGAACATCGTCGGCTTTGGCTGGTATTTTGGTCACGCGGCGGATGCGGGCAAATGAGGTGAACCGTCGAGCGCAAAGGAGCACCGAACGCGGCGAAATTGCTCCCGTTCCCGATTCTGGGTATCGTTCGTCTACTGTCGCAATCAAGGAGATGTCCATGTTCAGAATCCTGCTGCTCCTCGCTTCCCTTTGCGTGGCCGGCGCATCGTACGCGCAAGTCTGGCCTTCAAAACCCGTGCGAGTCATCGTCAATGTTGCCCCGGGCGGGGTCGCCGACGTCACCATGCGCGTGCTCGGCGTGCGTCTCTCCGAGACGCTTTCCCAGCCAGTCGTAGTCGAAAACCGTCCCGGCGGCGACGGCTACATCGGATTCGAAGCGACGCTTCGCGCCGAGCACGACGGCTACACGCTCGTCTATGCACCGGGCAGCACCATGATGATGGCGCCGCACCTGGTCCGGCGCGCGGATCTCGATCCGCTCAAGGCGTTCGCGCCGGTTGCCGCCACCGGTCGTGTGTCGCTCTATCTGGTCGTCAATCCCAAGCTTCCGGTCGCCAATCTCGCCGAATTCCTCGCCTACGCACGCACCAATCCGGGGAAGCTGAATTACGGCTCGCCGGGCAACGGGACTTCGCCCCACATCGCCGCGGAGGTGTTCAACCGCGAGGCGAAGATCAAGCTGAACCATATTCCGTACAAGGGCGCCGGACCTGCGCTCAACGATCTGCTCGGGGGGCAGATCGAGCTCACACTCGATCCGGGAGTCGGGCTGCCGCACGTGAAGTCGGGGAAGCTGCGTATGCTCGCGGTCGCCGGAGGGACTCGCCACCCGGATTACCCGAATGTGCCGACACTCGAAGAGTCCGGCATCAAGGGCGTGGACGGCGGACCGCATTTCGGCCTCTACGCCCCCACCGGCACGCCTCGCGGCGTGATCGAGCGGCTGAACGGGGAGGTGCAGAAAGCGATGAAGGAGCCGGTCGTTCGCGAGCGCTTCGTTACCCTGGCGGTGGACATTGCCGATCCCATGACGCCCGAGGCATTCGCCGCTTACGTGAAAGTACAGAGCGAGCGCTACTCCAGGCTCATCCCCGAGCTGGGCATCAAACAATGAGGTGCCGAGAATTCCTTCACGAGCCCGGGCCGCGCCGTGAAGATTCGAACATTCCTGCAAAAGAGAATGTAAAGCGGAAGTGAAAGCCCAGCCCGGCCAGCACTGCGAGGTGAAAAAGCTCGTGGGGGCCCAAGACTCCCTCAATTAAGACCGGCTGGCGCAGGAAGTCTATCGCTCCCCCCAGCGTATAGGCGATTCCTCCCCAGACCACAGGACGGATAAACCCCCATCCGTAGCGGTGGTACAGCGCATAGCCTGAATACGCCCCCACCCAGCCCATGGCAATATAAAACGTCAGCCCGAATATTTCGGGTACTCCGTTGAAGTACAAAAATTTGAATGTGATGCCGGTGGCGGCCAGCGAAAACAGAATCAACAATATCAGCCAGCGCCGCCAGCCTTTGAACAGAATGGCATGCACGGGGATGAAGCTGGCCGCGATGAGAACGAAGATGGCGGTGTGGTCTATCCGCTGCATCACCAGCCGGGGGGTGAGGCCGGGCTGAAGGATGTGATAAGCGCCGCTGATCCCCAGTAGGGCTACGGCGGCGAAGGCGAACACGCTGAGGCCGGTCATACGCCAGTTCCACCCGGAGCCGTCCGCCCGGCGGCCTTTCCGCACCAGAAAAAACCCCAACACCGCGAACACGCCCGAACCCAACAGGTGGGTCATGGCGCTCATGGGGTCGCTGAATCCCGGAATGGAAAGAACCAGCATTTCCTTGTCAAACATGGGGCTGTCTTGTCAGTTGTTCTCTGTTTAAGGCGGGTTTCTTGATTCAGGAGATGACGGCACGGGCGTGGTGCCGATCCCTTGGATTTTTATACCACATTTATTTACCATTGGAGTCTGCGCCCATCACACAAATAGGTAGAGGAGAGAAGCGATGAAGGCAGCCTATTTCATGAAGACCGGCGGGCCTGAGGTGATGCAGTACGGCGACGCCGCGGATCCGGTCGCCGGACCGGGTCAGGTGCTCGTCGAAGTGCATGCGGCGAGCGTTAACGGCGCCGACTGGAAGGTGCGTGCCGGAAGCTATGCGCCGATCACCAAGTTTCCTTACATTCCGGGGCGGGATTTCTCGGGCGTCGTCGGCGCGCTCGGCGACGGCGTGAAGGACTTCAAGCTCGGCGATCCGGTGTTCGGGGTGGTGGAGCAAGTCGCGGACGGCTGCTATGCCGAGAAGGTCGCAATCCGGGCGGCCATCGTGGCGAAGAAACCGTCAAACCTTTCGCATGTGGAGTGCGCCTCGCTCGCGCTGATCGGCCTCACCGCGCTCGTCTCGATCGAGGATACCCTGAGGCTCCTGTCTGGCGAGACGATCCTGATCCAGGGCGGCGCCGGCGGCGTGGCGAGCTTCGCCATCCAGCTCGCTAAGCACATCGGCGCCCGCGTGATCTCGACCGCCAGCGCGGCGAACCTTGACTACGTGCGCAAGCTCGGCGCCGACCAGGTCATCGACTACAACGCCCAGGACTTCACGAAGGTTGTGTCTGGCTGCGATGCCGTGTTCGACACCGTCGGCGGCGACGTGGCCACGCGCTCGTTCGCCGTGCTGCGCCCGGGCGGGCGTGCGGCGTTCATCGGCTCGGGGGGCGCAGCGCCCGCTTCGCCGCGCGCCGACGTCACGTCCCTGCGTCCCAAGGTTGGGCGCGACCGCACGCATCTCGAGCGCATCGTCGCGCTCGCCACCGGCGGCGCCGTCCGCGTTCCCGAGATAAGGACCTACAAACTATCGGAGGCCGCCGCGGCCCACCGGGTGAGCGAGGGGCGCCACTTCCGCGGCAAGCTGGTCTTCAAGGTACGCGAATAGAAGCAGCACGCGACACGCGGCTCACGCAGGTGCACCCAGCCGCCCGCCTCATCCACACACCCCCACCCACCCGCACGCGCTGCAAAAATCACAACCGTCCTTCCTGATCACCGCGTAGTTGCTGCACTCGGGGCATTTCACGCCCTTCATCTTCGGCGCTGAGCCGGGCGCGGGTGTCTCGAGCACGCCCATCGCCTGCACCGGATAACCGTCCTCGTCCAAGATGCCGAGCATGGCGTAGCGGTGGATGATGAGGCGCGCGACGTAGCTCACCGTGGAAGGCCAGGTCTGCTGCTTGCGCGATCCCGGCACGAACGCCATGAAGTCGCCGAGCGGTTCGGGGAAGTTGAGGAGTTTCCTCAGTTTCATCCCGATCCACGCCGGGTCGATGACGCGCATGTCCAGCGACAGGATCTTGCACAGGCCGTCGAGCGCGCGCGGATATTCGCCCGAGAGCCACATCGAATAGGGGCGCGTCACGCCGTCGGGCAAAGTGATTTCTTTCAGGCCGAGCACGAAGTCGTCGTGCCCGGCCGGGTTGAGCACGTCCACGGTCCACGACATGGTGCCGTCCGCCCCGGTCTTCGGCTCCTTCAGGCTGAACATCGAGTCGAGCACCAGGCCGTGCTTTTCGTCGGGCAGCGCGTGCAGCTGCTCGCACTGCCAGCGCACCAGTTGCGCTACCGCTGAGCACAGGCTCGGCATGCGCTTCTTTTCGCCATGCGGCGGGAAAGGCATGTCGAAGGCGTCGTCGCTCGCGGTCTTGGCGAGCGTTTCGAGCTTCAGGCGCAGCCACGCCGGGTCGTTCGCGCGCATGTCCATCGAGAGCGTCTTGGCGATGGCCCCGAGTCCGCGCGGCTGCTCGGCGCCGTTCACCCACACCTCGAAGGGGTGCGCGTGGACCTCGTTCTCGACGTGGCCGACGAACAGCGCGAAGTGCCCGCTCGGGTGCTCGATCATGTAGGTCCATGACGGGTTGCCCCCGGCGAGACTGGGCCTGCCGGGCCAGCGGAGGCTCGCGAGTACGGGCTCGGGCACCGCCTTGATCTCGATTCTGCGGTTGCGGTCGTTGCCGACGAAGTCCTGCGGCGCAGACTGCGCACCAACCGAGAGCACCGAGCCGATCACGTTATTAGGGCGATAAGTAGCAAGGCCCTTCAGCCCCGATTTCCACGCTTCGAAATAGAGATCCTGGAAATCGGCATAAGGATAGTTCTCCGGCACATTCACCGTCTTCGAGATGCTCGTATCGATATAGGGCGCGACCGCGGCGACCATCTTCTCGTGTGCCGAGGCCGAGAGCTCGAGCGCGGTGACAAAATACGAGGGCAGGGCGGCCATGTCGCTACCGGCGTGTTTGTAGAGGCGCCAGGCGTAGTCCTCGACGGGAAACTCTTTCAGCGTGCCGTCGGCCATGCGTTTCTTCCGCGTATAGGTCCAGGAGAAGGGCGGCTCGATGCCGTTCGAGGCGTTGTCGGCGAAAGCGAGGCTGATCGTGCCCGTGGGCGCGATCGAGAGCAGGTGCGAATTGCGAATACCGTGCTTGCGGACGTGGTTCTTGATCTCCTGCGGCAGCCGCGCGGCGAAGCTCGTGCCCGAGAGATACATGTCGGCGTTGAAAAGCGGGAAAGCGCCGCGCTCCTTCGCCAGCTCGATGGATGCGCGGTAGGCCGCGTCGCGCATGAACTCCGAGATCCTCGCCGCCGTCGCGCGCGCTTCCTCGCCGTCGTAGCGCCGGCGCAGCATGATGAGCGCGTCGCCCAGGCCGGTGAATCCCAGGCCCACGCGGCGCTTCGCCATCGCTTCCTCGTGCTGCGCCTTGAGCGGCCAGGCGGTGACCTCGAGCACGTTGTCGAGCATGCGCACCGAGACTTCGACGACCTTGCCGAAGCGCTCGAAATCGAACGCGGCTGCTTCCGTGAAGGGTTTAGTCACGAAGCGCACCAGGTTGACCGAGCCGAGGCAGCAGCAGCCGTAAGGGGGAAGCGGCTGTTCAGCACAGGGGTTCGTGGCCTCGATCGCCTCGCAGTAGTTGAGATTGTTGTCCCGGTTCATGAGATCGATGAACAGGATCCCCGGCTCCGCATGGTCGTACGTGGACTTCATGATCGGGTCCCACAGATCACGAGCGCGGACCTTGCGATAGACCCACTGGCCGTCCGCTCGTTGGTAGGCACCGGCGGCGAGCACTTCCGCATGCGGCTTCGCCTTGTGCACGAGCTCCACTTCGCTGTCGCTTTCGACCGCCTGCATGAAAGCGTCGGTCACGCCGACCGAGATGTTGAAATTGGCGAGGTCGCCCTCGTCCTTGGCGTGGATGAATTCCTCGACATCAGGATGATCGCAGCGCAGCACGCCCATCTGCGCGCCGCGTCGCGCGCCCGCTGACTCGACCGTCTCGCAGGAACGGTCGAAGACGCGCATGTAGGACACCGGGCCCGAGGCACGCGAGCGCGTGCCTTTCACGTCCGCGCCTTTCGGGCGGATCGAGGAGAAGTCGTAGCCGACGCCGCCGCCCCGGCGCATGGTTTCGGCGGCTTCCTGGAGCGCGGTGTAGATGCCGGGCTTGCCGTCCACGACTTCCGAGATCGAGTCGCCCACCGGCTGGACGAAGCAGTTGATGAGCGTCGCCTGCATCGCGATGCCGGCGGCGGAGTTGATGCGGCCGGCGGGAATGAAGCCCGCTTCCATCGCCTCGTAGAAGCGGCGCTCCCAGTGGGCGCGCTTCTCAGGCGCTTCGGCGGCGGCGAGCGCCCGCGCGACGCGTTCGCGAACGTCCGCAATGGTCTGTTCCTTGCCCTTGGCGTACTTCTCGATGAGCGCCTCGCGGCAGATCTCCTGCTCGGGAAGCGCAGCGACGGCGATGCCGGGTTCCAGCGTCTTTTCAGAGGACATGGTTTTCGGGTCTTCCTGGGGGTGTTTCTTTTATAGGCTACGCTCTTGGATTCGAGCTGGCAATCCGCTTCAAGTAAATATTACAACCTATTGATATTCATGACAGGCCTGGCACCGCCTATTGTGGCAGCTCGGGCAACAGCGGTCTTGCGCGACGGGCGCGATCCTGTTAGGCGATCGCCTCGGCGACGGGGAAGCGGTTCGGCCACAGGGTGACGGCGCCGGGTTGGAGCTGTCATTATATACAGCATTGGCTGCCCGGGGTACTGCAGGGATTCGCGCGGGCCGGCCGCGAGGCGAACCGAGCCGGACTCTGGAGCCAACGCTTTGATTTGACGGAAGAAGGAGCATCAAATGGAATACAATTCGTCTTCAAGAGGCTCTACTTCGCGTTGAACGGAACAAAGACCCAGTCGGGAGTCGTGACCATGAGCGTCAGCGTCGAGGCCTTGAATCAGCGTTTGGGCAGACTGCACGAACAGGTGCGGGAGTATTTCCCGTTCATCGTGCACATATCGGTTGCGCTGTACGATCCGGAAACCGACGACATCAAGACCTTCCTCAGCAGCCCTTTCGAGGGCTCGCCCCTGAGGCACTATCGCACCAAGCTCGCCGCCGCCGGGTGGCTCGACGACCTGCGCCGTTCGCGCCGTGCGCGCGTGATCGACACGCTCGCTGCGTCGGTCTTGGGCGACCAGCCCCACTCGCTGCGCATCGGCGCCGCCGACTACAAGGCGAGTTATACCGTCCCGGTCTTCGATGGAGTGACCTTTTTGGGCTTTGTCTTCTTCAACGCAGACCAAGGGCGCGTCTTCACCGAGCGCGTCACGCGGCAGCTCGACCTCTTCGTCAGGATCATCTCGCTGACCATCGAAAACGCCCTGCGATCGGTGACCGTTCTGGTCGGCGGCGTGCACCTGCTTCGCGAGATATCACGCTTTCGGGATGACGAAACCAACAACCACCTCAGCCGCATGTCCCACTACTCGGAGCTGATCGCGCGCGAGATCGCCGCCGATATCGGACGCGACGACGACTGGGTGGAGCACGTGCACCTGTTCGCGCCCTTGCACGACATCGGAAAGATCACGACGCCCGATGCGATCCTGTTCAAGCCGGGCAAGCTGACCGACGCCGAGTTCGAAGTGATGAAGCAGCACACCGCAAAAGGCGCCAAAATCCTCATGGCCTTGATCGACAGCCTGTCGCTGGAACAGGTTCCGCATATCGAGAGCCTGCTGCACATCGCCCGTCATCATCATGAGCGCTGGGACGGGAAGGGCTACCTCGACGGCCTGAGCGGCGAGCGCATTCCGCCCGAGGCCCGCATCGTCAAAGTCGCCGACACATTCGACGCGTTGACTTCCAGGCGTTGCTACAAGCCGGCATGGTCGATGGAGAAGGCCACGGAATTTCTCCGCGAGCGTGCCGGCACCCATTTCGATCCGCGATGTGTGGAGGTTCTGCTCGCCCGCAGCGACGAGATCGTCGGCATAATGAGCCGTTTTGCGGACGAGTCGTCCGAGGCCGCAAGCTGATCAGTGATCCCTCGGCTTGTTCGCGGACCGCGAGGCGCCCAAAATTCCGATGAGCAGGAGCAGGCAACCATGAGGGCCACAAGCACAATCCGCGAGTCCATCCGCATCGTCACCGCGCACCGCCAGCGCGAAGGCGCGGGCTTCATCGTGCGGCGGCCGGTGCCGACCCAAGGCCTGGACACGGTCGATCCGTTCCTGCTTCTGGACGAAATGGGACCTATCGACTACGCGCCCGGCGAAGCGGTCGGTGCACCCGATCATCCGCATCGCGGCTTCGAGACCATCACTTACATGTTGGAGGGCGAGTTCGAGCACGAGGACTCGGCCGGCCATCGCGGCGTGCTTCGGCCGGGCGACGTGCAGTGGATGACTGCGGGTGCGGGCATCGTGCATTCCGAGATGCCTTCGCACGAGATTCGCGAAAAAGGTGGGCGCGTGCACGGCTTCCAGATCTGGGTGAACCTGCCCGCGCGGCTGAAGATGACTCGGCCCCGCTACCAGGAGGTGTCTTCGGGAAAGATTCCGGAGGCCCGCAGCGCTGACGGCCGCGCGCGCGTGCGGGTGATCGCGGGCGAAGCGCTCGGAGCACGCGCCGTGATCGACACGCACATCCCAATCGTCTATCAGGACTGGACGATAGACGCCGGTGCGGACGTCACCACGGCGCTTGCGCGCGAGCAGCACGCGCTCGTGTACGTCTTCCAGGGCTCCGTGCTCTTGGGGGACGAGGGCAAGGAAGTTCGCGACGGCCAGATGGCGCTGCTCGGCCCGGGCGATGCGGTGCGCCTTCGCGGCGGCGGGGAAGCACCGGGCCGGCTGTTGCTTCTCGCAGGCGTACCCGTCGCCGAGCCGATCGCCCGCTATGGGCCCTTCGTGATGAACACGCAGCAGGAGCTGGTCGAGGCCGTGCGCGACTATCAAAGCGGCCGCATGGGCGAAATCACCCGCTCCGCCGAAGTCCGGTAGCGGAGTCTTGGGTCGGCGGTATCTGCTCCGGCCCGCCCGTGCTAATGTTCGTGCGATGAAACTCGAAGTCTCTCCCGCCCTTCGATCTGAGCTTGCGCCCACGGGCAAGTTGCGCGTCGGAATCAATTACGGAAACTTTCTTCTCGTCAACAAGGACCGGGCGAGCGGCATCGCCGTGGACCTCGGGCGGGAGCTTGGCCGGCGGCTGGGTGTTGCCGTCGAGCTCATCACCTACGACGCCGCCGGAAAGCTCGCCGATGGAGCAAAGACGGACGCCTGGGATGTGGCATTTCTTGGCGCTGAGCCGCAGCGCGCGAACGAGATCGCTTTCACCGCCGCGTACCTGGAGATTCCCGCCACTTACCTCGTGCCGGCCGGCTCGACGCTCCGCACGATCGCGGAGGTGGATCGCGAGGGCGTGCGCATCGCCGTCGCGCAAAAGAGCGCCTACGACCTGTACCTCTCTCGGAATCTCAAGCATGCGCAGCTCCTGCGCGCCGAGGGCATCCAGGGTTCCTACGATCTATTCATCGAGCAGAAGCTGGAAGTCCTCTCCGGGCTCAAGCCGCGGCTTGTCACGGACGCGGAGAAACTTCCCGGCTCGCGCGTGCTCGAGGGCCAATTCACCGCGGTCCAGCAGGCGATCGGCACGCCGAAGGGCCGCGAGGCCGGCGCGAAATATCTCCGCGAATTCGCCGAAGACGCCAAGGCTTCGGGGCTGGTCGCCGAAGCGATTGCGCGGCACGGCGTTCGCGGCGTTTCGGTTGCGCCCAGGGCGCCGATTCAATAGAGTCTGCTGCGGTTGTAACGATGATTTATCGCGGCGGATACCACTGCGGGAGCTTCACGCGGGAAAGTCGGCGCATTTGAGCAAGGAAGCCTGAGCCATCGGAGCTGCAGTTCGTGAATCTCGACCAGATGATCGCGCAGTTCGGAAAGGACTTGGAATGGTTTTTCTTTTACGCGCGGTATTGCGCGGGGAAGAACATCGAGAAGCCATTTTGCCGGAATTTCGAATGGTGGGCTTTAGGGATTGCCGGAGTCGTGGCAGTCCTCGTTACCTGGTGGATATGGGGCAGGCTTTCGCGGATATACCGGAACTGGGCGCACAAGAGGATGCTCGCCAAAGTCGCGGATGCCGAGACGATGAAGAAGCACGTGTGGTCGGGTTATTCGCCGGACGCCAAGCCGGGCTCCGAGCAGCGCGCGGACCGATCGGAAAAGCGGTGACGATTTTCAGGGCGACCCTGATCTGGGTGCTGCTGCTCGGCGTCGCCGTGCTGAACGGCACTGTCCGCGAATTTCTTCTCGCTCCCCGCCTGGGCGCGCACGCCGGGCACGTCGCGAGCACCCTGATCCTGTGCGCGGCGATATTCATCGTCGCGCTGCTTTTCACCCGGTGGATGGGGCCGCGAAGCCGCGGCGGCGCGCTGCTGATCGGCGCCGTCTGGTTCGCCCTCACGCTCGCGTTCGAGTTTCTCGCCGGGCACTATCTGTTCGGCAGCTCCTGGCAGAGGCTGCTCGCCGACTACAACCTGCTGCGGGGACGGGTGTGGATTCTCGTGTTGGTTGCGACCTTGTTTGCGCCCGCATGGGCCTTTGGATGGAGCAGGGCCTCGAAGTAGCGTGCGCCGCGCGCACGCCGCTTCGGGATATGCTCGTGCGCATGGCGCACGCTACGTGACCTAATTGAAGCGTTGATCTCTAGCGGAGGTTGGAATGAGCGGCTCGCCCCAGGTGCGGCGCGCGGATAAGTTGATGGCCGAGGATCGCGCGCGCGAGACGCTCGAGCGCGGCTTCTGCGGACGCCTGGCGACCGTCGGCGAGGACGGCGCTCCGTACTGCGTGCCGCTCCTGTACGTCTGCATGGACGGCGAGGTGTTCGTGCACAACACGCGCGCGCGCGGCCACCTGCGCGAGAACGTGGACCGCGAGCCGCGCGTGTGTTTCGAAGTGGACGAGGCGGGCGAGGTGTTCGCCTACGGCCGCTTCGATTGCGATTCGACTGTCGCGTACCGCAGCGTGATCGTTTTCGGCCGGATCCGAGTGATCGGGGACCTGGAAACCAAGCGGCGCTTCTGCGACGGCCTGATGGCAAAGTACGGAAAGAAAGACTGGGAACGCCCCAAAGGTTTCTATCCGCGCATCGACCAGATCACCGTCTATGCGATCGGCGTGGAGCGCATGAGCGGCAAGGAAACGCCGCTGCCCGGGGTCTCCGGGCGCTGGCCCGCGGTGGATCACACCAAAACCCCGAACGCGCGCGCGTAGGGGCGCGTCTTCTCACGCGAGGGCGGCGGCGCTTTCCCTGAGATACACCGGCAGGTCGGTGGTCGGCGGACGGGCACCCGGCACCTGGTAGAAGAGGTCGGCGACGAAGCCGCGGTGATAGGTCGTGTGGTTGACGACGTGCAGTAGAATTTCCGCGCGCGTCATTACCCCCTCGTTCCCTCCGATCAGCGTGAAGCGCAGTTTTTCGCCCAGCTCAGGTTCGGACATCTTGTCGCTCCAGGCGATGTACCAGGCGTCGATCGCCTGCTGCTGGCGCCAGAGTTCATCGAGCGGGGGATGCTCCGGCGTATTGCGCGCGGCGAAGCCGTGCTCGCGCCCCTCGAGGTGCGCCTGCCAGATCAAATCGATCACGGTGTTGTGGTTGAGCGTATGGACCATGTTCTTGAACAGGCTCTGCCGCTCCTTGGTCGCCTCCCCCTGCGGCAATTCCGCGACGGCGTCGAAGATAATCTTGTTGGCCCAGTGGTTGTAGCGCGTCAGCATGCGCGCGGCTTCAGGAGTGATCATGCTTTGCCCGATCGAGAGAGATGCGCGGGATTATGACATCTGCGGTGACGAATTGGTCTTGGTCCGAACCGGTGAGCTCGGGCGCCGAAAAGGCGGCCCTCTCGTGTAAGATCGGAACTCTTGAATGAAAGACGGCGTTGCGACGCCGCCCACGCGCAGCTCATGAAGCGATTCTCCGTATCCGTCGTAAAGCGTCTCGTTCCGTCGGCCGAGCGGATTCAGTCCGTGCTCGCCCATCGCGCGGTGCATGCAGCGGCGACGCTCGCGGCGTTGCTGTGGCTCGCCTGGGGGCTCTCGCAGGGGACCTGGCGCATGCTGCAGCCCTCCGCGCCCGCGGTGGCGCGTGCGGGGGGCGCCGAGCTGGGCGATCTGCGCGCGCTGACCAGTTCACATCCCTTCGGGCGCGCCCCGTTGAGGGCCCCCGCGCCGGAGGCTCGCGTTGCCGTGAGCAATCTCGCCATGACGCTGACGGGCGTCGCCATGCGCGCCGCCGGCGGCTGCGCGCTCATCATCGTGCAGGGGCAGCCGGAGTCTGCGTTCTGCGCGGGAGAGGAGATTTCTCCCGGCGTGCGGCTCGACTCCGTGCAGCGCGACCGCATCGTGATCGTTCGCGGCGGCGCGCGTGAGGCCGTGCTGATGAAGGACGCGGAGGTGACGCCCGGCCTCGCTGCCGCCGCGCCGCCGCAACCGATGGTGCAGTCGACCGGTGACCGTCGGATCGTCGATCGCGGCCAGTTACAGCAGCAACTCGGCCGGCCGGAATTCCTCGGCCAGGCGGTCATCGTGCCCAGTCCCGGCGGGGGATTCCTCGTGCGCGAGATGCAGCCGGGGAGCCTCTACGAGAAGCTGGGACTGCGTCCCGGCGACGTGATCCGCACGGTCAACGGCCAGGCGGTGAGCAGCATGGACGACGTCATGCGCCTCTACCAGCAGTTCGGCAGCGCCGAGCGCGTGCTGGTGGACGTGCAGCGCGGGGGCCGCAGCGAGACGCTGTATTACGATATGCGCTAGGGAAGCTCTGCGTAAGAGCAATGTCGTCATTCCCGCGCAGGCGGGAATCCAGAAAGTTCAGACAGCTGGTGCTGCAGAGCTCGCGGGTCTCACCAGCTTTGTGCTCTGCATTACCCGAATTACCCGGCGTCCCCGTACGGCCAACCCAGTCACTTTTAGGGCAGCGGCGAACGGCATGTCGTGACTTTTTAGCATATCTTCAATAAGATAAGCGTCCCTCAGATGGCGAACCTCTCGAAAATCTCCGCCGGCTTGCTTTGCGCTCTGATTCCGGGCAGCGCGGGCTATGCCTACGCCGGAGCGCCGAGCGAACCGACTGTCCTTCCCGACGCGGCGACGCATTTCTATTTGGCGCAGACGACTGCTGACCCCTCGGGGGCGCAAGCGCCAGTTGGGCCCTCGGCGGTTCAACCGCCCGCCGGGCCTTCGACGACGCAACCACCTGCGAGGCCCTCTCCGACGCAGGCATTGCCCGGTGCGCAACCGAGCGCACCGGTTGTCGTTCCCGCGTTGCGATCGGGCGAGATCTTGCTCAATTTCCAATCCGCCGACCTGCAGGCGGTCGTCAAGGCGATGTCGCAGATGACCGGGCGGAACATGCTGGTCGATCCGCGGGTGAGGGGCCAGTTCACGATCGTATCGGCACGGCCCATGCCGGTCGCGGCGGCGTACCAGGTTTTCCTCTCGGCGCTCAAGGCCCAGGGCTTTACCGCGGTCGACGGGCCCGGGGACATCGTGCGCATCATTCCGGTCGCAGAAGCGAAGGCCGCCGCCCCGGTGAACGAGCAGGACACGCCGCCGCGCGGCGGCGAGCAGATCGTCACGCACGTCGCGGTCGGACAGCACGTGGCGGTGTCGCAGCTGCAGAACGTGCTGCGCCCGCTGATGTCGCCGACGAGCCAGCTTTCCGTATACGACCCGGCGAACGCGCTCATCATCACCGACTACGCCGAGAACGTGCGGCGGCTGCTGCGCATCATCGACAGGATCGACCTGCCGGCAAGCACCGAGGTGACGGTGATCCAGTTGCAGAACGCTTCCGCGATCGACGTCGGGGAATTGGTGGTGCGCCTCTCCGGCTCGGGCGTCGCCGCGCCCGGGGTGCCCGGCACCGCGCAGACGCAGATCGCCGTGGGCGGCGACCGGTTTTCGGTGGTGCCGGACACGCGCACCAATAGCCTGCTGCTGCGCTCGGACAATCCGGGACGCGTCGCGCAACTGCGCGCGCTCATCGAGAAGCTCGACGTTCCGGCGCGGGCGATGGGGAGCACGCGCGTCATCTATCTGAAGCACGCCGAAGCCTTGAAGCTGGTCGAGATATTGCGCGGCATGCTTGCCGCGGCGGCCGGGGGCGCGCCCGGAGCGCCCCCGGGGGCGGCGTCTGGCCGGCCGGGCGCGGCGCCTTCGCTCATCCAGGCGGATGAAGCGACCAATTCGATCATCATCAACGCTTCCGACACCGTTTACAACAACCTGCGCACGGTGATCGAGCAGCTCGACATCCGCCGCGCGCAGGTCTACGTCGAGGCGCTCATCGTGGAGATGTCTACCGACTCCGCCGACGAGCTGGGCGTCCAGTGGGCGGGCGCGGCTACAGCCGGCTCGACCACGGTCGGCGCGGCGGCCAATTTTCCCGGGGCGAGTCCCAGCCTGGCTGCCGCAGCCGCGGCCGACTCGGCCGGTGCGGCCGCAAGGGCCCTGCTCTCACCGGCCGGGCTGACGGTCGGCGTGCTCCGCAGCGGGAGCCTCGGTGTGCTCGCGCGTGCGCTCGCGTCGAACAGCCAGAACAATGTTCTTTCCACGCCGACTCTGCTCACTCTCGATAATTTTCAGGCGAAGATCGTCGTCGGGCAGAACGTGCCCTTCGTCACCGGCAGCTTCGCGGCGCCCACCGGCGCGGTCACCGGGGGTGCGGTCAACCCGTTCCAGACGATCGAGCGCAAAGACGTCGGTCTGACGCTGCGGCTGAAGCCGCAGATCTCCGAGGGCGGAACCATCCGCATGGAGATCTACCAGGAAGTCTCCAGCATCGCCCGCAGCACGCTTACGGGCGCGAGCGACATCATCACCAACAAGCGCTCGATCGAAACCAAAGTCGTGGTGGAGGACGGCAGCACCATCGTGCTGGGCGGCCTGATCGACGACACCGTCACGCAAACTCAAGAAGGGATTCCGCTGCTCTCCAGCATTCCCTTTATCGGCGCGCTGTTCCGCTACCGCAAGGACACCCGCGCGCGCACCAATCTCATGGTTTTTCTGCGCCCGGTGATCATCCGCTCTGCCGACGACAGCTACCGTGTCACCACCGATCGTTACGACTACCTGCGCTCCTATACGCGCGGCCAGAGCGCGGAGCGCGAGGCGATTTTCGACCGGCTGGAGCCGGCGCAGCCCGAGCCCGCGACGCTGAAGCCGCTCGCACCGGGCGCGGCACCGGCGCCGCCGAATCCCGCCGTGCCGATACCGCCCGCGCCGGCCGCCGCGCCGGCCCCACCCGGATAAGGCCATGGACATGTCCTCGAACGCTTTATCGCCCGATGCGCGCGCGGTCGAGTGTCTGCCCTACGCATTCGCCAAGCGGCACGGCGTGATCAGCGCGCGGCGGCTCGACCAAGGCTTCGAGCTGTGGGTGCGGCCCGGGGTGCGCGCCGGCGTGCTCGCCGAGGTGCAGCGCGCGCTCGGCGGTCCGCTTGCGGTGAGGGAGCTCGCAAAGGAGGCCTTCGAGGCGGCGCTTGCGCGTGCCTACGAGCGCGGCGCCTCGCACGCCGCCGACATCGTTACCGATCTGGACGCGAGTCCCGACCTCGCCGCGCTCGCCGAAAACCTGCCCCAGGTCGCCGATCTCCTGGAGAGCGAGGACGACGCGCCCATCGTGCGGCTGATCAATGCGCTGTTTTCGCAGGCGGTGCGCGAGAACGTTTCCGACATCCACATCGAGGCTTTCGAGCGGCGCTCGGTGGTGCGCTTCCGCAGGGACGGGATGCTGCGCGACGTGCTCGAGCCGCCGCAGGTCGTGCACGGGGTGATCGTGTCGCGCATCAAGATCATGGCGCGCCTGGACATCGCCGAGAAACGCCAGCCGCAGGACGGGCGCATCGCGCTGCGCCTGGCCGGGCGCTCGGTCGATGTGCGCGTTGCGATCCTGCCTACTGCGCACGGCGAGCGCGTGGTGCTGCGCCTGCTCGACAAGCAGGCCGGAAGGCTCGACCTCACCAGCCTGGGCATGGCGGACACGACACTCGCCGCCCTGCGCGATCTGGTGCGGCAGCCGCACGGCATCATCCTCGTCACCGGGCCGACCGGATCGGGAAAGACGACCACGCTGTACGCTGCACTCGGCCAGCTCGACGCCAAGCGCGCCAATATCGTCACCGTCGAGGACCCGATCGAATACGACCTCGACGGCGTGGGCCAGACCCAGGTCAACCCGCGAATCGAGCTTACGTTTGCGCGCGCGCTGCGCGCCATCCTGCGCCAGGACCCCGACGTGGTCATGATCGGCGAGATCCGCGACCTGGAGACTGCGCAGATCGCGGTGCAGGCGAGCCTCACCGGCCACCTTGTGCTCGCGACCTTGCACACCAACGACGCCGCCGGCGCGGTGGTGCGGCTGGTCGATATGGGGATCGAGCCTTTTCTGGTCGCCTCGAGCCTTCTCGGCGTGCTCGCCCAGCGGCTGGTGCGGCACCTGTGCCCCGCGTGCCGGCGCGCGCACGCCCCCGATGCTGCCGAGCGCGCGCTGCTGCAAGGCGCGAACGGCGCGGACGCTGTGACCGAATTGTTCAGCGCCGCCGGCTGCGATGCGTGCAGCTTTACCGGCTACCAGGGCCGCAGCGGAATTTTTGAGCTGCTTCTGATCGACGACGAGTCGCGTCGCCTGATCCACGATCGCGCCTCCGAGGCCGAGCTGCTGGCGCACGCGCGCGCGCGCGGGATGAGGGGATTGCGCGAGGACGGAACGCGCTGGGTAAAATCCGGCGACACCAGTCTCGAGGAAGTGCTGCGCGTGTCGCGCGATTGAGTCGCGAGTAGACCGCCGGTATGTCGGGCTTCGAGTACAGCGCGCTGGACGCGAGGGGGCGCGAGACGCGCGGGGTCGTCGAGGCGGACACCGAACGCCACGCGAGGTCGCTGCTGCGCGAGCGCGGCCTTGCGCCGCTCGCGGTCGAGGGCATCCGCGCCGCCGCGGCGGCGCGATCCGGACTGCGCGAACGCTTCTCGCGCCCCGGATTGTCGCGCGGGGGCCTCGCGCTCCTCACGCGCCAGTTCGCCACGCTGGTCGGCGCCGGACTCACCATCGAAGAGTGCCTGAACGTACTGATCGAGCAGAGTGATTCTGCGGGCGCGAAGAGGCTGCTCGCCGCGGTGCGGGCGCGCATCCTCGAAGGCCAGTCGCTCTCGCGCGGCCTCGCCGACTATCCGGGCTCGTTTCCGCAGATCTACCGCGCCATGGTCGAGGCGGGCGAGCAGTCCGGGCGGCTCGGCGACGTGCTCGAGCGCCTCGCCGACTACACCGAGAACCGCGAAGCCTTGCGCGACAAGGTCTTCATCGCGTTCATCTATCCGGTGCTCGTGACCGTGGTCGCGTTTGCGGTGGTGGCGCTGTTGCTCGTCTACGTCGTGCCCCAGGTGACGCGCGTATTCGCCAACCTCGGCCAGGCGCTGCCCTTGGTCACGCGTATCCTCATCGCGATGAGCGATTTCGCTCGCGCGAGCGGCGCAGGGTGGCTTGCCGGCCTCGTCGTCGCGTTGATCGCGGCGAAGCTCCTGCTGCGCGACGAAGCGCGGCGCCATCGTTGGCACCGTTGGCTCTTGCGCGTGCCGCTCGCAGGGCGCCTCATCCGCGGCGTCAACGCCGCGCGCTTTGCCGACACGCTGGGCATCCTCACCGCGAGCGGCGTGCCGCTGCTCGCCTCGCTTCAATCCGCCGCCGCAGTGCTCACGAATCTGCCGATGCGCGCGGCGGTGGACGAGGCGGTGCGGCGCGTTCGCGAAGGCGGAGCGCTCGCGCCGGCGCTGGGAGCGGCGAAGCTCTTTCCGCCGCTCGTCATCCACCTGATCGCAAGCGGCGAGGCGACCGGGCGCCTGGACACCATGCTCGCGCGCGCAGCCGAAGCGCAGTCGCGCGAGCTGGAAAACTGGGTCCGCGGGCTCACGGCGCTGCTCGAACCGCTCTTGATCCTCGCGATGGGGATGGTGGTACTGTTCGTGGTGGTCGCGATCCTTTTGCCTATATTCGAGATGAACCAGCTGGTACGCTAGGGAAAGTCATGACGAAAACGTTCGGACCTTTACGCCGTGCTCGCGGCTTCACCCTGATCGAGATCCTGGTCGTCATCGTGATCCTCGGCATCCTCGCCGCGCTGATCGTGCCGCGCGTCATGGACCGGCCGGACCAGGCCCGCGCGGTCGCGGCGAAGGCCGACATCGCGGCGATCATGCAGGGGCTCAAGCTCTACCGGCTTGACAACGGCGTGTACCCGAGCACCGACCAGGGACTCGCGGCTCTGGTTAAAAAGCCCGAGCGCGGCGATATTCCGCGCAACTGGAAATCGGGCGGCTACCTCGAGCGCTTGCCCAAGGACCCCTGGGAAAGCGATTACCAATATCTCAATCCCGGTATCCGCGGAGAGGTGGACGTGTTTTCCCTCGGTAAGGACCGCCAGCCCGGCGGGGAAGGTCTCGACGCCGACATAGGATCATGGCAGTAGCAGCCTGCATGCGCGCGGCGCGAGGGCGAGCCCGCGGCTTCACGCTGATCGAGGTGCTGGTGGTCGTGATGATCATCGTCGTGGTCGTCGGTCTGGTCGGGGTGCAGCTCATGCGCGGGCCCGCCGACATCGTGCGCGAGGAAAGCGAGCGCCTCGCGCTCCTGCTTTCCGCGGCGCGCGAAGAGGCTATTTTGCAAGGGCGGGTGTTTGCTTTCGGCGCCGGACGCGAGTCGTACCGATTTCTGCGCTTGGAGAAGAACGGTCGCCTGAAGATCACGGGGGCCGACGAGCTGCTGCGCCCGACGCGGCTCCCGCAGGGAATCACCATCGAGGCGCTGCAAATCGAAGGCGCGGGGGAGGCGGCGCTCGACGGACTGGTGTTTCTGCCAAGCGGCGAGCTGCCCGCGTTCCGGGTCGTTCTCGCGAGCGCCGGCATTCGCTGGAGCGTCGTCGGCGCGCCCGACGGGACCATACGCGCGCAGGCCGGCTCGTGAGCGTTTCGCGTCCGCGGCCATCGCGAGGTTTTACGCTGCTGGAAATCCTGGTGGCGCTGGCCGTGCTCGCGATCGCGCTTACCGCGACCGCGCGGGGCATGGGCGCGGCGATCGACACCACCGCGGCGCTGCGCGATCGCACGCTAGCGCGCTGGGTCGCCGAGGACAGGCTTGCGCAACTCGAGCTGGGTCGCGAGTGGCCGGCACTCGATACAAAGGAGGGCGACGCCGATATGGGTGGTCGCGCCTTCCGCTGGAGCCAGCAGACTTCGGCTACGCCCGCCGCGCGCATGCGGCGCGTCGAGGTGAGCGTCTTCGCACCCGGTGTCGATACGCCGCTTGCGCGTTTGACCGGATTCCTCGAGCAGCAGTGAAGCTCTCTCGAATCCGCATCTCCGGCGTCACGCTGATCGAATTGCTGGTGGCGCTCCTGGTATTCGGGATTTTCTCCATTCTGGCGTATGCGGGGCTTACGCGCCTGCTCGACGTGCGCGGCCGCCTTACCGACGAGCAGCGCGTCTGGCAGGCGCTGTCGCAGGTTTTCCTGCGCATCTCCGACGATGTGGCGCACGCCCGGGCGCGGCCGGTGCGAGACGTGGGCGGCTTCATGCTCCCGGCCTTCATCGGTCGGCCGTTCGATTCGCGAGCGGTCGGCGAACCGAGCCTGGAGATCACGCGCGGCGGCGAGCTGAACTACGGGAAAGGCGTGCAGTCGGATCTGCGGCGCGTAGCCTATCGCCTGAAGGAAGGGCGCCTCGTGCGCCTCACCTGGCCGGTGCTCGACCGCGGTCCGGTCACCGCTTCGCTCGAAGCGCCGCTGCTTGAGGGCGTGGAGGCCTTTGAGCTGCGCTTTCACGGCGAGAGCGGCGGGCCGCCCGATACCTGGCCCCCGGCGGGCCGCATCGACGACCTGCCTCGGGCGGTCGAAGTCACGCTTGCGGTGAAGGGCGTGGGCCGCTTCAAGCGCCTGTTTCTGGTGAACCGCTGATGCGAGCGGCGCGCAGGCAGCGCGGGATCGCCTTGGTGACGGCGGTGATGATCGTCGCGATCGCCGCCGTGATCGCCGCGCAGATCGCCTTCGCCCAGCAGCTCTGGACGCGGCAGATGGAGAACGTATTCGACCGCGGCGCGACCGACTGGCTGCGCCGCGGCGCGCTGCACTGGGCGAGCACGGCGCTCATCGAGGATGCGGTGTCGGGCAACACGGTCGACCATTTAGACGAGCGCTGGGCGATGGGGCTGCCGACGCTGCCCGTCGAGGGCGGGACCATCCGCGTCTGGATCGAGGACGCCCAGTCGCGCTTCAACCTGAACAACCTGGTGCGCAACAACGTCGCAAGCCCGACTGATATCGGGGTGCTGCGGCGCCTGCTCGAGGCGCTGCGGCTCGATCCGTCGCTCGCCAATGCGCTGGTCGATTGGATCGATTCGGACAGCGACGCGCTGCCCGGGGGCGCCGAGGATATCGACTACCTGAACGGCGATCCGCCGTACCGCGCCGCAAACCGGCCTCTTGCAAGCGTCGAGGAATTGCGGCTGGTGCGTGGCTTCGACGCCAAGACGGTTGCGACGCTCGCTCTGTACGTGACCGTTCTGCCGGTAGCTTCCACCGTCGTCAACGTCAACACCGCGTCGCCCGTGGTGCTCGCCGCGCTCTTGCCCGGTCTGGATGTCGCGAGCGCGCAGCGCCTCGCCGACGAGCGGCGCGGCAGCCCGTTCCGCGACCTCCCCGCGTTTTCGTCCAAGCTGCCTCGCGGCGTTTCTCTGCCGCCGAGCGTGGCGAGCGTGAGGAGCGACTATTTTCTGGTTATGCTCGACACAGCGATCGGGCGTCACGAGCGCCGCAGCGAAGCGCTCCTGCAGCGCGCGGCCGACGGCAAGCGCACCGATCTGAAATGGCACAGGCCGCACCCTTTGATCGAATTGAATGAAGCCGACGAATCTGGACAGTAGCCGCTGGCGTCTTATTTCCGGTGCGTGGCGCCCCAAAGGCAGCGATCGCCTGGAGCTGTGGCTGCCGCGCGACTGGCCGCGCGAGGATGCGGAGCTGCGCTGGCGCCGCGTCGCTTCGAGCGGAGCGGTGCGGCAGGGCGCTCAGCGGGGGCTTGGCGGACTTGCGAGCGCCGAGGAAGTCATCGTCTGGATCCCGGCCGCCGAAGCGCTGCTCCTGCAGGCGCGGCTGCCGACGCGCTCCGCCGCGAAAATCGTGCAGGCGCTTCCCTACGCGCTGGAAGAGCAGCTGATCGAGCCTCCGGAGCGGCTGCATTTCGCCTTCACGCGCGAGGCCGACGGCGTGCTTGCGGTGGCGGTGACGGGCCGCGAGCGCATGGATCGCTGGCTCTCGGCGCTCGCCGCCGCAGGACTTGAGCCTACGCGTCTCGCGCCGGTGACGCTGTCGCTGCCGCTGGCCGACCGTGCGTGGACGCTCGCATTCGCGGGCGGCGAGATCGTACTGCGCAGCGCAGTTCACACAGGACTCGGCGGTCCGGTGGAGTCGCGCCCTCCGGCCTGGCTGCACGCGGCGCTCACCGAGGCAAGAAGCGAATCGAAGGCGCCCGAACGCATCCTGCTCGTCGATGCGCCGGCGGACCTGGATGTTGCGGCGTGGCGCGAGGCCCTGGGGCTGCCGATAGAGGCGATGCGGCCTGGAGACGCGGCCGTTTCGGCTGCGCCGCTCGACTTGCTGCAGCAGCGCTATGCGCCCCGCGGGCGCATGTCGGCGCTGTGGCGCGGTTACGTTCCCGCGGCCGGACTGCTCGCTGCGTGGCTGATCGCGACGCTCGTCTTTGACGCGATCGAGTGGGCGCGCCTGTCCTCGGCGGCGCGCACCGGCGAGCAGGAGATGCGCGCGCTGCTCCTGAAGAGTTTTCCCGACACGCGCGCGATTCTCGACCCGGCCGCGCAGATGCGCCGAGGCCTCGACGCATTGAGCGCGGGCAGCGGCGTCGCTGTGGCCGGGGACATGCTGGCCCTGCTCGCCCGCGTCGGCCCCGCAATCGAGCGCGAATCGCGCGCGCGCGTGCAGAGCATCGAGTACGGCGAGCGCGCGCTGACGATTCGCCTCGCATCGTCGCAGATCGACGCGGAGTCTCTCGCGCTACGCTTGCGCGCGCAAGCGCTCGAAGTCGAATCGCAACGCGGGGGCGGTGAGACGCGATTGCGGGTGCGCGCGGCGGCGGTGCCTTCAGCGGAGGGCAAGCCGTGAATCTCTCCTGGATGGAGCCCGCTCGAGCGCGCTGGAACGCGCTTGCCTCGCGCGAACGCCGGGCTGCGGCACTCCTCGCCGGATTCCTCGGCGCGGTTTTTTTCTATCTGCTGCTCTGGAGTCCGGTGCAGGGCGGGCTTGCCTATGCGCGCACGCGCCTCGCCACGGTCCAGGTTCAGCTCGCGCAAGTCCAGGAACAGGCTGCGCTCGTCGAGAAAATGCGAAGCACTCCGCGCTCCACGCCGCCCTCGGACGCGGCGGCCGCGGTCGAGCAGACGGCCCAGCGGCACGGTCTGCGCGAGCAGTTGAAGCGCGTCGAGTCGGAGGGCGCGGGCCGAGTCCGCGTGCAGATCGAAGGCGCCCCGTTTTTGGCGCTGACGGCGTGGCTCGCCGAGCTGCAGCAGCAAAGCGGCATTCGCGCGGAAAGCGCGATGATCGATCGGCATGCGAACCCCGGTACCGTGAACGCTCGGCTGCTGCTGCGGGGGCAGGGCGGATGAGGATCGTGCTGTCCGGCCCCGGGGTTCGGCTGACCGTTCTCGGAGTTGCGGCGTATCTGGTTTTTCTGCTGGTGAATTTGCCGGCCGCCTGGCTCGGCCTTGCGCTCGAGCGCGCAAGCGCCGGCGCGCTTGCGCTGGGCGACCCGGAAGGCACCGCCTGGAAGGGCCGCGGCGTGCTCGCGCTGCGTTCGGGCGCCGCGTATGCGCGGGTCGCCGGCATCGAGTGGCGCTGCAACCCGCTGTCCGTTTTCACCGGCCGGCTCAACGTCGCGCTCTCGGCGAGCGAGCGCGAGACTCAGCTTCGCGCCAGTGTCAGCTTCGGCGCGGCTACGGTGCGATTGCAGAATGTCGAGGCGAGCGTCCCCGCGGCCCTCCTTGAACGGGCGACCTCCACGGTGGCCTTCGCGAAGCCCGATGGAAGCCTGCGCGTCAAGGCCGAATCGATCGAGCTGGGCGAGGCCGGGGTGCGCGGCGCGGCGAGCGCCGAATGGATCGACGCCGGATTGAGCGGGATCCAGGCGCCGCGGCTCGGCGATTACCGGCTGCAGATCACGGCGAGCGGCGATCGCGCCGAGCTCAAACTGTCGACACTGCGCGGAGACCTGCGCTTGAGCGGCGAGGGCGAGTGGCGTGCGTCGCGGCCGCGCGTGGTTCAGTTGCGCGGCACCGCCGAGGCCGCGGCCGAGCGCAAGGACCTCGAGCCCCTGCTGCGCCTGATGGGAGCCGGGGGCGTCGGGGTTTCACAGGCGTTTGCATGGACGCTGCCGATCTAGTAACTTGATGGGGATAAGCAAAAAACTTCATGGGGACAAGCAAATGAAATTTCCAGGCAGAATTCCACTCGCGAGCCTGTTGATCGCCCTCGTTCTTTCCGCGTGCGGCGGTGGGGGTGGAGGGGGCGATGCGCCGCCGCCGACCCCGCCGGCGGCGCCGATCGGTGTTTCGGCCGCGCCGCGTGACGCCAACAACCTGATTGCCTGGACGGCCGTTGGCGGCGCGGCTTCCTACAATGTTTACTGGTCCATCAATCCCGGCGTGACCAAAGCGAATGGCACGAAAATCGTCTTCGCCAATAACCCGTGGGCACACACCGCGCTCGCGAATGGCACGCCCATCTATTATGTGATCACTGCGGTGGGCGCCGGAGGCGAAAGCGTCGCTTCGGCGCAAGTCACCGCAACGCCTGTCGTTATCGCTGGCGTGGACCCGCTTTATATAGAACAGTGGCATCTTAAGAACACAGGACAACTGGGCGCTACTGGTGTGGCAGGCACGGCCCTTGAGGACATGAACGTGGAGCCGGTGTGGCTGGCAATGACGCCCCGAAAGGGCACCGGCATACGCATCGCCGTGGTGGACGACGGGCTGGAAATCGCCCATGAAGACCTGGCAAGCAACGTCGCCGCGAACAGTCTAAGTTACAACTACCTGAACGGCGGTTCGGACCCCACCGGCGGCGACCATGGGACGGCGGTTGGCGGCATCGCCGCCTCGCGCGATTTCAACGGCCTGGGTGGGCGCGGCGCCGCGCCGCGCGCCAACTTGGTGGGCTACAACTTGCTGCAAAGCCTGACTGCTTCCAACGAGGCCGACGCCATGACGCGCGGCTCGCCGAATGTGCATGTCAACACCAACAGCTGGGGCCCGCCGGATGGCAACGGTACGCTGGATGCATCCTCCAGCCTCTGGCGCACCGCGATTGCTTCCGGTCTTACCAGCGGGCGGGGCGGTCTAGGTACCATCTACACTTGGGCGGCCGGGAATGGTGCACCTACCGACAACTCCAACTATGACGGCATGGCGAATAACCGCGGCGTGATCGCCGTGGCCGCCGTCAACGACCGGGGGATCAAGTCTTCCTACTCCGAACCCGGAGCCAATCTGTGGGTGAGCGCGCCGGGCGGCGAGTTTTGCAGCACGCATACCATTACCACGACCGATCGCACCGGGGGAACCGCAGGTTTCAATCTCACCGGAACTGTGGGCGACTACGCTGACCGGAACTATACCAAGTGCATGAACGGCACGTCGTCCGCGACGCCCGGGGCCGCCGGCGCGATCGCTTTGATACTGGAGGCCAACCCGAACTTGGGCTGGCGCGACGTGCGTCTGATCCTGGCGCAATCCGCGCGCGTAAACGATGCGGCGGATGTTACGGGCTGGAGCAACACGACACCCTATTCCTTCAATCACAAATACGGGTTCGGCATGATTGACGCCGACGCCGCGGTTACGCTGGCGGCGGCTTGGCCCAACGTCGGGCCGGAGTCGACCTTCACTACAGCGCTCGCCTCGCCGAATCTGGCAATCCCGGATGCCAATGCGACCGGTGTAAGCAACACGATCGTCGTCGCCGGCAGCGGAATCGCGAACATCGAGTTCATCGAAATCACCTTCAGCGCGGCGAATCATACCTTTTCCGGAGACCTGGACATGACGCTTACAAGCCAGTCCGGCGCGATTAGCCAGCTGTCAACAGCTCATAACTGCAATCCTTGCACTACTTACAGCGGCTGGGTCTTCGGCAGCGCCCGCCATCTGGGCGAACCCGCCAACGGCAGCTGGACCCTGACCGTGAAAGATCTGTTTGCTCTGGACACTGGAACCTTCCAGTCCTGGCGCCTTAAGTTTTACGGCCGATGAGTGATTGCGCCTCGAACTACCTATTTAAGGAATGGATGCCATGACAATCTCGAATATCCCGGTTGGAAAAATGTGGGCGGCATTGCGCTACGCCACCCTTTCTCTTGCACTCTCCTCGAACGTGGCCTGCGCCGCGGAATCGAGAAGGGCCATCGACCCATCGACCGCGCTCACGCAGGCTTATGTCTGGTACGACGGCGACCGCGAACAGAGGGTGTGGCTGAATCCCCGGATCGTGGCGGAGTTCGGCCCGGACGCGCGAGGCGAGAGCGTCATGAGAAGCACCTCTTCCGGCGCCAGGATTCTTCCTACGAAACACAACCAGGCTGTTGTGCGTTTTTGGCAACTGGACAACACGGCGGAAACGGCTATTCGCAGTCTCAAGGCCAGTCATCCGCAAGGCAACTATTCGGCCGTGTTTCACGACGGGCCGGCCAGCACCGGCCGCATGCGCGCCTTGCCGGGCAACATCGTTGTCACTCTCGACCCGCAGTGGGATAAGGCGGCGGTGAATAACTGGTTGAGCACACGCAAGCTGGAAATCGTGAAAAAGCTGGAGATTGGGCCGAACATCTACGTCATCAAAACCGGCCCGGGTCTGGAAGCGCTCGAAACCGCCAATGCCCTGGCCCGATCGGGCGAAGTGAAGGCGGCGTTCCCCGACTGGTGGCAGGAAGTCACAACCCGTTAGTCACGAAACCTGATCCAAGAGCGACGATGGCGCAGCCCTGATACTACGGATTCGGGGTCGCCGTGCGCGGCACGGCACCGCCGAGGCCGCGGCCGAGGAGAAAATGCGTAGTGCTTTGCTGTCGGGGAGCATGGTCGCCGTTACTTTGCTGATCTCGGCATGCGGTCCGGCGGTCACCGCGGAAGCGCAGGCCGGCGCCGCACGATCGTGGGAAGTGGGCTTTGAATTGTCGGGCGGCATTGCCGGCATGATGAAGCAGATGACGATTTCCCAGGACGGCCGGCTCGTGGCGGAAAACCTGCGGAGCCGCATACGCGTTGAAAAGCGCTTGTCCACGGACCAGCTGCGTGAACTCCATCGACTGATCGAACAGGCCGAGTCAGCTCAAGGGACAGCCATGGGTTCTCCAAGCCGCTGCGCCGACTGCATGCAATACCGATTGACGGTAACCGGGCGCGAGGGCAGGCCTGCGGTTTCGGAGGGCGGCATCCTTGAACAGCAGCAATCGAGAAGCCCCGAACTCATCAAGTTCCTGATCGGGGTCCTGAACGAAACCATTCAACCGTGAAAATGCCACGATTTGTATCGGGCGAGAGCAAGTGGGTGGCCCGCGGATGCTACGATTTGATTCACTGTCCAACAAAGGCGGCCTGGGAGGGCCTGTGTCCTTTCTGAGAAAAACCTGCCGCCGGCTCTCAATCTTCATTCTCCTTGCGGCAACGCCGGGGCTCGGATTCGCCGCCGAGCCGGTGACGGCCTTGAAGGAGAAGGGGGCGCGGGTCACGGTTCACCGTGATACCGGCATGGTCAATTTCATAGGGGCGGACCCGGCGGCGCCGATCGCTCCTCGCAGCAAGGTCCGGAGCGCGCTGCCGCAAGAGAGCGCCATGAGCCACGCGCAGGAATACGGGCCGCTCTTCGGTTTGGGCGATCCTGCCAGTGAGCTGCGCACCCTGAAGACGCGAGACAACCCGGACGGCCGCACCACGGTGCGCTTCCAGCAGGTGCACAAGGGCGTCCCCGTCATCGCCGGCGAGATCATGGTCGGCATGGACGGCAACGGCAGGCTCCTCTCCATGGGCGGTGAGGTCTCGCCCAGTCCCACGGTGGCGACCGAGCCCGTCGTAACCGAAGCCGAAGCCCGGGCCACCGCGGTCGCGGCCGTCGCCAAATGGTATGGCGTTTCCGCCGGCTCGCTCACGGCGTCGAGCGCCGAACTCTCGATCTACGATGCGCGCCTGCTCAAGCCGAGCACGCTGCCGGCGCACCTCGTCTGGCGCACCGAGGTGACCAATGTGGGACTGGTCACGATTCGCGAGTTCGTGCTGGTGGATGCCATCGACGGCGGCATCAGCCTGCATTTCAATCAAATTACGGACGCCAAGAACCGCCTGACCTACGACGGCAATAGCATGGCCACGCTGCCCGGTACCCTGGTGTGCAATGAAAGCGATCCCACCTGCGCCGGCGGTGCCGCTATTCCCGACGCTGTGAGCGCCCACAGGTATGCAGGCGATACCTACGACTTCTATCTGAACAGACACGGACGGGACAGTCTCAACGGCGCGGGCATGTCGTTGATTTCGACCGTGCGCCACTGCCCTGCCAGCGGTTGTCCTTACAACAACGCCAGCTGGGATGGCACACAGATGAAGTACGGCGCCGGTTGGTCCGCGGCCGACGACGTGGTGGCCCATGAATTTACGCATGGTGTCACCCAATTCGAATCCGGCCTCTTGTATTACTACCAGTCGGGCGCGATCAACGAGTCTTTCTCGGATGTCTGGGGAGAATTCGTCGACCAAGTCAATCTCAGCGGCACCGACACCCCTACGGTGAAATGGCTGATAGGCGAAGACATTCCCGGCATTCCCGGTGGTATCCGCAACATGGCCAATCCGCCGGCGTTCGGCGATCCAGACAGGATGACCAGCCCGAACTACTTCACGGGGGAGTACCCCACCGACAACGGGGGAGTCCACACCAACAGCGGAATCAACAACAAGGCCGCCTTCTTGATGACCGACGGCGGTACTTTTAATGCGATCACCGTCACCGCTCTGGGCATCGACAAGGTCGCCAAGATCTACTACGAGGCGCAGACGAACCTGCTGACTTCCGGCTCGAACTATGCCGACCTGTACAACTATTTGTTCCAGGCTTGTAAGAACCTCATCGGCTTGGGCGTGACTACCGCGGCGGATTGCACCGAGGTGCGCAAGGCTACCGACGCGGTGGAAATGAACCTCGAGCCGGTCGTCGGTTTTCTGCCTACGGCAGGCTTTTGTCCCGTTGCCGGCAATGTTCCGAACAACTTGTTTTCCGACAGTATGGAAAATGCGGGTTCGGGCAACTGGACGTTTTCAAATCTCACCGGCGCAAATTCGTGGTTCTACTCAACCGTTTATGCTACTTCCGGCATCCGATCCTTGAGGGTGAACGATATCGCTTCAGTATCGGACTCAGTCGCTGCGATGAGCGCGGGGGTTGCCCTCCAGGCGGGTGCGTTTCTACATTTCAAACACGCCTTTCTTTTTGAGTCCGGCAATTTTGATGGTGGGGTTCTCGAGTACTCCATCAACAACGGCGCCAGTTGGATCGATGCCGGTTCGCTGTTCAGCGCCGGGAAAACCTATGGCGGAGCAATCGCTTCCGGTTCTGGGAATCCGCTGGCGACGCGCCAGGCTTTTGTTGCCGACAGCCATGGGTATGTTTCCAGCCGTTACGACCTGAATTCGCTCGCCGGCCAGTCAGTGAGGTTCCGCTTTCGGCAAGCGAACGACAGTGGTGTCTCAGGATCCTTGGGTTGGCGCGTGGACGATGTGCGTATTTATACCTGCGTAGCGGGTAGCAGCGCCAATGTGGGGATTGCAATTACCGCCTCACCCGACCCTGCGACGGCGGCCAGCAATCTCACCTATACGATCACCGCCTTGAATGCCGGACCGGACAGCGCGACGCAGGTAACGGTGAAGGATGTCTTGCCAGGGAACGTTACTTATGTTTCCGCGACACCGGGAATCTGCAGCGGCACGAGCACGGTCACTTGCAATCTTGGCACGATAGCCAACAACGCCCAGGCGACCGTGAGCCTGGTGGTGCAGCCGACCGGCGGGAATGTGACCAATATCGCCACCGTAACTACTGCTTCGATAGATTCCGTCTTTGGCAACGACAGCGCGACTGCCGTCACGACGGTGAATAATCCGGTGCCCGCCATCACCACCTTAAGCCCCTCTACCGCGTCAGCGGGCGGGGCGGGGTTTACGCTCACCGTGAACGGCAGCAATCTGGTGAATGGCGCTGTGGTGCGATGGAACGGTGCGGCCCGCACGACCACCTTTGTGTCTACCTCTCAGCTCACCGCGGCGATTTTGGCGGCCGACATTGCAACCGCCGGCACTCCCACCAGCGTCACGGTGTTCAATCCGGCGCCCGTAGGCGGGACCTCCAATGCCCTCACATTTACGATTGCCGTCCCGCCACCACCGCCACCGCCTCCCAGCAGTAACTATGGAGGCAACAGATGCTTTATCGCTACCGCCGCCTACGGGACGCCCATGGACCAGGAGGTACGCTACTTGCGCGCGTTCCGCGACCAGGTTCTGTTGACGGCGACGATGGGGCGCAAATTCGTAGAGCTGTACTATGAATACAGCCCGCCGATTGCCGACACCTTGCGCCGGCACGACGATCTGCGCGCTCTTGTGCGCGCTGCGCTCGCGCCGCTCGTCACTCTGAGCAAGATGATGGTGAGCTCGCAAGTCCGGGACGCTTCAAGCGAGAATCAGCCGTAAGCAGTCGCAAGTTCGGTAGGCATCGGTGGCGTGGCAAGAACCGACGGAGCTGATGGGTCGGGCTTCCTAGTACTTGCCAAAGAAGCTTTGAAGCGCGCTCAAGACACGGGCCTCAGCGGACTGAGGGAATCCCGAAGCAGCCCATAGCAAACTCGTGAATGAAACGTAGACCGCGATCCCGAGAGCGACCGCCGAGGCGAGCGCCAGTACTGCGTGACTCGCCGCGAAACCATGCTCCGTCCATGCGAGGTATTCGCTCACCACCAACGCCATGCCGATCGCCGCGACCGCCGGTCGCCAGAGCACGCTGCCATGCTCCGCCAATCGGATGCGAAGAACGCGGTGCATGAAGAAATGCGTAATCGGAAGAATCGCGATAGATGTTCCAAGGATCGTCCAAGCCGCACCTTCGGTGCCGAAATAGATGGTTCCGAAGACCAACGCGGGCACGATGACCCCAAATCGCACTGCAGTCATGACAACCAGAAGTTTGGACCTGCCCAAAGCAAGGAAGACGTAACCTACATTGGTGCGCAAGGACACCAACAACCCCGCCACCGCGAGAATTTTCATCAGTGGGACAGCCTCGCGCCACGCGTCGCCCAGTAGGAGAGGTACGAGCAGGGGAGCAATCGCGGCAATGCCGAAAGCACCTGGCGCGGTCAACAAAGCTGTCAACCCCAGAACGTCAAGGAATTGCGCCCTGAGCTTGGCCGGATCCGAAGCGACCTTTGCATAGGCCGGGTACACCGCACGATTGATTGGGGCTGACAGCTCCGAGCTTGGCAGGTGCGAGATCTCGTGAGCGAGACCGAACAGCCCCAATGGACCCGGGCCAAGACTTTTCCCTATGATGAGATCTGCCGCGCGGGTGGCGAGGGTATTGATGATGTTGTCGAACACCCTCCACTTCGAGAAGTGCAATAGTTCACCGCGGGCGCTCAAGTCGAAGCGTGGACGAAAAGGGTGGAACAGATAGCTCAGCACGACACCGCCCACGCTACCTGCGAGAATTCCCAACACCAGAGCCCAATAGCTCCGGACCGCGAGCGCGATTGAGATGGTCACCAGGAATGTGGCAATCCGTTTGATCAGGAGCAACTGGAATTCACGAAAGAGCTTGAGCTCCTTGCGGAACGCGACAACGCCGACATTCTCGAAGCCTCGGATCCAGGTCGCGAGCGAGAGCCAAAGCATGATGGAACCGAGGCGCGGGTCGCCGTAGAAAGCTTCGGCGGGAAAGGCCGCTGCCGCGACCAGCAGCGCGCATGCCCCTGCCATGGCGACGTTCAGGGTCCATGCCGTGTCGTAATGTGCTCTCGTCGCCTGCTGGTTTTGAATCAAGGCCATGTCGAAGCTGAAGGCCGAGAGCAATTCGATGATAGCGATGATCGCGGTTGCCATCGCGACGAGCCCGAAGTCGGCGGGCACGAGCAAGCGGGCGAGTATGGCTACGCTCACGATCCCGATCGAGCGGTCGAGAAGCCTGAATCCGACCATCCATGCCGCGCCTGCGGCAATTCTGGTTCCGAGGCTCGCAGGCATTCAGCGCAGGGTCCGGAGAGGAAGGCAGCGGGAAAGTCGCAGCGCGTTCCGGAAACCGCTGCTCAGTTCCGCAATCCTCATCACTTCAAAGACCCTCCACGGGCATCCAAAATTCTCATGATATCCCTCGCATCACCCAGCACGATAGAGCGTGTGGAGGATGGTCCCGAAAGAGATTCTGAAGAGTGAAAAAGTACCGGACGTACTGCTCGACAGTCTATCGTAAGAATTCCCGTTACCCCGACCCGTATAATTGTGGGGTGAACCCGAGAAGATCTGTCAGGTATTTCATGCGAAGAAGCATTTTTCCTAATCGAGCTCCCGACTCCCAGAGCAGGGAGGGAACGCCGCGGCGGGAGTTGTCCAGCCACATCGTTCCCTATTCCGCCGAACACAAGCCACTTGTCGCCGAGCTTGCGCGGCATCTGTGGAGCCCGGACCCACGGCTAAACGAGCGCTATCTGGATTGGAAATACCACCAGAACCCGTACATTCGGGATCCATTGATCTACTTGGCGTTTGTTGGCGACAAACTCGCGGGTATGCGCGGTGCCTTCGGGTCCCTATGGGAAGTCGGCAATCCTGCGGAATTCTTCGCCCTGCCCTACGCGGACGACCTGGTCATCGATCCGGCTTTCCGCAGACAGGGGCTCCATCGTGTAATCATGAATTTTGCTTTGCGCGACCTGGCCGGGCGCGGTTACGGGTACGTGGTCAACTTGAGTGCGGGCAAAATAACGGCTGGGGCTTCAATGAATATGCAGTGGCGCAATGCGGGGAGGGTGAGAGCCTTGTATCGTCGCACATTGCGCAAGACTGCCGCCGACTTTCTGTCCGATCGAGCCCGGCCCTTGCCGCTCTTGTGGCGGTGGGCAGACAACTTATCCGCTCTCTCCGGACGCGGCGGGGATCATCTTTTCGACCGGCTTGACGCACGCTTCTCAGCGCCGGATCAGGGGCGGGACGCCGGATCTCTGTTCGTGCAAAGAACGCCCCTAATTCGCGAAATGAGCCAGCTCGTGGCGCGCCTGCCAAGGGACGGGCGAATCCGCCACGTGCGCGACGAGACGTTCTTTGCCTGGCGGTTCAGCAACCCGCTGTCCACCTACAGATTCCTCTACATCGGGCGTGAACGGCTCCGCGGGTATATCGTTTTGCAACGGTCGCACTTGATCGGAAAACGCGCAAGCATCGTTGACTGGGAAGCAGAGAACGACCTGATACGAGCCGAGCTCCTTGCAGCGGTGATCGAGTACGGAAAGTTTCCGGAACTATGTATCTGGCAGCTCGGGGCTTCGCCCGCGGCGGCCCAGCTGGTGGATCACCATGGGTTCAAGTCACTCCGTGCGCAATCTGAAAAGTCGGTTCTGGTTCGGTCCGTGCGCGACGATAAGCTGAACGCACCCTGGATACTTGGCGGGCGTCCTCTGGATGACGCCGGCCAGTGGGACCTCAGGATGATTTACTCAATGTTGGGGTGAATGATTATGTACTGGGTGCATGAACCAACCCACGTCTGCTTATTATCGCCATCGTTTTCCTCCCCGGATCATCAGCCACTGCGTCTGGCTGTATTTCCGCTTCACTCTCAGCTTCCGTGACGTGGAGGAGATGATGAATGAGCGCGGAATAATATGAAGCTCATAACCTGGAACATCCAATGGTGCCGCGGGTGCGACGGCAGGGTCGATCCCGCGCGCATCGGCAAGGTCGCGAGGGAAATGGCCGACTTCGACGTGTTGTGCCTGCAGGAGGTCGCGCGCAATTTCCCGGGTCTGCCCGGAAGCTCCGGCGAAAACCAGTACGAGACGCTCGCCGGATTGTTCCCGGAGTACACGGTGGTCAAGGGCGCGGCGATCGACGCGCTCGCGCCGCAAGGGGAGCGGCGCGAGTTCGGCAATGCCCTCGTCACGCGCTTGCCGATTCTGCAGGTGTTCCGGCATCTGCTCCCCCGGCCGGGCGATCCTTCGGCGCCGAGCATGCAGCGCGCGGCGATCGAGGTCGTGCTCGATCTGCCTTCGGGCCCCTTGCGCGTGACCACCACTCACCTGGAGTACTACTCGGCGAAGCAGCGCGCCGCGCAGGTCGAACGGCTGCGCGAGTGGCAGGCCGAGGCGGCGGGCCACTCGACCGCGCCGACCCGCAAGGACAAGGAGGGCGGGCCGTTTCAGAACCTGCCGCGGCCGGCATCGGGAGTTCTCACCGCCGATTTCAATTTCCGGCCGGAGGATCCGCTGCACGCCGGTTTGCAGGCTGCGCTCGGGCCCGGCGTTCCCGCTTACCGCGACGCATGGGCGCTGCGCCATCCGGGCGAGGCGCACGCGCCGACGCTGGGCGTGTACGACAAGGCGCAGTGGCCGGGGCCGCCGCTCGCGTGCGATTTTATTTTCGTGACCGAGGATATCGCGCACCGCGTCGAGGACGTCGTCGTCAATGGATCGACCGACGCCTCGGACCATCAGCCGGTGCTGCTCGTGCTGCGGGACTAGGAACGCGTGTTGAGCTCGAGCGCTCCAGGCCGCCGCGATTTCTAGAAACGATACGCGAGGCCCACGCTCGCGTAATAGTTCGAGCTGCGCTCGGCCAGGGGACTGCGCGCGGCACTGCCGTGCAGATGCTTGTAGTCCAGTCCTCCGACCAGCATCCATTCCCGGCTGAGGTCGGCCGACCACAGAAGCCCGAAGCTCGTGGACAAGGGCCCGCTTCCCGCATCGAACGCCGGCAGTCCGGTCGCCGCCGACTGCTGCTGGGTGATGCCGTAAAAAGACTGGGCCGATTTTGCGTTGGCCCAAGTCCCCTGGGCAAAAACGGCGACGAGAAAACCTTTGTCGCCGTAGACTCCCGCCGTGAGGCGCAGGTCGACTTGGGCGCCTCGATCGGCGTCCGCGTTTTGCCTCCCGCGCGCGAGCAGCGTGATTGGGACCGGGCCGAGGTTCCGGTCCCATTCGACGTGCAGCCCGAAGGATGCCCCGGGGTCGATGTCCGGGACGTTGTAGCGGCTGAGGAAATCCGATTCGCTCGCAATGCGCCCTCCTTCGTACGCGATTTGCGCCCCAAGGTACAGCGCCGGGGAGAGTTCCACCCTCGCGCCGCCTTCGAGCATGCCTTGGGTCGTGCGCGTAAACCAGGTCTTGCCGAAGTACCTCAGCACCGGGATCAGTTCCGAGCGCTGAGAGTCCGAGCCGTCATAGGCCGGCCGCGTGCGCACCGCAGCGCCGACGAGTGACAAATCCGGGAGCACGCTCTGGGCAAGCGCGACAAGCGGGGCGGTCAGACCTAAAACGAGCGCCGGACCGCGCAACCCGCACGCCCGAATCGCCGAGGCAATGTGTTGCATCGGAGCATCCGCCTTAGGCCGTCGCGGGCTAGCGATCATCGCTCGGTCTTTTCTGAAAAAGACCGATCAAGCGGCCCGAAGGAACTGAACGAGAGCATCCAGCACTTCATCGGGCTTTTCGGCCATGAGATTGTGGCCGCAGTCCTCGAGCGCGACCGTTTTCGAGCCGGGAATTATTCCCGCAATTTCCTGCGCGCCGCGCGCCGGCGTCATCGCGTCGCGCGCGGCGAGAAGAAACAGGGTGGGGCACTTCATCTGCGCCGCGCGCTCGCGGCCGCCGCCGTAGTCGTTGCAGGCGGAAAAGTCCGCGTGCACCACGCCGGGTTTCTGCCGCTGCATCAGGCGCAGGTTCTCTCCACGCACCCAGAAGCCGGGTCCCGGGTTGCTCGGATAGTGTGCGTAGGCAGAGTGCGACCAGACGTTGATCATGGCGTGCGCCGCGGGCTCGTCGTTCTTCGTCGCTTGGAGCAACTCCCGCGACACGCGCATCGGATAAGCGAATGCGAGCAGCGCGATGCGCTTGACTCGCTGCGGATATCGCGCGGCGCATTCGAGGGCGACCAGGGACCCCATGCTGTGACCGACGAGCGCGGCCGCTCTCACTCCCGCCCAGTCCAGGGCGGCGACGACCCAGTCGGCCATCTCCGCGATGCGCGCCAGCGCCGCGCCGCCGCTTCTCCCGTGGCCAGGCAGATCGACCGCGAGCACGCCGTAACCGTGGTGCGCCAGATAGCGGCTCTGAAGGCCCCAGACGCTGTGATCCTGCTCGCCGCCGTGAATGAAGAGGACTGTTGGGAGCTTTGGATCAAACGTCTTGCCGCCGGTATAAGCGTAAGCCTTCTGGCCGTTGACGTCTATTTCCATGGCTTTTAGCTCTTTTGCGACGCGCGCAAGCCGCGCTCGAGGTCCTCGATCAGATCGTCGGAGTCCTCCAGGCCGATCGACAGGCGCATCGTTCCCTCGGCGATGCCGGCCGCGGCGAGTGCCGCCGCATCCATGCGGAAGTGTGTCGTGCTCGCCGGATGGATCACGAGCGACTTCGCGTCGCCGACGTTGGCGAGGTGCGAGAAGATGCGCAGCGCTTCGACGAAGCGCCTTCCGGCGGCGCGGTCGCCTTTCAGGTCGAAGGTAAACACCGCGCCGCAGCCGCGCGGCAGAAGCCTTTTCGCAAGCACGTGGTCGGGGTGATCGGGCAGTTCGGGATAGGATACGCTGGCGATTGCCGGGTGCTTGACGAGGAACGCGACCGCCTTGCGCGTGTTCTCGACGTGGCGCTGCATTCTGAGGGGCAGCGTTTCGATGCCCTGCAGGATCTGGAACGCGGTCGCCGGGCTCATGCAGGCGCCGAAGTCGCGCAATCCCTCGCGGCGCGCGCGCAGCGCAAACGGGGCGACGGTGGATTCCTCGGCGAAGTTCATGCCGTGAAAACCCGCATAGGGTTCGGTCAGCTCAGGAAATTTCCCCGAAGCTTCCCAATCGAAGGTGCCGCCGTCCACGAGCACCCCTCCGATCGCCACACCGTGGCCGCCGAGAAATTTCGTCGCGGAATGAAAGAGTAGGTCGGCGCCGTGCTCGAAGGGCTTGAGCAGCCAGGGCGTGGTGAAGGTCGCATCCACCATCAGCGGTATGCCGTGCTCGTGCGCGATCGCGGCGACACCGGAGATATCGAGCACATCGAGTCCGGGGTTGCCGAGGGTCTCGGCGAAGAGCACTTTGGTATTCGGCCGTATCGCACTCTTCCAGGCGCCGAGGTCGCGCCCGCTGACGAAGGTAGTCTCGATGCCGAAGCGCGGCAGCGTGTAGGAGAGCAGGTTGTGCGAGCCGCCGTAGAGCGCGGAGGAGGACACGATGTGCGATCCGGCGCCCGCAATCGTGGCGAGCCCCAGGTGCAGCGCAGCCTGGCCGCTGGCGGTGGCGATCGCGGCGACGCCGCCTTCGAGCGCCGCGACCCGCTCTTCGAGCACGGCATTGGTCGGATTGGAGATCCGCGAGTAGACGTGACCCGCGCGTTCCATGTTGAAAAGCGCCGCGGCGTGATCGGAATCGCGGAACACGAAGGAAGTCGTGAAATAGATCGGCGTCGCGCGCGCGCCGGTGACCGGATCGGGCCTCTGGCCCGCGTGAAGGCTGAGCGTGTCGAACTGGAGAGTGCGGGGTGCGGCCATGGAGTCCTCCTCGGAGTCCGGCCGATTCTAACAGCCGGGGAGGCGGCGCCTTCGTCGTCCCCGCGGGGGCCTGTCCCTGAGTGAATCAATCGGGGACGGGGACCCAGTGGCTTTCGTTGCCCGACGCTGGATGCCCGCTCCCCGATTCAAGCATTCGGGGACAGGTTTCGCGGGCATGACGTCAATCAGAACCCTAGGTCTGCGCGGCCTGCCTGGCGAGCATCGCCTGCTCGCGAACCGCCTGCTCGGCGCGCGCTTTTTTCAGGATGTCGGCGCATTCCTGCGAGCCGGTCCGCAGGGCGAGCTCGGTTGCCGTTTCACCGTCCTTGCCCACCATATTGACGTTGGCGCCGTTCCTGATCAGCAGATCGACCATCTTCGGGTCGCCGCGCGCGGCCGCGTACATGAGCGGCGTGTAGCCGCTCTCGGCGATCATGTTGGGGTCGAAGTTCTGGGACAGGACTTTCTGCGCGTAAAGGAGGTTGCCCTTCTCTATGGCGTAAAACAGCACCTTGATGCTTTCGGCGCTTTGCTCTCTCGGTTTCTTTTCGAGCCCTGTCGGCAGCAGGTCCACGACGTAGTTGATGAGCGAAACGCCGACCATCGTAGCCATGGCGATGATCAGGGGCAGGGTCGAGACGCCCAGGCTGTCGGCCACTTCTCCGGGCATGTTCGCCGCGAGCGCGAGCAGAACGACGAGGAAAAAGAACTGGAACTTGAGGTACAGGAACAGCGATATGAACACCGTCAGCGCGAGCAGGCCCAGCAGATAGTTCCGGTCGATGCCGACGGCCTCGTGCCACTCTTCGGGAAGGTTGGCCAGCACCGCGGCGATCGCTACCAGTACCACGAGGGTGATTTCCCGTCCGCGTTTGCTTAGCTTCATTGTTCCTCTCCTCTGACAACCTTCCTGCCTGGGCGCTGCCATTATAATTCAGCCACGATCGTATCTTGAATATCGCATCCAAGTGAGCAAGGCATTCACTCGCGAGGGGGACGCGCCCGAAGAGGAACTCGCGGCCGAACCTCGGACGCCCCCGGGGCCGAAGAACTACATCACCCCCGCTGGCCTTGCACGCCTGAGATCGGAGCTGAAGGCGCTGGTCGAGGTCGAGCGGCCGGAGCTGGTGAAAACGGTTGCCTGGGCCGCTTCCAACGGCGATCGCTCGGAAAACGCCGATTACCTCTACGGCAAGAGGCGATTGCGCGAGATCGAGCGCCGGATGCGGTTTCTCATGAAACGGCTGGAGATCGCCGAAGTAGTCGATCCCGGAGACCGGGACCGGGACCGCGCGTTCTTCGGCGCCACGGTCACCTACCGGGATTCAGGCGGCGGTGAGCACACCGTGAGCATCGTCGGCACCGATGAGGTCGATCCGTCGCGTGGCCGTGTGTCCTGGGTCTCGCCGATCGCCCGCGCCCTGCTGCAATCGCAGGCGGGTGACGCGGTGACGCTCAACACGCCCGCGGGGGACGAAGCGCTGGAAGTGCTTGCGATCCGCTACGAGGAGCTGAAGTAATCCATTGTCATTCCCGCGCAAGCGGGAATCCAGCGCCGTTGCTCGAAAGTCACTGGGTCCCCGCTTGGCCGTTCCTCGAAAATCGCCTTCGCTCGTTTGGCCGTTCCTCGAAACTCGCTTCCGCTCGTTTTCGCGGGGACGACGAGCAAAATCAGTTGGCCCGGTCCGGGCCAGCAAAATCTCCGGCCTTGACCGTCGAGAGCTTGGCCGGATCGATGTAGCGGCGCAGGGCTTCGACGACCGACTTCGGCGTCAGGGCGGCGATCCGCCGCTCCAACTCCTCGTCCCATGAGAAGGTGCGGCCCAGTATTAGATAGGATGCCAGGCGGCTCGCGAGGTTCTCGTCGTTCGTGCGCGCGACCTGCCGCGCCTGCAGCAGGCCTTTTTTTCCGGATTCGATTTCCTCGTTGCTGAAGCCGTCGGCCAGCGCCTTGCGGATCTCCTCGGCGATCGCGGTTTCCACCTTGACGCGGTTCTGCGGCGCATAGATGGCAAAGGCGCCGAAGCTGCCGCGCTCGCTGAAGCTGTCGGCGGAAAGGAATGAGCCGACGCTGTAGGACAGTCCCTCCTTTTCGCGGATGCGCCGCGTCAGACGCGAGTCCGAAGAGCCGCCCAAAATGTAGTTGCCGAGCAGCAGCGCAGGATAATCGGGGTTGTCGTCGCGCAACCGAAGCAGCATCCCCGCGCGAAGTACGGCGTTGGCCTTGTCCGGCGTGTTGATTGTGTTGTCCACCGGCTGAATGTCCGCGACCCGCAGCGGGATGCGCGCATAGGGCTGCGGGCTTTTCCAATCGCCGAAGAGATCTTGCGCGAGGCGCGCGATCTGTTCCGGGTCGAAATCGCCGACCACGGCGAGTTCGCTGTGAGAGGCGCCGTAGAAGTCGGCGTAACACTTCCTGACCGCATCAAGCGAGAGCGCCTGGAGCCCCGCGCTGCGCTCATCGAGCGTCGTGTTGTAGAGCCAGTGCGCGGGAGGATAAGGGTTCAGGTGGCGGGAGAGCGCGAGGCCGGCGAGCGCGCCTGGGTCGCTTCTTTGCGTGTCGATGCCGGTGAGCGAGGAGCGTCGCAACTGCTCGAACTCCTCCTGCGGGAACGACGGCTGGCGCAGCACCTCGGCCGTCAACCGCAACGCCTCCGGGAGGCTCGCGCGGACGGTTTCGATCGAGCCGCCCTCGCCGCCGACGCGCACGTGAGCCTTGAGGCGGTCGAAGTGATCGCGCAGCTGCTCGCGGGAATTCTTCTGCGTGCCGCGCATCAGCATCGAGCCGGTGATGCCGCAAGCCGCGGCCCGGTTGAGCTTGCTCTGCTCGTCGCCCCAGTGAAGCCCAAGCTGCGCGACCACGGTGCCGCCGCGTGTTTTTTTCGGAAGCAGCGCGAGCTTCATGCCGCCCGGGAGCGTCCTCCGGAGGACGCGCGCCTCGATGCTCGCCGGGGCGGGATTGAAATCCTCGCCTTGCAAGACCGCAGCCGAGCCGCGGTAGCCCTTGAGCATCGCGGCCACGTCAGGCGCCGGTGGAATCTCCGCCCGGTCGGGTGACTGCGTCGGGAGGAACATGCCCAGGGTGCGGTTGGCGGGCTTCAAATAGCGGAGGGCGACGGCCTGGACTTCGGCGGCGGTGACCTGCTTGAGCCGGTCGCGATGCAGGAAAAACACCCGCCAGTCGCCCATGCCGACGGTCTCGGAAAGCGCGCTGGTGAGATCGCGTGAATCGGCGAGCGCGAGCTCGATATCGTTGAGGAGCCGCGTGCGTGCGCGGCCGACCTCGTCCTCCGTCGTGGGGCTGCGCATAAAACCCTCGAGCACCTGGAGTAGCGTATCGCGCGCCGCTTCCAAGGACGCGTCCTGACGGAGGCTCGCGCCGAAGTAGGCCATGCCGGCTTCGCGCTGCTGCCGCTCGGTGCCGAACACGGAGCTTGCCAGTCCCGGCTCGACGAGCGCCTTGTGCAGGCGCCCGGAAGGCACGTGGTTGAGGAGCGAGACCAGCACGTCCACGGCGGCGTATTCGGAATGGGCGCCCGGAGGCATGTGGTAGAGCGCGGAGACGAGCTGCACGTCGCCCGCGCGGCGCAGCGTGACGGTGCGCTCGCCGTCCTGCGTCGGCTCCACGGTATAGGTCGCGTGCAGCGCGCGCGACGGCCTGGGAATCTTGCCGAAGTGCTTCTGTAGCAGCCTGAGCGCGGCCGGTTCGTCGAACTTGCCCGACAGCAGCACGACCGCGTTGTCGGGCTGATAGTAGTGCCGATAGAACGCCCGCAGCCTCTCGATCGGGACGTTTTCGATATCCGACCGCGCTCCGATGATCGCCTTTCCGTAGTTGTGCCACAGGTAGGCGCTTGCCGCGACGCGCTCGCGCAGCACGCTGAAGGCGCTGTTTTCTCCCGACTCGAATTCGTTGCGCACCACGGTCATCTCCGCGTCGAGGTTTTTCCTCGCGACGGAGGCGCTGACCATGCGATCGGCCTCGACATCCAGCACGTAGTCGAGGGTCTTCTCGCTCACCGGGAAGGTCTCGTAGTAGTTGGTCCGGTCGAACGAAGTGCTGCCGTTATAGCGGGCCCCGCGCTGCTGGAAATCCGCCTTGATGTTCGGAAAGCGCCGCGTTCCACGGAACAGCAGGTGTTCCAGCAGATGCGCCATGCCCGTTTCGCCGTAGCCTTCGTGCCGCGAGCCGACGAGATAGGTGACGTTGACCGTGATGGTGTCGATCGAGCGGTCGGGAATGAGCAGGATCTTCAGGCCGTTCGCCAGACGGTATTCGGTGACGCCTTCGACCGAAGTGATCCGGGCGGGAGCCTTCAGCGCCTGTTTCGCGCCTTGAGCATAAGCGGGCAGGGGCGTGACGAGGAGGAGGGCGGAAAGAAGAAAGACGTTTCTGAGCATTGTGGGTCCCGCGGTTAAAGACAGGTCAGGCTGTTGCAAGTTCCATTTTATGTCTCAATGCGCGGCGCGCGAGCGCTCCGCACGCTCGCGGGTTGCCGGGTGGGTCGAGAGGTAGTCGGGAACGTCTCCCGCCTTGCCTCTCCCTTGTTCCATTCGCAGAAGGATCGCGCCCAGGGATTCCGGCGCAACGCCGTGGCGTTTCATGTATTCCAGCGCGAAATCGTCCGCTTCTGTCTCGAAATCGCGCGAGTATTTGGCTTGCAGCAGCATGGCGGGCAGCGCGCTGGCGAGCGACACGACCGAGGTCAGGTCCCCGGTCACCGCGGCCATGAGCAGCACCGTGGCCGAATCCTGCAGCAGCCGCCGCAGCGTGTGACGGTGCCGCAAATGGCCGATCTCGTGGGCGAGGACCGCGATCAATTCGGCATCGTTTTTCGCGAGTTCGACCAGCTTGTCGGTGACGACGACCACGCCCGAAGGCAGCGCGAGCGCGTTGGCGCCGAGCGCCTTGCTCGCGCGCAGCTCGATCCGGTAATCGGCGGCGCCTTCGATATCGGACATCATCTTCGAGAACAAAGTGCGCAGTTTTTCCCCGCGCGCGGACGGCAGCTCCGACGGCGAGAGCAGTATCCGGTCGAGCCCGGCGAGCGCGTTGCGGCCGATCGCTTTCTCGGTCGAGGCGGGCAGACCGAACGCCACCTGCTTGGCGAGCGCCGGAATGCCGTAGGTGATGCCTCCCCACAGCGCGGCGGCCGTCAGCGCCAAAGCGAGCAGGGCGTAGCCGAGCCGGCTTTCCCAGAGGTGGATCAGGCGGCCAGGGGCTTCCGACGTCGAGTCGGCGAAGATGGCGTCGATCGCGTCGTTGTCCTCGGTTTCGCACGAGGACCCGTCTGCAAACCGCAGGTGCCGCCTCGTATTTCCCACACGGGTCGAAGGCTGCACCTCGGCGATGCTGCAACTGAAGTCGATGCCCTCGCCGATGACGCGAAGGCTCGGGGGGTCGAACCAGATCAGGACTTCGCGTTGCTGCGATGTTTTTCCGTCGTAGTAACGCGCCGTGAGCGGCGTCATAGGCCGAAATCGAATCCCAGCAGGTCGCTCGCCTCGTCGCCGACTGCGCCAACGCGTTCCTGCGCGGCGGTCACGAACGCCCCGATCGCCCGGGACGGTTCAAGCGAGATCCTTTCGAGCTGGTAACGCGCCGCGCGCACGGCGGCCCAGGGCGTGAGAAGTCCCCCCGAAAAGACGATGCCCAGGGTGTTGAGGAAATGAAGCTTGAACAGCCCGGTTGTGCTCCAGGTGCAGTCGAAGCGCAAGCCGCCCAGGCGCGTGTTTTTCCAGCCGAGCCTCGCGACGGCGCCGTCACGGTACGCTGCGAACCAGATGTACAGAGGCAGCGCGCCGATACCCACCGTAACGACCGACCCGACAAGGAACAGCACGAACATCAGCGCGACCTTGAAATAGACGAGATTGAACGCTCCGGCCGACGCCGTGAATGCGAATGGCGTCGCCCCGTAGGCGCTGTGCTCGAGGATGAATCGTTTCTTACGGTACACGTAATAGGGGTAGAGCAAGCCGAGCGTCAGCGGGACAAGGACAATCGGCAGGATAAGGAACTGGCCCATCTCCCGATAGCTCGCGCCAAAGCCGAAGCGGACATTGCGGTGCGCCGAATTTATCGCGTTGAAGCGCGAGGCACGAACGATCAGCCACGGCAGGACGCCCAGAAACACCAGCAGCAGCGCCGCGCCTGCTAAAGGGTTTATCTCTCCGGCGATCGAATAGACCGCGAACCCGCCGACGACGATGATCCGGCCCTTGAGGATCGCCTTCGGATTCGCGAGATATTCGAAGGCCGCGTCGTTGAGCAGCGTATTGCCGTAAAAGTAGCGCTTGCGCCGGACCTTCGCCCACGCCGAGTAGATGCCGAGCGTGAGGACGGACAGGCAGATATTGACGATCCAGATTCGAAAATACTCGCCTGCTTGACCGGTAAACCTCAGCATAACTGCATCACGAACGGCGGATGGCGCCGTGTCGGATTGGTTTGGCAAAGCCTCTCCCGGGAATGTTGTTGTTGATGATGCCCCAACCAATGACTTGCCAGCATAGCCGTTCGCTCCGACAGGCTCAAGGAATTCGAGTTCTGATCTACGCCATATTCGAATAAAATTCGTGGAATCATCGACAGGAGAGAAAAGGCAATGGCAACGGCGACAAAGGAAACCTTGGGCTTTCAGGCCGAGGTCAAGCAACTGCTCAACCTCATGATCCACTCCTTGTACGGCAACAAGGAGATTTTCCTGAGGGAGCTGGTTTCGAATGCCTCCGACGCCGCGGACAAGCTGCGCTTCGAGGCGCTATCCAACAACGCCCTGTACGGCTCCGACGCAGACCTGAAGATCCGCGTTTTCTTCGACAAGCAGGTGCGCACGATCACGGTGTCGGACAACGGGGTCGGCATGTCGCGCGATGAAGTCATCCAGAACATCGGCACGATCGCCAAGTCGGGCACGCGCGAGTTCTTCCAGTCGCTGACCGGAGACCAGGCCAAGGACGCGCGGCTGATCGGGCAGTTCGGCGTGGGCTTTTATTCGTCCTTCATCGTCGCCGACCGCGTGACGCTGGTGACGCGCCGCGCGGGGCTCGCGGCCGGCGAGGCCGTGCGCTGGCATTGCGACATGAGGGACGGCGGCGGAGAGTTCACCATCGAAGCGGCTGAAAGGGATGGGCGTGGCACCGACGTCGTCCTACACTTGCGCGAGGGAGAGGACGAGCTGCTTTCGGACTGGAAGCTGAAGGAGATCATCCGCAAGTATTCCGATCACATCGCGATCCCGATCGTGATGAAGAAAGTGAAATGGGACAAGGAAAAATCGGCGGAGACGTTTACCGACGAAGACGAAACCATCAACCAGGCGAGCGCCTTGTGGGCGCGGCCGAAATCGGAGATCGCGGAAGAGCAGTACCAGGAATTCTACAAGCACGTGGCGCACGATCCGGAGGCGCCGCTCGCCTATACCCACAACCGCGTCGAAGGCCGCCAGGAGTACGTGCAGCTCCTCTACATCCCGGCGCGGGCGCCGTTCGACCTGTGGGACCGGAATCAGCGCCGAGGTTTGAAGCTTTACGTGCGGCGCGTCTTCATCATGGACGACGCCGAGCAGCTGCTGCCGGCTTACCTGCGTTTCGTGCGCGGCGTGATCGATTCGAACGACCTGCCGCTCAACATCTCGCGCGAGATCCTTCAGGAGAGCCGCGACATCGAAGCGATCCGCGCCGGCTGCACCAAGCGTATCTTGTCGCTTCTTGAAGAGCTGGCCGAAAACCAGAAGGAGAAGTACGCCGCGTTCTGGAAGGAATTCGGCCGCGTGCTCAAGGAAGGGATCGGCGAGGATCTCCCCAACCGCGAGCGCATCGCGAAGCTCCTGCGCTTTTCCTCCACGCACAACGACGGCGAAGATCAGACCGTGTCGCTCGCCGAGTACCTCGCGCGGATGAAGGAAGGGCAGGACCGGATCTACTACGCGACTGCAGAGACCTTCCTCGCCGCGAAAAACAGCCCGCACCTGGAAGTCTTCCGCAAGCACGGCGTGGAAGTGCTGCTGCTTTCGGAACGCGTCGATGAATGGCTGGTCGCGAATTTCCCTGAGCACGAAGGCAAGGCGCTCGCCTCGGTCGCAAAAGGCGAGCTCGACCTCTCCAAGCTGCAGACCGAAGACGAAAAGAAGGAACAGCAGAAGCTCTCGAGCGAGCACCGGGTGCTCGTTGCGAAACTGAAGGACGCGCTCGGCGAGAAGGTCAAGGACGTGCGCGTGACCACGCGCCTCACACAATCGCCCTCGTGCCTGGTTGCCGACGAGCACGATATGGGAGGCAATCTCTCGCGCATCCTCAAGGCCGCCGGGCAGAAAGCGCCGCTCGCGAAGCCGATCCTCGAAATCAACCCGGCGCATCCGATGGTGAAGCGTCTGGAAGAAGAAAAGGAGCGTTTCGCGGATTGGAGCCATCTTCTTTTCGATCAGGCGCTCCTCGCCGAGGGCGGGCAGCTCGAAGACCCCGCCGGGTTCGTGCGCCGCATGAACGAGCTGATGCTCGAGATGGCGGGCGAGGGGAGTCGCATCATCGTTCCGGGGCGGTGAGACCTCGTTTTTTTGCGCGCGTCGCCATCCGAGGCGAGGCTCGGGATCGTGAAGAGGCGCGCCCGTAGCCGTGGCCGGCTGCCTTTGGTGCTAGACTGAAAAATCATGTTGAGGCTCGCGGATAACGTTGTCGGTCGCGAGCCTTAGGAGGAGGCAGATTTGGCCGCGTGGCTGAAGCAACTCCTGGTAGCACCGCGCTACCCCGAAGATCCCGAGCTCAGCGTGCAATCGCGGCTGTTCAATTTCGCCGCGCTGGCGATCCTGGTGGGGCTGAGCTTTGCTCTGGCCAATAACCTTCTCGTAGGTCGGGGCGACATGCCCGTCGCGATTCCGGCTTCCATGGTGGTTGTCGGCGTGTTGCTTGCCGGCGCACGCCGGGGGCATTTACGGCTTTCGAGCGCTTTGCTGCCGGTGGTTTTTCTGTTGATGTCCACAGCCGAGCTGCTGGCTCGAGACGGTGTCCACGATTCTGCGGTCGCCACGATTTCCGGCGTACTCGCTCTGGCCGCCGCCTTGATGAAGTGGCGCGCCTTGGCCGCTTTCACATTGGCGACGGTGACGATCTTCTATGCAGTCGGCTACGGGGAAATTGCCGGGTTCCTGCCCAATCGCCTGAGCGCGTTTACCCATTGGAGATATCTGTCCGGAGTGTGCATCTCCTTCGTTCTCATCGCCGCCGGTGTCCGCGTCCTCATGGACAGCGTGGTTGCGAGCTTGCGCGAGGCGCATGACAAAGGGGCCGAGGCGGGTCACGCACAAGACCGCCTCGATCGGGCGACGCAGGCCTCCAAGGCCTCTCTATGGGAATGGGATATACGCCGGGGCACGACATACCTCGACAAAGGCTGGGCCAGTTTGCTCGGATCCGAACCCAAAGAATGCTACATGACGGTCCCGGAGCTGGAGAGCATGGTGCATCCCGACGATCTCCAGGACGCTCGTCGGGTGCAAGCGGAGTGCATCAAGGGTCGAACCGCGGAATACGCCCTGGAATTCCGCGTGAAGAGCCACAGCGCTGATTGGATCTGGGTCATGAACCGGGGCAAAGTGGTTGAGCGTGACGGCGCCGGCCGTGCCCTGCGATTGGCCGGGATTGTGCTGGACGTCACCGACCGCAAGCGCGCCGAGGCGCGCATCCAGCAGCTGGCGACGCGCGACGCGCTGACCGGCCTGCCGAACCGCTTGCTGCTCAACGACCGCCTGGCCCTCAGCATGAGCCAGGCGCGACGCGATGACAGCTTTCTCGCGCTTTTTTTCATCGGTCTTGACCGGTTCAAGTACATCAACGATTCGCTGGGGCACGCGATCGGCGACGCTTTCCTCAAGGCGGTCGCCGAACGCCTGTCCGGGGTCGTGCGCCCAGGCGATACACTGGCGCGGCTGGGCGGAGACGAGTTCGTGGTGTTGCTGGAGAACGTGAGGGCATTGGAAGACGAAGCCGGCCAGGTGGCGCGCAAGATCCTGAATTCGTTTACCGAACCGTTTTCGATCCAGGGGCATACCCTGAGCTGCTCATGCAGCATCGGCATCAGCGTATTTCCCTCCGACGCCGCCGATTCCCAAACGCTCGTCCACGACGCGGATACCGCGATGCACCACGTCAAGGAAAGCGGGCGCGGATCTTACCGGTACTTCTCCTCCGAGATGAACGAGCGCATGCAGGAACGGCTGCAGCTCGAGAACGGTCTGCGCGACGCAATCGCCGGCCGGCAGTTCGCGCTGATGTACCAGCCGAAGGTCGATGTCGCCGGCGGCCAGATCACCGGCCTCGAGGCGCTGTTGCGCTGGCACCATCCCCGCTGGGGCGTGGTGTCTCCGGCGCGGTTCATTTCCGTTGCCGAGGATACCGGGCTGATCGTCGATATCGGGCGCTGGGTGCTGGAAGAGGTCTGCAGGCAGCTCTGCGATTGGCGCGGGCGCGGCTTGCCCTTGCATCCGGTGGCGGTCAATCTCTCCGTTCGCCAGTTTACCCCGGCCCTGATCGGAGAGATCTCCAACCTGTTGAAGAAATTCGACGTCGATCCCGACTTGATCGACGTCGAAATCACCGAAAGTCTTTTCTTGAAAAACTCCGAAGACATCGGCACGACCCTGAAAGGTCTTGCGCGGATCGGCACCCGCGTGATGATAGACGACTTCGGAACGGGATATTCGTCGCTGAGCTACATCAAGCATTTCGCGGTGAATGGGCTGAAGATCGACCGGTCTTTCGTCAGCGACCTCGCGACCTCGCCTCAGGGCGTTGCGATCGTCCGGGCGATCATCACCATGGCCGGCGGCCTGGGTATCCGCGTGATCGCCGAGGGCGTGGAAACGCACGACCAGCTGGAGATCTTGCGAAAACACCGCTGCATCGAGTACCAGGGTTTTTTGTTCAGCGTGCCTCTCGTTGCGGATCAAATCGAGCGCCGCTATCTCAGGCTCGCAGGAGCGCCGCACCCTGCGCCGGCGAACCGCATCGCGTGACGGGCTGGGGGAAGGCAGAGAAAATCGGCACCATGACGGTGATCGCGGAGGGGGTCGAGACCCGGGAACAGCTCGAGATCCTGGCCAAGTTGCACTGCGACGAATATCAGGGCTATCTGTTCAGCCGGCCGGTCGCGGCGGAGCAGATCGAGCGGCTCTATCTGGAGCCGGCCTGAGCGCTCCGTTCAAGGGGCGGAGATCCGCGTCACCGAAGCGCGCGTCAACACGTACAACGCGCCGTCGATGCCGGCCAGCATGTCCACCGGATCGCCGCTCAGGTTCGCGAACGCGTAGGCGGCATTGTTGTTCGCGAGATCGAGCCGGGCGACGAAGCGGTTCACAAAATCGCTGAAGAAATAATTGCCGCGGTAAGCGGCGGGAAACGGTCCGCTGTCCGGATAGAAGGCGCCGCCGGTGATGGCGAAGCCGACGAAGAATCCACCCGGTCCCGAGCCCGGAGGATTGGCGTCGCTGTGCCTGTAGGCAAACAACGGCGCCGTCACGCCCGCCGTGATGTTGGCCGGCCCTTCGGAGGCCGGCCAGCCGTAGTTCGCGCCCGGCGCGCCCAGGTCAATCTCTTCCCAGGTGTTCTGTCCTACGTCGTTGATATGCATGCGGCCGCTACCGGGCTGAAACGCAAACGTGAAGGGATTGCGCAGCCCATAGGCCCACACCGCACAGGCCAGATTGCTTTGCGTGGTGCAGAAAGGATTGTCCGCGGGAATCGATCCATCATCACTGAAGCGCAGTATCTTGCCGAACGGGTCGGCGAGGTTCTGCGGCTTGGAGGAATCGGCATTGTCGCCGACCGCGACGTACAATTTGCCGTCGACGCCGAAATGCAGCGCCCCGCCGTTGTGGTTGGTGGCGCCGGACAACGCGGGCAGATCGACCAGGATCGTTTCGCTGCCGGCCAACACCACATCGCCGTTCGCCGTGAAACGGCTGACCCGGTTGTGGGTGCCGCCTGAGGTCGTGGTGTAGTAGGCGTACACCCAGCCATTGGTGGCGAAGTCCGGATGGAATGCCACGCCGAGCAGGCCGCGCTCCCCGTCAGAATCCACGGCAAGGGTCATGAACGGCGTTGCCAGGAGCGAGCTGTTCTTGACGACGCGCAGGCTGCCGGCCTGCTGCGCGATGAAAATCCTGCTGTCCGGCGACTGTGCAAACGCGGTCGCACTGGAAAGCCCGGTGATCCAGGTCTGGTTGCGGGTGAAACCCTGGTTCACCGCCGCGCTGCCGCCGAACCTGACCGTGGCGGTGGACCAAGCAGAGAGGTTGCCCGCCGCATCGCGAGCCCGCGCGCGTGCCAGGTGCTGGCCGGCGGCGTAGTTGGCGGTGTTGACGCTGACCTGGTACGGCGCGGCGGTGTCTTCGCTCCCGACGATTACGCCGTCAACCTGGAATTCGACTCCGGTCACGCCGACGTTGTCGGTAGCGGTGGCTTCCAGATTCAGCGCACCCGTCAGGCCGCTGGCAAAGTTGGCCGGTGTGGTCAGCGTGACCACCGGCGGCTGTGTGTCGGGACCGCTCGCAGGATTGATGGTCACCGCCACCGCCGTGCTGATGGTGGTGGCGGTGCCGTCATCGGTGGCGCGCGCGGTGACGTTGCGCGTGCCGGCGGTTGCGGGTGTCCAGTCGAAAGAATACGGGCTGCCGGTATCGGTGCCCAGCAGTGTTGCGTCGTCGAAAAATTCGACCTTCGTCACCGAGCCGTCACTATCGGTTGCGGTGGCAGTGAGGGTCATTGGAACGCCGACGGTGCCTGTGGCCGGGGCCGACACGGTCACGCTTGGAGGCTGATTAATGACCGGGCCGAGATCGGTGAACGTCGCAGTGAACGTCGTGTCGGCCGCCGGCGTCGAGATGGTGTGGGCGCGCGCACCGGCGTCGTTCCACGACGCGAACTGGTAGCGGCGGCCGTTGAAATTCTGGTCGGGCGCGCCGAGATCGCGTTCGACACCGACGACACCCGTGAACCCATGCGGCGTTCCGACCGGCTGGCCGTCGAGCGTCAATTGCAGTCCGCCAACCGGTTGCGTGGCGAGGGTGACCTGGCTTGTCTGCGGCTGGACGTCACGGGTAACTTCCGCCGTATTGCCTGCGCTGTCGACGGCACGCAGGTGAAAGCGATAGAAGATGTTGCTCGACGTTTCACCGCGCACAGGAACGACCGCCGCGCCGCTCCCTCCGGCAGTCGCTTGCACGAACGGATGGGTGTGCGTGTCGTGATGCAGATCGGCCCACCACGTCAGGTTGCCCGCCGGCAGCTGACCGTCTTGCGGGTCGGTCGCATTGCCGGCGAAATTCAGCGTTTCGCCGGCCCTGAAGCTTGCACCGTTTGCCGGGCTCGTGATGGTTGCGGACGGCGGCTGATTTCCCCCGGAGAGATTCTCCTCCGCGCAGGACAACAGCAGCACGGCGACCACCACGGCAATGCTCCCGGCCAACCCGCGTGCATGCATTCGTCTGCGCCCCCGAATCATCATTATCATCGCCCCTGGCGGCGCCCGGGGTCGGCCAATTCGTCCTGCATGCTGAATAAGTCACAATGGTATTGCGTCGGGTCTGGGTATCGTTTGAGGTGCTCGACATGAACGAGTTAGCGCGAAGTCGCGTGATACCCTGCACCGCGATGTCTCGCTTCTCTCGAGTATTCCGCGCCTTCGCGGCAGTCGGAGTCCTTCTTGCCGCGTGCAGCGTTCAGGCGCAGCCTGCGCCAGAGCCCGCGACGCCCATCGCACCGAAACGACTCGTCACGGCGCAGCGTTTCATGGTGGTAGCCGCGCACCCGCTCGCGGCGCGTGCCGGGTACGACGCGATCCGGCGCGGCGGCAGCGCGGTCGACGCCGCGATTGCCGCTCAGCTCGTGCTCAATCTGGTAGAGCCGCAATCCTCCGGAATCGGCGGCGGAGGTTTTCTGCTTCATTACACAGCCCGCGAAGGAAAGCTCGCGGCTTACGACGGCAGGGAGACCGCCCCCACGGCGGCAAAGCCCGAGCGTTTTCTCGATGCGAACGGCCGTCCGCTAGACTGGCCCGCGGCGGTGATTAGCGGAAAATCGGTGGGCGTGCCGGGTCTGCTTCGGCTGCTCGAGCTGGCGCACCGCAGGCACGGCAAGCTCGCCTGGGCGGAGCTGTTCGAGCCGGCGATCGAGCTGGCGGAGCAGGGATTTCCGATCTCGCCGAGGCTGCACGCGCTCGTCGCCGCCGACCGGTTCCTTCGACTCGAGGAGAACGCCCGCCGCTACTTCTACTTGCCCGACGGCGCCGCGAAGCCGAAAGGCACGTTGCTGAAGAATCCGGAGTTTGCGGCAGTGCTGAAACGCATCGCAGCGGGCGGCGCCGATGCGTTCTACAGCGGTGAGATCGCGCGCGACGTCGTGTTCGCGGTGCGCAGTCACAAGAGCGCGCCGGGCGATCTCGCCCAAGCGGATCTTTCCGCTTACGCGGCGAAAGAACGCGAGCCGCTTTGCGGCGCGTACCGGCGTTGGAAGGTGTGCGGCATGCCGCCGCCCAGCTCGGGCGGTTTCGCCGTGCTGCAGATCCTGAAGATCCTCGAACGTTTCGACTTGCACGCCTTGCGTCCGGATTCGGTACAGGCGGTGCATCTCTTCGCCGAGGCCGGGCGGCTCGCTTACGCCGACCGCAATCTGTACATCGCCGACCCGGAATTCGTCGCCGCGCCGCTCGCCGCGCTGCTCGATTCGCGTTACCTCGATGCGCGGGCAAAGTTGATCGACCCGAAACGTTCCATGGGACGGGCCCAGGCGGGGGATCCCGCCACCATTGCGGCAGGCTTGGGACTCGCCGAGCCGATCGAGCTGCCCGCAACCACGCACGTCTCGGTCATCGATGCCGAGGGCAACGCGGTGGCGATGACCACCAGCGTCGAAGCCGCGTTCGGCAACCGCCAGATGGTGCGGGGTTTTCTGCTGAACAATCAGCTCACGGATTTTTCCTGGACGCCCGAGGAGGGCGGTAAGCCGGTCGCCAACCGCGTCGAAGCGAAAAAGCGCCCGCGCAGCTCGATGGCGCCGACCATGGTTTTTGATCGCGAGGGAAAACTCTTCATGGTGATCGGCTCACCCGGCGGCCACTCGATAATCAACTACGTTGCGCAGACCCTCGTGGGAGTCCTCGACTGGAACATGGACATCCAGAAAGCAATTGACACCCCGCACATGGGCAGCCGCAACGGTCCGACCGAGCTGGAGCAGGGCACGAAACTCGAGCGACTCGCTCCGGAGCTTGAGCGCATGGGCCACTCCGTTCGAATCCGCCCCGAGACGAGCGGCCTGCACGGCATCGTACGAACGCCGAAAGGCTGGTCAGCCGGCGCCGATCCGAGACGCGAAGGGGTTGCGCTGGGGGACTGAGAGTCCGTCGCGAACTGCAGCGCCGGCGCGTTACAACTCGCCGGCAGTCCGTGTTCGCTCGAACCGCAGCCGATCTCTACGTTGCGGCCCGCGCCTGATCGGCCCCAGGCTGGGCGGCTGCATTGACCTAGATCAAGGGTGGGGCCCTCGCGTGGGGTAGGCTGTCCGGCGGCGGTTCGAAGAGGGCGGAAGAGGACCTTCGCGCCCGGAGACGATTTGATTCATCGACAGGCGGAGGCCAAATGAACGCCGGTGAGGCGAAGCTCCCTCATCTATTCAAGCCGGGCCGGATCGCCGGCCACGACACGGCCAACCGCGTCAAGTACGGCGCCTGCTGCGTATCGAACTACAACGAGCGCGACGGCCGCATCAGTGCGCGCGAGCTCGCGCGCACGCGCGTGATCGCCGCGACCGGCTGCGGCATCATCACCAATCAAGGCGCATATCCCGACCCGCGCGGCGAGGGCAAGGCGTATTTCCGTCAGATCGCGCTGCACGACGACCGCTTCATTCCGGAGTTCGAGACTATCGCGGGCTTCATCCGCGAGCGAGGAGCGATCGGCATCCAGCAGATCCTGCACGCCGGGCGCTACGGTGGCATCGATCTGGGCTACTGCATCCAGCCCTCGGTGGTGCCGCAGACGCTGCCGCACTTCCGCCCGCCGCGCGAGATCACCAAGGAGCAGATCCGCGAGACCATCCGCGACCACGCCGACGCGGCGAAGCGCGCGATCAGGGCGGGCTTTCATGGCACCGAGATCACCAGCTTCATGGGCTACCTGCTCGCCAATTTCAATTCGAAGTTCACCAACCGCCGCACCGACGAGTACGGCGGGTCACTCGAGAACCGCGGCCGCTTCATGCGCGAGCTGATCGATGCCATCAAGCAGGCGACGCCCGATCATCCGCTCGTCATCCGCCTGAACGCCGCCGAGCTGATGGATCCCTGGGGCGGCAACACCGAGGACGAGTGTTTCGAGCTGATGCAACAGGCAGCCGGATGCGGCGTTGACATGATCAGCGTCACGGTCGGCTGGCAGGAAGCGCCCGAATCTTCCATCGGCCGCGACATTCCGCCGGGCTACTGGAACCGGCTGGCCGCGCGGGCGAAGAAGCTGCTGCCGGAGGTGCCGATCGCCTTTGGCGTGCGCCTGCCCGATCCGGTGATGGCGAACGAGTGCATCGCCAAGGGCGAGTTTGATTTTTGGGAGTTGTGCCGGCCGCTGCTCGCCGATCCCGAGCTCATCATCAAGGCACGCGAGGACCGGCTGCACGAGGCGCGGCGCTGCATCGGCTCGCTCAATTGCCTGTCGCGCGTGTTCCGCGACCTCCCGTATACCTGCACCATGAATCCGGCGCTCGGCCACGAGGTCGAGCCCGAGTACCACGTGCGCCCGGCCGCGGTAAAAAAGAAAATCATGGTCGTCGGCGCCGGCCCGGCCGGCATGGAATTCGCCATCACGGCGGCGAAGCGCGGCCACGCCGTCACCGTGTTCGAGAAAGCCGATCGCATCGGCGGCAACCTGCTCGGCTTCGCCGCGCGCGACCTGGCGCGGCCCGACGACCTGATGAGCGTGGTGCGCCACTACGAAGTGATGGCGAAGAAACTTGCCGTCGAGATGAAGTTCGGCGTCGAGGCGAATCCCAAGTTCATGCGCAGCCAGCTGCACCAGTACGACGCCGCCGTGCTCGCGGTCGGCGCGCGCATCAACCGCGCCGCGCTGCGCGATATCGAAGGGCACGAGCGCCTGCTCGATGCCTTCGCGGCAGCGCAGGGCAAGGTCGAGATCGGCAAGCGCGTGGTGGTGATCGGCGGCGGCAAGGTCGGCCTGACGCTGGCCGAGTCGCTGAAGAAGGATGGCCACGAGGTGACCGTCGTCGAAGCCTCGAAACGCATCGCCGGCGACGTCATGCCCACCTTCAAGTGGCGCCACACCGCCTGGGTCGAGGAGCTCGGCATCCCGGTGTTGATTTCCGCGCGGGTGAGGAAAGTGGACGAGCACGGCGCGACGGTGGTGGATGAGAAGGGCAAGGAAACGTTCGTTCCCGCCGATAGCGTCGTTGCCGCGGCGCCGCGGATCGCGGATCAGGCGCTGTTCCACGAATTCGAGTGGATGGTCGATGAGCTGCACGGCTGCGGCGACGCGCTGATTCCGCGCGGGCTCGATGCCGCGATCCGCGAAGGCTACCGGCTCGGATGCCGCCTGTGATGCCCGAGAACACGCAGCGCTGGACCGACGCGTTGCGCCGCGAGGCGGCGCTTTTCGAGCCGCTCGCGGCGGGCGCCCGCATCGGCGTCGTGGCGGAGGCTATCGTAGCGGGCGCGGCGCGCGCGTCCACCATGCTGGTGTGGCAGCGTGAACGCGAGGGCATGCGTGCCGGCGTGGAGCGCTACGACGGTTTCGAGTCCGCGCCGGTTGATCTTTTGATCGCGCTCGATGAGGTCGGCGTCGAGGGCATCGAAGGCGCGATCGACGGGGACTTCGTGCGTTCGCTGCGCGCGCTGGTGCGCGAAGGCCACGCGCTTTTTTTTGCGCGGCGGCCGCGTACCGAGCTGGAAGAGTCGGGCTACGAAGACCTGCTCGACGAGATCGGTTTCGCCTACCTCGGAGCCTGCCGATGATCTTCGCCAATCCCTCGGGCGCCCCCGAGCTCGCCTGTGACGAGTGCGGCTGCCGCTGGTTCGACCGGCAGGCGAACTGCTGCTACGAGTGCGGCGTGCTGGTGTCTCAGGCGTCGCTCGATGAGTTCCGCGCTGCGCTGGATCGTTTTGCCGGGGATGCGCGGGCGGATTTCCCCCGCGGCAGAGCGTAGCCGGCCTGCCCAACGTCCTGCGTGATGAGGTTGCCGAGAGGGAGACTGCGGTCTTCTTGAGTTAGATCAAATCGCGGCCCCCGCAATACTACAAGATTGCCGAAAAGGTTCCCGCGGGCCGGAATGAGTCGCTGGAAGCATCCGGCACGCGGGCATCAACGATGCCCGGCACCAGAAAAGACTCAGGTTTCGAGATTGTGGCGCGAGAGGACTTCTCGGACGCCACCTTTCTGCTCGAAGTCCGCCATCCGCTGATGGCCAAGGCCGCGCGGCCGGGCCAGTTCGTCATCGTCATGTCCCACGCCGAGGGCGAGCGCATCCCGCTCACCCTCGCCGATTTCGACCGCGCCAAGGGCACGATCACGCTCGTCATCCAGGCGGTCGGCAAGACCACCCGGGAAATGCAGCAGCAGTGCCAGGTCGGCACCGCGCTCCACGCGCTGGTCGGGCCGATGGGCGTTCCGAGCCACGTCAGCGGCGCAAGGAAAGTCGTTTGCGTGGGCGGGGGCCTCGGGGTGGCGCCGGTGTTTCCCCAGGCGCGGGCCTTCAAGGAGGCCGGCGCCTACGTGATCGGCGTGATCGGCTTTCGCAACTGGAAGCTGATCTTCTGGGAGGACAAGTTCCGCGGCTGCTGCGACGAGCTGATCGTGTGCACCGACGACGGCTCGGTGGGCGTGAGAGGGTCGGTGACCGAAGGCATCAAGCGCGCGATCGCCGCGCATCCGGACATCGGCGAGGTGATCGCCATCGGCCCGCCGGTGATGATGAAGGCCTGCGCCGAGGCGACGCGCCCCCACAAGATCAAGACGGTAGTCAGCTTGAACCCGGTGATGGTGGATGGCACGGGGATGTGCGGCGGCTGCCGCGTGCGGATCGGCGGCGAGGTGAAATTCGCCTGTGTCGATGGCCCCGACTTCGACGGCCATCAGGTCGATTTCGAGGATCTCACGACGCGGCTCAAGCGCTTCGCGGCCGAGGAAAGATCGGCGCTCGATCGCTGGTCGGAAAGCTGCCGGATGAAAATCCCGCCCAAGAGCGCGGCCGGCGAGGTGCTCGAGCTACCGGACCCGTTCGAAGAGGCGCGAGGCGGCTAGGATGGCCAAGAAACGGACGATACGTTCGATACCGCAGGAACGCACGCGTGCGCGCGAGCAGGATCCGCGCGAGCGCGCGAAAAATTTCGCCGAAGTGACCTGTGCCTTCAGCGTCGAAGATGCGTTGCGCGAATCCGAACGCTGCCTGTTCTGCCCGGACCCGGCATGCGTCGAGGGTTGCCCGGTCAGCATCGACATCCCCGGCTTTATCAAGAAGATCGGAGAAAAGGACTTCCGCGGCGCCTACGACGTCATCACCGACGCCAACCTGCTCGCCTCGGTGTGCGGCCGCGTCTGCCCTCAGGAGACGCAGTGCGAGGGTCCTTGCCCCGTCGGTGAGAACCTCGAGCCGGTCGCGATCGGGCGCTTGGAGCGCTTCGTCGGCGACATGGCCATCAAGGAGGGCTGGAGCAACGTCCCGTACATCGAGCCGAACGGCTTCCGGGTCGGGATCGTCGGCTCGGGCCCGGCCGGAATGGCGTGCGCCGCCGACATGGCCAAGGCCGGCTGCGAAGTCACGGTGTACGAAGCGTTCCACGTGCCCGGGGGAGTGCTGCGCTACGGCATTCCCGACTTTCGGCTGCCCAATACTGTGGTCGACGCCGAAATCGAAAACCTGAGAAAGCTCGGGGTGACATTCGAATGCAACACGCTGGTCGGGCGGCTGTTTACGATCGAGCAGATGATCGGCGAGTTGGGATTCGACGCCGTATTCATCGGCACCGGCGCGGGCTATCCCCGGTTCATGGGCATCCCCGGCGATTCGCTCAACAACGTGCTGTCGGCGAACGAGCTGCTCACCCGCTGCAATATGATGCGTGCCCGCGATCCGGGGCATGACACGCCCCTGCCTTTGGGGCGGCGGGTGGCGGTGATCGGCGCCGGCAACACGGCGATGGACGCGATGCGCGTGTGCAAGCGGCTCGGCTCCGAAAAGGTCTACTGCATCTACCGCAGGACCAAAGCCGAAAGCCCTGCTCGCGTCGAGGAAGTGCACCACGCGGAAGAAGAAGGCATCGAATTCCACTGGCTCACCAATCCGATCGAGATCCTGGACGATGGCAAGGGCAACGTGCGCGGCATGCGCTGCATTCGCATGGAGCTCGGCGAGCCGGATGAGTCGGGACGCCGCGGCCCGGTACCGGTCGCGGGAAGCGAGTTCGAATTCGAGGCCGACACGGTGGTGATCGCGATCGGCACTCATGCCAACCCGATCATTGGGCAGACATCGAAACTCAAATTGAATCGCCGCGGCTACATCGAGACGGACGAGGATCTGGCCACCTCGATGGCCGGCGTCTTCGCCGGCGGCGACATCGTTACCGGCGCTGCCACCGTGATCGAGGCGATGGGCGCCGGGCGCAAGGCCGCGCGCAGCATGAAGGCCTGGCTGGGCATTCGGGATACCGACACGGTATACCTGCCCGAGCGCGCGGGCAGTGAAGGCACGCTTTTCGGCGTCGAGCTTGCGGAGAAAAATTTCACGCGCGTGCGCCTCGCCTAAAGCGGGCGGCGTCCGGCGGCGACACAACGGTGACAATCAGATCATGAACGACACGACCACACTGGACCCCACCATCGGAACCCAGGCCATCAAACGCGCCGGCGGCGCGAAGCCAGCCACCACGCTCGCCGAGCACGTCATCGAGATCGTCAGCGATTCGGGAGAAGGCGCGCAGCGCTGCGGGCAGTCCTTCGGCGCGATCGCCGCGCGCACGGGCAACGGGGTCTGGACCGTCGAGATCATACCCGCCGAGATCCAGCCGCCCGCGCGCAGCGTCGCCGGCGCGAGCGGCAACCGCATCCGCATCGGATCGCGGCGCGTCACCAACGGCGGCAACGAGGCCGACCTGGTGGTCGCCTTCAACGAGCAGGTGCTGCTCGGGCGCGTGCGCGAACGCGAGCTCAAACCGGGCTGCATCATCCTGCTCGAGAGCATGTGGCGCGACCACCCGGACGCGAAGATCGCCGCGGCCTACCGCGAGACCCATGACCGGCTGGTCAAGGAGGGCTACGACGTGCGCGAGATCCCGATGGAGCGCGAGTGCAAGACGCTCGTCTCCGATCCGCGCCGCGGCAAGAACATGTTCGTGCTCGGGATGCTCTGCAATCTCTACAGCCTCGATCTGCAGCTCGCCCGCGACCAGGTGGCTTTCACCTTCGGCAAGAAGGAAGAAAAGGTGATCAAGGCCAACGTGGCGCTGCTCGAAGCCGGCTACCAGTGGGCCGAATCTCATCTCGAATTCAAGTACCGCGTCCCCGCGACCCGCGCGAAGGAGGCGCAGATCGTGGTGAACGGCAACACCGCCCTCGCCCTCGGGGTCCTCGCTTCGGGGATGGAGGTGTGCGCGATGTATCCGATCACGCCGGCGACCTCGGCGTCGCACTACCTGAGCGAAGTGTTCGAGAAGGTGGGCGGTGTCGTGCACCAGGCGGAGGACGAGATCGCCGCCTGCGCCTTCGCCATCGGCGCCTCCTACGCTGGAAAGTGCGCGGTCACCATCACCTCCGGCCCGGGCTATTCGCTCAAGCAGGAGGCGATCGGCCTGGCCGTGATGTGCGAGATCCCGCTGGTGGTGGTCAATGTGCAGCGCGGGGGGCCGAGCACCGGCCAGCCGACCAAGGCGGAACAAGGTGATCTCCTCGCGGCCTGCTACGGCAGTCACGGCGACGCACCCAAGGTGGTGATGGCCCCGAGCAGCATCGAGGACTGCTTCTATTCGATCATCACTGCGCGCAAGATCGCCGAGACGTTCAACGTGGTGGTGGTCGTGCTCTCCGACGCCAATCTCGCGACCTCGCAGCAGCCTTTCCCCCGGCCCATATTCAATGAGGCCTGGCTCGCGCCCCCCGTGGACCAGAGCGCGGTGCCCGAAGGCGCGAAGCCCTACGATTGGGACGCGCTCACCGGGCTTGCGCGCCGCTTCGTGCCCGGCCAGCCGCACGGCATGCACACGCTCACCGGGCTGGCGCACGATCGCCTCTCCCACGTCGCCTACGATCCGGAGATCAACGAAGAAGGCCTGCGGTACCGCAGCCTGAAGCTCGCGGCGCTGCAAAAGACGCTCAAGACCCCGCCGGTCTTCGGCGGGAAAAAAGGCGACCTGCTGGTGATCGGCTGGGGCAGCACCCAGGGTGCGATCGAGGAGGCGGTCGAGCGCCTGCGCGCCGAAGGCCGCCAGGTCTCTTCGCTCCACCTGCGCTTCCTCCAGCCGATGCCGGGCGGGATCAAGGAGATCCTGAAGCGCTTCAAGCAGGTGATGACGATAGAGGCGAGCTGGTGCGACAACCCCGAGGATGAGTTGATCGACGAGAACAACCGGCGTTACTCCGCGCTCGCCATGATGTTGCGCTCGCGCTATCTCGCCGACGTCGACTGCTGGAGCGAGGTGCGCGGCCAGGGGATCAAGCCGGATGCGATCTACCGCGTGATCTCGAACAAGCTGGTGCAGGGAAGGCGCCGACCATGACAACGCGAGCCCACGAGTGCCTGATGCGGATGTACCAGGAGGAGCACAACCTCGAGGACTACCAGGGCAGCATCCCGCGCTGGTGCACCGGTTGCGGCGACAACGCCATCCTCACCGCGGTCCAGCGATTGTGCCGCGACGAGAAGCTGCGCCCGGAGAAGACCGTGTTCGTCTCGGGCATCGGCTGCTCGAGCCGCTTTCCGCATTACATGAAGACCTACGGCTTTCACGGCATACACGGCCGGGCGCTGCCGATTGCGGAGGGCATCCGGCTTGCGCGCCCGGACCTGCACGTGTTCGTGAATACCGGCGATGGGGACTGCTGCAGCATCGGCGCGGCCCACTGGGTGCACGCCATCCGCTACAACATGAATCTCACGGTGGTGGTGCATGACAACCACATCTACGGCCTCACCAAGATGCAGGCCTCGCCCACCACGCCCAGGGGGCTGAAGAGCAAGACCACGCCGCGCGGGGCGACTCTCGAGGCGTTGAACCCGCTCACCGTCACGCTCGGGATCCAGAACGTTTCGTTCGTCGCGCAGGCCGTGGACTGGATTCCGGAGCTGGTCTACGACATCATCTCGAAGGCTTTCCACCACAAGGGCTGTTCCTTCGTTCGGATCATCCAGCGCTGCCCGGAATTCCTGCCGGAACTGCTCGATCCCTGGATGAACGATCCAAAGCGCACGCTGCTCCTCACCCACGAGAACGGGCTGCACGTGAGCGCCGCGCTCGGGAAGGTATATAAGAACCAGCAGGAACACGACCCGTCCAGCCTCAACCGGGCGCGTGAGCTCGCATCAAGCGAGGATCCGATTCCGGTCGGCATCCTGTACCACAATCCCGCCGTGCCGTGCTACGAGGACGTGCGCGCGATCGCACCGCTGCGCACCCCCGAGCTGATCCAGGGCGGGCTCGATGCGGAGCTCGACAAGTTCACGATTTGGCCGCAAGAGGACGCTGTAGAGGTGCGGCCATGAAACAGTCACGCTCGAACCGGACATCGAATTGATCGCGCCATGGGTGCCGAACTTCAAGCGCATGTCGCCTTCCACCTGACCGGTAAGCGGATGGGTGCCGGCCTGCAGGCCGCGGACGGTCGCCACTTGCGACCGGGACTGCTGGCCCGCTTCGGCGATCTGACGCAGCTGCGCTACGACTTCCCGCTGGTTCTTGTCGCCGGTCGCACCGACGAGAGCGGCATTCAGTCGCTCTCGACACTCGTCAACGGCATCCTGCAGGCCATCGCCCCGCGCGGCATCGAAGGCGAGGCGACGCGCCGGCACGTGCTGCGTCTCGAGCGTGAAATCCGCATGCGGGTGGCGAAAGGCGAAACCGGAGCGCTGTCGCAGCTGTGGGGTCTGGCTGCAAAGCAGATCGGCGCGTCGGGGGATGCGGCGCTCGCGGCCAGCCTCGGCCGGGCGCGCGCCGCGCTGCCGGTCGACGGAGAAGTCGTCGATTGCACTCATGGACTGCCGACGCGCCTTGTCACCCACGCATGGCAGGCGCTGCAACAGCGAAAGGCCGAGCGCTTCGACCGGGAACTCAGGCGGCTTAGCGTCAAGCTGGCGGAGATCCTTCAGGCCGATTTTGTCCGTTCCGGGGCGGGCACGAGCGCGACCCGGCTCAAGGCCTCGGTCGGGACGGCTATGGAGCAAGTCTTCGACTTCCAGGCGCTGTCGAAGACGCTCGCTCAGGTTTCAGGCAGGAACACGCTTCCGGACAGCCGCCGGCAGCGTGTGCAGCGGGTGCTTTCGGCGCTGAAGGTGGGCCAGTCCCACGCGCAGGCGGGCGCGGGCTGGCCGGAGGACCTCAAGGCCTTCGCGTTCGAAGACTGCCGGGAGGCGCTGGCGGCGTTCCGTAAGCGTCTGCCGCAGATCATCGACCTCGTGCGCGCGATGGCCATCGCCGAGCTCGAGATCGAGGGGTGCTACGTGGAAGCTACCCACGATCCGTTCTTCGCAGATTTCGACGAAAATTCCGTGGGGGCCGAGGACCTCGGCCTGTTCCCTGATTACCTCGTCTGCATCGGATCGGAAACCCTGCAGAGGGCCGAGAACGCCGGCCTGATGGAGATCCTCGCCTCCGAGACGCCGATCAAGGTGGTGGTGCAGGTGAGCGACGTTCTCGAGGAGCCGGCGCTGCGCGCGCGCCTGGGTTTCGTCTCCCCCACAGCGCAGCTCGGCAAGATGGCGATGGGGCTCGGCAACGCCTACGTGCTGCAGTCGAGCAGCTCCCACCTCTACCAGGCACGGCGCAGGATTCTCGCCGGGCTCAGCTTTACGGGGCCCGCACTCTTCAGCGTGTTCTCGGGTTCTCCGCCCGGGGCCGGGACGCTGCCGCCTTATCTGCTCGCGGCTGCGGCGATGCAATCGCGCGCCTTCCCGGTGTTCGCCTACGACCCCGCCGCGGGCCCGGACTGGGCAACGCGCTTTGTGCTCGATGGCAATCCGCAGCCCGACGCCGACTGGCCGATGCACGCATTCAGCTACGAGGACGAGGCCCGCCAGAGCGTCACCGAGCAGGTGGCGTTCACCTTCGTCGATTTCGTCGCCTGCGATCCGCGCTACGCGGGGCATTTCGCGATGGTTCCCCGCGCCGAGTGGAACGGCAGCATGGTTCCGGTCGGCAGCAGCCTGGCGAGCGACTCCTCCGCCGCCGCGGGAAAGGTCCCCTACCTCCAGATGGTCAACGGCGATCACGCGCTGCAGCGCGCGCTGGTCGACGAGAAATTGCTTTCCGCCGCGCAGCGTTGCCGGGAGATGTGGCACAGCCTGCAGGAACTGGGCGGCGTTCACAGCTCGCAGGCGGAGCGCGTGCTCGCGCGGGAACGCAAAATCTGGGAGGAGCAGAAACAACGCGAAATCGAGGCGCTCAAGCGCGAAGCAAAGCCCACGAGCCCCGCAGTGCCTGCGGTCTCGGCAGCCGCCGCGCCCGCCGCCCCGGCGGCGAAACCGGTCGCTGCCGAAGCCGAGCCGGAAAAGCCCTCCGACGATCCGTACATCGAGACGCCGCGCTGCACGACCTGCAACGAGTGCACCAATCTCAACAATCGCATGTTCGCCTACGATGCGAACAAGCAGGCTTATATCGCCGACCTCAACGCCGGGACTTACCGCGAGCTGGTGGAAGCGGCGGAGAGCTGCCAGGTCTCGATCATCCACCCGGGCAAGCCGCGCAATCCGAACGAACCCGGGATCGCCGAGCTGCTCAAGCGCGCGGAGCCGTTTCTCTAGTTGATATAGCTCAACATCGGGGCACTTCCAGGCGTTCACCATCCATGGATCCACGCAGAACCCGGATGAACCGATCTTCTTATCGGGTGACCGACCGATGAACAAGACCGTGTCGCTGCCGCATGCCGGTCGTTTCTTCGAGGTCCGCCTCGAATCGATCGGGGGCCTGGGCGCGCACGCGGCCGGGCAGGTGCTGGCGAGCGCCGCGGTGCTGAAGCTGGGGCTGAACGGCGCGCATTTTTCCTCGTACGGGTCGGAGAAAAAGGGGTCGCTGGTGCGCTCGTTCGTGCGCCTGGGGCCCGCGGAGCAGCCCATCCGCACCAGCGCGCCGGTCGAGAAGCCGGATGCGGTCGTGGTTTTTCATGCTGCGCTTCTGCACAATCCGGCAACGTTCGCCGGGCTCTACCAGGACGGCACGTTCATCTACAACGCGCCGAAGGGACCGGTTCCGGAGGAACTCGCGGCGCTGCCGAGAACGGCGCGGGCCATCCGCATCGATGCACTGGGAATCGCGGTGAAGGAGCAGTCCCGCCCCAATGCGGTGCTGCTGGGGACGCTCGCCGGCGCGTTCCCGTTCCTCGACGCCGATCAGATCCTTGACGCGCTCTCCGAGGAGTTCGCCGGCAGGCACCCGGAGGCGGTCGCCGCCAACGAACGCGCGTTCCGGCGCGGCGCCGCGGAGTTCGAGACGCTAAAGGATGTGGGCCGTGCCGAAGGGGACCTTCCAATTTCACGCGCCGAACCGGTATGGGGCTACGCGACGCAGCCCATCGGCGGGATCATCCCCGAGCCGGGCAACACGGCCTGGAACGATCTCTCGGTCTCGCGCACCGGATCGCTGCCGGTGTTCAACAGGGAGCGATGCATCCACTGCGGCCTGTGCGACCTGGTGTGTCCCGACTATTGCCTGGTCTGGGACGAAGGCGAGAAGGGCGGCCGATTCGAGCGCGAGCTGATGGGCGTGGATTACCGCTACTGCAAGGGCTGCATGCGTTGCGTGGAGTCCTGCCCGGCGAGCGCGATGACCAAGAAGACCGAAACGCCGGGCCTGGCCGAGCGGCTGCGGGTGCCGCTTTTTCCCGGTTTGATCGAATGAGGTGGACGGCATGACGACCCAGGTCCTGGATGCTCCTTCCCAAGCGGCCGAGCTTCATTCCTCGGGCGGCGTGCGGCAGAAGCTCGAATTCAAGAGCGGCAACGAGGCCGCGGCGCTCGCCGCGCGCGACATCGGCTTCCACGTGATGGGCTACTTCCCGATCACGCCCTCGACCGAGGTCGCCGAGAACCTCTCGAAGATGCGCGCCGATGGCGAGCATGAGATCGTCATGGTCGCCGGCGACGGCGAGCACGGCGCCGCCGGCATCTGCTACGGCGCCGCGCTCGGTGGAGGCCGGGTGCTCAATGCCACCAGCTCGCAGGGCCTGCTCTACGCGCTCGAGCAGCTCCCGGTGCAGGCGGGCACGCGCGTGCCGATGGTGCTCAATATCGCCGCGCGGACCGTCTCCGGGCCGCTCGACATCCGCGGCGACCATTCGGACATCTACTATGCGCTGAATACCGGCTGGATCGTGCTGTGCGCGCGCGACCCGCAGGCTGTATACGACATGAACTTCGCCGCGGTGAAGATCGGCGAGCACGCCGAGGTGCGGCTGCCGGTATTGGTCGCGTACGACGGCTTTTTCACCAGCCACCAGAAGCGGCGCATCCAGGTGTTCGACGACCCGGAGGCGGTGCGCGGTTTCCTCGGCGAGCGGCCGATCTTTCCGTCCCCGCTCGACACCGAGCACCCCGCGACCTTCGGTCCGTACATGAACGACCCGGACCTTATCAACAACAAGGTCCAGCTCTCGCAGGCGATGCAGGCCGCGCAGTGGGTGATTCCCGAGGTCTTCGCCGAGCTGGAGAAGATGACCGGCCGCGCCTACCCGGTGCTCGACGCTTACCGGATGGAAGACGCCGAGGTCGCGATGGTGCTGCTCAACTCGGCCGCCGAAACGGCCAAGGAGACGGCCGACGACTTGCGCGCGAAGGGCAAGCGGGTCGGCGTGCTCTCGCCCAACGTGCTGCGGCCGTTCCCGGCTGAGGAGTTCCGCGGCGCGCTGCGGCGAGTGAAGGCGGTGACGATCGGCGACCGCGCGGATTCGTACGGCGCGGGCGGGGGCAACCTGTCGCTCGAGGTGCGCGCCGCGATCCAGATCGACCCGGAGAACCATACCCAGGTCCTGTCGCGCATCTACGGCCTGGGCGGCAAGGATTTCTACGCGGCCGACGCCGAGCAGTTCTTCGAGCAGGCGATCGCCGCCGCGCAGTCCGGTCGCGTCGCCGAGCCCTTCGCCTACCACGGCGCCACGCCCGGCAGACCCGACAGCAGGGCGCGGCCCGGACTGCCGCCGATCGCGGCAGCGGAGGTTTCGCGCGGCATGGCAAAGGTGCGCCGCGACGAGGCGAGCGGCCGGCTCAAGGTCGAGCTCGAGCCTCTGTGGAAAATGACATCGGTGCCGAGCCGCATCGCGCCGGGACATGGCGCGTGCCCGGGCTGCGGCGCTTTTCCGACGCTGCACCAGGTCTACAACGTGCTCGAGGGCGACATCGTCGTGCTGTTCCAGACGGGTTGCGCGATGGTCGTGACCACCGGCTACCCGTCGACCGCACACCGCATCAACTACATCCACAATCTCTTCCAGAACGGCGCGGCGACGCTCTCGGGGCTGGTCGAGATGTACCACGAGCGCGTGCGGCGCGGCGAGCTGCCCGCCTCAAAGGACATCACCTTCGTGATGATCTCGGGCGATGGCGGCATGGACATCGGCATGGGCCCGGCGATCGGCGCTGCGAACCGCAACCACCGCATGATGATCATCGAGTACGACAACCAGGGCTACATGAACACCGGCGCGCAACTGTCGTACTCGACGCCCTTCGGCCACCGCACCTCCACCAGCGAGGTCGGCAAGAGCCTGCCGGGGAAACGCTACCACCACAAGGACACCGCGCAAATCTTCGCCGCATGCCATCTGCCCTATGTATTCACCGCGAGCGAGGGCTACCCCGAGGACCTGATGCGCAAGGTCGCGAAAGCGCAGTGGTATGCGAAGAACGAGGGGCTGGTGTACGGGAAGATCCTGTCCTTCTGCCCGCTCAACTGGCGCACGACCGACGACGCCGCGCAACCGGTGCTGCAGGCGGCGATCGACAGCTGCTTCTTCCCGCTCTACGAGATCGAGCGCGGCCACACGACGATCACCTACGACCCCGATGCGACCGACCGCCGTCATCCGGTGTCGGACTGGCTCAAGCTGATGGGCAAGACCCGCCACCTGCTTCAGCCCGCGAACGCACCGATTGTCGAGGGAATCCAGGCCGAGACCGACCGCCGCTGGGCGCGGTTGAAGGCGATGCACGAGCACCCGCTGCTCTAGGCGGGCGAAGAGAGACATGTCGCGAATTATCAAGACACGCCGGCTCACCCCGGTTACCAAGTACTTCCTCCTCGAAGCGCCGCTCATCGCAGCGTCGGCGAAACCGGGACAGTTCGTGATGCTGCGGGTGCGCGACGGTGGCGAGCGCATCCCGATCACCATCGCCGACTACGATCGCGATGCGGGCACGATCACGATCGTGGTGCAGGAGGTCGGCGCGACGACCAAGAGGGTTTGCGCGCTCGAGGCCGGTGACGAGATTCTCGACGTGGCGGGCCCGCTCGGCGGGCACATTGAAATTCCCCCCGGTGGGCACGTCTGCGGCGTGGGCGGCGGGTTCGGCTCGGCGGCGCTCTTGTGCCTGATGCGCGAGTTCACCGCGCGCGGCGACAAGACCACGGCCGTCCTCGGCGCGCGCAACAAGGACCTGCTGATCCTGGCCGACGAATTGCGGCCGCTGTGCACCGACGTCGAGATCTGCACCGACGACGGCTCGGCCGGGTTCAAGGGCTTCGTCACGCAGCGCCTCGCGCAACTGATTGCCGGCGACGGGCCGGGGCGGCCCGACCACGTGGTCGCGATCGGCCCGATGGCGATGATGCGTGCGGTCGCGGAGACGACGCGCGAGGCCAAGGTAAAGACGCTGGTGTCGATGGACCCGCTCATGGTCGACGGCACCGGCATGTGCGGCGGCTGCCGCGTGACCGTCGGCGGCAAGGCGCAGTTCGCCTGCGTCGACGGCCCGTGCTTCGATGCGCACGAGGTCGACTTCGAAGTCGCGATGCGAAGGAACAAGCAGTACGTGAGGGAAGAGAAAAACGCCGTCGAGCGGCTAGACTGCATGGCGGCGAGGGAGTCGCGATAATGCCCGTCAAGCGTGCCGAGAAGACCCCGATGCCGGTGCGCGAAGCGCAGGAGCGCGCGCACGATTTTCGGGAAGTCAACCAGGGCTACACTGCGTTTCACGCCGCGTTCGAGGCCGAGCGCTGCCTGCGCTGCCAGGAACCGGTGTGCGTCGACGGCTGTCCGGTGAAGATCCCGATCCCCGATTTCATTCATGCGGTGGCGACCGGCGACATGGCCGCTGCGGCGAAGATCCTGCGCACGGCGAACCCGCTGCCGGCGATCTGCGGGCGCGTCTGCCCGCAGGAGTCGCAGTGCGAGGCCGAATGCAGCATGACCAAGAACTTCGACCCGGTGGCGATCGGCCACCTCGAGCGCTACGTCGCCGACTGGGAGCGCACGCAGCCGCCCAGTGTCGAGGCGAAAATCACGCGCAAGGAGAAGGTCGCCGTCATCGGCGCGGGCCCCTCGGGGCTGGTGTGCGCCGGCGAGCTCGCGCGGCTCGGTTACGCCGTCACGATCTACGAGGCGCTGCACGCCGCGGGCGGGGTGCTGCGCTACGGTATTCCTGAGTTCCGGCTACCGAAATCCGTGCTCGACTGGGAAATCGGCCTCCTGAAGGCGATGGGCGTCGAGATCGTCTGCAACGTCATCATCGGCAAGACGCTCACGCTCGATCAGCTCTTCGACAAGCACGGCTACGCGGCGGTGTTCATCGGAACCGGCGCGGGGCTGCCGCAGTTTTTGGGCATCCCGGGCGAGAACCTGAACGGGGTGATGTCCGCCAACGAGTTCCTCACGCGCATCAACCTGATGCGCGCCTACGAGTTCCCCGAGAGCGACACGCCGGTGCGCGTGGGAAAACGCGTGGCGGTGATCGGGGCGGGGAACACGGCGATGGACGCGGTGCGCACTTCGCTCAGGATGGGCGCCGAGGAAGCGATGATCGTCTACCGGCGCAGCGAAAAAGAAATGGGCGCGCGCGTCGAGGAATACCACCACGCGATCGAGGAGGGCGTGAAGTTCCACTGGCTCACCAACCCGCTCGAGATCCTGGGCAACGCCGAGGGCTGGGTCGCGGGCCTAAAATGCCAACAGATGAAGCTCGGCCCCAAGGACGCCTCGGGCCGCGCCCGGCCGATCCCGATCGAAGGCAGCGAGTTCGAGCTTGCCGTCGACAACGTGGTGCTCGCCATCGGCACCACCCCGAATCCGCTGCTGACGCGGACCACCGCAGGCCTGCTCACGAACAACAAGGGTTGCCTCGTGGCGGACGAGCAGACGGGGCTCACCTCGAAAGCGCTGGTGTTCGCCGGTGGCGACGCCGTGACCGGCGCCGCCACCGTGATCCTCGCGGCGGGGGCTGGCAAGCGCGCCGCGCAGGCCATGCACGAAGCGCTCGCTGCGCGATAACTGAAATACGCGGCGCAGCTTACGCGATCGGCCGCGGCTCGGGAACGTATTTCGGCGCTACCACGCTTCGCGCCCTTCGCGCTTGTCGAACTCCTCCGCCTGATAGAGATTCGCGCGAGTGATGCCCTTCACCAGGTCCTTGAGCTCGTAGCGCGCCGCCTGCGGCGCGGCCGGCGTGAGCACGATGCTGCCCTTCACGACCGCGATTTCGACCACATCGCCGGCTTTGAGGCCGGCTTGCTCGCTCACGCCGCGCGGCAGGCGCACCGCCAGGCTGTTGCCCCAATTCTGTGCCTTGGTCTTCATGGTTGATTTCGCTCCGCGATGTATCTACGGCGTAGATACCCTCGGGCGTCATACGAAATCAAACACGGGCGTTTGAACCACGCGCGCGGGGGGTTGCCCGCTGGCCACAATCTGCTGCAGATGCTCCACCGTTTGCGGGGAGAAAAATTGCTCCCCCGTTTCCCGATTAACCCGCGCCGGCACATTTTCAACAATATAGAACCTGCCATCCTTGAGCAAAGTGTAGGTTACCTTCTGTTCCGTCAAATGTTCTCGCCTGGCTTCGTCAGTCATCTTTCATCTCCTTACGCGATAGTCCGCCCATTCCGTCGGGTTGGGTTCGTATACCGTAATCACTTTCACTATCGGACGCGTCGGGTAACTGCATTGCAAGTGAATCGGTCTGCTTGCCAGAGTAAACCCGAGTATCAGACAGCTCGGGCCATACTTGTCATCGGGATAATCTTCGATAATTTCTCCCGCACTGACTGCTTCGCGCATTTCTTGCACGCGGATTTCGCGCAAAATCGATTGATCGGTCGCGTGTTTCGAAAATTCGAATTCGTCATGGGCAAACTTGGCACGAATTTCCTCCAGTAAATCCACGAACTTATTATACATTCGAGGACCGGCGACTAACCGGGAGGCTCAGGATTACGAGCAGAGCTGGGTCGCGGGGGCGCGATCAGAGCGGGTTGGTGGACAATGGCGCCGCCCGTAATCGCCTGAGACGAGCGGCCAGCACAGCGTCTTGTGAACTGCGAAAAGCTGGTCAGGCGGCACGGATCCGAGACGCGAGGGGGTTGCGCTGGGCGACCGATGGTTCGTTGCGAATGGCAGTCATTCCGAGCGCCTGGCGGTAAGCGCTCGAACCGCATTGGGGAGCACGTTCGGCCCGCGCTCGCGCAACGATACCCGTTCCATGTCAGACATATCCAGATCAGATTGTGTCGCGTGGGCAGTTGCGTCATCCCGTGCTTCGCCGACGCCGCCGCGCAGTTTGAACCACTGTACCGCCGCTGCGAGCATTTCAGCCTGGCTCGCCATGTGTTCGGCGGTCGCCGCGGCCTGCTCCACCAGCGCGGCGTTCTGCTGCGTCGCGCCGTCCATGTGTGCGATCGCCTGATTCACCTGGGCGATGCCCGAGCTCTGTTCCTGCGACGCCGTGGTGATTTCGGCGATGATGTCGCTCACCCGCCGCACCGAATCCACGATTTCGTCCATGGTCTTGCCCGCATCCGCGACGAGCTTTGCCCCAGCTTCCACTTTTTCCGCGGAATCTCCGATCAGCGCCTTGATTTCCTTGGCCGCCGTGGCGCTGCGCTGAGCAAGCGAGCGCACCTCCGAAGCCACTACCGCGAAGCCGCGCCCCTGTTCGCCCGCGCGCGCCGCCTCAACCGCCGCGTTCAGCGCCAGTATATTGGTTTGAAACGAAATGCCGTCGATGACGCCGATAATGTCGGCGATTTTCCTCGAACTCCCAGAGATTTCGCCCATGGTCGCCACCACATCGGTGACCATCTTGCCGCCCTTTTGCGCGATCGCCGAGGCGCTGCCGGCGAGGCCTCTGGCTTGCCGTGCGTTCTCCGCGTTCTGGTTCACTGTCGATGTCAGTTCCTCCATCGATGCCGCAGTCTCCTCCAGGCTCGACGCCTGTTGTTCGGTGCGTTGCGACAGATGAGCATTGCCGGCGGCAATCTCCTTCGAGGCCGACGCAATCGATTCGGTACCGTTGCGCACGTCGCGCACGGTCTTCACCAGGTTATCATTCATCTCCTTCAATGCCCGTATCAGCATGCCGGTCTCGTCCCGCGTCTTCACGTCGATCTCCGCGGTAAGATCGCCGGTCGCCACCGTCTGAGCCACCCGCACCGCTTGCGCCAGCGGTCGCGTGATGGAACGCAGCAGCCACCACGCAAACAGCGCGCCCAGCAGCAACGCTGCGAGCGCGCAGCCGACGAATATGCTCTGCCCCCAGGCCGCGCCGAGGACGACCGAATTGCCTGCCGTCTCCATCGAGCGCTTCTGATATTCGGCCATGTTATGCAAGGTCACAAGATAATCGCTGATCGCCGGCACCATCTCCGTGTCAACAATGCGCGCGGCTTCGTCGGCGTTGCCGGCCTTGCGGGCTTCCACCGCCGCGGTGCGGGTAGCGAGGTATTTCTTACGCTTTTCCCCGATATCGGCGAATATCGCCTTTTCTTCCTTGGTGGCCAGCGTCTGCTCCACCAGCTTTTGCAGCTCGGATATTCTCTTGGTCGTGGCCTCGAGCGTCGGGGTCAGCAGTTTGCGGATGCCTTCATCCGGGGAGCGCGTCAACACCAGCGCACGCACGGAATTGGCCTTGGTCTCTCCCACCCATTCCAGCACGATGCGCTCCTGAGCCGCATCGATCTTGACGATGGTATTGACCGACGACGCCATTTTCTCGAGGCGCCACCAGCCTACACCGACCATCCCGATCATCAGCGCCAGCATGGCGGAGAGTCCGAGTATGAGACGATTGGAAATTCTCATATGTCCTCCTTTCAGGGATGAGTCTGAGCAGTTGAAATCTAATTGTTTTCGGAAGGCTGCACTGTCTTCAGTATGGCCCTGATGTAGAGCGGCTTTAGACCTGCGTCAGAATCACCTCGGCGCCGCTCACTTCGTATTTGCCGGGCGCCTCGAGGTTGAGCTTCTTCACCACGCCATTTTCGACCAGCATCGAGTAGCGCCGCGAGCGAATGCCCATGTTCGCCACGGTGCGGTCGATCTCCAGGCCGAGCTTTTTGGTCCACTCGCCGTTGCCGTCCCCCAGCATGCGGATCTTGCCCTCGGCCCTCTGGTCGCGGCCCCATGCGGCCATCACGAACGCGTCGTTTACCGATACGCACCAGATCTCGTCCACTTTCTTTGCCTTCAGCTGATCGTAGTTTTTCACGAAGCTCGGCACGTGCTTGGCCGAGCAGGTCGGCGTGAAAGCGCCCGGCAGGGCGAAGATGATGAGCTTCTTGCCCTTTGCCGCCTCCGCCACACTGATGTCCTTGGGATTGATCGGGCAGCCGGCGGCTGCGTCGAATTCGATCGATTCGGAAAGCTTTGCGTCGGGAAGAGTGTCGCCGACTTTAATGGTCATTTCGGACTCCGGAAATTAAAGTTGGTGGGATGGCGAGCATCTCGCAGTTGTTCGGCAAAGTCAAAAATCCGGGTGGCAAAAACCCCTAAGTAGCTTGCCGCGTCCGCGAGGGGTAGCTTATATTGCCTCCATGCAGACTGCAGCAAGCGCCGTACAGGACCGCCGCCTCACGCTTCCCGAGGTGCTCCAGGCCCTCGTCGCCGAGGGCATCGTGCCCAAGGTGGATGCAGACAAGCTCGTCGCCGACCGGAGGCTGCATCGCGGCGACCACCATCCGCTGGTCGTCATCGCCGACCAGAAGTGGCGCTCCCGCAAACCCCCGCAGAAAATCCTGAGCCTCGAGTGGCTTACCGAGTGGCTCGCCAAACAAACGGGCATGGACTACTTCCACGTCGATCCGCTCAAGATCAACTTCGCCGCGGTCACCGAAGTGATGTCCAACCACTACGCCGCGCGCTTCAAGATCCTCCCGGTCGAGGTCAATACGCGCGAGACGGTGATCGCCACCTGCGAGCCCTACGTCAAGGAGTGGGAAAAGGAGTTGAAGCAGATGCTGCGGCTCGAAATCCGCCGCGTCATCGCCAACCCGCTCGACATCAGCCGCTACCAGGTCGAGTTCTACAACCTTGCCAAGTCCGTAAAGGGCGCGGCCCAAAAAGGCGATCAGCGCAGCGGGGTGGGCAATTTCGAGCAACTGGTCGAAATGGGCCAGACCAACAAGCAGTTCGACGCCAACGACCAGCACATCGTCCACGTAGTGGACTGGCTGTGGCAGTACGCGTTCGACCAGCGCGCGAGCGATATCCACATGGAGCCACGCCGCGACTCGGGCGAGGTGCGCTTCCGCATCGACGGCGTGCTGCACCCGGTCTACCAGATCCCCATGGCTGTGATGGCGGCGATGACCTCGCGCATCAAGATCCTCGGGCGCATGGACGTGGTGGAGAAGCGCCGGCCGCAGGACGGGCGCATCAAGACGCGCACCGCCGACGGCCAGGATGTGGAGCTGCGCCTGTCCACGTTGCCGACCGCGTTCGGGGAGAAACTCGTGATGCGCGTCTTCGACCCGGAGGTGATCGTCAAAGATTTCGCCGAGCTCGGTTTTTCGGAGGACGACAAGGTTCGATGGAAGCAGATGACCGGCCAGCCGAACGGCATCATCCTGGTGACGGGGCCGACCGGCTCGGGCAAGACCACCACGCTCTATTCGACGCTGAAGACACTGGCTACGCCCGAGGTCAACGTCTGCACCATCGAAGACCCGATCGAGATGATCGAGCCCGCTTTCAACCAGATGCAGGTCCAGTCCGCGATCGACCTCGGCTTTGCCCAGGGCGTGCGCGCGCTCATGCGCCAGGACCCGGACATCATCATGGTCGGCGAGGTCCGCGACCTCGAGACTGCGGAGATGGCGGTGCAGGCGGCGCTCACTGGACACTTGGTTCTTTCGACCTTGCACACCAACGACGCGGCAAGCGCCATTACGCGGCTACTCGATCTTGGCGTCGCCCCGTATCTGCTCAACTCGACCATTCTCGGCGTCATGGCGCAGCGCCTGGTGCGCACGCTGTGCAAGCACTGCAAGGAAAAGGTTTCCTTTGACGCGGGGCGCGACGGTGACGTCAGCTGGGACGATTTCGTCGCGCCCTGGAAGGCGAAGCGTCCGGCATATATCTATCGGCCGGTCGGTTGTCTCGAATGCCGCAACACGGGCTACACGGGTCGCATCGGCCTCTATGAAATCCTGCTGCTCTCGGCGGAGGTCAAGCGGCTGATCAACGCAGAGGCGGACGTCGCCGGGATCAGGGAACAGGCTTATAAGGAAGGCATGAAGCCCCTGCGCATCAGCGGCGCGATGAAAGTGGCGATGGGATTGACGACGCTCGAGGAAGTGCTCAAGGTCGCGCCGCCGCCCGGGCAGGCCTGATTGGAGCGAGTAGCGTGCGCCATGCGCGCGTGCACACGCCGAACTACTGTCGTGCGCATGGCGCACGCTACTCTTATCGATTCAAGGAGGAGGAAGGTATGACAAGTTCCAGTATCACCCGGCGGCGCCTGCTCGCCGGTGCGGCCGCCACCATAGCGGTCGGCGCTTTTCCCGAGGTCCGCGCGCAGGCCTTTCCGTCAAGGAACATGCGCGTGGTCGTTCCGACCGCGCAGGGTGGGGGCGCCGATCGGCTTGCGCGCGTGTTCGACGATTTTTGGGCGCCGCTGCTCAAGGCGCAGTTCGAGTACAACTTCTTCGCCGGCGCCGCGGGGCAGGTGGGCTATGAGGTGTACCTCAACAAGCGCGAAAAGGACGGCCACAACCTGCTGTTCGGGAACATGGGCCCCGAGATGATCATGTACGCGCTGCAGAAGCCGCCGTATCGCTTTCCGCAGGACTACCAGTATTTCTGCCGCCTCGACGTGGACGACAGCATTCTTTTCGTGCGGCAAAAGAGCCCGTTCAAGCGCATCGAGGACGTCGTCGCCGAGGCCAAGAAACGCGCGGTGAACGTGGCGGTGAGCCGGCTGCCGCATCCGGCGTCGATCGGCTTGCTCGCGCTCGGCAACGCGCTCAAGGCGAGGTTTAACCTGGTGCCTTACGGCGGCGGCAATCCGACCATGGTCGCGGTGATGAACGGCGAGGCCGACTGCGGCGCGCTGCCGGTCGCCGGCATCGTCGCGCTCGGCGAGCAGATGCGAATCCTCGGGGTGTTCAACGACGATAACCAGCTGGGGCGCTACACGAACAATGCGCCGTCGGTGAATAAGGTCTTCGGCACCAAGATACCGCCGCTCTACTCGTCGCGCTCCTGGGCGATCCACACCGAGGTGATCGAGAAGTTCCCGGACCGCTTCGCGCTGCTCGAAAAGACCTCGAGGCAGGTCTTCGATAATCCGAAATACAAGGAGGAGTACGCAAAAACGGGCGCGCCGGTGGAAACCATCCAGTACGGCGATCGCGCGCTTTGCACGCGATACGCGAACGGGATGGTCGAGCTTGCGAACGAATACCGCTCGCTGCTCTCCGCCAAGGGGAAGGGTTAGGTGAATAAGGCGCCGCTCGGTGCGGACCTGATTATCCCGGGGCTGGCTCTCTGCTTCGCGGGGTACTTCTTTTTCTCCATCGCCGACCTCGCGTGGGAGGCCAAAGCGAACGGCGTGCTCATCGGCACCATTCTGGTGGGGCTGATCGCTATCCAGGCGGTGCGCGTTGGGATGGAGTTGGCGGCGGGCCGAGGCAACCTGAGGCTGGATACGCTGACCGCACCTCGCGACGCGTTGCCCAAGCGTCTCGGCATGGTGCTGCTCACCGTGGTCTTTATCGCCGCGATGCCGTGGCTGGGCCTGACGCTCTCGCTCCTTCTCGGCCTGGCGGCTGCCCTGTATCTCATGGGCGTGCGCAGGCGCTCGCAGCTTTTCTGGGTGCCTTTCAGCGTCGCCGCCTCGGCGTATCTGCTGTTCATTGCCCTTCTCAATACGGACCTCCCGCACGGACCGGTCGAGAACGCAGTTGCCGCTCTCGTAGCCCGGTTCTAGGCATCGCACGCCGTGACCTGGGATTTTCTGCTCGGCCAGTTCGCGACGCAGTTCGGTCTGTGGTGGGTGATCTGGCCGGCGATCCTGCTCGGCATCATCGTCGGAATCCTGCCGGGATTCAGCCCGCAGAACACGCTCATCATGCTGCTGCCGCTTACTTTGGCCGTGAAGGTCGAGGTGGCGCTCGCGTTCATGATCGCGCTGTACTGCGCGAACCACCTCGCCGGAGGCATCCCCGCGATCCTCGTGAAGATCCCCGGATCGGGCGGCGCCGCGGCGACGACGCTCGACGGCTATCCGATGACCCAGAAAGGCCAAGCGCAGCAGGCACTGGTGCTGTGCTTCACCGCGTCGGTGTTCGGCGGGCTCATCACCACGCTCGCGACGCTGGCACTGCTGCCCTGGCTGTCGCAGATCGGGCTGGTGCTGCGTTCGGTCGAGATGGTCGTGGTCATGCTGTTCGGGTTGACGCTGATCGCCGTGATCGCGGCGAAGGATTTCCTGAAAGGGCTGATCGCGGGCTTCTTCGGCCTGCTGATCGGCGTGATCGGGACCGACCACATCTACAACACGCCGCGCGCGACCTTCGGCTTTCTGGAGCTCTACGACGGGGTCCCGCTCGTGCCCGCGCTGATCGGCTTGTTCGCGATTTCAGAAGCTCTGGTGATGCTCGAGGAAAAACTGATCGTCGGCAAGGAGGGCCAAGGCAAGGCCGCGAGCGCGCAATGGGCCGGCATCATCGACGGGCTGCGCCTGTCGGTGAAGTACTGGTGGCAAATCATCTGGACGGCTTTCGTCGGCCTGTTCATCGGCATCGTTCCCGGCGCCGGCGCGAGCATTGCGGCTTTTGTGGCGTATCAGCAGTCGCGCCTGTGGTCCAAGCACCCCGAGCTCTACGGCACCGGCATCCCGGAAGGGGTGATCGCGCCCGAAGCGGCGAACAATGGCGTCACCTCAGGCACCCTCGTTCCGACGCTTGCCCTCGGCGTGCCTGGCGGCAGCACCGCGGCGGTGATGATGATCGTGCTCCAGTACCACGGCCTGGTGATGGGGCCGCGCCTGTTCGCGAGCAATCCCGAGGTCGCCTACGGCGTATTCGTCTCGATGGCGGTGGCGTACATCTTCATGATTTTCACCATCCTGCCGCTTGCGCGCTACATGTCCCGCATCGTGCTGATCGAGACGACTTACCTCGTGCCGATCATCATCCTCGTGACCATCGTCGCGGCGTTCGTGGAGCGGCAGTATTTGTTCGACATGGGGCTCGCGCTCGTCTTCGGGGTGATCGGCTACATCGCGCACAAGACCAACTACCACGTCACCGCGATCCTGATCGGCATCATTCTTGGGCCGTTGTTCGAGCAGTACCTGGTCCGGTCGCTGCGCATCTCGCAAGGCGATATCACGATCCTGTTCTCTTCGACGCTCGGCAATACGCTGTGGGCGCTGCTGGTCCTGTCACTCCTGCTGCCGCTGTGGCGCACGTGGCGCCAAAAAAAGGCATTGGCGGCCGAGCAGTTCGGGGAGGAACGCTGACAGGGGGGCTTCCCGGCATGAACGCGGATTCGAACACTCTGACGGACCTCGCTCATCTGCTGAAAAGGCAGCGTGTAGCGCACCTCGCGACGCTCCGGCAGGGCGCGCCGATGGCGTCGATGACGCTGTTCCTGCCGGCGGCGGACTTCTCGGCCTTTCACGTGCATGTGAGCCGGCTGGCGTGGCATACCCAGGACATGGCGCAGGATGCGCGCGTCGCGCTCTCGATCTCGGAGACCGACGACAGCCGCGCCGATCCCTTCACGCTGATGAGGGTGTCGATACGCGGGGACGCCGTGCAGCTGCGCGGAGAGCAGCCGGAGTTGCAGCAATCCTGGCTTCAGAGGTTCCCGGAACAGAGAATCAATTTCGAGCTGCCTGACTTCTCATTTTGGCGCATCGCGCCGCGCGAGGCGCGCTTCGTCGCCGGTTTCGGCCGGATCTACAATCTCTCAGCCGCGGACCTCGTCGCGTGCTCGAAGTCTTGATCGTTCGCTACTTCGTGCAGGCCCACACGGCGATCTTGCAGTTGTCGCCGCATTTCCTGAGGGCCTTGGTTTCGGCGATCTCGCGCGAGGCGCCCGTGTCCGAGGCGACGCGCTTGGGCGTGGCCGCGACGGCGCCGCAGCCGTTGCGGAAGGTCCGGAGCAGATCGCAATTCGTGCCGCAAATCCGAAACGCTTCAGTCTCGGCGTCGCGCTTGGTCGTCCGGTCCACGGCGTAGCCGTAGGCGCCGGTCTTAGTGCTGTAGGCGATGGCGCCCCAGGAGCCTTTAGATGCTTTTTGTGCTACGGCGTCGACAGGCAACGTCATTGCCAGGACCAGGCATACTGTCTGGATCGCGATAACTTTAGCAGTTCCGCGACTGTGATCTAGCCCTCCTAGCGCCATCGTACCCTCCGATATCATGGTCACATCGAGGGGTGAGTGTGCATGAAATCCCGAGGGACCGCACCAGGTCACGTAGCGATCACTCCGATTTGATGCCCACCGCCTTGGCGATGCGGCTGAGAATGTCGATCTCGCCTACGGATAGGTGCTCGAAGATGCGCCCGATGACTTGTGGATCCTCGATCAGCGCAATTACCCGCATCGGCCCCTTGCACTTGGGGCACTCCAGCGGATCGGCCTCGTACACCTTCCGGTGTCAGCTCACACAGTGCACGGCAGATGATGAAGTCCTGTTCGATCTGCCGCGAATCCGGCGTACGTCGCCAATTATTTCCTTCAAGGCTGGACCACTTTCAGGCCGAGGTATTTTCCCATGACATCGAAATCGCGGTCTGAGTGCAGCAGTTCGTGACCGCCTTCGATGCAGAAGGTCGCGATCATGACGTCAATTGTCTTGCGCACCGTGACGCCGGCTTTGCGCAGCTTGCGGTAGTTCTCGGCACAGCGTAGCGCCATTTCCTTGCCGAGCATTGCGCGGAATTCCAACGCCTCCAGCAGCTCCCGAGCCCGTTGGAATTCCGCGTCACGACGAAACCCCTGCAATACTTCGGTCAGGATGATGTCGCCGATCAGGATTCGCTCGTGGCCGAGCAGCTGATCCAGCAGGTCGGTCTGCTTGTTCCTGGTGCCGTTGAAGAAATCCACCCAGACACTGCTGTCAACGACCATCATGCGTCGCGCCGCATGGCGTCGAGATCACCCTCCCAGCGAAGCTTGCCGCGCGCGCCGCGTATCTGCTCCTGCCGCGCCATTTTCACCAACAACTCCAACCCCACCTCAACCGCCCTTCGCTTGGTCTTGATCCCCGTCAACTTCAAGGCTTGAGCAATGAGCTTGTTGTCGATCACGATGTTTGTGCGCACGGTGAAAACCCTCATGTGTACGATATTTAACAATTATACACATGCGCTTCCGTCGTGACGGCATGTCTCTCCTTATGAACGGTTGACTGGGGTGCCTGACCGGCCTATTTGACGAGCGCGCGCATCGCGCGCTCAAGGCCAACGATCGTCGTGGGATACATGCGTCCGCCCATGATTTCCTTGAGGATCCCGATCGACTGACGGTACGGCCAGATCTCCTCGGGCTCGGGGTTGAGCCAGACGGCCTTGTTATAAACGTCGAGCATGCGTTTCATCCACACCACGCCGGCCTCATCGTTTGAGTACTCGACCGAACCTCCGGGCTGCAGGATCTCGTAGGGGCTCATGGTCGCGTCCCCCACGAACACCAGCTTATAGTCATGGCCGTACTTGTGCAGGATGTCGAAGGTGCGCGTGCGTTCGGAATGCCGGCGCCGATTGTCCTTCCACACGTAGTCGTAGGGGCAGTTGTGGAAGTAGAAGTACTCGAGGTGCTTGAACTCGGTCTTCGCCGCGCTGAACAGCTCCTCGCACAGCTTGATGTGATCGTCCATCGTGCCGCCGATGTCGAGGAACATCAGCACCTTGACCGCGTTGTGGCGCTCGGGGCGCATGTGCAGGTCGAGCCAGCCGGCATTGCGCGCGGTCTTGTCGATGGTCATGTCGAGGTCGAGCTCTTCCGGGGCACCTTCGCGGGTGAACTTGCGCAGCCTCCTTAGCGCCACTTTCATGTTGCGTGTCCCCAACTCGACCGAGTCGTCGAGGTTGCGGTACTCGCGCTGGTCCCAGACTTTGACGGCGCTGCGGTTGCGCGATTTGTCCTGGCCGATGCGAACGCCTTCGGGGTTGTAGCCGTAGGCTCCGAAAGGCGAAGTGCCGGCCGTGCCGATCCATTTGTTCCCGCCCTGGTGGCGGCCTTTTTGCTCTTCGAGGCGTTTTTTAAGCGTCTCCATGAGTTTTTCCCAGCCCCCCAGGGCCTCGATCATCGCCTTTTCCTCGGGCGACAGGTTCAACTCGGCCTGCTTGAGCAGCCATTCGAGGGGAACGTCGAATTCGATCCCCGCGATCGACTCGATCCCCTTGAAGTATTCGCCGAAGGCACGGTCGAACTTGTCGAAATTCTGCTCGTCTTTGACCAAGGTCATTCGCGACAAGTAGTAGAACTCGTCGATCGAGGGCGAGATCACGTTCTTTTTCATCGCCTCGAGCAGCGTCAGCCACTCCTTGATCGAAACCGGGATCCTGCTGTCTTTGAGCTTGACGAAGAAAGTGGAAAGCATGGCCCTCACCCCAGCCCTCTTCCGTACGCGGGAGAGGGCGCAGGTGCGCGTTATCTTGTCTGCCTCGACATGAAAATGAGCCGCTCGAACAAGTGCACGTCCTGCTCGTTCTTCAGCAGCGCGCCGTGCAGCGGCGGGATGATGGTCTTGCGGTCCTTGCTTTTCAGCGCTTCGGGCGGAATGTCCTCGGCGAGCAGCAGCTTCAACCAGTCGAGCAGTTCCGAGGTCGAGGGCTTTTTCTTCAGGCCCGGGACCTCGCGTACCTCGAAGAACGCTTCGAGCGCTTCGCGCAGCAGCGATTTCTTGAGGCCGGGGAAATGCACCTCGACGATTTTCTCCATCGTCTCCTTGTCGGGGAAGCGGATGTAGTGGAAAAAACAGCGCCGAAGAAAGGCGTCGGGCAGTTCTTTTTCGTTGTTCGAGGTGATGAACACGACCGGACGGCTTTTCGCCTTGATGAGTTCGCGCGTCTCGTAGACGAAGAACTCCATGCGGTCGAGCTCGCGCAGCAGGTCGTTCGGAAATTCGATGTCGGCCTTGTCGATCTCATCGATGAGGAGGACCACCGGCGTTTCCGAGGTGAACGCCTGCCACAGCATGCCCTTGACGATGTAGTTGCGGATCTCCTGCACGCGGGAGTCGCCGAGCTGGGAATCGCGCAGGCGGCTCACCGCGTCGTACTCGTACAGTCCCTGCTGCGCCTTGGTGGTGGACTTGATGTGCCATTCGAGCAGCGGCAGGCCGAGCGCCTTTGCCACTTCCACGGCCAGCATGGTCTTGCCCGTCCCGGGCTCGCCTTTGACCAGCAGCGGGCGCTGGAGCGTGATCGCCGCATTGACTGCGAGGGTCAGGTCGTCTGTGGAGACGTAGGCCGCGGAACCACCAAAGCGCATTTGTCGTCCCTTTGCTAAGGAAGGGGCGCGCGTTGAGCGGCATGCAGTCCGCTCCAACGCGCGCGGGATGAAGCCGCGCTTGGCGTCGGCTTCATCGGCTATTTTAGCGGCTTCTTGCGGCAGGGGCGGGGCTCGCGCACAATCCGCCCGTGCGAATCTTCCTGTTTGCCTTCGTCCTCGCCGCGGCGAGCGTTCAGGCGCGCGAGACCGTGGCCATCGATGTGGGCCATTTCCTCGAGGAGCCGGGCGCGACCAGCGCGCGCGGGCGCCCCGAGCTGGAATTCAACCGGGAGCTCGCTCTGGAGATCGAATCCGCCGTTCTCGGAAAGGGATTGGGCAGCTTCCTGATCGGCGGCGACGGTTTCATGTCGAAGCTGGTGGGCCGCACTGCCGTCGGCGCGAATGCGGACTTCTTCCTTTCGGTGCATCACGATTCGGTGCAACCGCATTTTCTCGAAACCTGGGAGTACGATAGCGTACAGCGCCTGTTCAGCGACCGCTACGCTGGATTTTCACTGTTCGTTTCCCGCAAGAGCGCTCTTGTCGGCAGGAGTCTCGCTTGCGCCTCGGCGATAGGCGAGGCGATGCGTCACGCCGGTTTCTCGCCTTCGCTCTATCACGCCGATAGGATTCCGGGCGAATCCAAGCCGTTCGCCGACAAGACCAACGGCGTTCACTACTACGACAACCTGATCGTGCTCAAGACGGCGAGGACTCCGGCCGTGCTCCTGGAAGCCGGAGTGATCGTCAACCGTGACGAGGAACTGCAGATGCAATTGGAGAGCGTGCGCAAACGCATCGCCGAGGCGGTGGCGGCCGGCTTGCAACGATGCCTGTCCGGCAGAAGGGCCCGTACCGGGACGGCGCAATAACCGCGCGTTCAGTGGCGCATTCACTCCTTGGTTTTTCCGCGGTAGTCGCACCAATCCCTGATCGCGCACGTCGGGCACTCCGGCTTTCTCGCCTTGCACACGTAGCGCCCGTGCAGGATCAGCCAGTGGTGGGCGTCCTTGCGGAATTCCTCCGGGACGAATTTCAGGAGCTTGTCTTCGACCTCGCGCACGTCCTTGCCGGGTGCGATGCCGGTCCGGTTGGCGACGCGGAAGATGTGCGTATCGACCGCGATGGTGGCATGCCCGAACGCGGTGTTGAGGATCACATTTGCGGTTTTCCGGCCCACGCCGGGCAGGGCTTCCAGCGCCTCGCGTGATTCCGGCACCGCCCCACCGTGGCGCTCGACCAGCAGGCGGCAGGTCTCGAGGATGTGCTTCGCTTTCGAGCGATACAGGCCGATCGTGCGGATGGATTCGATGAGGCCTTCCATGCCGAGTGCGAGAAACGCCTGCGGTGTGTCGGCTCTGCGATAGAGTTTTTCCGTGGCGAGATTCACGCTCTTGTCGGTCGCCTGCGCCGACAGCACGACCGACACCAGCAGCTCGAAGGGTGTCCGGTACGCGAGCTCGGTCGTCGGCTTCGGGTTTGCCGAGCGCAGCCGCTCGAAGATCTTCCGGCGTTTTTCGGGGTTCACCGGCCCCGCTCCTTAGCGTCTTCGATCGCCTTCCTGATCTGCGCCCGGCGCGCATCGACTTCGGCGATCTGCGCACGGGCGTCGGCGGGGAGGTGATCGGTGTTGCGCGGTGTGACCGCGGCGCGCTTCGCCCGCGCGCGTTCGATTGCCGCCTGGATGACGGCGCGTTTCTTCTCACTCTCCGGATCGGAGCGTTTCGTCTCGAGGGCGCGCCGCGCCAGGCGTTCGGCGCGTTCGCTGCGCTCGCGCTCCAGGCGCGAGCCGCGCAACTCGAAGCGTTCACGAGCTGTGTCCGCCCGGGCCCGGTCCCAGATTGCGTCGTCACCGATCGCGGGGACCATGTCGATGCAGTCCACCGGGCAAGGTGGAACGCACAGGTCGCAGCCCGAGCAAAGGTCAACCACGACCGTGTGCATCAGCTTGGGCGCGCCGACGATCGCATCCACCGGACAGGCCTGGATACACAGCGTGCAGCCGATGCAGCGCGCCTCGTCGATCAGCGCGACGCGGCGCGGCTGCTCGACGCCGTAGCGAGGATCGAGTTGCTTGGCCTCGCGGCGAAGCAGCGCCGCGAGTTTGCGCACGCCCGCCTCGCCTCCCGGCGGGCATTGATTGATATCGGCCTCGCCCTTCGCGATCGCTTCGGCATAGGGCCTGCACGCGGGATAACCGCACTTCGTGCACTGCGTCTGCGGGAGCAGGGCGTCGATTTGTTCGGTGAGGCCGCTCATCGAGCCTGTCGCGTCGCCGCCAGGCCGCGCACGATCTCGCCCACGAGCGCCGGCCCTCGATAGACGAGCGCGGTGTAGAGCTGAACGAGGCTTGCGCCGGCGTCCAGCTTCTCGCCAGCGTCGGTGGCGTTCGCGATCCCGCCGACCCCGATAATCGACACGCTCGAGGGCAGCGCGCGGCGCAGCCTGGCCACTACCGCCGTGGCGCGCGCTTTGAGCGGCGCGCCGGAAAGGCCGCCTTGCTCGCGGCTCGCAGGCAGATGCTCGACCCCCTCGCGCGACACGGTGGTATTGGTGGCGATTACGGCGTCGATGCCGCGCGCGACGATGCGGTCCGCAATCGTCTCGATCGCGGCCTCGTCCAGATCGGGTGCGATCTTTACGGCCAGAGGAACGCGTTTTCCGTGCTGCCTTGTCAGTCGGTCGCGCTCTGCGGTCAGGGCGACAAGAAGTCCGTCGAGACCATCGGCGCGCTGCAGCGCTCGCAGGTCTTTGGTGTTGGGCGAGGAAATATTCGCCGTGACGAAGCTCGCGTGCGCGTATACCTTGCGCAGGCAGGCGATGTAATCGTCGGCCGCGCGCTCGTTGGGAGTGTCGAAATTCTTCCCTATGTTGATTCCCAGGATGCCGCGGTAGCGGGAACGGCGGATGTTTTCGACGAGGACATCGACGCCGCCGCTGTTGAAGCCCAGACGGTTGATAAGCGCTTCGGCCTCGGGCAAACGAAAAAGGCGCGGCCTGGGATTCCCCGGCTGCGGGCGCGGCGTGACCGCTCCGACTTCGAGAAAGCCGAAACCCAGGGCAGAGAGTCCATCGATGTGCTCGCCGTCTTTGTCCAGGCCCGCTGCAAGGCCCACGGGATTGGGGAAATCCAGCCCCATCACCCGCACGGGAATACGCGGCGGGGCGGAAGCGACAAAAGACGCGGCGCCGAACCGCGTCAGGGCATCGAGGGATGCCAGGCTGAGGCAGTGCGCCGTTTCCGGATCGAGCGCGAACAGCAGCGGCCGGACGGCGCGATAAACCATGGCGCTATTTTACCGCGGCGCACCGGCGCGTTCTGCTCAGAAACCGATTTCGTCCGGATCGAGACGGCGCCAGGCGCCGTCGATGAAACCTTCGATCGGCTGGAAACGCGCCTTGTAGGACATCTTGCGGCTGTCCTTGATCCAGTAGCCGAGGTACAGATAGGGCAGGGAGAGGCGGCGGCACTGCTCGATCTGCCACAAGATGTTAAAGGTGCCGAAACTCGCGCCGGCGGCGCCGGGATCGTAGAACGTGTAAACGGAGGAAAGTCCGTCTCCCAGGTGATCGACGATCGCCACCACCACGAGCTTCCCCTTGTCGCGGAATTCCACCAGCCGCGTGTTCACCCGGCTCTGCAGCAGAAAATGCGAGTACTGATCGCGGCTGTCCTGGTCCATGCCGCCGCCGGCGTGGCGGCTCGCCTGATAGCGAAGGTAGAGCGAGTAATGCTCGACCCGGAAACGCAGGCCCGTCACCGCGGACTGCAGTTCCTCGTGTTTTGCAAAGGCCCGCCGCTGGCTGCGCGAGGCGCGAAACTCTTCGACCGGGACGCGCACCGGAACGCAGGCGCGGCAGTGGTCGCAGTAGGGCCGGTAGGTGAAGATGCCGCTGCGGCGAAAGCCGAGGCGCACCAGATCGGCGTAGAGCTCGGTGCCGATCAAGTGGCTTGGAGTGGCAACCTGCGAGCGCGCCATCCTTCCGTGCAGGTAGCTGCACGGGTAGGGCGCGGTGACGTAGAACTGCAGTACTGCGTGCGGCAGATCGTTCAGCTTCGACATGGCTCGTGCACGAAGGATGCGTCGGACCAACTGCCCGGCGGACGCGGGTAGTGTATCAACTGTTCGAGCAGCCGGGAAAACCGTCGCCGCGGAATCTGGCGAGCCCCAAGCGACTCCAGGTGCCGCGTGCGCATCTGGCAGTCGATGATCCGGAATCCGGCCGACTTCAGATGCGCGACCAACGCGACCAGCGCGATCTTGGAGGCGTCCCTGCCGCGGGAGAACATCGACTCACCGAAAAACACCTGGCCGACTGCGACGCCGTAGAGTCCTCCGGCAAGCGCTCCATCGATCCAGGTTTCAACCGAGTGCGCGCAGCCGATTCCGTGCAGCCCGCGGTAAGCCTCGAGCATCTCACCGGTGATCCAGCTGCCGGCTTCGCTGCTGCGCGGCGCGGCGCAGCCCGCCATGACTTCATCGAAGGCCGAATCGAAGCGCACTTCGTAGCGGCGATTGCGCAGGGTTTTTCCGAGCGAGCGCGAAATCTTGAGTTCCTCGGGGAACAAAACCATGCGCGGGTCCGGGCTCCACCACAGGATCGGGTCGCCTTCGGAAAACCACGGGAAAATCCCGTGACGGTATCCATCGAGCAGGCGCTCGGATGACAAGTCGCCCCCCGCAGCTAACAGGCCGTTCGGATCCCTAAGCGCCGACTGGACCGGCGGGAAGGGCGTGCTGCGCTCCAGCCAGGGAATCATTGCCTCGATCCTGCCTTCAGCATTTCACCTGCTGTTTGCAGTACTCGGTCAGCTCGCTCACGACGCAGCTTCCCGCAACGGCGGTGCGGGCTTGCCCACGGTGATCGACCGCGAGGCGGAACTCGTACTTGCTGAAAAACTCGTTGAACAGCTCCCCGCCGAGGGTCCCGACGGCGTACAAGCCGTCGCTGTTTGGATCGTAATCGAGAAGGATCGCCGCGAGCGGCTGCGGCGCGGGGCCCGCCACCACCTTCGCGCCCTCGGAAGGGTCGTACTGGCTGTGCTCCGAGCAGCAGTGAATCACGCGGGAGAATTTGCTTCCGGCTGATTTTTCGCCGCGGTAGCTGATGAAGCTGATCTCGCGGGTGGGATAGGTCAGTCGATGGGCGCAGATCGCGGAGTAGGCGACGATGCTCTGGTCCACGCCGACTCCGCCGGGCCACTGGTAAATTTGCTCGTTCGCCGTTTTGAGCTGCGCCGTGGGCTTGGTCGGGCTGCCGAGGTTCAGCAGAAAGCAGGGCGTCCCGGCAAACGGGTAGTGAAAAATGAAGTTCCGGTTTGCCGCGAGCGATTTCGCGCTGAGCGGCCGGCCCGCCGGCTCGACCAGCCGGGCGCGTGAATAGAACCGCGGCTTTGCGTCGGCCGCGACCGCCGGCAACGAAACGCCGAGCGCCGAGGCGGCGCAGGCGTGCATGAAATCGCGTCTGTGCATAGGCAACCCGTCGTAACGCTAAGGGGTGCGGGTGGACCGTGTCAACTGCGCGGGCGGACCAGCAGGCTCAGCCGTGAGGGTGAAGCCCCGGCATCGCAGTCGATTTGGGCGAAGCACCGAATTAGGGCAAAATGCGATGCTCACAGGCACTACAGCCTTGGGCGCACGCAAGGGAGGAGCACTCAATGACAAGAATTCGCTGCCGTTTTTCCCTCACTATTTTCCTGTTGGTTTCGTTCTTGCTTCACGCGCCGTTCGCAGCGGCGGCCGAGCCGCCGAAGCTGGACGCAGCAAACACCGCTTGGGTGCTCACCGCGTCGGTGCTCGTCCTGTTCATGACGCTCCCCGGGCTGGCCCTGTTCTACGCCGGGCTGGTGCGCTCGCGTAACGTGCTCTCCGTTCTCATGCAGTGTTTCGCGATCACCTGCGTGGTGACGCTCGCATGGGTGGTCTTCGTATATAGCATCGCCTTCGGCGACGGCGGCGCGAGCAACGCCTGGTATGGCGGGTTCGCCAAGTCCTTCCTGTCCGGGATCGGCGTTGGCACGCTCAAGGGCAACATCCCGGAGACCGTGTTCTCGATGTTCCAGCTCACCTTCGCGATCATCACGCCGGCGCTCGTCCTCGGCGCCTATGCCGAGCGTGTGAAGTTCTCAGGCATGCTGCTCTTCAGCCTGCTGTGGCTCGTCTTCGTCTATGCGCCGGTTGCCCACTGGGTGTGGGGCGACGGCTGGCTGCAGAAGATGGGAATCATGGATTTCGCCGGCGGCACGGTCGTGCACCTGAACGCCGGCATTGCGGCGTTGGTCTGCGCGCTCGTGCTCGGCAAGCGCAGGGGCTTCCCTGAAACGCCCATGCCGCCGCACAACATGACCATGACGGTGACCGGCGCCTGCATGCTGTGGGTGGGCTGGTTTGGCTTCAATGCGGGCAGCGCGCTCGCGGCCGACGGCACCGCGGGCATGGCGATGCTGGTGACGCACATCGGCGCGGCGACAGGGGCATTCGCCTGGATGGTGTGCGAATGGGTGCGCTTCGGCAAGCCTTCGGCGCTCGGCATTGTGACCGGCATGGTCGCGGGGCTCGGCACGATTACGCCGGCCTCGGGCTTCGTCGGGCCGATCGGCGCCCTTGTCATCGGCGCCGCCGCTGGCGTTGCATGCTTCTTCGCCACCAATTTCATGAAGCGCTCGCTCAAGGTGGACGACTCGCTCGACGTGTTCCCGGTGCACGGGGTCGGCGGCCTGCTCGGAACGATTCTCACCGGCGTGTTCGCCGCGGCCGCCTTCGGCGGCGTGGGCTATCCGGACAAGATGACGATGGGCGGTCAGGTGCTGGTACAGCTCACCGGGGTGATCGCGGTCGCGGTGTGGTCGGGCGTGGTCACCTGGATACTGCTCAAGGTGAGCGACGCGGTGGCCGGGATGCGGGTGCAGCCGGAGGAGGAGAACGAAGGCCTCGATACGGTGCTGCACAACGAGCAAGGTTATAACCTTTAGTGTCATTCCCGCGCAAGCGGGAATCCAGGGTCGTGAAAGTCGCTGGATCCCCGCGTTCGCGGGGATGACCTCGCCGCAGGCGAGGTCATCTCGACGGAAGAATCTCTCCCGCGTGCAGGCGGAACTGCCCGTCTTTCCTGTCGGAGAAGAAGTGCCGCAACGTCGTCGAGATCGTGCGGAAGGCGATGGCGTCCCAGGGAATCTCGCTTTCGTCAAATAGCCGCACTTCCAGAGTTTCCTCGCCGGCGGCGAACTTTTGTTCGAGCAGGCGGGCGCGGTAAAAGAGGTGCACCTGGTTCACGTTCGGGACGGACAGAAGCGAAAACGCTTCGCCGAGTTCGACGCGCGCTCTTGCTTCCTCCATGGTTTCGCGTAGCGCGCCTTGAGCGGTGGTTTCGCCGAGCTCCATGAATCCGGCGGGAAGCGTCCAATACCCGTGACGCGGCTCGATGGCGCGCCGGCACAGCAGGATCCGGTCTTCCCATTCGGGGATGGTGCCGACCACTATCAGCGGATTGCGATAGTGGATGGTGCTGCAATTGTCGCAGACGTGACGCGGAACGGAATCGCCCGGCGGCACGCGCAGCACCACCTTGGCGCCGCAGTTCGAGCAGAAGTTCATCGGCGGGAGAGATGCGCGGCTATGAGGCCGGACGCCGAACCAGGGCCGGTAGCTCGTCGAGGCTCCTGATGGTGGTGTCGGGCGCCGCGCCCAGCTCGTCGACGGGCGCCCCGGTCCGGTTGATCCAGAAGGTGCGAAAGCCGAAGGATTTTGCGCCGCACGCGTCCCAGCAGTTGCTCGAAACAAAGCCTATCGCCGCCTTGGGCACGCGCAGCCGGCTCACGGCAAGCCGGTACACCTCGGGCGAGGGCTTGTAGATTTTGCGGCTGTCGACGCTGATGACCGTCCCGATGAGGCCGCGCAGCCCGGCGTTCGCCACCACCGGCCGCAGCATCGCCGGCGATCCGTTCGAGAGGATCGCGAGCTTGAGCTGCATGGCCTTGAGTTCGGCGAGGGCGCTGCGCACTTCGGGGAAGGTCGCGAGTTCGAGGTAGGCTTCGCTCGCCTTGCGGCGGCGCTCTTCGTCGAGTTGCAGTCCAAGCGCCGCGCAGGCGTAGCGCAGGCCCGCCGCGGTGACGCGGCCGAAGTCTTCATAGCGCCGCATCAGGCTGCGCTGCCAGGTGTACTCGAGCTGCTTCGTGCGCCACAGCTGACTCAAAGCCGCGCCTTTGCCCGGCCAGAGTTCCTCGCATAGCGCGATGACCGAGTGCACGTCGAAAAGAGTGCCGTAGGCATCGAATACAAGGGCTTTCATGGATCCGGGGATCCTCATGTTTCACGTACTCTCATCGTCGACATATCGGGAAAGTATAGACGACAGGCCCGATTCATATCCGCAACGCGCGGTGCGTTTGGGATCAGTGGTCGAAATGAAACCAGATCACGGCACGGGCCCCATTCTGCTCGACCCGTACGCGATCGGCGTTGCGGCGCAGGAGAAAGCCCGCCAGGCGCATCGCGCCTGCGTCCGTGTCGCGAATCTCCTGTGTTCCCGGGCGCTGCTCGGGTAATTCGAGCAGGGTACCGAGGTAGCTCAGCCGCAGGTCGAAATCGAACTCGTCAAAGCGTGCCTGCAATTCGAGGGCGCCCGTGGCGTGCCCGTGATCAATGGCGGCTTCGATGAGTTGCCCCGCGCCGAACACCGCGCGGTTGACGATGTCCGGCCGCGCGCCCCAGCGTGCGCCGTTGCGACGCAGAAACTCCTCCACCTTTGCCGGGTCGTAGGCGTCGGCGCGCAGCGCGATTTCCACCGACTGGCGGACCCCGATGCGAAAGATCAGATTAAAGGCCAGGGCGATGAGTGTGCCGAACACAAGAGACGATCCAACGAGGGGCCTGACCCATCCCGGCGCCCCGGCGATGATGGCGGGGATCACTTCCACGGTGATCCCGGCGATGAGGCCCAGGCCGATCGTCAGGGTGCGGCGCGCATCGAGCAGGCGCGATGTAATAACCTGCAGGCCGTTGATCAGGATGAAGCATGCGGCAAAGACCAGCGCGGCGCCCATCACCGGGCGCGGCATGAGCGCGAGCAGCGCCGAGACTTTCGGTGTCAGTGCGAGCGCGATGAAAATCGCTCCAACGGCATAAGCGACGCGGCGGCTCGCCACGCCCGTGGCGGCAGCGAGTCCCACCGAGGGCGTAGCGGTGTTGATTCCGACACCACCAAGCAGGCCGGAGAGCGCGGTGCCCAAGCCGTCGGCGGTGACCCCTCGGGCATTGGACGCGCCGTCGGGGCGCACCCACGCCGCATCGTTGGTGCGTTGGCAGATAGTCAGCGTGCCGACGGCCTTCATCGCTGCCGCGAGCGCGGCTACCGCGAATGCCGCCGCGAGCCCCGCGTCGAACGACCAGGAAACATGGACGAGGGTGGGCAATGCGATCCACGGCGTCGCACCAAGGCGCGCGAGGTCCGCAGGAGAGAAGAGGCCGAACCACGCTGAAACGACGTAGCCGGCGGCCATGCCGAGCAGCGCGCACAGCATGCGCGCAAGCCCCTTGCCCCAGATGTTGAGGACAATCGTAATCCCCAGGGTGCACGCGGCGACAGTCCAATCCTGTCCGCTCGGTGCCTGCGCGTCGTCGATGAGGAGCGTACGCACGCCCACCAGTCCGGCCGTCATACCGATCAGAAGGATGACCAACCCGGAGAGCTCGACCGGGACCAGCGCCCGCAAGCGGTGCAGAGCACGCGCGAGCGCGACTTCGATCAGTCCAGCGAAAACCGTCATTCCGAAGACGAGCGGCAACCCTCCCGCCTTCACCGCAAGGAGCGAGGGTGCGAGGTAGGTCGCGGTAAACGTCGAGGGACACAGGTAGCCTGAACCTATCGGCCCCCTGGGCGCCGCCTGCAGGAACGTCGATATGCCGAGGATCGCCATGCCGACGGCGAGCAGCGCGACGACGGTATCCGGAGGCACGCCCGCGAGCCGGAAGATCAGCAGCGGGTAGACCAGATTGATCGCAATCACCCCGACGTGCTGCGCGGCGTTGAGCAGCGTGACGGAATGCGGCGGGACATCGTCCACGCCATAGATGACGTTCTCGGGTTTTTTCATCGTTGTTTTGCTTACGCGGACTTGGACCGCAGCTGCGCTACGCAGTCCTCACGCGTTGCCAAAACCAGGAAAAGTTCGTCAAAGCCACCGATCGTGAAAAGCCGCCGAACTTCGCCGTTGAGACCGTAGAGGGCGAGAGCACACCCGCTGTCCTCACCCGCCTTGGCCGCGAGGAGCAGTGCGCGGAAACCCGCGCTGCTCATGTACGGGACCTGAGCGAGATCGACGATCAGGCCCTTGTGGCCGCTGCGCGCGAGTGCGCAGAGCCTTTCCTGCAGGCTGCCTGCGGTGGTGCTGTCGATGCGCCCTCTGACCTCGACAGCCGAGAATTCCTGCAACTGCGTTGCGATGATCTCCACGCTCTCTCCTTTGCGGATTATTGGGTTCAAGGCGACGGCGACATGGCGTCCGCCGTCCGTAATGGGGCCATCGAGCTGCGCCTTCCTCGTCTTCGCGTTCGCAGCGTCGGGGTGCCGCTCGGTGTTCATCCCGGACGCCTCTTCGTGCGGCGCAACTGGCGGGCTGTGCGGGGAGATTCGGTCACCGAGGCCGCCCCCCTGAATGCGCCAGGCGACGCTCAGGTGATTCCGTCCGACCTCGCGCCGATAGCTGATCCGGCCGCACAGTGCGCGAATAAAGGCGAGCCCAAGGCCGCCCTCCCCGGTATTAGCGCGTCCCGCGATTAGCTTGACGCCGGTCAGCGTCGGGTCGAAGGGCATGCCGTCGTCCTCGATCGCGGCGAGCAGGTCGTCGCCCGACAAGTCCAACGCCACGCAGATCTCGTGCTCCGCGGTATCGGTGAAGGCGTGACGAATCACGTTGCTCAGAATCTCATCCAGAACGATCTGCGTTTCATGAACGAAGCGCTGGGGCACGGCATGGCGCGCGCAAAAGGCGTCCACTACGTCCGCGACGCGCCTGATTTCAGGCAGGCGGTTGGCGATCGTGATCTTTGTCGAGTGCATTGTCGCGATTCAACATGAATGGTCCGGTATGATAGGCTTTCGAGTCGCGATCGCAATGGGCGGAACAGCCGCGGCGCGCCCGGGCATGCCGCCGCGACCCGTCGTCAAAGGATCACCGCAGATGAATCACCTAGGCGAGCACAGCACGGCATCGAGGCCGCGCGACAAGCCGCGCGCCGCCGATCGGCGCAAGCCCGGGGCAGCGACGTTTCGATCTCTTGGTCAGGACGGAAAAACGCTGGAGCGTGAACGCAGGGTGCGCGAGCGGCGGCGCAACGGATTTATTTCGCACCTGCAGCTCTTCGGGGGTGTGGCGTATTCCGCCATCGAGGACGCAATCCAATATTGTACAGTCCACGAGATCCAGGCCGATACGCTCCTGCTCGATCCGGGTCGTCCCAACACCAGCATTTTTTTCGTGATCGAGGGACGAATGCGCGTCCACTTGGACGCTGCCGATTCGCCGAATTCGATCCCGATCGAAGCAGGAGATTGCATCGGCGAGATGTCGATCATCGACGGCAGTCCGGTGTCGGCCTTCGTAATAGCGGAAAGAGGCAGCAGGATACTGGCACTCGACCGGGAACAGTTCTGGTCTCGGTTCATGAGCGACGGGCGCGTTGTGCGCAACCTGCTCGCGCTGTTGAGCACGCGGATGCGTATCAGCAACAGCAAACTGCTGGAGGGATTCAAGCAACGCCTGAAGCTCGAGCACATCGAGCAGGAACTGCGCTTCGCACGCGAGATACAGGAGGGCATGCTTCCCAGGTCCTCTGCGCTCACCGCGCTGGCAGGGACCCTGGATCTGCACGCCCTGATCGAGCCGGCGCGCGAGGTCGGCGGGGACCTGTACGACTTTTTCGTCACGCCGCGCGGAACGTTGTGCCTGGCAGTGGGCGATGTCTCGGGAAAGGGCGTCCCGGCGGCCCTGTTCATGGCGCGAACGGTGGATCTTCTGCGTGTGACCGCAAAGTTGTCGGCGATCGATCCGCACTCCGATCCGGATCCGGCGCAGATCATGGCACGCGTCAACGAGGAACTCTGCCGGAGCAACGATAGCCGGATGTTCGTCACGATGTTTCTCGCCTTCCTCGACCCAAGAAGCGGGCAGTTGCGGTTCTGCAATGCCGGACACAACCCACCGTACGTTAGAGACCGCGATGGGGAGGTCCGGCCGATCGAGGGCGCACGTAGCGTACCGCTCGGCATCCTCGAGGGTGCGGTGTATCGCGAGCAGTCGTTGATCATCGGGCCTGGAGAGGTGTTGTTCGCGTACACCGACGGGGTGACGGAAGCAACCGACGCGGACAGGGTCCTGTTCGGCGAGAAGCGGCTCGAAGAAGCCCTGCGCGGGGCGCGCAATGAGAGCGCCATGGCGATCGTGCAGGATGTCATCGGTGCGGTGCACCGATATTCACGGGGCGCTCCGCCGTCGGACGATATCGCCGCGCTCGCGGTAAGACGGTTCGCCTGAGCAAGAGAGACAGGGCTTGTCGGACCGTTATCGCGAGGTCTACGATAGTTTCAGATGGCAGGTGCCGGCGCGCTTCAACATGGCCGTCGCCTGCTGCGGCCGGCACGCGCAGGACCGCACCCGCTTCGCTCTGTACTGGGAAGACGAGGGCGGAGCCACCGCCGCCTGCAGCTTCTGGGATCTTCAGCAGCAGGCAAACCGGCTTTCGAATGCGCTCGCGGGCCTGGGCATCAAGCGCGGCGACCGGGTCGGCGTCATCCTGCCGCAGCGCGTGGAAACGGCCATTGCGCATATTGCCTGTTACCAGATGGGCGCCGTGGCGATGCCGCTTTCGGTGCTGTTCGGCCCTGAGGCGCTGGAGTACCGGCTTCAGAATAGCGAAACGGTTGCGGCTCTGGTCGATCCCGCATCGCTGCCGAACCTCGCCCAGATTCGCGACAGGCTTCCGCTTCTGAAATTCGTCATCGGCGTCGCGGGCGCGCGGGAATCCTGGGCGCGGCCGTGGGAGACGCTGCTTGAAAAAGCGTCGAGTCACTTCACTGCGGTCGATACCGCAGCGGACGAACCCGCGCTGCTCGTCTATACCAGCGGCACGACCGGCCCGCCCAAGGGGGCGCTCATGCCGCAGCGCGTGCTCCTGGGGAATATTCCGGGCTTCGTGCATTCGCACGATCTCTTTCCCCAGGCGGGCGACCTGTTCTGGTCTCCGGCCGACTGGGCGTGGACGGGCGGGCTGATGGACGCCTTGCTTCCGTCGCTGTATCACGGAGTTCCGCTGCTCGGCTACCGCGGCCGCTTCGATCCCGAAAAGGCCCTGTGGCTGATGCAGAAATACGGCGTGCGCAACACATTTCTCTTTCCGACCGCGCTCAAGATGATGATGAAGGCGGTGCCGCGGCCGAAGGAGCGTTACGAGATTTCCTTGCGCTCGATCATGAGCGCCGGAGAATCGGTGGGCGAGACGGTGTTCGCCTGGAGCCAAGAGGCGCTGGACGTCACCGTCAACGAGATGTTCGGCCAGACCGAGATCAATTACATCGTCGGCAATTCGCATACGCTTTGGCCGGCCAAGCCGGGCTCGATCGGCCGGCCGTACCCGGGCCATCGCGTCGCCTGCATCGACGACGCGGGCAAAGAGGTCCCCACAGGCGAAGTCGGGGAAGTAGCGGCCTGGGACGACGGCGATCCCGTGTTTTTTCTCGAATACTGGAAGAATCCCGAAGCCACGCGAAAAAAATACACCGGCAAGTGGTGCCGCACCGGCGATCTCGCCAAGCGGGACGAGGACGGAGATTTCTGGTACCAGGGCCGCGCCGACGACATGTTCAAGAGCGCCGGCTACCGCATCGGCCCCTCCGAGATCGAGAACTGCCTGGTCAAGCATCCCGCGGTGGCCAACGCCGCGGTGGTCGGAAGCCCGGACCCCGAGCGCACCAACATCGTCAAGGCCTTCATCGTGCTCACAGCGAACTACCGTCCCTCCGCCGAACTGGAAGCGGAGCTGCAGCAGCACGTGCGCGGCAAGCTCGCGCCTTACGAATACCCCAAGGAGATAGAATTCATCGACAGCCTGCCCATGACGACCACGGGCAAGGTGCAGCGGCGGGTTCTGCGAATGCGGGAAGAGGAAAGGAAGGGCAAGGGTCAAGCATGAACGTCGATCTCGCCGACAGCGATGTCGGGGCCGTGCAGGACTGCGTAGCCGAGTGACTCCAGCCAGGCGAGCGCGGCGTCCTCGACGACGGACTCGGTGAAGGAGTTCATCTGCGTTGCGCTCGTTCGCGCGCCAGACGCAACGGATCGGCCATGAAGTGCCGGACTTCCGCGACCACGGGCGCCAATGCCGAAGCGTCCAACCGGTTCTTGGCGAGAAACGCATTCCATTGCGCGCGCTTGGTCGCATCCTCGGCAAATTCGTCGCTGAGTCCCACCGGCATTTCATCCGGGAGTGCGGTACCGCGGCGGGCGAAAGTTGCGGCAACCGCATCGGCAAGCGTTGCCGCATCCAGGACACCCTCCCGCGCCAACGCGCGCAGGTCGTAGTAATCCTTCATGCGGCTATTGGCCATGCCAATGCTGACGATCGCTTCGAACTTCTCGGCCGCAACGGTCGCGCGCGGATAGGCGCGCAGCCGGGGCGCGGGCTGATCCCGCAGCAAGACGGGGTAGTCAATCTCTTCCGGTCCAGGCGTAACCGCGTCACCGTACCCGACATCGAGTTGCACGGTGGAGCGGGCTTTTCCGAGCAGGCCAACCAGCCTCGCGCGCAGGCCGCCGTAGCGCGCGTCCTCGCGTATTTCCTGGATGGCGATCGAACCCGCATCGAACACCATGCCGTCGTCCGCCGGGATGTTGCAGATGGTGCGCACCGCATCGCCAAGCAGCGCGGCATCTTGCGGACCGAAGCCGAGAAAGTCCGCGTCGCGGGTCGGCCGATGGGGCACTTCGAACCAGAGATCGAAAAGCAACGCGCCCTTGAGCCAGAATTGCTCGCGCAGATCAGAGATCGACAAGCGGTAGAGAAAACGCTCCACCGCGTAACGCGTCAGCGTCAGGTTGAAATCCTCGCCCAGCTCCTTCGTTCGCGCGAGCAGCCGCGCATGCACGGAGGCGATGAGGCCCGCGTTCACGCGACCGCCTCAAGGTAAGGCCGCATCACGTTCGACACGCGGTTCAGCTTGGCGTAGCGCCACAGCTCATCGGCGTTCGCCTTCTTTGCGCGGCGCGCCTCGCGCAGCGCCTCCAGCGCAACATCGAGTCCGATCTTGTTGCGAAACTTGAAGCAGTCCGCGACCGTCTTCGCCACGCTGGTCACGCGTACGGCTGTTCCGTCGACGCGGTGTGTCTCGACGCCTGCCGAGAGCGATGCGGTGGAGAACCTCATCGTGCGCAGAGACGGATAGTCGAGCCGCGGCGGATGCGCCTTGTTGCCGATGGCGATCCAGACCTCGAAGGGCGCCTGGGTCGTCAGATCGTGAAAGCGCAGTGCGGTGAGCAGGCAAAACAGCACGCCCGGGGCGCGCTTGGCGACCGCGACCAGCGCACCGTGCTCGGAACTCTGATAGCCGGGTGCCGCGTAAAGCCCTCTTGCAACGCGGACGAGGTCGCCAGCGGCGACCATGCGCGAAAGCTGGGCGCGCGTCGCGCCTGCCGCGACCAGGTCACGGGAGCGGACCGTGCCGGAGCGGCGAACTAGCGACTGGACCTTATGGATGCCGGAAGCCATGCCGGCATTGTTCCATAGTTTCGGTAGTTATGGATAAGTACCGAGCTAATGGAACGACGTCGCCTGGTCAAACATCCCGCGGTTGCCAACGCCGCCGTGGTCGGCAGCCCTGATCCCGAGCGCATCCACATCGTCAAGGCCTTCATCGTGCTCACGCCGGGTTACCGTTCCTCCGCCGAACTGGAAGCGGAACTGCAACAGCACGTGCGGGGCAAGCTCGCGCCTTACGAGTACGCCAAGGAGATAGAATTCATCGAAACTCTGCCCATGACGACCACAGGCAAGGTGCAGCGGCGGGTTCTGCGAATGCAGGAAGAGGAAAGGAAGGGCAAAGTTCAAACATGAACGTCGATCTGATCGGCGCCGTCGCTGGCGTGCTCACCACGGCCGCTTTCATTCCCCAGGTATGGCGCATCTGGACAACGCGCTCGGCGCGCGACCTGTCCCTGACCATGTATCTGACCTTCACTTCGGGCGTGGCGCTGTGGTTCGTATACGGCCTGGAGCTCGGCGCCTGGCCGATCATTGCATGCAACGGATTGACGCTGTTGCTCGCCGGGACGGTGCTGGCGATGAAACTCAGGTTCGGCTAATCTGACACGCCATGAAGCTCTACACATTCTTCCGTTCCTCGGCGTCGTTTCGCGTGCGCATCGCGATGAACTTCAAGGGGCTCAAATACGAGCCGGCGCTCATCAGCCTTCCGAAGGCGGAGCACCTCGAGGCGAAGTACAAATCGGTCAACTCCCAAGGTCTGGTCCCGGCGCTCGATGACGCGGGACACATTCTCACCCAGTCGCTCGCGATCATGGAATACCTCGACGAGGTTCACCCAGGACCGAAGCTATTGCCCTCCGACCCGCTCGACCGCGCGTATGTGCGTGCCTTGTCGCAGATCGTCGCCTGCGAAATCCATCCGCTCAACAACCAGCGCACCCTGAAGCACATCCGCGCGGCATACAAGCTGGACGAGGAGGGCGTCAACGCCTGGTACCGCCATTGGATCGCCGACGGATTCCGGATGTTGGAGTCGTTCCTCAATGACAACAGGAAGAGCGGGAAATACTGCTTCCGCGATCAGATCACGATGGCCGATTGCTGCCTAGTGCCGCAGGTGTTCAACGCGCAGCGCTACAACTGCGACCTGAAGCCCTATCCGACGGTCATGCGGATACACGAGGCGTGCATGAAGCTGGAGCCCTTCATCCAGGCCCAGCCCTCGAAGCAACCCGACGCGGTATGACAGTAACGACGACCGCCCGGCGACCGGCAGCCAACCGTGCCGGAGCACGCGAAGCAACGCCGACCCCCAAATCGACCGCTTACGGGCGTGCCGTGCTGCGCGCTATAGACCGCATGAAAGCTGCCGGCCCGTGGAAATTCGCCCCGAAATCGAGTGACCGCTACTTCAAGCGGTGAAGTACCTGCTCGATACCTGTATTGTCGAAGCGCTCCTCAAAGCGGAACCCGGGCACGAGAACATTCGCCGTCGAATTGCGGCTGCTCGTGGTGCGCGGCTCGCCGCGCTCGACGCGGAAATGCAGACGGACGCCCGCTCGCAGCGCGTCCGGCACCACCGCAATGTTTGAAGGCGCTACTTAGCGCGACGGGCGGCGTCAAGAGCAACGCCGACAATGACGAGCACGACGGCAAACATAGCGCTCGATATCGCAGCTATGGCGAACAGCACGGAGCTCGATGTACGTGGCAGATACCGAAGAGGTACCGCATGTGAGGGCAACGACAACGGCCATTGCCCGCATGAGCTACCCAACGTCTGTCTTCGAACGCGTGGTTAGCCGGCAGCTTCTTGCAGCGAGCGCACTGCAATGAGGTCTTTGTCCCCAACTTGCCGAAGATCCTCGGTGTGCAGCGTGAGTAGTGCTTGGGTACGGCCGGAGGCAGCCACAAACTCGACCTCAAATGCATCGGATGCGTGCACCTCTACGATCGCCCCGAGATCGCCACGGCAAAGCTTGGCGTCCGGAACATCGTGAGTGAGAGCGACGGTGTCGAGTAGCTTGTACATGGCTCACTCCGGAAATGCAGTGACGAGCGCGGGTTGCTCCTTGTCCAGTGGCAGCAACCAGACCGAAATAAAGCGGCCTTTGCGCCCGGACGGTCCGATCAGGATACCACTGACCTCGTAACGTCTGGCCATAGGGAGTGAGCCGGCCGGGCCTTACATCGCCAGTGCGCGCAAGGGCGAGCAGATCATCACGCAGGCGTTGCCAACTCTCAGGCGCGTAACCTAGCGCGAAGAAGACCGCAGCCTTGAAGCGCCCGATTGGGTGGCTAGCAGACAGAAGGTAGTCACGGACTTTCGAAGGCTCGACTACGGCGCGGTCCGCATAGGGAAGCATGCCGAAGTGTACTAGGGTGCTGGTAACTGGCGGCTAACGTCCGGCACTTCCTCAGAATTCCAAGTCTTGTCGTCGAGAACTGGCTCCAGTCGGAGTGATTGTTTCACCGCTGGCTGTTCTGCTAGGAGGCTGCTACTGCTTGAAACCGGGCCGGGGCTCGACGCGCGGCGCCTCCGGCCCGGCCTTTCTCGCCACGAACAGGACGTTGGAGAACGGGGTGCCCTCGCTCATCGGCTGCGCTTCGACGGAGAAACCGCGTCCCGCAAGCTCGGCGATCCACTCGGCAGCGCTTCGGTAATGCAGTTGCGGCCTGAACTCGCCGCGCAGGGCGGCGGCGAAGCGCTCGCTCCACCGGCTCATCGCGAACGCGAATCCGCCGCCGGCATCGGTTTCGCGCACCAATAGCAGCCCGCCGCCGGCAAGCGCTCCCGCGGCCTTGTCGAGCAGGCGCTCCTGCTCCTCTTTGGCAAGATAGAAGAGCACGTCCAGCATGGTGATCACCGAGCATTCCGGCAATTCCAGCTCGCGCAGGTCGCCTTGAACTACCTGCACGCCATCGCCGAGCGCCAGGCGCGCGGCTCGCACCTGACGCTCGCTCAACTCGATCCCCCGCGAGCCGAGGTTCAACGGAGGCGCGGGCCAATCGTGCGGCCACAGTCCGGCCTGGTACTGCTCCTTCGCCGCCTTGAGCAGCGACAACAGAATGCCCTGGCCGCAACCCAGGTCGAGCAGACTTCCCCGGTCCGGCAACAGCCCGCGGCGCAGTAGGGAAAAGAAGACCGGGTCGTGGCGCAGCTTGCCCCTGGCAAAATGCCACGCGTATTTTCCTGCCGCGACATAGGGCCGCGTCGCGGCCTCGAACAGCGGCTTCAGCTGAGGATCCATAGGATGGCCGAGTTGTGCTTAGGGAAGGGGCTACGGGGGGGCCGTGGGCATCCTGCTGACGACCGAGTTTAGCGGCGCGCTGGCGAAGCGCAGCGACGTCAGCACTCGCGTCCGTCTCGAACGCGTAGCTAGGCCTCAAAGTCCTTGAAGAACCCATGCTCGATCTCGTACGTCGTAATTGGTTTGAGGCCAAGCTCTAACTTCTCGAGCATGTCGACAAGTTTCTCACCGTCGATTAACTCAATAGGAGGCACGCCATCACGAGACGCCTCCCGCCGCGCCTCAGCAGTAAACGTTCCGGTCGTAATGATGATTCCCTTGTCAGCACGGCCGCCCATGGCGCCACGAAAGTCACGAACCTGAGATGGCGAGACAGAGCTTGCGTAACGCTTGCACTGGAACAACACCTTGAACGAAACGAGGGGATTAATTTGGAGCGTCCCGACCCCATCAATACCGCCGTCGCCGCTCTTTCCAGTTACCAGTACTTGCGTAAACCCAGCTTCTCTAAGCAAGCGCTGGGAAAGTCGCTCAAACCCATCGGACGGAAGCTTAAGGAGAACTTCAAGAACTTCCTCACGATAGTCCTTTGAGGGTGATCCCGTACCCTCTGCGACTTTCTCCGCCGCCGGCTCATCCTTGTCCTTTTTCTCTCTTTGCTCCTGAAAAATCTTAACCCACTTCAGGAAGATTTCTCTTGATTGCTCGTATGTGAGCGTGGTTTTGAATCCCTTCTCGGTCAAGCTCCACACACCGTGCTTTGACGAGTCGAGGAGTCCCTCACGCACAAGGTAGAACCTTGCCCAAGCAACCTGATTTCTATAGCGAGACCCTCCTGAAGGGAGCACTTCATTCAGGACCTGGTCCGGAATCTTCAGGTCTTCGGCAATGCGGTCAATTGCTTCATCGGGCTTTGCGGAACCCCCAATTGCTCTTAGCGCGTCGAGGAGTGGTCCGAAGTAGCGGACGAACTGGGCCCCTCCCTCTTTCTTTTCCTTGGCCACGAGTGTCTCCCTTAAGGCTTAACGTCCCCGATCATCCGCGGCTTCTAGCGGTCGGCTGCATCAGGCGTTCATACTGCCGCCGCCGCATCGCTGTCCTTACCTACGTCACTATGGACCCAAGCAAGGTAAAGGTCGACGCCCGAAGCCTTAACCGGGCCGCCTACGCTGTCGCGCGATACGTCGAGGCCCAGGAATTTCGCGAAGTCTGAATAGTCTTTCCAGGCCGTCTTGGACTCCCTAAATGACTGCACAAGCATTAGCGCCCTGGGTAAGCGCCAGCGTCTGGCCTCGAGGACGGCAGAGGCAGCACGATGAAAAAGCTGATATCGGAGCCCGAGATCAGGCTTTGATTCGGCCCCAAGGACGTCGCAAAGAAACGCGAGGCGGCGTTCCTTCCCGTCTCCATCCGACTTGAGCCAATCGCCGAGGCGTTTATCGAAGTCTTCGCCGGCTTTGCCTTCGACTGCAACAGAGACGTGACCAGTGTCGGTACCCAGAACGCACCATATGTCGTTCTGCGATGGAGTCTTGGTCGTATCTAGCTTCACCCGGTGCTCCACGACGCCGATAAGTAGCACAGGATTTTCGAACGACTGATGTGCGGCCAGAACTCTTAACACTTCCTCAGGAAGGCCAGATGGGGATTCGCGCTGGGACTCCCAGGATACGGCGAGCTCCCACGCCGAGTTCCCTCGCTTCCAGTGGAGGTAGGGATCTGCGAGCCCGGCGCGCCAAATCGCGGGCCCGAGGCTCGCAGTTACGATACGTGTCACTTACGCTCCTCCTGGAGTGTAACGTTAGCCGTCATAGTGCCACTGCGCTTGCCCACTTAGCGTCAAAGGACTGCGCGAGACTCTCGATCAGGTCCGGAGCGAAGGTCTTCTCCACTCGGATCACAAAGGACTCCTTTCCGCCGATGTCCTTTAGGCCATGACCGACAAGCAGCAGCGAATCCCCGGTAAGTACGTAGCGGTCGTGAAGATCGTGAGGAGGCGGCAGGACGCGAAATTCCGTGTTCTTGCGCTGCTTCGAGAAGTCGTGAAACGCGCCTCGTGTCTTGGGCATGGATTCATTAGTTTTCGAAGTCAAGAAGCGAATAGTGGTCTTGGGTGGAATGTGGTCGATCGTCTCAAGCGTCCGGAGTCCGAAGTACGGATCACAGATTCTCGCGACACCTGAGAGGCCGGCAAGCAACTCCGCAAGATGTTGACGCGCGGTGTGGGGGCGCCCGCCCTCGATGCGCACAACGGAAAGAGCACTGTTCTTTAAGTATGGTTCGACTTCACGCCGGCCCCGGGTCATCAGCCGGTATCCGATCTCACCCGAAGGTTCTACGGAGGTCGACACCTTGCCACCTGCTCGAGCCAACGCTCGCGACACAGAGTTGCGCTTGACAGCGACTCCCGCAGCCTCGAGACACGCGACTATGTGCTCCGCGGTGAGGCGCTGGACGCCGACTCGCTGCTCTGCAATATCGAGCGCCGCGAGACTGAGCAGCAGTGGGGATGCGATCTCTGCGAGGGCGTGTTTCGCTTGAGCGTCGAGTTCTTGAAACGCCTGGAGTAGTGATGCGGCCATTATTGGCTCAAAGTATCAGCTGACGTACGCCCAACCGACCTTATCCTTGATTCGCCTTAGGGTCCTATTTCTGGTTAGTCGAAGCAATGGCGTCGACAGGCTCTCCATAGCGTAGATGTGGCCCTTCTCCTCCAGTTTTTTCTGAACGTCGCCGATTGTGCGCTTGGACTTGAACCACCCTTCTTCAGCCAGGTCGGCCATGAGTTGCTGGGGCCCCTTGCGCTGGGTCTTTCCCGCAGTTTTTTTCGGCGATCCTGTGCGGGCCTTTCCGCGTGCCCTCTTTCCCGTTGTACCCCCTGCCACGCTCGGCGATGAGAACTTATGCAGTAGTAATGCGACTTCTTCGGCGGTTCCCTCAATAGCGACCGTCGTTCCGTCGACAAGCACTAAGTTTGCTTTGGCCACGTGTCCTCCTGCTGAAACAGTTGATCTGTGACGGCCAACGCTTAGGTTCAGCGGGGGGCCGAGCGCGTAGCGCGAGGACCATCCGCTGGAACCGCTGGTTGGGCCTCATTGAAACGACGAAGTTCGACAGGGATGCGATCCCATGACTCCGACGCCCCAGAGAAATTGCATCCAGGAGGCGCCGCGGCGAAAGCGGGCAGAAACGTTGTGAACCCGAGCGATCTCAACCTTTTTTTCGCCTTACCACCGAGCGCCACTACGAGTGCGTGTGGTAGCAGGCGCAACTGCTCCAAGAGATAGCGCTTCCCGCATTCCCCAGCTGCAGCAGCACTAACCGGTCCACCCTCTTTTCTGGCTGAGCAGAGGACGGAGTCTATCATCCATACTTTCTTCATCTGGCCCTCGAAGGACAATTGCGGCCAGCAAGCGTCGAGGATGGCGCGCACATTTCTGTGGAATTGGTCCTTTCCGGTTTCAAACGCAAAAGTCGCGTAGTCATACGCTGAGACTAGGCCCTCATGTGTTTCACCCTCGTGAGGATCGCCTGGCTCAGCGAATACAAGGACCAACTCTATCTCTTTGAGAGTACCCGCCGCGCCAAGAAAACCTCTGGGCACATGACCTTGAGAGGGATTCCATCGCATTTCCGCGCATGGACCGGAGAATGCTGGGCAAGGGCCGTATGCAGGCGCCAACAAGCGCGCAAACGAAGAGTTCAGTTTCATGCGTATTGTGAGGCCCAACGCCCGCGGTCACCGGTGCCAAGCGAACGAGGTGAGCGAGAGAACTCGGGTGCATTGCGCGAGAGCATCCGGTGCAGTGCGTTGTTATGCACGGAGCTCATCTACACGTCTCAATGAAAGCGATAGCTCGTATTCAAACAATTCCACGCCGGGAACCATTGAGCACGCCAACAGGAGATCTTCACTAATCTCGCGCGCAACGATAACGCCCCGCACACTTTGATTGGACTCAGCCAGATTCTTCCTGATCCACGCGACGTAGCGCATCAATTGCCCGACGACCCTGTCGTAGCCTCGTGAAACTTTGAGCTCGATCACCACGAGCCCGCCTTTTGTGTCTATCGCCAGGATGTCGATAAACCTACCGCCCACGGGAAACTCGATACCAGTGATTCCTTCCTCCTCGTACACTCGCAGACCTGGTTCTAATTTGTTCAGATTTTTCGACAGGTAGTTGCGTAAGTCGGTTTCGTAGGCGAACTCACCACCGCCTGATGAAGGTTCTGCTGTGGGCTCCTCATCTTCACCCTCTGGAACTTTTGAAGGTTCGGTGGCTGCTCCGCCAGAATAGATCGGTGCGGGATCCTGACCCGGTCGGTAGTGCCGATAATGGCTCCCGTCTATTTGGTACAGGACATCATCGTCCCCAGGCTTAGCGTTGTAGTGGGTTCGGCTCCTTGCGTTTGTGGACAGCCGAGTCAAGTGCGCTGTGACCGTACCGACCTTTATCTTCGGATACCTATGAGCAAACCAAGAGATCGCATCCTGCTTCGTGAAGATGGTGTCCGGTGCCTTCGCCAATTCACCGGCCATTTCTTTCATCAGTACACGAACCGGCTTTGAGTAGAGCGCCATAGCTAATCAACTCTCCCGCCCATAACGTTCCGTATCAGGCGCGCGCGCCGCTCTTGCGCGCGTCGCTCTGGATGCGGTTGTTAGACGACTCATTTGCGTAGGATCTCGCGCAGTTGCTCAACAGTGAGCACCTCGGGACCTCTGTGCAGCATGGCGTGGCAGTTTGGGCACACAGGGCAAAGATCCTTTATCGGGTTCACGACATAGCTCTTGCCAATCTTCGAGAGCGGCACGATGTGATGCACGTGGATGAAGCCCTGCCCCAGCTTTCCATACGTGGTGCCGAAATCGAGACCGCAGGCGGAACAGACCGTGCCATAGTGGTCAATGCACGCTTTCCGAGCGCGAGGATCGCGTTCATACGCGTTCACCGTGACCGTTCTGCTCACACCTTCATAGTAGAGCGAGGGCGTTACGACTTCGTCGGGCGCCATAGCTGGCGATTGGCCGCGCTCCTCAAGGAAGGCGCGCCAGCGCGCCTCTAACACTGCAGCTGCTGCTGGTGCGATTGAGATTCCAGACGACTGAGTTCGCCAATTGACGGCGCCGAGTGGACCGTCTTGCAGCTTAGCAAGCGATAGGACGCCGTCGGCCTCTGGATCAAGAAGGGCGTCGAACCTAGCCTTAACGTACAGCGCGTTACCGCTGCGATTGTCGTCCCAGTGCTCGTCGAGGTAAGGCGCGGATTTTGCTGACCCGGAGGCCATAATGCCGCGCGGTTCGCGCCCTTGCCTGAGTAAGAAGAGGCGGTCACCTACCTCAATGCGCTTCGTGATGCCGCAACTCCAACGGTCTTCGAAGAACCCTCGTCGCTTCAATGTGGCGAGGGCTTCCGCCATGTCCCATTCCCAGCGATTGGGGTTCCACGTAAGAAGATACGTGCTCACGGTCGTAGAGTCGTCTAACTCAATATATACGGACCGTGCAAGGTTACCCCTTCGGAATCCCCTTTGCTCGTCGCCATTCTGAAGGAGCGAAAGTCAGGTACGGCGCGCGCTTAAGGTGCTTTGGGCCAGATGGCGCCCCAGAGACGAATCGAACGTCCGACCTGCCCCTTAGGAGGGGGCTGCTCTATCCACTGAGCTACCGGGGCGCGGGTCGATTTTACGCGAACGCGGGCGCTCATGGCGTTGCGTCCCGGACGCATTGCTGCTAGTTTGCCGCTGGGGAAATCATTCCGCGCCGTCGGCGCATGCAGCATTCCGCACTCAAGCCAGTTCGCGATCCGGAGGTGCAGGCGACTGCCGCCGGGGACGGCGCGCGCACGATCCGGCTTTCCGGGGCCTGGGATATCCGGGCGCTGGAGTCGCGTGTGCGCGCGCTACGGGTCACGCTTGAGGACGCCGCGCGCGGGGGCGATGCGAGCTGGGACTTGTCGCAGGTCGAGCGGCTCGACCACATCGGGGCGCTGATGCTTTGGCGCATCTGGGGGAAACGCCGGCCGCGCGAACTCCAGCTCCGAAGCGAGCACGAGATCTTTTTTACGGACTTGGAGGTTCCGGGCGAAACCCTGCCCATGGGACGCAGGTTCCATCCGCTCGATCCCGTGCTCGCGCTGGGATCGGTGGGGCTGACGTTGGCCGAGCACACCCTCGCGATAGTGCAGCTTTTCGGGCAATTGCTGATCGACGCGCTGGCGGTGCTGAGGCAACCCTTGCTCAGGCCGTGGCGCGAGTTCTCGGCGGGCGTCTACAGCATCGGCGCGCAGGCGCTGGGCATCACCGCCATGGTCGGGTTTCTCATCGGGGTCGTGCTGAGCTATCTTTCGTCCGAGCAGTTGCGTCTGGTCGGCGCCGACACGTTCATCATTAACATTCTCGGAATCGGCATCATTCGCGAGCTGGGTCCGGTTCTGTGCTCGGTGTTGGTCGCCGGCCGCTCGGGTTCGGCGATCACCGCCCAGCTCGGCGTCATGCGCGTAACCGAGGAACTCGACGCGCTTTCGGTGATGGGCATTTCGCACACGCTGCGGCTGATTTTGCCCAAAGTGGCGGCGCTCGCCGTGGTGCTGCCGCTGCTCGTTTTGTGGACCTCGGGCGTCGCCCTGCTTGGCGGAGCCGTTTCGGCCAAGGTCGAGCTCGGCTTGAGCATCGGCCAGTTCTTCGCCGGCCTGCCGGCGGCGGTACCGGACGTGAACCTGTGGCTCGGTATCGGCAAAGGCGTGGTGTTCGGCGTGCTCATCGCGCTGATCGCCTGCCACTTCGGGCTGCGCATCCAGCCGAACACCGAGAGCCTGGCTGCGGGCACCACCCGTTCGGTTGTGACGTCAATCACCGCGGTCATCGTCGCCGACGCGATCTTCGCGGTCATCTTTTCAGACGTGGGCTGGAGCTGAAGATGAACGCCGGTGCGGTCGTGGAGGTGAGAGGACTTTGGACCCAGTTCGGCGACCATGTCGTGCATCGCGATTTGAACCTGTCGGTTGCATCAGGGGAAGTGGTGTCGCTGGTGGGTGGCTCGGGCAGCGGGAAGACGACTCTGCTGCGCCAGATGCTGGGACTGGAGCACCCTTATCGCGGCGAGGTGCGCGTCTTCGGCGTCCCGCTGCAGGGTTCCGACCCCGCGGTGCTGAGGAAGATCCGAAAGCGCTGGGGCATGCTGTTCCAGCACGGCGCCCTCTACAGCGCGCTCAACGTCTTCGACAACATCGCCCTGCCGTTGCGCGAGCTGCACGCCTTCGACGAAGATTTCATCCGCGACATGGTGATGCTCAAGCTCGACACGGTGGGGATCGAACGCCGGCACGCGGCCAAACTGCCCTCGGACCTGTCCGGGGGGATGGTCAAGCGCGTCGGGCTCGCCCGCGCGCTCGTGCTCGAGCCCGAGCTCGTGTTCCTGGACGAGCCCACCGCCGGTCTCGACCCCGATCGCAGCGAGGCGTTCGTGAAGCTTATACGCGACCTTCATTTAAAGCTCAACTTTACCGTGGTCATGGCGACGCACGACCTCGATACGCTGGTATCGTTGTCGGATCGCGTCGCCGTTCTGGCCGATCAGAAGGTACTCGCATGCGCCCGCCTGGACGAAGTGATGAAGGTCGACCATCCGTTCATCCAGCACTTTTTTCTCGGGGAGCGGGGCCTGCGCGCGCTGTCGGCCGTGCCCGCGCTCTCGACACAGTGAGGAGGAATCATGGAGAATAAATCCCATGCGCTTGCCGCAGGGCTGTTCACCCTGGTGCTCGGCGCCGCTCTGGTCGCGACCGGATTGTGGTTTCGCAAGGACAACATCCGGCTCGCGCACTACCTGGTCAGCACCACCCACTCTGTTTCCGGATTGCGGGCCGAGGCGGCGGTGAGCTACCGCGGCGTTCATGTCGGACGCGTCGAATCGATCGGGATCGAGCCGGGCACGTCGGGCCGCATCAACATTCTCATCGGCGTGCGGGAGGGTACGCCGATCACCCAAAGCACCTACGCGCAGTTGGGTTATCAGGGGGTAACCGGCCTTGCTTACGTCTCCCTGAACGACGACGGTTCCTCGAGCGAGCCGCTCAAGGCAACGGGCGAGGAGCCGCCCCGCATCGGCCTGCGTCCTTCGGTTTTCGATTCGGGACTCGACCTGGTTGCCGCGATCAACGAACTGACCGGCCGCATGAGCGAAGTGTTGAACAAGGAGAACCGGGGGCTGCTCACGCGGGCTCTGGCGGGTATCGAACGAGCTTCGCGGCAAACGGCGGCGCTCGCGGAGCACCTGCAGCCTGGAGTCCAGGGCTTGCCCGCTTTGGTGGGAGACGCGCGCAGCGCCCTGGCGGAGGCGGAGAAGTTGATGGCAAGCCTGAAGGAGCGCGCCGCGGCATTTGACCGGATGGCGGCAGGCCTGGAAGAGGTAGGCATTGCCGCTCGCTCGTTCGGAGACGAAACCCTGCCGCGCTTCAACGCACTGGTCGAGCAGCTCGGCCGGGACACGCGCGCGTTCGACCGCGTCTTCAACACCCTGGACGAAAATCCTCAGAGCTTCGTGTTCGGCGCTCCTCGCCGAAAACCCGGACCGGGCGAGCCCGGATTCAAGGATGGCGGACGCTAGAGCGATGATGCGAGCTGCGGCAGGAATCGGTGCGATTGCATTCGGGCTCGCGTTTGGCGGGTGCAGCATTGCCCCGACCCCAACGCCGGCCCCGGCCGGTTACGATTTTGGTCCTGCGCCGGCAGCGGCGCCGAAAAGCACGCGCCAGGCGCTGCTGGTGCATGACGTCGGCGCTCCCGCGTGGCTGGATTCGCCCCAGATTTATTACCGGCTCGCCTACCAGGATGCGGCTCGCCCGCAGGCTTACGCAGACAGCCGCTGGGTTATGTCTCCCGTGCTCCTGCTGACCCATCGCCTGCGCCTACAGCTCGCCGCTTCCGGGAGCGGCGGCATCGTTCTGCCCGGCGACGCGGCGCGCGCCAACTATGCGTTACGCGTCGAACTGGACGAGTTCGCGCAGGTATTCGACGCGCCCGGGAAGAGCAGGGCGGTGGTGCGCATGCGGGTGTCGGTGGTGGGCAACCGCACTCTCCTCGCGCAGCGCAATTTCAACGTGGAGCGCCCGGCAAGCACGCCTGACGCCGAAGGCGGCGTGCGCGCCCTGATCGGGGCGAGCGACGAAGCCATCGATCAGCTCATCGGCTGGGCGGTGGGCTATCTCAAGGACTGAGGTGTGGGCTACAATACCGCCATGACGCGCAAGGAGAAGCTCGCAACGGCGATCGGAGCAGCGGCATTCGCGGCGATCACGCTGTTCGTTTTCAACGCCTACGTCAATCCGGCGATGCTCATCGACTTCGCCAACCTGCGTCTCTGCAGCTAGCCATTTCTCCGGGGCGTCCCGGGTAAGCGTTCGTTGAACGCACCGGATTTCTCCGACGTTCTGGATTTCTGGTTCGGCTCGCCGGATTCGCGCGAGCGCGGCCGGCCCCGCAAGGCCTGGTTTCAGAAGTCCGAGGCTTTCGATTCGGAAATCCGCCGCCGGTTCCTCGCCGCCTGGGAGCGGGCGGCGCGCGGCGAGCTCGAGCGTTGGCTCGCAACCCCTCTCGCTTCTCTCGCGCTCGTCATCGTACTCGATCAGTTTCCGCGCAACATGTTTCGCGGCACGGCTCGAGCGTTTTCCAGCGACCCGATGGCGCTCGCCGCCGCAAGCAGCATGATCGAACGGGGATTCGACCGGCTGCTGTCACCCACCGAGCGTAGCTTTGCGTACCTTCCCTTCGAGCACGCGGAAGATCTCGACGCGCAGCGCCGGTCCCTTGCCTTGTTCCAGGCGCTCGACCCGGAGCACATCGAATACCCAAGGCGCCATCACGAGATCATCGCGCGCTTCGGTCGCTTTCCTCATCGCAACGCCATGCTTGGCCGCGAATCGACGGCCGAGGAGAACGAGTTCCTCAGACTGCCGGGATCTTCGTTCTAGCGACCATTATCTGAGGACGTAGCGTCCGTGCTTCAAGGTGCCCACCCGCTTGATCAGTCTGGCCTTGAGCAGCGGACGGATCAGATCCATCGCTCCCTGCTTGGAAATTCGCAGGCCGTCCCAGATTTCGCGCGGGCTGAGGCTGCCCCGCGTCCGGAGCAACTGCAGCAGCTGCTCCTGTTTCGGACGGAGCACCAGCTGCGCCCGGCTCCTGAATGCCGAGTACTGCTGGATTCGCTGCCACGCCCGCTCCAGGGTCTGCTGCAATCCCTCGGTGCAGTATTCCAACCAGGAAGTCAGATCGTCGCCTTGCTGCGGTACCGCCTGCAGCGCCGCGTAGTAGCGCGGGCGGTCCTCCCAGTAGAACTCATCCACGGAGAAAATGTGGTGTGAATCGAATCCGCGCCGATACAGTTCCCACAGGGCAAGTGCCCGGCCGGTGCGGCCGTTACCGTCCGCGAATGGGTGAATGGCCTCGAACCGGTAATGCACGATGGCCGAACTCAGCACCGGGGATAGAACCCGCGATTCGTCGTTCCACCAATCGAGGAACTCGAACATCAGTCCCGACACCTCTTCCGGCGGCGGCGGGACGTACGTGCCCACCCGCACGCGAATGGTCCGGTAACGGCCCGCCTCGCCCTGGTCCATCACCTCTCCGGCGATGATCCCGTGCAGGCGCAGCACGTCCTCGTGCGCGATCCGTTTCTTCGCCGCCTGCTTCTCGATATGCCGTAGCGCCGCGAAGTAGTTCACGACTTCCCGGCGTACGCGTGCCGGCACGGACAAGAGCTCGCCTTCCTCGACGGCGCGCACCTGTTCCAGCGTAAGCGGGTTGCCCTCGATTGCCGTTGACGAATGCGCGTTCCGGGCGCGCGTGTCCTTCTGCAAGGCAGGAATCCACGCCACCTGCACCGCCGCGCCCTGGATGCGCTCGCGCAACGCCGCGACGGCCTCCACCTGCGCCAGAAGGGCCGGTGTGATGGTGAAGCGCGGCTGATAGCTCATACCGCGGATGTTATCCGTCGGTCAAGTGTCGGTCAAGTTATGGGTCAAGCGGAATTCCGCACCGACGGGCTTTTGCGCGGCGCCTCGGGCGCAACCAATCGGGCGACGGGCCTGCCGCGCTTGGTGACCGCCACTTCGCCTCCGCCTTGGCCTATCCCGGCAGTACGTCTAAGCGAGTTTTACGCCGGCCGCTTTAAGCGCGGCCTTCAGCGGGCGATCGCCGCAGGCAACCGGCAGGCGCAGATCGAGCGCAAGCGCGAGATAACTCGCGTCGTAAGCAGTGAGTCCAAAACGGTTCGCCAGATTGCGAAGCTCCGGTATCCCAGGGCTCATCGGGTGCGCGATAGGGTTAAGCCTTCTGAGCACATCGGCGGCGGCTTCCGCGCCCCGCTCGCTCAGGATTCGGCGTCGCTCCAGCGTGACCAGCACGTTGGTAACTTCCGCCGCAAAGATTGCGGGCACATGGTACGGCTCACGCTTGGCCTGAAGCCGGATGCGCCTGGTGTAGGGCGTCGCCTGGCTGGGCACGACCCAGGCGATCGCAACGGACGCGTCAAGCACGAAGGCCACTATAAGCGGCCTTCCGCGATCAAATCGGCGATCTTGAACCGGCCTTTTATTTTGAGCTTCTTGCGCAGCGCTTCCGCCTCATCGAGCACCGCCGAGCGATCCCACACCGGTTCCTTCGCCGGCACGATCTTGGCCACCACGCGCCCGCGCTTGGTGATCACGGTGGCATGGCCTGATTGCGCACGCGCGATCAGCTCCGAGAAATGCGCCTTTGCGTCGTACACGCTCAGCTTGTCCATGGCGCGACCTCCTGACTAGTCAGATAGACCCAGTCTACACTGCAGGCGTCTGCTTGCGCAACGCACCCGCTCGCATGCCGCAGCTAGTCGGCAAGCCGGGTCGGGATCGCGACCTCCGAATGCAGGGTCCGGCGCACCGGGCATTTGTTGGCGATCTCGAGCAGTTTTTGACGCTGGAGTTCGTCGAGATTACCCTCGAGACCGATCAGCCGTTCTATCCGGTCGATCTTTCCCTCCCGCGTCTCGCATTCGGCACAGTCGGCGGCGTGGATTTTATCGTGCTTGAGTTCGACGCTGATCCGCTCGACGGGAATGCCTTTCAGATCGGCGTAAAGCCGGATCGTCATTGCGGTGCACGCCCCCAGAGCGGCGCACAGCAGATCGTAGGGCGACAAGCCCGTGTCCAGGCCTCCCGCCGCAATCGGCTCGTCGGCGCGAATCACGTGCCGACCGACGATGACCTGGTTGGTGAACTTGCCCTCGCGCGTTTCGCTCACGAGGACTTTGCCCGGCGGCGCCGCAGGGAGGTCTCTGGGTCTCGCCGGAAGGTAACGTTCACCCCAGGCGGCGATGAGGTGGCCGGCGTAGCTCGCGTCCTCGCGGCGCGACAGGAGATGGTCTGCGGGGTCGAGCGAAACGAAGCTCTTCGGGTGCTTCGCCGCCGTGAATATTTTTGCGGCGTTGTCGATGTCCACGATCGTGTCGCGCGGCGAGTGCATCACCATCAGCGCTTTCCCCAGTCGCGCGATGATCTCGCCGAGCTTCTGTCCCTGGATGTCGTCGAGAAACTGCTTCTTGATCCGGAAAGCGCGCCCCGCGATTTCGACCTCCGCCTCGCCTTCGCGCGAGAGGGTCCGCGCCGATCCCCTGATCAGATGCCGCACATGCTCGGGGTCGAAAGGCGAGCCGATCGTCGCCACGGCCGTGCATTCGGGGATGTCCGGCGCGGCGGCCAGCACCGCGGTCCCGCCCAAGCTGTGGCCGATGAGGATCGCCGGCGCGCTATAGTTTTTGCGCAGAAAATCGGCCGCGGCGACGAGGTCGCCCACGTTCGAGGAAAAATTGGTATTGGCGAAGTCGCCTTCGCTCCCGCCCAGGCCGGTGAAGTCGAAGCGCAGCACGGCGATGCCGCGCCCGGCGAGCGCGGCGCTGATGAAAGTCGCCGCCTTGGTGTCCTTCGAACAGGTAAAGCAGTGCGCGAACAGAGCGTAGGCGAGCGGCGGTTCGGCCGGCGCGTCGAGCCGCGCGGAAAGGGCGGCTCCGGATGCGCCTGGGAAGCTGACGCGCTGACTGTGGGGGGCCATGGTTGCTCCTGAGGAAACGTCTCTTGCAGTGTTCCACAAAGCGCGGTAATGGCGCCAGTGGCGGCGGCGCGAGAGATAATGGGACCCCATGTCCCGGTCCGCCCACGAATTCGACTCGCCCTCGCCGTGGGTGTGCCGCTGGGCCGGGTTGATTCGGCCCGGGGGGCGCGTTCTCGACGTCGCCTGCGGCCATGGCCGGCACCTGCGCTATCTGCGGTCGTTGGGACTTTCCGTCGTCGGCGTCGATCGCAACGAGGCAGCGGTCGGCGCTTTCAAAGGTGTCGGCGGGATCGAGATTCACGTCGCGGACATCGAAGCGGGGCCCTGGCCTCTTGCACCCGCCGGATTCGACGGCGTGGTCGTCACCAATTATCTCTGGCGCCCTCTGTTCCCGCATCTTGTCGACGCGTTGCGTCCCGGTGGCGTGCTGATCTACGAGACCTTCGCCGCCGGCAACGAACGCCACGGCCGCCCGAGCAACCCCGAGTTCCTGCTGCGGCCAGGCGAGTTGCTCCACAGTCTGGAACCCTTGGCGATCGTTGCGTTCGAACAGGGGTTGATTTCGGCGCCGAAACCGGCAGTGGTCCAGCGAGTCTGTGCGGTGCGGGGTGGCCTGGACGCTGTCGCGCTCGACAACGCATTAGCGTTAAAATGACGCGTTGATATGAAGGGGTGAAACTAGATGATCTCCGGATCGATTGTCGCGATCGTCACACCCATGCAGGACGATGGGCGGCTGGATTTCGAGCGCTTCAAGACGCTCATCGATTTCCACATCGAGCAGGGCACCGACGGCATCGTCGTTGTTGGCACGACCGGCGAATCGCCGACCGTCGATTTCGACGAGCACAAGGAATTGATACGGCTGGCTGTCGCTCACGCGCACCGCCGCATCCCGATCATCGCGGGCACGGGCGGCAATTCCACGCGCGAGGCGATCGAGCTCACGCAGTCGGCAAAGAACGCCGGCGCCGACGCTTGCCTCTCGGTGGTGCCGTACTACAACAAACCCACGCAGGAAGGGCTCTACCGGCATTTCCGCACTATCGCAGAGAGCGTGGACATTCCCCAAATCGTGTACAACGTTCCCGGCCGCACCGTGGCCGATCTCGCCGGCGAAACCACCTTGCGCCTTGCGCAGGTCCCGAACATCGTCGGCATCAAGGACGCTACCGCCAGCATCGAGCGCGGCTCGGACCTCTTGCGCCGCGCGCCAAAAGGCTTCGCGATCTACAGCGGCGACGACGCCTCGGGGCTCGCGCTCATGCTCCTCGGCGGCAGGGGCATCATTTCGGTGACCGCGAACGTCGCACCGCGGCTGATGCACGAAATGTGCTCGGCGGCTCTCGCCGGAGAGCTGCAGAAAGCGCGCGAGGCAAACTTCAGGCTGCTCGGGCTTCATACCAAGCTCTTTGTGGAAGCGAATCCGATTCCCGTGAAATGGGCGGTGGCTCAGATGGGGTTGATCGGCATGGGCATTCGCTTGCCGCTCACGCCGCTTTCGCAGCAGTTCCATGAGGTCGTCAGGGAGGCGATGCGCCAGGCGGACGTTACGCCTTCTGGCGGCTTGCGTGTGGTGGAGGGAAAAACCGGATGATTCGGTTCGGCCGCTGGGCGGCCGTCGCCGTCGTGGCGCTGGCGGGGTGTGGCAGTACCGGGGGGTTTGATTCGACCAAGGTCGACTACAAGTCTGCAAGCAAGCTTCCGCCTCTCGATATTCCCCCGGAGCTGACCACGCCGGCAGGTGACGAGCGCTATGAGATTCCGGACGGTAACCCGACCGGAACGACGACTTTTTCCGCTTTTAGCGCAGAGCGCACCGGCGCACCGAAAGCCGGGTCGACCGGAATTCTCCCGGATGTGGACAAGCTGAAGCTGGAGCGATCCGGTAGCGAGCGCTGGCTGGTGGTGCCTGAGCCGGCCGAGAAGGTCTGGCCGAAGGTGAAGGAATTCTGGCGGGAGTCCGGTTTTCTGATCAAGGTTGAGCGCCCTGAGGCCGGCGTCATGGAGACCGACTGGTTAGAGGATCGGGGCAAGCTCGCGCAGAGCGGTTTTTTTTCCAGCGCGGAGCGCGAGATGTTTCGTACTCGCCTGGAGCGCGGCTCCCAACCCGACACGACCGAGATCTACATCACCCATCGGGGCCTGGTTGAGGTTTATGTCAACCGCGACGAGACGAGGATGTGGCAGGCTCGGCCATCGGATCCAGGCCTGGAAGCGGAGTTCTTGCGCCGCATGATGGTGCGTTTCGGTATGACTGAGGCTCGCGCGAAGGGTGAGCTCGCCGCACCGAAGAAGGACGAACGCGCAAGGATTGTCGGCGCCCAAGATGGCGTGAGCACGATCGAGCTCGCCGAGCCCTTTGATCGCGCGTGGAGGCGGGTGGGACTCGTGCTCGATCGCGCCGGGTTCACCGTCGAGGACCGCAACCGTTCCAAGGGCTATTATTTTGTCCGGTACGTCGGTTCGGAAGCCGATGCAAAGAAGGATGAGGGCTTTCTTTCCGCGCTGGCGTTTTGGCGCTCGGCGCCGGATCCGAAAGCGGAGCAGTACCGCATTTTAGTGAAAGATCGCAACGACCTGAGCGAAGTACAGGTTCTCAACAAGGAAGGCAATCCGGACTCTTCCGAATCAGCGCGCAAGATTCTTTCCCTGCTCCAGCAGCAACTGAAGTAGGCTCGGACCCGTGACGTGCTACTAGGAACCGGGTGTGCGCTTCGCTTCACTCGGTAGCGGCAGCCAGGGCAACGCGCTCATCGTCCAGGCCGGCAAGACCTGTGTCATGCTCGACTGCGGGTTCCCGCTCCGTGAAACCCTTTCACGCCTTGCGCGCGTTGAGCTGGAGCCTTCCGATCTCGCCGGAATAATCGTCACCCACGAGCATGCCGACCACTGCGACGGCGTGTTTCCTTTGGCGCGCCGTTTCAGCGTTCCGGTATGGCTCACCCACGGAACACTTGGCGCCCTTCGCGAGGGGAACCCCGATATCGACGACGAGTGCACGCTAAATCTGCTGGATTCGTCGCGGGCTTTCCCGGTCGGCGATCTGTCGGTACAGCCGTTTACGGTGCCGCACGATGCGCGCGAGCCGGTCCAGTACGTATTGTCCGACGGAGCGCTCCGGCTCGGCGTTCTGACCGACACGGGCTGCTCGACGACGCATATCGAGTCAAATCTTTCCGGTTGCGATGCGCTGGTGCTCGAGTGCAACCACGATTTGGACATGTTGATGAGCGGACCTTATCCGCACACGCTGAAGGCACGCATCGCGAGCCGCCTGGGACATCTCGACAATCAGGCTTCGGGGGCGATACTCGCTGCGCTGGACCGCAGCCGACTCAAACACGTGATCGCGGCGCATTTGTCGCAAGCGAACAACACGCCGGAGTTGGCGCGATCTGCACTCGCCGCTGCGCTGCGCTGCGAGTCGCAGTGGATTTCCGTGGCGACCCAGGAAGATGGATTCGGCTGGCGGGAGCTTTGAGCGCTCTACAGCCCCGTCGTGTTTACCGACACCGCAGGGAGAGAAGACTCCCAGATCTCGTCGAATCGCTCGCGCGTCGGCTGACACTCTTTCGGGTCGCCGATCACGAGCACCCCGCGCGGCTGCGTGGTCACCGGCCGTCGCACGAGATGATCGTCATCGGCGAGTACGAAGCAGTCCTGCGCCTTGGCCGCGTCGCCCTGCGTGCGGAAGATTTGAATCCCGGTGGGGTAACTGCCTATCAAGGTAATCAGTCGAGGACAGCGTTGGATGACGTGCTCGATATCGTGAAGAGCGACATAGACGACGCGAGTGCGGTCTTGCCGAAGAAAGCGCGTGAGCATCTCGATGCGCCGCACCGAGTTCATATTCAGCTCGGATAGATCAGAATCGAAGATGCGCAGTTTCCGGCGCACGAGACCGAGCAGTCTGTTGAAGCCCTCAAGATAATCGCTTGTTGTCTCCAGCAGCGTCCGCTCGGGGACTGCGTCGGCAGGGAGCTCACTCATGGCGATCACCAATGTGAAGCCAGCCGGCAAGATACCAGCCGTGCAGCAGCCGCAGAAGCGGCGCCGGCATGCGCCCGCTCTCGGGCAGAACGCGCTCGTCGGCGAGACGCACGAGCCACATCGACGAGCTTCTGGAGATCTCGACCCGCTCCCCATTGACAAAGAAATCCCGGCCGCGGAACAGCATCCTGGTGCGCAAATCCAGGCGCAATCCTCGGGATCTGCACAGCGAAATGAACTGCGCGGGCGAACGGGGACGATGTGGTCGGGAAAATACGACCTGCGGCTTGGGCGCCGACAGGAATTCGCCCAGAAAACCCGCCAGGTCACGCCTGCTCCAGCGGATTCTTCGAGCGACCGCGGCGGTTTGTTGTAACATCTTTTCCGGAATTTCCGAGGGGTGATGCGCCAGCTTCAGACCTCGGTCCGTATAGAGACCGTCGAACGCGACCCGATCCTGCAGAAATGCGAGAAACTCCCGCGCAGTTTCCTGGTGCGACGGTGCGCGTAAACCAATCGAATAGGTGAAGCAGGGCTCGAGCGCGACGCCGTTGTGGGCCCAGCCCGGAGGGAGGTAGAGCATGTCTCCCGGTTCCAGGAGCCATTCGGATTCCGGGCGGAAATTGCGCAAAATCTTGAGCGGGGCGCTCGGATCGAGTTCCCGGTCGCGCTGCTTGCTCACGCCCCATGTGCGCCGGCCCGGCCCCTGCAGCAGAAATACGTCGTAGGAATCGAAATGCGGGCCTACGCCGCCACCGGGCGCCGCATAGCTCACCATGACGTCGTCGAGCCGCGAGTAAGGGAGGAAACGAAAGCGCCGCAGCAATGCGTCGGCGGCGGGCAGCTCGAGATTCAGCCCCTGCACCAAAAGTGTCCAGTCGCGATTGGGCAGGCGCGCCAACTCGCCGCGCGAAAACGGTCCGTGGCGCATGCGCCACACGCCGCCGCGGCGCCACACGAGCCGCGATTCAACATCGTCGCGCGTCGCGAGCATAAACAATTCAGGCGCTTGCACGACGCCCTTAAAGCCCGGGATCGCATTGCGGACCAGCAAAGGTTTGGTTTGCCAGAATTGCGACAAGAATTGCTTTGCGTCCAGACTGCCAAGCAGTTGCATTCTCATCGCCGCGATTATAGTCTGATGGTGCCCTTGACCCCGGCGAGGAAAACTTGACTCGCGCAAGCGAAGCGTCGTTCAAGCCAACCGAATGCCCACCTGACGTCTTGAAGACAGGGCAGCCGGCGCCGCTTTTCTCGCTTCCCGACGCCGACATGGAAACCGTCGAACTCGCGCAGTTCCTCGGAAAGATGAACGTCGTGCTCTATTTTTATCCGCGGGACGGTACGCCCGCCTGCACTCTGCAAGCCACGGATTTCTCCGATCACGAGGGCGAGTTTGCGCGGGAAGACTGCGTGGTGCTCGGAGTGAGTCCCGACGATTGCCTTAGACACGCCGATTTCCGGGACCAGCATGGAGTGTCGATACGGTTGCTTGCGGATACAGAGGCGGAAGTGTGCCGCAAATACGGCGTGGCGCACGAGAAGGAGTCCAGCGGATCGCGAAAGGTCTGCATCACGCGCTCGACTTTCATCATCGACAAGCATGGCATGGTGAGACACGTGTTGTGCGGCGCGAATCCACGCGGCCACGCTGCCGAAGTGCTGGATCTCATCAAATCGCTGCGGTAGCCGGAATCGGGGATTCGGGCTTCGTCCGTCCGCTTTGCGCATCTCAAAAAACACGATTGTCTCGCTCGATATCGAAATCTCCGATATCTGGGGCAATGCAGTCCAGCGCTCCGGGGAACCGGTGCAGTACTTACACGGCGGCTTCGGCAATATTTTTCCGGCGGCCGAGGCGGTGCTGGAGGGCAGGGAAGTCAAGGATCGCGTCGAGGTGCGCCTGGAGCCGGAGGAGGCCTTCGGCGACTACGACGAGAACCTTCTGCGTGTCGAGGCGCGCAGCCGCTTCCCCGAAACCCTTGAGATCGGAATGCGCTTCGAAGGCGCGGCGTCCTCTGACGATGAAGACTTGATCTTCACGGTTACCGATATCGCGGAGGATAAAGTCGTGCTCGACGCCAACCATCCGCTTGCCGGCAGCGCGCTCAAACTCTCCTGCACCGTGGTTGCGGTGCGCCCGGCCACCGAAGTCGAGATTCGAAACGGCACAGCCGACGATCCCAAGTCGGTTATCCTGCGAATCCTGCCGTAGCGATCCAGAGGAGGGAAAGCATGTCCGGGATGCTGGGTGTTGTCTCCTACGGCCTGGGGACCATCATCGGCGTTGCCCTGATCGCTTTCCTGGTGATCGTCTTCATCCAGGACATCACGCAGAAGAAGCACACGGTCCTGCGCAATTATCCGGTCATCGGCCATCTGCGCTATCTGCTGGAGAAGCAGGGCGAGTACTTCCGGCAGTACTTTTTCATGAACGACCGGGAGGAATTGCCCTTCAATCGCGCCACCCGCAGCTGGGTTTACCGGCTCGCGAAGGCCGAAGGCGGTGTGATCGGTTTCGGCTCGACCAACAATACCAACGAGCCCGGCTCGATCCTGTTCGTCAACCATCCCTACCCGGTGCTCGAGGAGGACCGGTTGCCCACGCCGCCGCTCTGGATCGGCGAGGGTTTCTGCAAGGAGCCTTTTTCCGCAAAATCGGTGGTGAACATCAGCGGCATGAGCTTCGGCGCGATCTCCGAGCCGGCGGTGCGCGCTTTGTCGCGCGGCGCGGCGCTCGCCGGCTGCTGGATGGATACGGGCGAGGGAGGACTCTCGCCGTTTCACCTCGAGGGCAACTGCGACATCATCATGCAGATCGGCACGGCCAACTACGGCATCCGCGACCGGGACGGGAATTTCTCTCCGGAAAAAACGAGGGAGCTCGCCGCCCGTCCTCAGGTGAAGGCGTTCGAGATCAAGCTCTCGCAGGGCGCAAAGCCCGGCAAGGGTGGCGTGCTTCCGGCGGCCAAGGTCACCGAGCAGATTGCGGGAATCCGCGGCATTCCGGCGCAGCAGGACTCGATCAGCCCGAATCGCCACCGCGACGTGGCCAACGTCAACCAGCTGCTCGACAAGATCGCGCTAATCCGCGACCTCACCGGCAAGCCGGTGGGCGTGAAGACCGCGATCGGCGGCTGGCAGTTCATCAACGAGGTCTGCGACGCGGTCAATCAGCGCGGCCTCGAGTACGCGCCGGACTTTCTCACCATCGACGGCGGGGAAGGCGGTTCGGGCGCCGCGCCTCAGGCGTTGATGGACCACATGGCGCTGCCGATCGCCGAGGCGCTGCCTCGCGTCGTCGATGCGCTCATCGAGTCCGGATTGCGAAGCCGTATTCGCGTCATTGCGGCGGGAAGGCTGGTCACCTCGGCGAAGGCGGCGTGGGCGCTGTGCGTCGGCGCGGATTTCGTCAACACCGCGCGCGGGTTCATGTTCTCGCTCGGCTGCATCCAGGCCTTGCGCTGCCACCAGAACACCTGTCCCACCGGCGTTACGACCCACAGCCACAGGCTGCAGCGCGGTCTTGTGGTCGAGGAGAAATACCAGCGTGTCGCCGACTACGCGACGGGAATGAACAAGGAAATCGACATGATCGCGCACTCCTGCGGCTGCCGTCACGCGCGGGAGCTCAAGCGCGAGCACGTGCGCATCGTGCAGACGGCGGGCCATAGCGCGGCGTTCAACATTTTGTATCCGTATCCGGAACCAAACGCCAAACGCAGAGCCGCGTGATCCGGTTTCTCACGCCGACTCGTGGACTATTACATGACGGTCCAACAAGGGACTGCCGTTATCGCCGTTGCTTCAACGGTCTGTCCCCGGTTTTGACATTGAGAAGTGCACGCGCTTGGTTAATGACCTCGCTGGCGGTGATGCCCACGGGGCCGGTGCCCGCAGCGACGAGCGCGTCCGCGGCGGCGCCGTGCAGATAAGTTCCCGCGAGCAGCGCGTGCAAGGGGTCCGTGCCCTGGGCGCACAGGGCCGCGATCATGCCGCTCAAGGCGTCGCCCATGCCGGCCGAGGCCATGCCCGGGTTGCCCGAGGAGTTGATCCAGAACTTGCCGTCCGGCGCGGCGATCACGCTGCCGTTGCCCTTTAGCACCACAAAACTTCGGTAGCGTTGCGCGAGGGTCCTCGCCGAGGTAATGCGGTCGGCCTGCACCTGCCGCGTGTCCTCGCCCAGCAGGCGCGCCGCTTCGGCGGGGTGAGGTGTGAGGAGGGTGGCCGCGCTGCGCCTGCCGATCGCGGCGATCAGTTCGCGCTTGCCGGCGATAAGATTGAGCGCGTCGGCATCGAGCACCAGAGGCGCGGGCGAGTTCAGCGCGGCGCGCACCATCGCGGCGGCGGTCTTGCCCGTGCCCATACCCGGGCCGGCGACGAGCGCGTTGACGAGGCCCTTTGCGAGCAGTTCCTTTGGCTTGCGCAACATGAGTTCGGGCTGCGAATAATCGACATACGGCGCGCGCGCGGTCAGCAGTCCGAGATAGACGCGACCCGCGCCGCATTTGAGCGCGGCGCGCCCGGCGATCAGCGCGGCGCCCACCATTCCCGCCGCGCCGCCGAGGATGCCGACGCTGCCGGCCTGGCCCTTGTGGAAATTCTTCGCGCGCGGCGGCAGCACGCGCTCGAGGACTTCCGCGCCCAGGCGCTGTCCTTCCGGCGCGAGCAGTTTTGCCGCGTCCACGCCCAGCGTGTCGAGGTGGATCTCGCCGCAATGGTCCGGACCGTCGAGTGTCAGCAGTCCCGGCTTGTTCGCAATGAATGTGATGGTGTGGCTTGCGCGAACAGCCTTGCCCATGACTGCGCCGGTATCGGCGTTGATCCCGCTCGGGATATCGAGCGCGAGGACCGGCAAACCGAGCGCATTGAGCTTGTCCACGAGCGCGGCGTGGGCGCCGGCTAGCGGCCGCGTGAGGCCGATGCCGAAGAGGCCATCCACGGCCAGATCGAAGCGCAGGTCATCCGGAATGTCGCCGAGCAGTGTCCCGCCCTCGGCTTCCCATTTGGAGAGCGCCGCCTGCGCGTCGCTCGACAGCTTGTCGCGCTCGCCGGCGAAGACGACGCTGACGCGAAAGAACCAGCGCTTCAGGTGCGCGGCTACTTCAAAAGCGTCGCCGCCGTTGTTGCCCGGGCCGGCAAGTACGAGGACCGCTTTCGCGGTGTCGCCGCAGAGGCTTCGAGCGAACTCTGCAGCGGCCGTGCCGGCCCGCTCCATCAGGATCGGCGCGCCGGAAGCCTCTGTTGCGAGAGCCTCCAGCTTTCGGACTGCACGCGTGGTGTAAATGGGAGATGCGGACATTGGCGCCAATGATAGCGCAGGGAATCATTTTCCCATCACGACATCGGGCAGCCAGGTCGCGGTAGCGGGAAAAACCGTGATGATGGCCAGACACAGGACCAGCATCGCAAAGAAAGGCAGCGAGCACTTGGCGATGTAATTGCTGTCCTTTCCGGTCATGTTCTGCAGCACAAAGAGGTTGAATCCGACCGGCGGCGTGACTTCGGCTATCTCGACCAGCAGCACGATGAAGATGCCGAACCAGACGAGGTCGAAGCCGGCCTTCTGGATCATCGGCAGCACGATCGCGCAGGTGAGCACGATCATGGAAATCCCGTCGAGTGCCGTGCCGAGGACAATGTAAAAAAGCGAGAGCACCGCGATCAGCGCGTAGGGACTGAGGTTAAAGGATGCGACCCATTCAGCCAGCGCACGCGGAATTCCCGTAAAACCCATGGTCAGGCTCAGGAAGGACGCGCCCGCAAGAATGAAGGTGATCATGCAGGACACCCGAGTCGCCGACATGAGGCTGTCGAGGAAATTTCTCCAGGTGAGCGATTTGCTCCACCAGGCGATCGTAAGGGACCCGAGCACTCCGTAGGCGGCGCATTCGGTCGCCGTCGCCCAGCCCGCGACCAGCACCCACACGATGAAAAGGATGAGGAGCGAGCAGGGAATGAGGTTTCCCGACGCCCTGATCTTCTCGGCAAAGCTCATGGAAGGTTCCGGCGGCGGGGTGCGGTCGGGATTCATCATCGCCCAAAAAACGATGTAGCCGGAGAAAAGCCCCATCACGATGAAGCCGGGAATGAAACCGGCGAGAAACACGCGGATGATGGACGCGTCGGCGGCGACGGCATAGACGACCATCGTGATGGAGGGCGGAATCAGGATGCCCAATGTCCCGGCCGTCGCGAGCGACCCCAGCGCGATCCTTTCGTCATAGCCGCGTTTCAGCAGCTCGGGCAAGGCGACCTTGGAGATCGTCGCGCAGGTCGCCGCCGATGAACCGGATACAGAGCCGAAGATTCCGCAGCCCAGGATCGTGGTGTGCATCAGCCGTCCCGGAACGCGGTTCAGCCAGGGAGCGAGGCCCGCGAACATCTGCTCCGAAAGCCGCGTTCGAAACAGGATTTCCCCCATCCAGATGAACATCGGCAACGCTGCGAGCGTCCAGGAAGCGCTCGATCCCCAGAACGCCGTGAACAGGTTCTTGCCGGGCGGCGTGCCCGTAAAAAAGGCCATGCCGATCCAGCCGACGATCGCGAGCGTCATGGCGATCCACACGCCCCCTGCGAGAAGCAGCAGCATCACGAACAGGAGCAGCCCTGCGATCTGAACGAGCTCCATGCCTAGACGTCCTCGCTGAAATCGCCGCGGCGGTGCCGTTCCTCCGCGGCGGCGACATAGCTTGGCGTGCCGCCGCGCAGCACCAGGACGAGTTCGTCCAGCACGGCGACAAATAGCAAAATCGCTCCGATCACGAAGCTCGATTGCGGAATCCACAGCGGGATGGCGATCAATCCGTTCGCCATGTCGCGGAACTGCCAGCTTTCATAGACGAACCTCGACACCCAGAACGCGAGATAGCCGCAGAAGCAGGCCGCGGCGGAGAGCGATGCGGCCTCGGCCAGGCGCCGGGCGCGCGGGCCGACGTGCTGGAGAAGAAGGATCACGCGGACGAAGTCACCGCGCCGGAAGGTGTGAGCCATGGCGAGAAACGCCGCGGCGGCGCCAAACCATGCGACCAGATCGTCGGCGCCGCCGGTGCGCAGGCCGAACTCGCGCATCACCGTCTGCCCAATCATCACGACGAAGATTGCAAAAACAAAAAACGCCGCGAGGTACCCCGCGGCGTCGTACAGGAAATCGAGAAAGCGGCGCACTTAATTTCCGTCGTTCCCGCGGAAGCGGGAACCCAGGGGCTTCTTATCGAACGACGCTGGATTCCCGCTTGCGCGGGAATGACGGCACGGGATGACCTTCGCTCCGCTGCGCGAAGATCACATCTTACGGTAGGCGTCGACCACGGCCTGGCCCTCGCCGCCGGCCTTCTTCAGCCAGTCCGCGAGGATGGCGTCGCCGATCTTCTTCAGATCGGCCTTCAGCGTCGCGCTGGGCGCAGCGACATTCATGCCATTTTTCCTGAGCTGATCAAGGTACCAGTTGGTTTTTTCCTCACTCGTCTTCCACCCGCGCGTCTCGGCGGTCGCGGCGGCCTTGAGCATCGCCGACTGCGCAGACTTGTCGAGTGCGTCGAACGCCTTCTGGTTTACGATCACGACGTTTTTGGGCAGCCAGGCCTGGGTGTCGTAGAAATTTTTCACGACTTCGTACACTTTCGTGTCGTAACCGGTGGCGCCGGACGTCATCATCGAGTCGATCGCCCCCGTCGCGAGCGCCTGCGTGACCTCGGCCGCCTGGATCGTGATCGGCTGCGCGCGGACCAGCTCGGCGATGCGCGCGGTGGCCGGACTGTAGGCGCGCCACTTCAGGCCTTTCATGTCGGCGACCGAGTTGAGCGGGCGCTTGGAGTAGATGCCCTGCGGCGGCCAGGGTACCGAGAACAACACCCTGAGACCCTGCTTGGCCAGTTGGGCCTCGAGTGTCTTGCGGGAAGCCCTCCACAACTTCATCGCCTCGACGTAGCTCGTCGCAAGGAAAGGCACGCCGTCGATGCCGAAGAGCGCGTCTTCGTTCTCATAATTCACCCACAGCATCTCGCCGAGTTGGGCCTGGCCCCCCTGGACCGCGCGTTTGATCTCCGGCGCCTTGAAAAGCGAAGCGCCCGCGTGAACCTGGATCTTCAGCTTGCCGCCGGTCGCCTTGTCAACTTCCGTGGCGAATTCCGCGATGTTCTCAGTATGGAAATTGGACGCCGGGTATGCGGTGGGCAGGTCCCATTTGGTCTGCGCGGACGCCGTGCCGAAGTTGAAGGCAAATGCGAGGGCTGCGATGGCATGCGATTGGAGTTTCATGGTGACCTCATCGAGAAATGCTGCGGGCCAGTTTGTCAGACGGGCAACCGGGCGTCAACCTGGGATGAGCCCCAGGACGTGGTCGCCGATTGCAAGCGCTGCGGTAAGGCCGGGGGATTCGATACCGAACAGATTGACCAGACCGCTACGCCGTGGGCTTGCCGGCGGCCGCAGGCGAACGCGATACGCTAAGCGCTGCGCTCGCCATGGATCGATCCCGGTGTGCAAGTAACATCTTGCGATAACGCTAGGGATTTATCATAATTCCGGCATGCCCGCGCTGATGTCGTCCGCTCAGTTCGCTCGTACGCACAAGCTCTCGGAGCAGCGCGTGCGGCAGCTGCTCGCGGCGGGAAAGGTCGAGGGCGCATTTCGCGTCGGCGCGCGCTGGGCGATCCCGGCAGAAGCCGCGATCCGGCGGACGCCCGCGGGCCGGCCGCCGCGCGCGCGCGCGAGCATCCTGCGGCGGGCTGCGCGGGCCTGCGAAGCCGCTCTCGCCAGGGAGGGAGTTCGCGCCCTGGTGGTCGGGTCTCTCGCCTATGGCGGTATCCGGCCGGAGTCCGACCTTGATTTGCTGATCGTTTCCTATCCGGGGAAGAAGTGGAGCGAGGTGAGCGCAGTTGCGGCCGATGCGGCGCGCCCTTACGGGGTTCCGGTTGACGTGATCTTCGCCGACACCCTTCCGCCAGCGGTCAGGAAGGCGATGCTGAAGGACGCATGTCGTGCCGGCCAGCTTTAAGGATCAGCTGGCAGTTGTCGCAGATTTCCTGCATGAGGTGAAGCGCATGCAGGTGGGCGAGACGCGCGCCTCGGTACGGCCTGCGCTTGGTGTCTACGAGCGGGAGCTGAGGCTCGCGGGACTCGCCCAGCGGGTCGCGCAGGCGTACACCCTCATCGAAGGTGTGCTCGCCTTCGTCGCCCGACGCATCGACCGCACTCCCGTTACGGGTGAGGACTGGCACAAGAAGCTCATCACGAGGTGCGCGCGGCCCTTCGACAGCCCGGCGCGGCCAGCCGTCGTCTCGACGGCGCTCGCCGAGGATCTTCTCGAGCTGTGCGAATTCCGGCAGGTGGTGCGCAACATCTACCCGACGCGCCTCGAAGAACGCAAGGTGCGGGAGAACCTTGAGCGGTTGCTACGCGCTGCGCCGATATTCACTGCAGAGATCAGGACATTTGCGGCGAGCGTTGCAGCAGTCCCCAGGTCCAAGCGCGGGCGTCCGACCAAGCGGCGCTGAAAAGACCCGGTAAACTGCGGCAATGTACGGAGGGTCGTCAACCGCGGAGAAGCCCCCGCACGTAGTCCCCGATCGCGAGCGCCGCGGTAAGGCCGGGAGATTCGATACCGAACAGATTGACCCAACCCGCCACGCCGTGGTCTTTGGGACCCTCGATCAAGAAATCGCGCGACGGCTCTCCCCGAGCCTGGAGCTTGGGCCGGATTCCGGAATAGGCGGGCTGCAGCGCGCCGTCCTTGAGTCCGGGCCAGTAGCTCCGGATCGCATGATAAAAGCTGTCGGCGCGGCGCGGATCGACGTCGTAGTCGATGCGTTCGATCCACTCGACGTCCGGACCGAAACGCGCCTGGCCGGCGAGGTCGAGCGTGAGGTGCACGCCCAGCCCTGCGGATTCGGGGGCCGGATAGATCAGGCGCGTGAAGGGCGAGCGGCCGGAAAGGCTGAAATAGTTTCCTTTGCAGTAGTAACTCGGCGGCAAGCGCTCGCCGGGAAATCCAGCGAAGCTTCGCGCAACTTCCTGCGCAAAAAGGCCGGCGCTGTTGACTACGGCGCGCGCTCGCAGGCGCATCGGCTCGGCGCCCCCGACCTCAAGCTCGATGTTTCCCTCCCGGATATTTCCTGAGAGTACGGGGCTGCGAAAGGCGACCACCGCGCCATGGTCCTCGGCCTCGCCGCGCAACGCCAGCATGAAGCCGTGGCTGTCTATGATTCCCGTGGAAGGCGACTCCAGCGCCGCCACGCAAACCAGCTGCGGTTCCAGCGCGCGGGCTTCGCGCGCCGAGAGCATGCGCAAGTCGGCGACGCCATTAGATGCGGCCTGTGCGCGGAGTTTTTCCAGCGCAGCGATTTGCGCCGGTTCGGTGGTGACGATCAGTTTGCCGCAACGCCGGTGCGCAACCCCGCGCCCGGCGAGGAAAGGGTAGAGCGCGAGACGCCCCGCCACGCACAGCTTCGCCTTGAGCGAGCCGGTCGGATAGTAGATTCCCGCGTGGATGACCTCGCTGTTGCGCGAGCTCGTTCCCGTGCCGATGGCGCTTTCGGATTCCAGAACGATCACCTCGCGTCCTGCGAGCGCGAGAGCTCGCGCACATGCGAGGCCGACCACACCTGCGCCAACGACGACGGTATCTACCTGGTCCATGGTGGGGCGAGGGTACTGAGCGCTCGTCTTCGCGTCAATTTCTTCCGGTGAGGTGCCGAGCCATCAGGGCTCACGTACAATCGACGCCATCCAAGAGCGGCGGCCTTCCCAGGTCGAGGTGAGCCTATCCCTGTGGCCTTTTCGTTCCCATCCCCTGACGTTGATCGCGGCTGATGCTGCACGCCGACAGCGCCCGGAATCGCCTCATCGGCATCGGCCTCATTTCGCTGACGTACATCTGCTTCACCCTGCTCGACGGCAGCGCGAAGTGGCTGGTCCAGTCCGTTCCGGTGCTCGTCGTTGTGTGGCTGCGCTTCCTCACACACACGCTGCTCGCCTCTGCATTGCTCCTTCCAATCCGCGGTGTGGCGCTCGTGCGCACCCGGCACCTGCGCTGGCATCTGTTGCGCGGCCTGATGTTCGTGGCCATGACCGGAATCAACTTCTGGGCGCTTCAGTACCTGGAGCTCACCGTGACTGCATCGATCTTCTTCATCGTGCCGATCCTCATCGCGCTGATGAGCGCGCCGCTGCTCGGGGAGAGACTCGACGCACGGCGCTGGACGGCAATCCTCATCGGTTTTGCGGGCGTGCTCTTCGTCCTGCGCCCCGGCTCGGAATCCTTCCACCCGGCGATGCTGATCTCGCTCGCAAATGCCGTGGTTTTCGCTGCCTTCAACCTGATGACGCGTAAGCTCGCCGCTTACGACTCGCCCGAAACGATCCAGTTCCTTCCGGCCGCGGTGGCGAGCGTCGTGCTCGCGCCTTTCGCGCTCATGGTCTGGCAATCGCCGCAAGGCTTTCTCGAATGGACCCTTCTGTTCGTCATAGGCATCTGCGGCGGAGTCGGGCACTACCTCCTCGCGCTCGCGCACCGCTACGCTCCCGCGAGCACGCTCGCGCCCTTCCTCTACCAGCAAATCCTGTACATGGCCCTGTTCGGCTATTTGGTCTTCGGCGACGTGCCGGACGCGGCGGTGTGGATCGGCGCCGCCATCGTCATCGCGAGCGGGCTTTACCTGTTCGCGCGCGAGCGGCGCGCGCGGGTGGACGAGCGGAGCGCGCTGTGACGGGCTGGCAATTCTGGATAGACCGCGGCGGCACATTCACCGACGTGGTCGCGCGTCGCCCTGACGGAACTCTCGCCGCGCTGAAGCTCCTTTCGGAAGACCCCGGCCGCTACACCGACGCCGCCGTCGAAGGCATCCGCCGGGCTCTGAGCCTCGCTCCCGGCGCGCCGATCCCGGCCGACGCGATCGAGGTCGTGAAAATGGGCACGACCGTCGCGACCAACGCGTTGCTCGAGCGAAAAGGCGAGCGCACGGTGCTGTTCATCACGCGCGGCTTTGGCGACGCGTTGCGGATCGCTTACCAGAACCGGCCGCGTCTTTTCGACCGGCACATCGTGCTCCCGGAGCTTTTGTATTCCAAGGTCGTCGAAGTCGATGAGCGGCTCGGGGCGCGCGGCGAGCTGATCGTTCCGCTCGACGTGGAAGCAACGCGGCGCAACCTCGAACTCGCGCGTCGTGAGGGATACCGCTCGGTGGCGATCGTGCTCATGCACGGCTACCGCTATCCGCAGCACGAAAAACGCATCGCCGAGGATGCGCGCGCCATCGGCTATGACCAGGTTTCGGTGTCGCACGAGGTCAGCCCGCTCATGCGGCTCGTGTCGCGCGGGGATACCACGGTCGTCGATGCCTACCTCTCGCCCATCCTGAAACGCTACGTCGAGCAGGTGGCCGCCGAGCTGCAGGGCGTGCGCCTGATGTTCATGCAATCGAACGGCGGCCTGACCGACGCTCGCCGGTTTGCGGGCAAGGACAGCATTCTTTCCGGGCCCGCGGGCGGCGTCGTCGGCGCGGTGCGAGCGTCGCTCGCCGCGGGCTTCGAAAAAATCATCGGATTCGACATGGGCGGGACTTCGACCGACGTCTCGCACTATGCAGGGGAGTTCGAGCGCGCCTTCGAGACGCAGGTCGCCGGAGTGCGCATGCGCGCGCCGATGATGAACATTCATACGGTTGCGGCGGGCGGCGGGTCGATCCTGCATTTCGACGGCTCGCGCTACCGCGTCGGGCCCGATTCGGCGGGGGCCAATCCGGGCCCTGCCAGCTACCGCAGAAACGGCCCGCTCACCGTGACCGACGCGAACGTGATGCTCGGAAGGATCCAGCCGAAATTCTTTCCGCCGGTGTTCGGCCCGGACGGCAGGATGCCGCTGGATGAAACCGCGGTGCGCTCGGGGTTCTCCGCCCTTGCAGGGGAAATCCGCCGTGCCACGGGCGACACGCGCAGCGCCGAGCAGGTGGCCGAAGGTTTTCTCGAGATAGCGATCGGCAGTATGGCCGAAGCGATCAAGAAAATCTCGGTTCAGCGCGGACACGACGTCACCGAGTACACGCTGTGCTGTTTCGGAGGGGCGGCAGGCCAACACGCCTGCCAGGTCGCCGATGCCCTCGGGATGACTCGCGTTTTCATCCACCCGCTTGCCGGCGTGCTTTCCGCCTATGGCATGGGGCTCGCCGATACCGTTGCGATGCGCGAGGAGGCCGTCGAAGCGAAGCTGGAGGAGGGCAAGCTGCCGATGCTCCAGGGTGCATTGGAGCGTCTCGCCTCGACTGCGCGGGAAGAATTGCTGTCTCAGGGCGTCGCGCCGGAGCGAATTCACGTCGTCAGGCGCGTGCATGTGCGCTACGACGGCACCGACTCGGCGCTCGTCATCGATTTTGGCGGCATCGAGAACATGGTGTTGCAGTTCGAAGCCGCGTATCGCAGGCGCTACAGCTTCCTCATGCCTGATAGAAGCCTCATCGTCGAGTCGATTTCGGTGGAGGCGATAGGCGTTCCCGAATCGCCTGCCGAAACGGCGAGCGCCGCGGCGCGAGCCGGCGCCGCATTTGAGCCCGAGGAATGGGTGAGCGTCCACACGGGAGGCCATGCGCATCGAGCTCCCGTATTTTTGCGCGAGCGCCTCGCGCCCGGGGACAGCATAGCGGGGCCGGCGATCATCGCCGAGCGCAATTCCACCACGGTAGTTGAACCCGGATGGCGGGCGGAAGTCACTCGCCTCGATCACATGCTGCTCGAGCGCGTCGAGGCTCTCCCGCAGCGCGCGGCGATCGGCACCCGGGTCGACCCGGTCAGGCTGGAAGTCTTCAACAACCTCTACATGTCCATCGCCGAGCAGATGGGTCTGCGGCTTGCAAACACGGCGCACTCGGTCAACATCAAGGAACGGCTCGATTTCTCCTGCGCAGTGTTCGACCGGCACGGCGCCCTCATCGCCAATGCGCCGCACATGCCGGTGCATCTCGGCTCGATGGGGGAGAGCGTGAGCACGGTGATCCGCGAGAACCGCGGAAAAATGCAGCCGGGCGACGTCTATGTGCTTAACGCACCCTATAACGGCGGCACGCATCTTCCCGATGTGACCGTGATAACCCCGGTATTCGACGAAGCCGGCACGGAGATTCTCTTTTATGTTGGCTCGCGTGGTCATCACGCCGACATCGGCGGCCTGACGCCCGGATCGATGCCCCCGAGGAGCAAGGTCATCGAAGAGGAAGGCGTGCTGATCGACAATTTTCTGCTGGTCGCGCAAGGGCGCCTGCGCGAGACGGAGACCCTCGCTCTTCTGTCCTCCGGGCCTTATCCGGCGCGCAATGTCGGGCAGAACATGGCCGATCTGCGCGCCATGGTCGCCGCGAACGAAAAAGGCGCCCAGGAGCTGCTGCGCATGGTTCGGCATTTTGGACTCGAGGTCGTGCACGCCTACATGCGGCACGTGCAGGATAACGCCGAAGAGGCGGTGAGGCGGGTGATCGAGGTGCTCAAGGACGGCGAATTCAACTACGCGATGGACAATGGCGCCGTGATTCGCGTTCGCATCACGATCGATCGCAAGGCGCGAGGCGCGACCATCGATTTCACCGGAACATCGCCCCAGTTGCCGAACAATTTCAACGCGCCGGCAGCCGTGAGCATGGCTGCGGTGCTGTACGTGTTCCGTACGCTCGTCGAGGACGAGATCCCGATGAACGCCGGCTGCCTGAAGCCCCTCAAGGTGGTCATTCCTGAAGGTTCGATGCTGCGGCCGCGTTATCCGGCAGCGGTAGTGGCCGGCAACGTGGAGACTTCCCAGTGCATCACCGACGCTCTCTATGGGGCGCTCGGGGTGATGGCGGCGTCCTGCGGCACGATGAGCAATTTCACCTTCGGCAATGAGCGGCACCAGTATTACGAGACCATTGCAGGAGGGTCCGGTGCGGGGGTTTTTCACACCGGCGTAAACGGCGCGCCGCAGGGATTCGACGGAACGGACGTGGTCCAGACGCACATGACCAACTCGCGCCTGACCGACCCGGAGGTACTGGAGTGGCGATTTCCGGTGCTCCTGGAAAGTTTTCAGATCCGGCGAGGAAGCGGCGGCGCGGGACGCTGGCGCGGGGGGGACGGCGCCATCCGGCGCGTGCGTTTTCTGGAGCCGATGACCGCCGCGATTCTCTCCGAACACCGTCGCGTCGCGCCTTACGGCATGGCGGGCGGCCGTTCCGGAAAGACCGGACACAATTGGATGCGCCGCGCCGACGGCGAAGTAGTGGAATTGCAAGGCTGTGACCAGATCGAGATGAGCGCCGGCGACAGTTTTGTGATCGAGACGCCCGGGGCCGGGGGATATGGGAACCCGGGCGCCGGAGACTTGCCTATAATAGGCGGCCAGTAACCGGCGGGCGCGGCTTCGCCAGACAGCAATTCGAACCCTCAGCGCATGCATCGCGGAACGATCCTCACCAAGACCGGCAAGGGCCTAATGGAGGCGACCGGCAAGACCAGCAATCTGTCGCGGGATCTGCGAAACATTCTCAAGGAAATCGACGGTCAGGTCAGCGTCTCCAAGCTGCTCGACAGATTCGAGAAGGTGACCGAGCCCAAGCTTCTCGAACTTCTCAAAAATCTGGAAATAGAGGGCTACGTCCGCGAGTTCGTCGCGCAAAATGACGAGGAACCGCGGGCGTCGATGGGACGCCCTTCCATCTCACGGCCTCCGGCGAGCGCCGGCCAGGATCTCGATTTCACCTCGCTCGGTTCCGCGGGCACTTCCTCCAAGTCGAGTTACTTGGGGCCTCCCTCCAAGCCGGTCGAGGATGCAAATCTGCAGGCACAGGCCCAGGAGATCGCCCGCCAGGTCCAGGCGAGGCGCGCGTACGAAGACGCTGCGGCGAGGACGAGGGCAGAGGCAGAAGCCCTTCAGCGCAAGGTCGCCGAGGCGCGGGCGCGCAAGGCCATCGAAGAAAAGGCGCGGCAAGAGATTGCCCAAAGAACGCGAGTCGGCGCGGCGTCCAGCGCTGACTCACTCGATCGGGCGAGGCACGAGGCGGAACAACGGGTGCGCCGGGAGGCGGAGGAGAAAGCGCGGCTTGAGGCCGAGGCGCGCGCGCGAGTCGAACTGGAACTTGGAATAAAACGCGAGAACGAGGCGCCCGTCGGAAAGGAAAGCGCGGAAAAGACGCAGCGCGAGGCAGCCGAAAGAGCGCGCAGGGAAGCCGAGGAAAGAGTGCTCCGGGAGCGCGAAGAGCGGGCGCGGGCCGAACACGCGGCTCGGATTGAAGCCGAGGCGCGCGCCAAGCTTGAAGCCGAAATACGCGTCAGGCGTGAGCTTGAAGAGCGTGCGCGTCGTGAGGCGGAAGAGCGATCCCGACAAGAGGAGATGATGCGGCGTCGGGCTGCGGAGGAGTCGGCCAAGCGCCAGCAGATCGAGGAAGACAAGGCCCTGGAGGATTCCCTGCGGGAGCAGGAGGCGAAAGCTCGAGGTGAGGCTGAGCGGGAGGAGGTGGGGCGTAAGCAGGAAGGCGAGCGCGCCCTGCGTGAGTCCGAGGACAGAGCCCGCCGGGAGGGGGAGGAAAAGCGCGCCAGGGAGCAGGAGAGGCAGGCTCGCGACGAGGACAGGGCGCAGGCAAAGGCCGAAGCCGAGCAGGCGCCAAAGGCGGAACGCGCGAAGGAACGGGCGGGAGAGGACGCTTGGAGAGGCGATGAGGTAGCCGTGCGGTCTCGCGGGGCGGAGTCGATTCCCGCGAGACACGTTTGGGCGAAAAGAAAGCCCGGCAGCATGGTCAGGCAGCTTTCGGCGTTGTTGCTCGTTGTTCTTATCGTGGGGATTGCCGCGATTCCCTTCATTTCCATTGAAGCCGGTCCATACGAAAAGGCGGCCCAGACGTGGCTCGGCCAGCCGGTGAAGATCGGCAGCGTCAGCTGGTCGCTGTTTCCGGTGCCGCAGTTGAAGTTCGAGAGGGTCGCGATCGGCAAAGACCCCCAGATGCGTGTGGCCGCGATCAAGGCCACGCCCGAAATCCTCTCCCTGCTGGCCGACAGAAAAGTCCTCAGGAGCCTCGATCTGGAAAACGCGACCTTCCCCCGGGAATTTCTGCCCGTATTGCTGATGGAGAGAGGCAAGGGCAGGGCACTCGGGATCGAGCAGATAACGGCCAAGGGACTGAAGCTCGACATACCAGAATTGAAGCTTGCGCCGCTCGATCTCAAAGCGAGCTTCGCCGCCGACGGCTCGCTGAGAACGGTCACGCTCTCCAATGCCGAGGGCAAGCTTTCCGTGAAGCTGCAGCCTCAGGCTGGGAGGGCGGCCATCGAAATTTCGTCGGGCAGTTTTCCGATTCCGATCGGCCCGGATCTCGCTCTGAGTGATTTTGTCGCGAAAGGCACGCTGACGAGGAACGAACTCGCCTTGAACGACGCAGAGGTCCGCGTTTTCGGCGGGCGCTTGCTTGGCAGCATGCGTCTCAAGTGGTCGGATGGCTGGAGCCTCGACGGTGCGCTTGCGGCGCGCCAGCTGGACGTGGCCAAGATTGCTGCGCCCCTTCTCGCCGGAGGGACGCTCGAAGGAAAGGGAACGTACTCGATGCGGGCGTCGGCTCCGGAGGGGTTGCTCGCGAATGCGCGGCTTGAGGGCAATTTCACCATCCAGAAGGGCTCGATTGCCAGCATCGACATGACGCGCCTGCTCCAGGGCGCCAGCTCGAGCGGCGGCACGACCCTTTTTACCGAGATGAGCGGCGCTGTTCTCGCCGATCCCAAGCGCGTGTCGGTGCGCCAGATTCGCTTTGCGGCGGGTCTAATGAACGGAACAGGACAAGTCGATATGGATTCGCAGAGCAAGCTTTCTGGACGGTTGCAGATCGAACTGCGCAGCGCTCAGGCGCGTGCGACGCTCGCAGTTGCGGGGACCCTCAAGGATCCACAGTACCGCCGCGGCAACTAAAACACAGAGGTGAGGGTCGCTGGTCAGTCGTGGCCGTAAGGGCCTCCGGTATAATTACACTTTACCGGCACGCCTCATGTCGTTGATCCTCAAGCTACGCGGCAGCCGCGCCGTTTCCGCGTTCCGGCTAGAAAAGCTCAACTCCCGCCTCGCAGCGATCCACGGTTCAGTCCGAGCTACTGCCGCCGAGTACTGGCATTTTGTGGAAACCGCCCGCACGCTCAACGCGCGGGAAAGCGAAGTACTCGAGCGTCTGCTTCGGTACGGTGAGCCCCAGCCGGCGTGCGAGGGCCGCATGCTGCTCGTCGTGCCGCGTCTGGGTACGATCTCTCCGTGGTCCTCCAAGGCGACCGATATCGCGCGCCAATGCGGTCTCGATGCCGCGCGCCGTCTCGAACGGGGAATCACGTGGTGTTTTTCCGGCGACCGCGCGCTCGACGCCCACCGCGCCGCTATTTTGCAGCTGATCCACGACCGCATGACCGAAACGGTGCTTGGGTCTCTCGACGAGGCGGACGCGCTGTTCCGCCATCACGAGCCGAAGCCACACGCAGTCGTGGCGGTGTGCGAGCGCGGGCGCGCGGCGCTGGAGGAAGCGAATAGCGCGCTGGGACTCGCCCTCGCGCCCGACGAGGTCGACTACCTGTTGGAGTATTACCGGGCCATAGGTCGCGATCCAACCGATATGGAGCTTACGATGTTCGCCCAGGCGAACTCGGAGCATTGCCGCCACAAGATCTTCAATGCGTCCTGGACGATCGACGGCGCTCCCCGCGACGAGACGCTCTTTAGCATGATCAAGAGCACACACGCGCGGAATCCTCGAGGAACCGTCGTCGCCTACGCCGACAATGCCGCCGTGATGGAAGGACGCTCGGTCTCACGCTTCTACCCGGAATCGGGCGGGCGCTACCGCTACCGGGACGAGTCCACGCACACGCTGATGAAGTGCGAAACGCACAATCATCCTACCGCCATCTCTCCGTTTCCCGGTGCGGCTACCGGATCGGGCGGTGAGATTCGCGACGAAGCCGCGACAGGTCGGGGCGCGAAGCCGAAGGCCGGATTGTGCGGTTTCTCGGTTTCGCATCTGCGCATCCCGGGTTTCGAGCAATCGTGGGAGAGGACGTCGGGCAAGCCGGACCGTGTGGCCTCGGCTCTGCAAATCATGCTCGAGGGCCCGATAGGCGCGGCTTCCTTCAACAACGAATTTGGCCGTCCCAATCTGGCCGGATATTTCCGCGCCTTCGAGATGGAAGCCGACGGGGTTTCCCGCGGCTACCACAAGCCGATCATGATTGCCGGGGGTATCGGCAACATCAATGCCGCGCACTCGTTCAAGGGCGAAGTGCTGCCCGGGGCGCTGCTCATCCAACTCGGCGGTCCCGGAATGCGGATCGGTATGGGCGGTGGCGCCGCATCGAGCTTGAACACCGGGACCAATGCCGAGAACCTCGACTTCGATTCGGTGCAGCGCGGCAATCCCGAAATGCAGCGGCGCGCTCAGGAGGTCATTGACCGGTGTTGGCAGCTCGGCGCCAGCAATCCGGTGCTCTCCATCCACGACGTGGGCGCGGGCGGCCTGTCGAATGCGCTGCCGGAACTCGTCCACGCGGCCGGACGGGGAGCAATGATTGACTTGCGCGCGGTGCCCAACGAGGAGCGCGGCATGGCGCCGCGCGAGGTCTGGTGCAACGAGGCCCAGGAGCGCTTCGTGCTCGCCGTCGGCGCCGAGCGCATAGAGGAGTTCCGGGCTATCGCCGAGCGTGAGCGCTGCCCGTTCGCCGTGGTCGGCGTGGCGACCGACGACGGGCGCCTCGTCGTCGAGGACCGTCATTTCAACAACAAGCCCGTCGAGATGGATCTGTCGGTGTTGCTGGGGAAGCCGCCGCGCATGACGCGCGAGGCCCGCCGCCACCGCCCGGACCTTAGTCCGCTCGACCTACAGGACGTGGCGCTCAAGGAAGCCTGCTTACGGGTGCTGCGGCATCCGGCGGTTGCGCGGAAGAGTTTTCTGGTCAGCATAGGCGATCGCACGGTCGGGGGCCTGTGCTCGCGCGACCCCTTCGTCGGGCCTTGGCAAACGCCGGTCGCCGACTGTGCCGTGACCTTGATGGGATTCAAGGAGTACAGCGGCGAAGCTTTCGCCATGGGCGAGCGCTCGCCGCTCGCTCTCATCAGCCCCGAGGCTTCGGGCCGGATGGCGGTGGGCGAATCGCTTACCAATCTTGCCGCGGCAGCGGTTGACGAGCTCGGCCGCGTGAAACTCTCGGCGAACTGGATGGCCGCAGCGGGCTACGGAAGCGAGGACGCGGCCTTGTTCGACACCGTGCGCGCGGTGGCCGTGGATCTGTGTGCTGAGCTTGAAATCAGCATTCCGGTGGGCAAGGATTCTCTTTCCATGCGCACCGCCTGGGAGGAGGGCGGAAAGCCAAGGGAAGTCGTAGCTCCTTTGTCGCTCATCGTGTCGGCGTTCGCTCCCTGCGAGGACGCGCGCGCGACGCTCACGCCGCAGCTCAGGATCGACTGCGGAGAGACCGAACTGATCCTGGTCGATCTCGGGGGCGGGCGTAACCGCCTGGGCGGTTCGATCCTCGCGCAGGTCTTTGGGCAGTGCGGCGATCAGGCGCCGGATCTGGATGAGCCCAAGCTGCTCGCCAGTTTTTTCGCCGCAATACAGTCGCTGAACCGCGATCGGCTGATTCTCGCCTATCACGACCGATCGGACGGCGGCCTCTTCGCCACACTGTGCGAGATGGCCTTCGCCGCGCATGTCGGCGTCACCCTCAATCTGGACATGCTCGCCTACGACGAGGCTGCCCACGACGTGGAGGGAAACGAGCGACGGCCCGAGCTGATGGGCGGCCGCGACGCCGAGCGCGTGCTCGCCGCGTTGTTCGCGGAGGAGCTCGGGGCGGTGATCCAGATCAGGGTTTCCGACCGCGGCAAGGTGCTCGAGCGTCTCGCTGGACTGCCAGCGCAGGTGATCGGGAGCCCCAATCCGCGTGATGAGGTGCGCCTGGTGCGCAATGCCAAGCCCGTGTTCCAGGCGTCTCGCGTGGAGCTCGAACGGGCCTGGTCTGAAGTGAGCTTCCGAATGCAGCAACTGCGCGACAATCCCGATTGCGCCAGGGAGGAATTCGATCGCATTCTCGACAACGGCGACCCTGGTTTGTCGGCGTCCGTCACGTTCGATCCAGCCGATGACATCGCAGCGCCGTTCATCGCAAAGGGCGCTCAACCCAAGATCGCGGTGCTGCGCGAACAAGGCGTCAACGGTCAAGTCGAAATGGCCGCCGCGTTCGATCGCGCCGGCTTCGAAGCGCACGACGTTCACATGAGCGACATCCTCGCGGGTCGAGTGTCGCTCGCCGATTTTAAGGGCTTCGCGGCGGGCGGCGGCTTTTCCTACGGAGACGTGCTCGGCGCCGGCGCGGGCTGGGCAAAGGCCATCCTGTTCAATGCCCGCGTGCGGGACGAGTTCAACGCGTTTTTTGCGCGGGGCGACAGCTTCGCGCTCGGCGCCTGCAACGGCTGCCAGATGATGGGGAACCTGCGCGAGCTGATTCCCGGTGCAGAACACTGGCCGCGCTTCGTAGGAAACCGCTCCGAACAATTCGAGGCGCGCTTCGTCATGGTGGAGGTCGTGCCGAGCCCATCGTTATTTTTCGAAGGGATGGCGGGCAGCCGCATGGCGATCGCCACCGCGCACGGCGAGGGGCGCGCGCTTTTCGATTCGGCGGAAGCGAAGTCACGGGCGATTGTCGCGCTGCGCTTGGTCGACCATCGCGGAGTTCCGACCGAGATCTATCCCTTGAATCCGAACGGGTCGCCCGAGGGCATCACCGGGTTCACCACCGCCGACGGACGCTTCACGATCCTGATGCCTCACCCGGAGCGGGTGTTCCGCACGGTGCAACAGTCCTGGCATCCGCAAGGATGGGGCGAAGACAGCCCCTGGATGCGCATGTTCCGCAATGCGAGGAAATGGGTGGGTTGACCCCTTGGTGCTCCCGTTGCATGATTCGCCGTAACCATCACTGAACTCGAGGCGTTTGATTCGTGTCGTCAATAGACCTCATCAAACAGCAAAGGCGAACCATCGTCGATCGGCATGTCGAAGCCGATAACGTCAGGGCCTTTGCGCAAGTTCTTAACACGTTGGCGCCGCTTTGCGCCCTTTGGTACGTCGCCGTGCTGAGTACCGACGTGTCCTACTGGCTAACCGCCGGCGTGACGTTGTTGATGAGTCTGTTCCTGCTGCGTGCCTTTGTGATGATGCACGACTGCGGTCACGGGAGCTTGTTTCGCACCGGTTGGCTCAACAGGACGTTCGGATTTATCTTTGGGGTGGTGTCGGGTATGCCGCAGTATGTCTGGTCGCAACATCATGCTTATCACCATGCGACCAACGGCAACTGGGCAAAATACCGTGGGCCCCTGGCCATTGTGACCGTTGATGAATATGCCGCCATGACCGACCGACAACAGCGCAAGTATCAACGTGTGCGCAGTATCTGGTTAGGCCCGGTTGCCGGATTCTTGTACATAGTTTGGAATCCTCGCTTTACCTGGCTCAAGGGCAGCCTCGGCCTTGTGGCTCATATCCTCAAACGGAAAATCGTTCAGCCCGGTATATCGATCAAAACGCATGCGGCTGAATTCAAGACGCCCTATTGGACTTCCACTCAAGAATATTGGCATATGTTCTGGAACAATGTGGTGCTGTTGAGCATATGGGTGCTGATGGCCTGGATCGTCGGACCTGCGCTGTTTTTCGCCGTGTACGTAGTCAGCACGTCGTTGGCCGGAGGAGCGGGGATCGTGCTGTTTACAGTGCAGCACAATTTCGAGCACTCCTATGCGAGTGGCGACGAGGGCTGGGACTATATAGCCGCGGCGATACTGGGCACCAGTTTTCTGGTCTTGCCGCGCTGGCTAAACTGGTTTACTTCCAATATTGCATACCATCACGTTCACCACTTGTCCGCGAAGATTCCCAACTACCGCTTGGCGCAATGCCATAACGAGTACCAGAATCTGTTTTCGGACGTTACCCGCATCGACCTGTCTGGCATTCCCAAAGCGTTAAAGTGCATTCTGTGGGACACCGGCCACCGTCGAATCATTTCGGTGGCCGAGTACCAGCGAAAAATAGACAGTTACGCGTAAGCTTCTCTCCTCTGCTCGCCGAGTCCCGCACCGCAGCGTTCGCCGCGCACGGTTGGCAACACCTACTTAACCACCGAGCCGGAAGCGGCGGGCTTGGCGCGGTTGAGGAACTTCTGATTGATCGCGACCGCCGCGAGCAGCACGATGCCGATAAGCGAGCTGATCAGCTCGGGCGCGATCAGCAGCAGCGCTGCGACGAACAGCACGCCGCGCTGCCACATCTTCAGCTCCGCGAGCAGATAGCCGTGCAGGCTGGCGGCGAGCGCCATGACGCCGATCACGGCGCTGACGAAAGCGAATAGGGACACGTGCCAGGGCCCGATCAGGAGCAGGGCAGGCTCGTAGACGAACATGAATGGCACGATGTAGCCTGCCGCGCCGATTCGCATCGCCGCCCAGCCCGCGTCCCACATGTTGGCCTTGGCGAGGCTGGCGGCGGCGAACACCGCGAGCGCGACCGGCGGCGTGATCGCCGAAAGTATGGCGAAGTAGAACGCGAACATGTGAGCCGCCGGCGTTACCACCCCGAGCTTGACTATCGCCGGCACCAGCAGCGCGACCATGAGGATGTAGGAGGGCGTCGTCGGCAGGCCCATGCCGAGGACGATGCCGGCGAGCGCGGTAAGCGCGAGCGCCAGCACCAGCGAGTTCTGCGACAACTCGAGCACCACCTGCGTGAAGACGATGCCCATGCCGGTGATGGTGGTGGCGCCGATGATGACGCCTGCGCAGGCGCAGGCGATCGCGACCGAGAGCGTGTTCTTGGCGCCGTCCTCCAGCGCCTCGAACGCCGTCCGCCAGCTGATGCCCGCGCGCGTCGTCTTGCGCAGCATCGCTACCGGCAGGCAGGTGAGGGTGGCGACCAGGGCGCACAGCGGGGCGCTGTAGCCCATGACCAGACCGACGAAGACGATCAGGATCGGGATGAACAGATGGCCGCGCTCGGCCATCACCCGCGACAGGCGCGGCAGCTCGGACTTCGGCACGCCGAGCAGCCCGACGCGCTTGGCTTCGAAGTGCACGGCGAAGAACACCGCGACGTAGTAGAGGATCGCGGGAATCACCGCCCAGAGCGTGACCTGGAAGTACGACACGGCAAGGAACTCGGCCATAACGAACGCCGCCGCGCCCATCACCGGCGGCATGATCTGGCCGCCGGTCGAGGCGGTGGCTTCGACCGCTGCGGCGAAGTGCGGTCGGAAACCGGAGCGCTTCATGAGCGGAATGGTCATCGGCCCGTCCACCATCACATTGGCCACGGCGCTGCCCGAAACCGTGCCGAACAGGCTCGAGCTGATCACCGAAACCTTGCCGGGGCCGCCCGCCGTGTGGCCGGTGAGCGCGAGCGCGAAGTCCATGAACAGCTGCCCCGTGCCGCTGCGTTCCATGAAAGCGCCGAACACCACGAACAGCATGACGTACGAAGCCGACACCCCGAGCGTCGCGCCGAAGATGCCTTCGGTGGAAAGGTAGAGCTGCTCGAGGAGCACCGGGATCGCGACGTTGCTGAAGAACAGCGGATAGGCGAGGAAGGCGAGCGCGGTGATCGGCAGCGCCCAGCCGAGCACGCGGCGCGTGGCTTCGAGCACCAGAGCGACGGCCAGCAGCGCCTGGATCTGGTCGAGCCCGGTCAACTCGTCGATGTAGATGATGCGTCGGGTGACGTAGTCGATGTTGATCAGGATGTGCAGGACGAAGCCCCAGCTCCCGGCGATCAGCACCCAGTCGGCGATGCGCCAGGCGATTCCGCCGCCGGGCTTGAGCGGGTACAAGAGGAATATCAGCGTCATCGCGAAGATCAGGTGAGTGCCGCGGAAGGCGTACACTTCCGGCGGGCCGGCTGCCGCGACGTACATGTGGTACAGCGACATCGCGATCGCGATGAGCGCGACCAGCGTCTTGAGGACCCCGCTCTTCGGCGCGGTTGCGGCGACTTCCTCTTCCAAGGCTTCTCCTCCCAAGAAAAAGGGCGGCGCCAGGCCGCCCTTCTCTTTCCCTAGGCGCCCGCTAGATTGCGCCGGCTTCCTTGTAGAACTTCGCCGCTCCCTTGTGCAACGGCACGCCGATGTCGAGCGCCATGTCCTTCGGTTTGATGCCCTCGATCGATTTCACCACAGCGGACATGCTGTCGACGTTTGCCGCCATGGACTTCACCATCTGATACACGGTGTTTTCAGGAAGATCGCAGGCGACGACCACGTGAGTCGAATAGCCGATCACCGGTACGTCCTTGTCCTGCTTCGGATAGGTGCCGGCCTTGATCATCAGCTTGTTGTAGCCCGGGTTCATCTTCTTGAACTCGCCCATCGTCTTATCGTCCACCGGCACGAGCTTGATGTCGCGCGCGCTTGCCAGGTCCATGACTGCCGACGCGGGTGCCGTGGTGCCGAGCGTGAACACCTGCATGTGGCCGTCCTTCATCATGCCGACGGCGTCGGTGTAGCTCTGGAAGGAAATCTTGGAGAGCGACTGGTAATTCATCCCGTTGAGCTTGAGCACCAGCTCGGTGACCAGCTCCGCGCTATTGCCCTTGGTCTGAGTGACCAGAGCCTTGCCCTTCAAGTCGGCGAACGAGTTTACCTTCGCGTCGGCGAGAGCGACGACGTGGAAATACTGCGGATAGAGGTTGGCGAGTTGGCAGACCTTGGTCACCTGCTTGGGATACGGCGCCCGCCCCGCAAGCCCATCCACCGTGGTGCTCGAGTTCCCGAAACCGATGTGGGCTTTGCCTTCGTCAACGCCGCGCACATTGGCGATGCCTGCGCCCGGTGTCTGCGTGATCTGCAGGCCCGGGACCGCCTTCTCCCACATGCCCTTGAGCGCCCCGCCGAGGGGAATCCAGGAGCCGCCCTGCGGGCCGGTCATGAAGGTCACTTGCTGTGCTGCGGCGGGGGCAGCGAATAGGGCCGCCGTGGCGGCGGCAAGCAGTGTTTTTGCAAGTTTCATTTCATCCTCCTCGGGTAACGTGCGGACATTCTTGCGCTTCACACTCCACGGGTCAATGCCTTTTACTCGATCTTTGCCTTTTCGCGCAGCTCGCGCACGAGCTTCTGGACCTCCTGCTCCTGCATCCTCGAGAGCATCTGTTGCTTGATCGTGTCGAACGCCGGGAATTGGGTGGAGCGGACGTCATCGAGCTGGATGACGTGCCAGCCGAATTGAGTCTGGACCGGCGTTTCCGTGTATTTTCCCTTCTCCAGCTTCGCGAGCGCATCGGCGAAAGGCTTCACGAACGTCGTCGGAGGGTTCCAGTCGAGATCGCCGCCCTTTTCCTTCGAGCCGGGGTCCTTGGATTGCTTTGCGAGTTCCTCGAATTTCGCCCCTTTCTTCAGCTGCGCGACGATTTCGTTGGCCTCGGTATCCTTGTCGACGAGAATATGCCGGGCTCTGTATTCCTTGTCGCTGCGCGAGGCCTTGAGCTTGTTGTACTCGGCGAGCATCTCTTCGTCCTTGACCGGGTGCTTCTTCAGGTGATCCTGAACCAGGGCCTGAACGAGCACCTGTTGGCGCAGCAGTTCGAGCTGCGTTCGCACCTCCGTGTTTTTCCCGAAGCCTCTGCGGTCGGCTTCCTGAGCGACCACTTCCTGCGTGATCAGGTTGTCGAGAATTCCCTGGCGCGCCTGCTCGCTGTCAGGCTGGCCTTGTGCAGTGCGCTGCTTGACGATGAACTCGACTCTGGACCTGGGAATGGGTTTGCCATTGACCGTGACCGCTTTTGCGGGACGAGCGCCCTTTTCCGCGGTCTGGGCCCATGCATGGTTCGAAACGCATAGCGAAATTACGGCAAGCAGCCGGATGGAATGCGAAAACATGATGGGTCCTTATCGGGATAAGTGAAGTCATAGCTCATTCGGGGCGAAAGCCTGGATTGCAAGCGCGTGAATCTCGCGCTGCATCAACGGCCCCAGTGCCGCGTAGATCATCCGGTGACGGGCGAGGGTATCGCGGCCGGCAAACCGGGGAGAAACGATGGTAAGTCGAAAATGACTGCCGCCCGCGGATGCGCCCGCATGACCGACGTGCCGGCCCGACTCGTCGAGAAGATCGAGGGATTGCGGCTCCAGCTTAGCTAGCCGCTCGCGGATCGCCGCGGGCAGGTCCATCAGCCGGAGTCCCGGCTGGCCGCACGGCTTCTCGAGCCCGGAAGCGGGAGGCGCAGCGTCATCGCGATTCCTTCTTTTCGTCGATCAGGGGAGCGAGAAACACCGCCTGCGCGACGACGAAGGCGAGCATCAGACCCATGCCGCCGAAGAGCTTGAAATTGACCCAGGCATCCGTGGAGAAGTTGTATGCGACGTAAAGATTGGCGGCCCCCATGAACGCAAAGAAGGCGGCCCAGCTCCAGGCGAGGCGCGTCCAGGCAACATCGGGCAGACGCACCTGCTCGCCCAGCAGCGTGCGGATGAGATTCTTGCGAAACAGCAGCTTGGCTCCGGCGATAACGGCGCCGAACAGCCAATACAGCACCGTGGGCTTCCATTTGATGAAAGTCTCGTCTTGCAGCACGAGGGTTGCTCCGCCGAACACCACGATGATGGCGAGGCTTGCCCACATCATGGTCTCGACCTTGCGACGCCTCAACTTGAGCCAGCCGATCTGCAGGAATGTCGCCGCAATCGCGACCGCCGTCGCCACGTAGATATCGGAGAACTTGAAGGCGATGAAAAACAGGATGACCGGGAAGAGGTCGAAGAGGAGTTTCACCGGTCGGTCCGTTTCAACTATTTTTTCGTAGCCGACCAGCGACCTTCCTGGCCGCTTTCGGTGCGGAACGAGCCTTCCATGCTGTTGCCGGTGATGCGCCCGGTGAAGTCGCGACGCACGCTTTTGTTGTCCACATAGGTAAAACTGATTCTGAATCCGCTCAGGCGCGGTTCGCGCAGCCCCGCCTGGACCGGCCCCAGATAGGCCGTGCCCTCGATTTTCTGGAACTTCTGGTCGAGGTTGAGGCTCAGCTTTTCCGAGCTGCCGCCCCCGGAAAGCTCCATCGCCCAGCGTCCGTTCACGTTCGCGGGCACGATCCACAGAAAAGCGCGTCTTCCGTCCACGTCGGAGGTCTCGTCGGGCTCCCAGTCCTCCATGTTGAAAGCGTGCGCGACCACGCGGGTTCCGGGCCGCAGGGCCAGGATCTGCGGCCGCAGTTTCATGTTGAGCGACGGCAGGAGGTACATGGTCAGCACGGTTGCCTGGGTGAAATCGGTGACGAAAATATCGCCGTGGACGATTTGCGCCTTGCCGAGCACGCCGGCGGCTCGCGCGTTACTCTGCGCGTGCTTGACCATCTCGGGGTTATATTCAATGCCGAGTGCCCGTGCGCCGAACTTCTTCGCCGCGGTGATGGCGATCTTGCCGTCGCCGGCGCCAAGATCGATGACGTAGTCCTCCGGCTTGGTTTGCGCCATGTTGAGCATGCGCTCGACGACTTCGTCCGGAGTCGGCACCCAGACCACGTCTTTGCCCTGTTGACCGACGTAGGGCTTGAATTCCTGGGCGGATGCGACGTGCGCTGCAGCGAGCATTGCGAATGCGAGCGCCAATGTGACGCCTCTGGGTAGTGCGCGAGACATGTTGTCCTTTCTACTTGAGTTGGAAGTTGGATTCAGTCTGGGAGAACGGCGCCTCGGCCAACGCCGGGCGGGCGGAGTTTATTCCGTATCTTACAATGCTTCGGCAGCGTGGTCGGCAAGGCGCGAGCGCTCGCCGCGCTGGAGGGTGACGTGGCCGGAATGCGCCCAGCCTTTCATTCGGTCCACGACATAGGTCAGTCCCGAGCTGCCTTCGGTGAGGTAGGGCGTATCGATCTGCGCAATATTGCCCAGGCACACCACCTTGGTGCCGGGGCCGGCCCGGGTGATCAGCGTCTTCATCTGCTTCGGGGTCAGGTTCTGCGCCTCGTCGATGATGAGAAATTTTTCGATGAAGGTGCGGCCGCGCATGAAATTCAGCGACTTGATTTTGATCTTCGAGCGGATCAGATCGCGCGTGGCGGCGCGGCCCCATTCGCCTGCCTGGTCGTCGGTCTTGTTGAGCACGTCGAGATTGTCCTCGAGCGCTCCCATCCAGGGCGCCATTTTTTCTTCCTCGGTGCCCGGCAGGAAACCGATGTCCTCTCCGACCGGCACGGTGACGCGGGTCATGATGATCTCGGAGTAGTGCTTGGTTTCGAGCGTCTGCATCAGGCCCGCCGCGAGCGTGAGCAGCGTCTTGCCCGTCCCCGCCTGGCCGAGCAAGGTCACAAAATCGATCTTGGGATTCATGAGCAGATTGACAGCGAAATTCTGCTCGCGATTTCGCGCCTTGATTCCCCAGATGTTGTTCTTGCTGTGAGTATAGTCCCGCACGGTTTCGAGCACCGCGGTTCGGCCGGCGGTCTCCACGACCGCGGCGAGCATCGGCCGCTCGCCGTCCTGATAAACGAATTCGTTCAGCAACAGTTTCTGGCAGAGCGGTCCGCGAATTCGGTAGTAGGTGTGGCCTTCGCGCTTCCACGATTCGATATCGCGTCCGTGGTGATCCCAGAAATCCGCGGGCAGCTCGAGAACACCGGTATAGAGCAGATCCGAATCCTCGAGCACCTTGTCGCTGAAGTAGTCTTCCGCCGTCAGGCCCAGCGCCCGGGCTTTGATGCGCATGTTGATGTCCTTCGACACCAGAATGACCTGCCGCCGGGGATCGCGCTTTTGCAGGTAGATCACCACGCCGATAATGAAGTTGTCCGTCTTGCCGATCGGCAGGTTCGCGGGGATGTGGCCGTTGATGGCTTCGGTCTGCAGGAAAAGGCGCCCGCCTGCGTTGTCGGCTTCGTGGCGTCTCAGCGGAATTCCTGCTGCTATGGGTTCCTTGGCATGACTGACGATCTCGTCGAGAAACCGGCTCGCCTGGCGCGCGTTTCGGGCGATTTCAGAAATCCCGTTCTTGTTGTTATCCAGCTCTTCAAGCGTCATGATCGGCAGGAACACGTCGTGCTCCTCGAACCGAAACAGGCTCGTCGGATCGTGCATCAACACATTGGTGTCCAGAACGAAGAGCTTCGTAGCAGGTTGCCGGGATCGGCCGCGAGGGCGAGGGGAAGGCGCGGACTTGCGCGAGTTTTCGGCTGCGGCAGCGGACCCGGCCTGATGCCCGGACGGTTTCAACAAGATTGGGCGACTCCTAGGCGCGAGCGGGCACTCGGGGCGTAACTCTGAAGAAAGACTGCATGCCCGGCCATTGTCGCCCGAATTCGCAAGCGAAATCAAGCCGCATGTTTTCGTAGGCTATGAAAGAAACTTCAGAAGTTCTTCCGACAGTTCACCCGGCGCTTCCTCCGGGATGTAATGGCCGCAATCGAGCGGCCGGCCCTGGACGGTTTCAGCACGTTCGGCCCAGTCTGCGAGGGGGTGGAAGCAGCGCGCTATCGTCCCATGCTTGCCCCACAGAACCAGAAGCGGCGCGGCAAGCTTGCGATCGATGTCGGCGGCGTCGTGCTCGAGGTCGATCGACTCGGCTGCGCGGTAATCCTCGCAGCTCGCGTGAATCGCCGCCGGATCCCGAAAGCAGCGCCGGTACTCGGCAAGCGCCTCAGGCGCGAACGGCTTGAGGCCCGCATGGCGGCTGCCGATATGACTCTCGAGGTAGAAATCCGGATTGGCGCCGATCAATGTCTCGGGAATCGGCTCGGGCCGCAGCAGGAAGAACCAATGGTAATAGGCCTTGGCGAATTCGCGCGAGACGTTCGCGTACATCGTCCGCGTCGGCACGATGTCGAGCACGGCGAGCTTCAGCACCGCAGCGGGATGATCGAGTGCCATTCGGTGCGCGACCCGCCCTCCGCGGTCGTGGCCGACCACGTGAAACTCGTCAAACCCCTGCGCTCGCATGACCTCGACCTGATCCAGCGCCATGGCGCGTTTGGAATAGTTGCCGTGGTCGCTCAGCCCATGCGGCTTCTCGCTGTCTCCATAGCCGCGCAGGTCGGAGGCGATCACCGTGAATCGTTTCGCAAGTTCCGGCGCAACCTTGTGCCAGATCGCGTGCGTCTGCGGATAACCGTGCAGCAGGAGCAGCGGCGGACCCACGCCGCCATGGACAAAATTGATTGCCGCGCCGCTCGTCCTGATGCGCTTGCGCTTGAAACCCGGAAACAGCCGATTCACGAAAGATATTCCTTGCCCTGCATCGCGAGCGATCCCGATCGGCCCGCGACCGCGCCGATGGCGATCTCGTTGCGCGGAAGGTTTTTCAGGTCGAGCGTTTCCGCGAGGGCGCGCAAGGATACGAGCTCGTAGCCCTGGCTCTTCCACCCGGACAGCATCGCTTCGAACACGGCCGCGAGCTTTCCCCCTTCGAGCTCGGCGTGAAGCGTATAGACGTGCCCCGCATTAGGGTGCTCGCGCGTGAGATTGAGCATGTGCTCCGCGACGTTGTTTTTCGTGAGCCCGTTCGTCCCGAGCAGTTCATCCAGTGTCGGCAGTGTCGTAGGCAGTTGCGGACAGGCGACGATCTCGGCGCGCCAGACGGGGATGAAGGGGCAGTTGCCGCGGGTGTCGGAGCAATAGTCGAAGCCAAGCCGCTGGGTCAAGCGCAGCGCGTGCAGGTTCGTCTGCCAGCCGGCCGCGCCATGCGCGCGTGGAGACTCCTCGAAGATCTCCTCGAAGCGCTCGCGCGCGAGGCGCATCTGGCGCTCGGTCCAACGGGCGTCGGCTTTGCCGACGCCGTCCTGCCACTTCACGTGGTCCCAGGCATGGATGCCGACCTCGAAGCCCGCGTCGCGCACCGCGCGCATCACGAGCGCGCAACGGCGACCGATGTCCGGGCCGGGAAGGAGCGTTCCGTAGAGCAGCGTCGCCAGCCCGTAATTCGACAGCACCGAAGTGCGCGATACCTTGCCCACGAAGCCGCGGCGGAAAACGCGCTTGATCGCTCGCCCGGTGTGGTCCGGCCCGAGGCTGAAGAGGAAAGTCGCGCCCGCGCCGTGCTTTTTCAAAAGCTCCACCAGACGCGGCACCCCTTTCTGCGTGCCGCGGTAGGTATCGACATCCACCTTGAGGGCGAGCTTCATTCCACGAGCCGGCGCGCTTCGGCGACATGCGTCCGGTAGGCGTCAAAGATGCGCTCGAGCGCGAGCTGCATATTGACCCGCGGCTTCCAGCCTAGATCCGTCGTCGTTTGGGTAATTTTCGGCACGCGATTCTGTACGTCTTGATAGCCCTTGCCGTAATACTGCACGGCAGTCGTGTTGAGCAGCTTCACTTTCCTCGCGTTCGCGCGGTATTCGGGATAGTCCAGCGCGAGCTTGACCATCATGCCGGCCAGTTCCCTGACCGAGTAGTTGTTCTTCGGGTTGCCGATATTGTAGAGTTTTCCGGTCGCGATTCCCTTGCGGTTCTCGATGATCTTCATGAGCGCGTCGATGCCGTCGTCGATATACGTAAACGCGCGTTTCTGCCGGCCGCCGTCGACCAGCTTGATCGGTTCTCCCCGGACGATGTGGCCGAAGAACTGGGTGATCACCCGGGAGCTGCCTTCCTTTGCGGCGTTGAGGTTGTCGAGTCCCGAGCCGATCCAGTTGAACGGCCGAAACAGCGTGTAGTCGAGCCCTTCTTTCATGCCGTAGGCGTGGATTACCCGGTCCATCAGCTGCTTCGCGCAGGCGTAGATCCAGCGCGGCTTGTTGATCGGGCCGTACACCAGCGGGGAAGCCTCCGGATCGAACTGGCGGTCGGGGCACATGCCGTATACCTCCGAAGTCGAAGGAAACAACAACCGCTTGCCGTGTTTTACGCAAGCGCGCACGATTGGCAGGTTCGCCTCGAAGTCGAGCTCGAAGACCTTGAGGGGCTCCTTGACATAGGTCGCGGGCGTTGCGATTGCTACCAGAGGCAACACCGTATCGCACTTGCGCACGTGGTACTCGATCCACTCACGATTGATGGTGATGTCGCCTTCGAAGAAGTGGAAGCGCTGGTGTTCCAGGAGGTCGGCGACGCGATCGGTCTGCATGTCCATGCCGTACACCTCCCAGTCGGTCTGTTCGACGATGCGCTTGGAGAGGTGATGGCCGATGAAGCCGTTCACGCCGAGAATGAGGATTCGTTTCACTTTGGCTCCCTAGGGCAACGGGATCTTGCGATCGCCGATGCGTTTGGCAAATTCTTGCGCAGAGATGAGTCGGCCGTCCAGTTCGACTTCGAGCAGCTCCAGTATCTCGTCGTCCGCGCACGCCGCGTAGCAGCGGTTGCTTTCGGCGTAGAGAAGAGCTGAAGTTCGCAAGTGGTGTTTCTCCGTGCTCCGCCGCGTTCGCAGAACGCGCAGCCTTTTCCCCTCGACTTCGGTGAACGCGCCGGGGTAGGGCGGCGCGACCGCACGAACCAGATCGTGCACGCGTTTCGCGGGGGCGCTCCAGTCGATTCGCCCGTCTTCGGGCCCGCGCCCGCCGAAATAGCTGCCTTTGGATGAATCCTGGGCACGCAGAACGGCGCTGCCGTCGATGAGCTTCGGCAGGCTGCGCTCGAGGACGCGCTCAGCGGCCCCGGTGACCTTCCGGAACACGTCGACGGCAAGCTCGTCGGGCAGGATGGCAACGGCTTCCTGGTCCACGATCCGCCCCGCGTCGGGCTTTTCCGCCATCTCGTGGAGCGTTGCTCCCGTCTCGGTTTCGCCGTGGAGGGTCGCCCAGTTAACCGGGGCGCGCCCGCGGTACTTCGGCAAGAGCGAGCCGTGCACGTTGAAGGCGCCGCGCTTGGGAATCGCGAGAAGCGCGGGCTTGAGCATCAGGCGGTAGTAGAACGAGAATAGAAAATCCGGATGCAGGTCCCGAACTTTCCCGACGATCTCCGGCGCATTGGGGTCATCGGGCATGATGCTCTCGATGCCGTGCCTGCGGGCGAGCTCGGCAACGCTCGCGAACCAGATGTTCTCGCCGGGACTGTCCCGATGCGTGACCACCAGAGGCACTTCGATCCGCTGATCGAGCAGGACTTTGAGACAGCGGCAGCCGACGTCGTGGTAGGCGAAAACAACTGCGGAAGTCATGAACGAAGATCCTGAACCTTTCCTCCTTGGTCCTGTTCTTCCAGCACCGCCTGAATCACATAGCGCGGCCGCTGACGCACCTGTTCGTAGATCCGACCCACGTATTCACCCAGGAGGCCTATGCCGAACAAGGTCATGCCGATCAGGAAGAACGCCATGCCGAATAGCGTGAATACCCCCTCCGCCTCCGGCCCGACCACCAGGCGCCGTACGGCGAGGAAAATCACGAACGCAAGCGACAACAGCGCAATGACGATTCCCGCCAGCGAGAACAGCTGCAGGGGCATCACGGAGAACCCAGTGACGAGATCGAAGTTGAGCCGGACGAGGCTGTAGAGCGAATATTTCGATTCACCCGCGGCGCGATCCTCGTGCGCGACGTCGATTTCGGTCGGGCGCTGCGCAAAGGTAAAAGCGAGGGCGGGAATGTAGGTGTTGACCTCGCGGCAGCTGTTGAGTGCGGCAATGATGTCGCGGCTGTAGGCGCGCAGCATGCAGCCCTGGTCGGTCATGCGGATACGGGTGATGCGTTCCCGGATTGCGTTCATCAGGCGAGAGGCAATGCGCCGGAAAAACGTGTCGTGGCGCTGGCGCCGCACGGTGCCCACGTAATCGTAGCCTTCGTCCATCTTGGCGAGGAGCTTGGCGATCTCCTCCGGAGGATTCTGCAGGTCGGCGTCGAGCGTGATCACGCGCTCGCCGCGACACGCCTCGAAGCCCGCCATGATGGCGAGGTGCTGGCCGAAGTTGCCGTTGAACAGGATCACGCGGGTTACATCGGGGCGGCGCTGGAACTGCTCGCGCAGGAGGGCGGGCGAGCGGTCGCGGCTTCCGTCGTTGACGTAAATGACTTCGTAGCTCGCGCCGAGCGCATCGAGCGCCGGATACAGGCGCGCGAACAGCGCCGGGAGCACCGCCTCCTCGTTGTAGACCGGGATGACAACCGAAACTCGCGGGGTCACGAGTCGCCCTCCCCAAGCGTGCGCGAGACGGCCTCGCACACGCGCTCGACGTCGGCTCCTTCCATCCCAGGAAACAGCGGCAGAGTGACAATGCTCTTGCCGATGCGCTCGGCGTGGGGAAATTGCCCTTCGCGCCAGCCGAGCGAGCGGTACAGCGAAAACAAGTGGATGGCAGGGTAGTGCACGCCGACTCCGATCGCGCGTTCGCGCATTCTTGCGATGAAGTCGCCCCGCTTGACGCGGCCGGGCAGGACCACCTGGAACATGTGCCAGTTGCAGTTCTCGAAGTCCGCGACCGGAAGCTCGCAATCCAGGCCACGATCGAATAGCTCAAAGTAGCGATGGGCGAGTTCGCGCCGCCTGTCGGTAAACTCCCTGAGGCGTTTGAGCTGCCCCAGGCCGATGCGCGCGGCGACGTCGGTGAGGTTGAACTTGCCGCCGACGACATCCACGTCCATGCCGTCGTCCCCCGAACGCGTCACGCCCTGAAGACGCAGCTTCTCGGCGAGAGCGATGTCGCTCTCGCCGGGGAGCACGATCGCACCGCCCTCGGCAGTGGTGATGTTCTTGTTGGCGTGGAAGCTGAACGCGATCAAATCGCCGCGGCTGCCGACGCGCGCTCCGTTCCAGGTCGAGCCGAAAGCCTGGGCGGCGTCCTCGACCACGCGCAGCCGATGCTTGCCGGCGATCGCATAGAGCCGTTCGATATCCACCGGCAGGCCGGCGAGATACACCGGCAGGATGGCTTTAGTGCTCTTCGTGATCGCCGGCTCGATGCACCCGAGGTCGATATTGCGCGTCTTGGGATCGACGTCGACAAAAACCGGCCTGGCGCCGAGCTCCAGCACCACGTTGCTCGTGGCGACCCAGGAAAGTGGTGTCGTGATGACCTCGTCTCCGGGCCCGACACCGGCCAGGCGCAGCCCGATCTCGAGCGCCGCAGTGCCGGAGTTGAGAGTGCGCACGGGGCGTCCACCGCAGAAACGCGACAGCTCTTCCTCGAACTCCTTGACCCGGGGCCCTGAAGTGATCCAGCCCGAGCGCAGCACCTCGCCGACTCCGGCGATGGTCTCCTCATCGATCGACGGGCGGGTGAAGGGGAGGAAATTCCCGCCAGCCGCGGATCGAGGCGGCGCAATCCCTCCGGCGCCGGAGTCCGAAACATTCGATGCCGGGGAATCGTGTTTGCGCCCATTCATGGATGGTCTAACTGCGTGCGACAAGAAACACGCCCAATATGATAAAGGCGATGCCGACGAGTTTTTGCGCGGTGAGCGATTCGCCAAACAGATACCACGCTGCGACCGCGTTCAGGACGTAGCCGATCGAGAGCATCGGATAGGCGATCGAGACTTCAACGCGCGACAAGCCCAAGATCCAGACGACGACGCTCACGACATAGCAGGCGACTCCGCCCGCGATATGCGGTTCGACGGCGAGTTTCATGCCAATCGGGACGATGTTTTGGGCGCTGAACTCGAACTGTCCCACCGCGTTGGTGCCGGCCTTGAGCAACAGCTGCGCGGCGGCGTTGAGCAGCACGCCCGTCATGATGAGTGCGAGGCTCACTGCGGTCATGGTTTTGTTACGATCACGCGGCGCGCGTCGCGCGCGACGATCCGCATGGATAGAGGATGGGTTTCGAGAAAGCCGGCAAGGAAGTGCGAGTTGAACATGGCGAATGCCTCCGGGTCGCCTTCCCAGGCGCGCGCGAATGCCGCCGAGTCCGGCAGGAAACTCTTTGGCTCCCAAGCGATCGGTTGCGCCAGCTCGTCCTTAAAGCCGACCATGGTTACAGTCCGGCCCAGGTAAAACAACAAGGTGTGGTCGAAGGCGTGCACCACGTAAAAGGGGACGTCCGGTTTGAGTTGGTCCCGGATTTTCTGGACGATATGATACGCGGAATAGGCGGGTGAAAGCTCTTCATACCCCGATGTCGCGACTTGCACCGAGACAAAACCTCCTAATGCAAGCGCAAGAGCCGCGGCTTGAGGGCGTGCGTGAAGCGCGAGCCAGGCGGAGACGGCGGCTGCGGCGAGAAGTACGACGGCCGCGGCAAGCAGCCAGGAAGTGTAGTCGGCGAGCAGCTCGGCCGGAAGGCGGCCCGTTGCAAAGCGCAACACCTGCGACGCTGCCGTTGCCAGGGCGAGTGCAAGCAGACCGGCGACGGCGGCCTGCGCGAGCGCGAAGCGCGGGCCTGAGGAGGCGAGTGTGCTCCCGATGAGCAGCGCCAGCGCCGGAAAGATCGGCAGGATATAGGAGGCGAGTTTCGAACCGGACGCGGAAAAGAACACAAAGACGAGAGCGCACCACAAAAGCAGGAAACGCTTCGGCTGGAATGCGGCATCCGGCGAGCGCCTCCACGCGCGCCAGAGCGCGGGAAACAGACTCAGGATCCAGGGAAGAACGCCGGCGAGCAACACCGGGATGAAATACCAGGCCGGCTCGTCGCGCCTGTGTACCCGGGTGAGGAAGCGCTCAAAGTGCTCGTGGATGAAGAAGAAACGAAAAAACTCCGGATTGACGATCGAAACGGCCACGAACCACGGTGCGGCAATCGCGAGGAACAGCAAGGCGCCGGGTGCGACGTGCAGGCGCGCGAGGATCTTCCAGTCGCGCTCGACCAGGACGTAGAGCGCTACCGCGCCTGCGGGAAGAACGATCCCGATCAGGCCCTTGCTCAGCACCGCGAGTGCGGCCGCGGCCCAGGCCAGGAGCATCCAGCGGCGGCGTTCAGCTTCGCTCGCTTGGTCGCGCTGCGCGAGGGCGATAGAGAATACCGAAGCCGACATGAACAGGGTGAGCCCCATGTCGAGCGTGAGCATGTGGCCGATGGAAACGTAGATCGCGCTGCTTGCGACAACCGCCGCCCCGTACAGGCCCGCAGGCGGACCGAGTAAGCGGTTGCCGAACCAGAATACGAGCAGCACGCCGAAAAAACCGGTGAGCCCCGGCCAAAGCCGCGCCGCCCACTCGGTCTGCCCGAACGCGCTGAACGCCGCAGCGGTCGCCCAGTACTGCAGCGCCGGTTTCTCGAAGTACTTGTATCCGTTCAGTCGCGGCGTGAGCCAGTCGCCGCTCGCAACCATCTCGCGGGGAATTTCCGCGTAGCGGCCTTCGTCGGACTTGGCAAGATGCCTGTAGCCGAGATTGCAGAACCAGGCGGCCGCAAACGCGACAAACAGGATCAACAGCCCGCGCCGTGAAATCTTTTCCATGTTTTCAGGTGGGTCTGAGAAAGGTCGTCTGTCGCGACCGCCAGCTTTCCAATTTCGCCATGGCTTTCATATTAGAATACCGGCGCATTTCCCGCACACTCCCCGTCGAAGAAGAATATCGCACTTGAATAATCGATGCGCCGTGCAGGTCTTCGCGGGGCTCGTTGCACTTTGCGCCGCCCTCTCGGCCCCGCCGGCGGCGGCGACCAGCGATTTCCTCTCAGACATTGTCGGCAACGGCAGCGCAGGGATCGGCGCCGCGCTGCGCCTAGAGCAATCCCTCTATCGCGGCACGGGAATGCGCCTCGATCTGCTCCCTGTGTATCTGTACGAAGGCGATACCGTCTATCTGCACTCCTACCGGGCCGGGCTCAAGTTTGCTCTCGATCATGACAAACGCGTGGACCTGTTCCTGTCGCATCGCTTCGAGGGCTATCCCCTCGAGGACATTCCGCCAAGTCTCGTCGGGATGGCCGTGCGGAATTCCGGGACCGACGTTGGGGTGAGCTACGAGCAGCGTTTCGCCTGGGGCAAGCTGTTCGGCGAGTATCTCCACGACAGTTCCGGCGCCTCATCAGGAAGCGAGCTTCGGCTCGGCACCAGCTACGAGCGGCGCAGGGGTCGCACGACCTTGATGCCGTATTTCATGCTCGCCGCGCGCGATGCAAAGCTCAACAACTACTATTACGGCGTGCTGCCTTCCGAGTCTACCCCGGACCGGCCCGCCTACGAGCCCGGCGGCGGCGTCAACGCAACCTTGGGCTTGAACGCACGCTACGACCTTACCAACCACTGGCATTTCCTCGCCGGCATTTCGGCCACGCGCTGGGCCGGCGGCGTGCGCCACAGCCCGATCGTGGAGGATCGGCTGCAGCTCTCAGGATACGGCGGGTTTGCCTACGAATTCGAGCAGAGCCCGCCGAAACCCGGCTGGGACCACCTCCCGCTGATCTTCAAGGTGTTTCACGGCAACTCGAGCGACTGCAACCTCATGAAGATCATGGTGTTGACCTGTACCGCAACCAATACGAGCGATCCGACGAGTGTCGATTCGGTCGAGATCGGCCGCCCGTTCTCCGAAGAGCCGCACGGCTGGCCCGTCAGCATCATCGGGTATCTCGGCCTGCTGCGCCACGACGAGGGCGGGATCCAGCCGGATTTCTGGCAAGTCAATGTCTATCTGAAGGCGTTCTTCTGGGGATTTCCCTGGAGCGAGCGGGTGCGCACGCGAATCGGCTTCGGCGCGGGCCTTTCCTACGCCCAATCCGTGCCCTACGCCGAAGCGAACGACCCGGAGAACAAGAACGGCAACACCACCAAGCTGATCCAGTATCTCGATCCGACCATCGACGTCAGCGTGGGAGACATTTTCGGGTGGAAAGCGCACCGCGATACCTACATCGGCCTCGGGGTCAGCCATCGCTCGGGCGTCTTCAAGGCGATCCAGCTCTACGACAATGTGTACGGCGGGTCAAACTACATCTACACTTACGTCGAGTGGAGGATGTAGGGGCAATCGGCCAGCCTTCTCGAACTCAGGCCGCCGATGGTCTTTCGCGGGAATGACGAGTGGGTTTTTACCCGAGCAGGAGCGCCGCCGCTACATTGCGCCCCTCTGCAAGGAGGATGTTGTAGGTTCGGCAGGCGGCCTGGGCATCCATCACCTCCAGCCCGACCCTGGATTGATCAAGTCCACGCATGACCTCCGGGCGAGGAAAACGCAGCCGGGCGCCCGTGCCGAGAAGGATGATCTCGCATCCCAGATCGGCGAGTGGGGCAAGATGCTCCGGTGCGAGCGCCTCGAAAGTCGTCGCGGCCCAGTCCGAGATGATCCGATCGGGAAGCACGACGACGCTCCTCTCGATGCGCTGGTCGTTGACCATCACGTAGCCGCTGCCGTAGCCGGTGAACGTGTTGAGCGCTGAGGCCGTCTCGCGATGCAGTTTCAAGTTTGCCGGTACTGTAAGTGTCCGGTAACATTACCACTTTTTGCGCTGCAGCGCGGCTCAAGGCTGAACTGTGGGCGCGTATCCGGTCCCCGCCATGAGAGAGTTTTCCCGCATCAATCGCCTTCCGCCCTACGTCTTCAACATCACCAACGAATTGAAGATGGCGGCGCGGCGCGCCGGCGAGGATGTGATCGACATGAGCATGGGCAACCCGGACGGCCCCACGCCTGCTCACATCGTCGCCAAACTCATCGAAGCCGCTCAGCGCGGCGACACGCACGGCTACTCGGTATCGAAGGGCATTCCGCGTCTGCGCCGCGCGATCTCCGCTTGGTACCAAAGGCGCTACGGCGTCGAGTTCGACCCCGAATCGGAGGCGATCGTCACCATCGGCTCGAAGGAGGGTCTCGCGCACCTGATGCTCGCATGCCTGGACCGCGGCGACACCGTGCTCGTGCCCAATCCGAGTTATCCGATTCACATTTACGGCGCGATCATCGCCGGCGCCGACATTCGCTCGGTGCGCATGACGGCGGACGTGGATTTTTTCGAGGAACTCGAGCGCGCGATCCGCGAGCTCATCCCCAAGCCGAAGATGCTGGTGGTTGGATTTCCGTCGAATCCGACCGCGAGATGCGTCGAGCTGGAGTTTTTCGAGCGCGTCATCGCCCTCGCCAAGGCCCACGACATCCTGGTCGTGCACGACCTGGCCTACGCCGACATCACCTTCGACGGCTGGAAGGCGCCCTCCATCATGCAGGTTCCCGGCGCGCGCGACATCGCCGTGGAATTCTTCACCATGTCGAAGAGCTACAACATGGCGGGTTGGCGGATCGGCTTCATGGTCGGGAACAAGGAGCTGGTCAACGCGCTCGCGCGCATCAAAAGCTACCACGACTACGGCAGCTTCACGCCGATCCAGGTGGCGTCGATCGTTGCGCTCGAGGGCCCGCAGGATTGCGTCGAGGAACATCGCATGAAGTACCAGAAGAGGCGCGACGTGATGGTGAAGGGCCTGCACGAGATCGGCTGGATGGTCGAGAATCCCAAGGCTTCGATGTACATCTGGGCGAAGATTCCCGATGCGTACGCCAAGCTCGGCTCGCTCGAATTCGCGAAGAAAATACTGCGCGACGCCAAAGTCGCCGTCTCGCCGGGAATCGGCTTCGGCGACTACGGGGACGATTATGTGCGCATCGCGCTGATAGAGAACGAGGCGAGATCGCGTCAGGCGATCCGCGGCGTCAAGGACATGTTCCGGAAGGATGGGTTGCCGTGACTCGGATAGTCGAAATCACCGACGAACGAGGCGCAATCGTTGCCCCGGACTGGTTGAAGAAAGCCCAGGCCGTGCACCGCCAGCTGCGCACCGCGCTGCCCGCCGATTACGAGGCGAAGATGAAGCGTGTCTTCGCCGGCGGCGCGCGCATGTGCGTCGCAGTCGAAGGCTATGAGGTCGCGGGCGTTGCCGTGTATCGGATGTACGAAAACACCTTCTCCGGAAAGCAACTCTACGTGGACGATCTTGTCACCGACGAGCGATGCCGCTCGAACGGAATCGGCCGCGAGTTGCTCGGCTACCTGGAACAAAAGGCGCGTGCGGCGAAATTCGACAACTTGTCACTCGACTCGGGCACCCAGCGCCAGCAGGCGCACAAGTTTTATTTTCGCGAGAGCATGGTCGTGACCTCGTTTCACTTCGCCAAGAAACTGACATGAAACCCATCAAGGTGGGGCTGCTCGGCATCGGCACGGTAGGCGGCGGCACCTGGGCGGTGCTCGAGCGCAACCGCGAGGAGATCTCGCGCCGCGCCGGACGCGCCATCGAAATCAGCGTTATCGCCGACAAGGATCTGGAGAAGGCGAAGCGGCTCGCCGGGGGAAAGGCGCGCACCACGGCTGACGCCTTCGAAGTCGTACGCGATCCCGAGATCGACATCGTGATCGAGCTGATCGGCGGGGTCACCATCGCCAAGGACCTCGTGCTCGCGGCGATCGAGAACGGCAAGCATGTAGTGACGGCGAACAAGGCGCTGCTCGCGACCCACGGCAACGAGATTTTCGCCGCTGCGCAAAAGAAGGGCGTGATGGTTGCGTTCGAAGGCGCCGTGGCGGGCGGGGTTCCCATCATCAAGGCGCTGCGCGAGGGTCTCACCGCGAACCGCATCGAATGGATCGCCGGAATCATCAACGGCACCTCGAATTTCATCCTGTCGGAAATGCGCGAGAAAGGCCTCGCATTCGACACCGTGCTGAAGGAAGCGCAAAAACTCGGCTACGCAGAGACCGACCCGAGCTTCGACATCGATGGCGTGGACGCCGCGCACAAGCTGACCATCATGGCGGCAATCGCTTTCGGCGTCCCGATGCAATTCGACAAGTGCTACAAGGAGGGCATCTCGAAGCTCACGCAAGGAGACATACGCTACGCCGAGCAGCTCGGCTACCGGATCAAGCTGCTCGGGATCACCAAGCGCACCCGTGTCGAAAATGAGGAGGGCATCGAGCTACGCGTGCACCCGACGCTGATCCCCACGCGCCGCCTCATCGCGAATGTCGAGGGCGTGATGAACGCGGTGCTGGTGAAGGGCGACGCCGTCGGCCCGACCCTGTATTACGGCGCCGGGGCGGGCGCCGAACCCACCGGTAGCGCCGTGGTCGCGGACCTCGTGGATGTCACGCGCCTGCACACCGCGGACCCCGACCATCGCGTACCGCATCTCGCGTTCCGGTCCGACCGCATGTCGGACATCAGGATTCTCCCGATGGAGGAGGTGGTGACCTCCTACTACCTGAGGATGCGGGTGCAGGACCGCCCGGGTGTGCTTGCCGACATCACGCGAATCCTCGCCGATGCGTCCATTTCCATCGGTGCGATGATCCAGCGGGAACCGGCGGAAGGCGAGGACCAGGTGGATATCATCATGCTCACCCATCAAACCCGGGAAAAGGACGTCAATTCTGCGATGAAGAAGATCGAGGAGCTGCCCGTCGTTACCGGACGCGTGACGCGCATCCGATTGGAGGAACTGCAGTGAGGCGTCATCTCCCGCGATTGTCGAGCTCCTTGGTCGCGTACTTCAATATGCCCCGGCCGTCGAAATAGAGCGTTGATCGCATGCGAGTCTGGTAGTCCAGGTACCGGTAGTTCCAGATTTCTTCGTCCTTCTGCGGGACGGCGAGCCTCCATGGAGGCTTGCCGACGCGCTTCTGCACCTCCTCCTGGGTCATTCCCGGCTT
>CAYSFD010000052.1:0-226347 GCA_964430565.1 uncultured Enterobacteriaceae bacterium
CCATGCGGCGGTGGCGCGCACCTTGAACGGAGCCTCGGTCGAGCCCGCGCCGTTCGAGCAAATCAGCGGCATCGAGCTCTTCGACAAGGTGGTGAGCGTGGACCAGAGCCCGATCGGCCGCACGCCGCGCTCCAATCCCGCGACCTATACGGCGCTGTTCACCCCGATCCGGGATCTATTCGCGGGCGTGCCCATGGCGCGCGAGCGCGGTTACGGGCCGGGTCGCTTCTCCTTCAACGTGAGAGGAGGACGCTGCGAGGCCTGCCAGGGCGACGGCGTCATCAAGGTCGAGATGCATTTTCTTCCCGATATCTACGTGCCCTGCGACACCTGCCACGGCAAGCGCTACAACCGCGAGACTCTTGAAGTGCAGTTCAAGGGAAAGAACATCCACGAAGTGCTGCAGATGACGGTGGAAGCCGCCCTGCAGTTCTTCAGCGCGGTGCCCGCGGTGGAGCGCAAGCTCCAGACGCTGCACGAAGTGGGCCTGGGCTACATCCAGCTCGGTCAGCCTGCAACCACGCTCTCCGGGGGTGAGGCGCAGCGGGTGAAGCTCTCACTCGAGCTTTCCAAGCGCGACACCGGCCGTACGCTCTACATCATGGACGAGCCCACCACGGGGCTGCACTTCAAGGACATCGACCTGCTGCTCTCGGTCCTGCACCGCCTGCGCGACGCGGGCAACACGATGGTCGTGATCGAGCACAACCTGGATGTCATCAAGACCGCCGACTGGATCATCGACCTTGGCCCCGAGGGGGGCGACGGCGGCGGACGCGTGATCGCGCAAGGGACGCCGGAGGAGGTCGCGGCCATGGACGCGAGCTTCACCGGCCGATACCTGCGCAACGTGCTGGGAAAGAAAGTCCGGCGCGCAGCGTAGTCCGTTTCGCTAGCTCTGAAACGCCTCTTGGACAAAGATTTACGGACTGCGTAGAATCCTTTGCCTCGCATTCACGGCGGGCGGATACCTCCACCTCCGACAACACAAAAGGAGACTCACATGAGTAGAACGATGCAGTTCGTTTTTGCCGTCCTTGCTTGTTCGGCGCTCGCAGCGCCTGTCGCAGCCCAGGAAGGCACGCTCAAGAAAATCAAGGACAGCGGTTCGATCACCATCGGCCACCGCGATGGCTCGATCCCGTTCTCCTACTACGACGACAAGCAGCAGCCCGTGGGCTACGCCGTCGACCTGTGCCTGAGGATCGTCGACGCGGTGAAGGCCGAGTTGAAGATGTCCAAGCTCGATGTCAAGTACCAACTCGTGACTTCGGCGAACCGCATCCCGCTGATGGCGAACGGCACGATCGACCTGGAGTGCGGCTCGACCACCAACAACCTCGCGCGCCAGGAACAGGTGGGGTTCACGATCACCCACTTCGTCACCGCCAACCGCTGGATCGCGAAGAAGTCCGCGAACATCCGCTCGCTCGCCGACCTGAAGGGCAAGACCATCGTCTCGACCGCGGGCACGACCAACATCAAGCAGATCACCGAGATCAACGGCCAGCAAAACCTCGGTATGAATATCATCTCTGCGAACGGCCACCCCGAGGCCTTCCAGATGGTCGAGACCGGCCGCGCGGTGGCATTCGTTATGGACGACATCCTGCTCTACAGCCTCGCTTCGCAATCGCGCAGCCCCGGCGACTACGCGATTTCCCCAGCCGCGCTCTCGGTCGAGCCCTACGGCATCATGGTGCGCAAGGACGACGCCGCGTTCAAGAAGGTGGTGAACGCCGCGATGACCAACCTCTACAAGTCGGGCCAGATCAACCCGATCTACGAGAAGTGGTTCCTGAAGCCGGTGCCCCCGAAGGGAATCAACCTGAACGTGCCGATGAGCGATCAGTTCAAGAAGGTGGTCGCCAACCCGACGGATTCCGGGGATCCCAGCTCCTATAAATAGTTAAAGCGGACGCGAAGCGCCGTTTTAACTGCGCGCGTTGCAACGGACTTTGGGCCGTTGAACGCGCGCTTTTCTTTTTAGCGGGGTGCGGATTGAACTACAACTGGCACTGGACGGTCCTGCTCGAGACTGAGCCGGGCGGGACCGGCAGCTACCTCCACTACCTCATCGTCGGACTGGGCTGGACGCTGGTCACCGCGCTGGCCGCCTGGGTGATGGCGCTTGCCATCGGCGCCTTGGTTGGCACGCTGCGCACCACGCCGATGAAGTGGGCGGTGCGCTTGGGAAACCTGTACGTCGAGATCTTCCGCAACGTGCCGCTGATCGTGCAGATGTTCCTGTGGTTCTTTGTGGTGCCGGAACTCCTGCCGCAGGCGCTCGGCGACTGGATAAAGCAGATACCGCCGCCTTGGGGCTCGTACGTCCCGGCAGTGCTGTGCCTGGGAATCTTCACTTCGGTCCGCGTGGCCGAGCAGGTGCGCGCCGGAATCCAGTCGCTTCCCCGCGGCCAGGGCATGGCGGGTACCGCGATGGGGCTGACGCAGGCGCAGGCCTACCGTTACGTGATCCTGCCGCAGAGCTTCCGCATCATTCTGCCGCCGCTTACATCGGAGTTCATGAACGTCATCAAGAATTCCTCGGTGGCACTGACCATCGGGCTACTCGAATTGACCGGACGAGCGCGGGCGATGCAGGAATTCAGCTTCCGCGTGTTCGAGGCCTTTGCGACGGCGACGGTGATCTATCTCCTGACGAACCTGGTCGTCGTACTCCTGATGCGCGCCCTCGAGGAGAAGGTGCGCGTGCCGGGCCTGATCGCCGCGGGTGGCGCGCCGCAGGCGGGGCATTGAAAATGCGACACACACGCTAGATTCAGAAAAATGCTCTCGGGCTTCGATTTCGACGTCATCCAGCGCTCCTGGGGCTACCTCTTCAGGGAGGGCATGACATTTACGGTCACGCTTACGCTGCTCGCCATGACCGGCGGCATCGTCTTCGGCACGCTGCTCGCGATGATGCGGCTCTCGAGCATCAAGCCGGTGTCGGTACTCGCAGGCGGTTACGTGAATCTGATGCGCTCGATTCCGCTGGTGCTGGTGATCTTCTGGTTCTTCTTCCTCGTGCCCTACATCGGCGCCTGGATCCTGAGGGAACCCGACCCCATCAAGGTGGGCGCATTCTGGTCCGCACTCATCACCTTCACGATGTTCGAGGCGGCGTATTACTGTGAGATCATGCGCGCCGGCATCCAGTCGATCCCGCGCGGCCAGGTGTGGTCGGGCTACGCGCTTGGACTCAACTACTGGCAGACTATGGCGCAGATCGTTCTCCCGCAGGCTTTCCGCAACATGCTGCCGGTGCTCCTCACACAGACCATCATCCTGTTCCAGGACACCTCCCTCGTGTATGTAATCTCGGCGACCGATTTCTTGGGCGCGGCCTCCAAGATCGCCAACCGCGACTACCGGCTGGTGGAGATGTACACCTTCGTGGCGGTTGTGTACTTCGTCATCTCGTACGGGCTATCCGCATTGGTCAAGCAGCTGCAGGAGCGCGTTGCATTCGTCAAATAGGGTCCAATGATCTCGCTCAAGAACGTCAGCAAGTGGTACGGCGGCTTCCAAGTCCTCTCCGGCTGCACGACCGAAGTTAAGAAGGGCGATGTCGTCGTCGTGTGCGGCCCTTCGGGCAGCGGCAAGTCGACGCTGATCAAGTGCGTCAACGGCCTCGAGCCTTTCCAGCAGGGCGAGATCGCCGTCGACGGCATTTCGGTCGGCGACCCGAAAACCGACCTGCCCAAGCTTCGCTCGAAAATCGGGATGGTGTTCCAGAACTTCGAGCTCTTCCCGCATATGACGGTCACGAGCAACCTAACCCTCGCGCAGGTGAAGGTGCTCGGCCGCAGCCTCGATGAGGCGACGAGCAAGGGACTCGGTCTGCTCGAGCGCGTCGGCCTCACCGCACACAAGGACAAGTACCCCGGCCAGCTCTCGGGCGGTCAGCAGCAGCGCGTCGCGATCGCGCGTGCGCTCGCCATGGACCCGATCGCGATGCTGTTTGACGAGCCCACTTCCGCTCTCGACCCGGAGATGATCAATGAAGTGCTCGACGTCATGGTCGCCCTCGCCAAGGAAGGCATGACCATGATGGTGGTCACCCACGAGATGGGCTTCGCGCGCAAGGTCGCGCACCGCGTCATCTTCATGGACCGCGGGGAAATCGTCGAGGACGCCGCAAAAGACGACTTTTTCGGCAAGCCGCGCTCGGAGCGCGCGCAGCAGTTCCTTTCGAAGATCCTGCATCACTGACCCTCAACCCAGCCCTCTCCCGTCTGTGGGAGAGGGAGGCGAGCGTAGCGAGCGCGTGAGGGAAAGGCTGCAGCGCCGCGCTACACTTGCCTCTTTTCTAACACGGACTTCTAACACGGACTGAACATGCCGAACCGAAACGTAAAGCTCCTCTTTGCCCTGTTCGCCTTGTCGGGCTTCACCGGCCTGATCTATGAGTCGATCTGGTCGCACTACCTGAAACTCTTCCTGGGCGCGGCGGCGTTTGCGCAGTCGTTCGTGCTCGCCGCTTTCATGGGCGGCCTGGCGCTCGGGGCGTGGCTTGCCAGTCGCTGGAGCTCCCGTCTGAAGAACCTGCTCGCCGCCTACGGCTGGATCGAAGCGGCGATCGGCGTGGCGGCGCTGATATTTCACGAGGCATTCGTACTGCTGACGCAGCTCTCGCTCGACTACGCGCTTCCGGCGCTCGGCTCACCCGCGGCAGTGGAACTCTACAAATACACGCTTTGCGCCGTGCTGATCGTGCCGCAGACCGTCCTGCTCGGCATGACCTTCCCGCTTCTCTCGGGCGCGGTGATCCGCCGCGGACCCGAAGCGAGCGGCCATCATCTGGCGATGCTCTACTTCACCAACTCGATCGGCGCTGCCGCAGGCGCCCTGGCTGCCGCGTTCCTGCTGCTCGGCTGGCTCGGCATGCCGGGCACGATGCGGTTCGCGGGATTGCTCAATCTCGCACTTGCGGCCGTGGTGCTCGTCATTGCACGGCGCGGCGAGCCCGCGCCCCTCGTCGCGGCGCCTTTCGGGGACGCCGCGCTCTCCAGCAACTATATGGTCCGGCTTTTCCTTGCCGGCGCTTTCGTCACCGGCCTCGCTTCATTCATCTACGAGATCGTCTGGATCAGAATGCTGTCGCTGGTGCTGGGCTCGTCGTTCCATGCGTTCGAGCTGATGCTCTCGGCTTTTATCACCGGGCTCGCCCTCGGCGGATTCTGGATCCGCCGTCGCATCGACCAACTCGCCGACCCGGTGCGCTTCGCCGGCCTGGTGCAGGTTCTAATGGGACTCGCCGCGCTCGCCACGGTCTTCGTCTATCACTGGACGTTCGACTGGATGGCCTGGGCGCTCGGCGTGCTCCAGCGCAGCGAGAGCGCCTATCCGCTGTACAACCTTTTCAGCCACGCGCTCGCTTTCGCGGTCATGCTGCCGGCGACTTTTCTCGCGGGAATGACGCTGCCGCTTTTCACGCACGTGCTGCTGCGCGGCGGCCGCGGGGAGCGCGCAATTGGCCAGATCTACGCTGCGAATACCCTCGGCGCCATCGCCGGGGTGCTCCTCGCCGTCCACCTTCTGATGCCCGAGGCCGGACTGAAGCTCACCCTGGTTCTCGGAGCGGCGGCGGACATACTGCTCGGCGCGTGGCTGCTGCGCCGCTCGATGGAAGCGTTTCGGCGCATCTACGCCTTCGCCGCGGTGATCCTCGGCATGCTTGCGGCGACGGCGACGGCGCGCGCCGACATTCTGGAACCCGAGCGCCTCTCTTCCGGGGTCTTCCGCTATGGCCAGGCACTGCCTGATTTCGGCCAAGTGTTCTATTACAGCGAGGGCAAGACCGCTTCGGTAGCGGTACGCGGCCATCGGAGTACCCGCGTTGTGACGATCATCACCAACGGCAAGCCTGATGCAGGCATTCGCCTCGACCCGGATCAATCGCCCACCGAGGACGAATTCACCATGACTCTGGTCGCGGCGTTGCCGCTGCTCATGAAGCCCGACGCGAAGACCTTCGCCAACATCGGCTGGGGTTCCGGCCTCACCGCGGAAGTCGTGCTGTCACACACCGGCCCAGAGGTGATCGATAGCATCGAGATCGAGCCGGCGATGGTGTCCGGGGCGCGTGCTTTCTTCCCGCGTGTCGACCGGCCCTACCGCGACCCGCGGAGCAATGTGTACTTCGAGGACGCCAAGAGCTATTTCGCGCGCCACAAGAAGCGCTACGACGTCATCATGTCCGAGCCTTCCAATCCCTGGGTCAACGGCGTGGCGGGTCTCTTCACTACCGAATTCTATCGGGACACGAAGCGCTATCTCGCCCCGGGCGGCCTGTTCGTGCAATGGCTGCAAGTCTATGAGTTCAACGACCGCCTTCTCGGCTCTATTTTCGCGGCGCTCAGCGAAAACTTCGCCGACTACGAAGTCTTCGAGTCGAATCCCGGAGATCTCATGGTGGTCGCAGTCGCCGAAGGCCGGGTGCCGCGTCTGGGCCCTCTGCCCGAAAAAGAAGGCGCGTTTCTGGAGCAACTCGACCGCATGGGCGTCAAGCGGCTGGAGGAAATATCCGTGCGCAGCCTCGGCACGAAAAAACAGATCGAACCGTTGTTTGCCCCGCTCGGCCCCCCGGTCAATTCGGATTTCCATCCGTTCGTGCAGCTCGAAGCCCCACGAACACGCTTCCAGGGAACCACCGCCCGGGCCCTTCTCGGTCTTGCCATGGCGCCGCTCCCGATTTTCGAGATGACCGGCGGCGCGCTTCCGGCGTACTTGAAAGAACCGGCCCCGGAATACGTGATCTCGCTTCGCCTTCGGGTCCAGTCGGCGGCCGTGGAGATTGCGCGCGTTCTTACGGATTCCAAGGCCGATCCCCTGCAATCGAGCGAAGCGGCGGCGCTCCCGGTCCTCCTCGCGCTGAAGCACCCCGCCGCGCTGTGCGCAGACGCGCCATCGAAGGCGGCCCTCGATCAGCTGCGCAATGCCGCTGAAATCACGCTTGGGAATCTCGCTCTGGAGCAGCGTCGCGCACTCTGGATCGACCGCAAGTGGCTCGGCTGCACGCCCCGATCGTCTCACGTCCGCGATAGGCTTGAGGTGTATGCCGCCATCGCCGCGCGCGACGCCCCAGCGATGCTCAAGCGCGCGAGCGCGCTCCTTGCGGGGCCGGCCAGGGGAGGGGACGACTGGGGCCGCTACCTGCTCAACACCGCCATGCTCGGGGCGCACGCCGCCGGCAAGCACGAGGAAGCGCAGCGACTCTGGAAGAGCTACGGGGGCCTGCTTTACCCGACAGGAGAAGTTCCTCCGTACGTGATATACCTCGCCAATCTGCGCTGACCCGCGTCGGCAGCGCGCTCAAGCTTTGAGCGAACGGGCGCGGATTGCGTCCAGAGTCGTGGAAGTGGTGATGGCCTGAGGATCGATCCGGACCTCGATCAGCGCGGGCCTGCCCGCCGCCTCGGCCGCCTCCAGCGCGCGCTCGAACGCCGGCGCGAACTGCGCGGTTTCCTCGACGGTTTCTCCATGAGCGCCGTAGGCGCGCGCGAGCGCGACGAAATCCGGGTTCACAAGCGACGTGCCGTAGACTCGCGCGGGGTAGTCGCGCTCCTGGTGCATGCGGATCGTGCCGTACATGCCGTTGTTGACGACGACGAATACGATCGGCAGCTTGTACTGCACCGCGGTGGCGAGTTCCTGCCCGTTCATGAGAAAGTCGCCGTCGCCGTTGATCGAGACGACCATGCGGCCCGGATGCGCTACTTTGGCGGCGACGCCCGCCGGAACGCCGTAGCCCATCGAGCCGTTGGTGGGCGCGACCTGCGTGCGCAGTCCAGGATAACGATAGAAGCGCGATATCCATCCTGCGAAATTTCCCGCGCCGTTCGCGACGATCGCATCCTCAGGCAGGCGCTCGCGCAGCCAGGCGACGAGCTCGGCGAGCTGCACCTTGCCGGGATTCGCCGTGGGCCGGGTCCACTCCAGATAATCGGCGCGGGCCTGCTCGCGCGAGGATTTCCAGGCGCCACCGTCCAGCTTCATTCCCTTGAGCGCAGCGGCGATCTGCGGCATGCCCGAGTTGATCAAGAGCTCGCCTTGATAGACGCGGCCCAGCTCCTCGGCGCCGGCGTGCACGTGCACGAGCTTTTGCTTGGGCCGTGGCGGCTCGACCAGCGTGTAAGCGCCCGTGGTCATCTCGCCCAGGCGCGCGCCGATCACGAGCAGGACATCGGCGCTGCGCACGCGCTCGGCGAGCTTCGGGTTGATGCCGATGCCGACGTCGCCGACATAGTGGTCGTGGCGGTTGTCGAACAGGTCCTGGAAGCGAAACGCGCAGGCGATGGGGAGACCGCTATCCTCGGCGAACACCTGCAAGTCGCGGCAGGCTTGCGGGCCCCACACCGCGCCCCCCAGAATCACCAGCGGCCGCTTCGCCTGCGCCAGCAGTCCACGGAGTTTCTCCAGGTCGGCGGCTGAAGGGCTCGCCTGAATCACCTGATAGGGCGCGACGTCGGCTACGCTTGCCGTCTGCGTCAGCATGTCTTCGGGGAGCGCGAGCACCACCGGACCCGGCCGCCCCGACATGGCGAGGTGAAAGGCATGGCTCACGTACTCGTGCATCCGGGCGGCGCGATCGATCTGCGCGACCCACTTCACCATTGGCCCGAACATGAGCCGGTAATCGATTTCCTGAAACGACTCGCGGTCGGCAAACTCGCCCGGCACCTGGCCGATGAAGAGGATCATCGGAGTGGAGTCCTGCTGCGCGGTGTGAACGCCGATAGAGGCGTTGGTCGCACCGGGCCCGCGGGTGACAAAGCAGATCCCGGGGCGCCCGGTGATCTTCGCCCACGCCTCGGCCATGTAAGCCGCGCCGCCGTCCTGGCGGGCGACGATCAGGCGGATCGCGTCGCGTGCGTCGTACAGTGCGTCGAGCACCGCGAGATAGCTCTCGCCCGGCACGCAGAACGCGGTATCGACGCCGTGAATCTTGAGCGCATCGACGAGGATCTGCGCCGCGGTCCTGGTTGTGGCGGTGCCAGACATGCTGGAGTGGTCTGCCGAAAGGCTGCAACTATACCGCAGCGATGCGGCGCGGGGGCCGATTGGATAGAATCGCATTGGACCCCACCACCATGATCGACGATATCCCCGGGCTGCGCCGCATTCTGAAGACCAGTCACGTCATCGCCGTGGTCGGCCTCTCGGGCGACTGGTTCCGGCCGAGCTACTTCGCGGCGAAATACATGCTCGAGCACGGCTACACGGTGATCCCCGTGAATCCGTCCAAATCCGAGATTCTCGGCCAGAAATGCTACGGATCGCTGCGCGATATTCCAGAGAAGGTGGACATCGTCGACTGCTTCAGGAAGACCGAGGAGATCATGCCGATCGCCGAGGACGCGATCGCGATCGGCGCGAAGGTGCTGTGGCAGCAGCTCGGTGTGAAGAACCTCGAGGCGGCGAAGAAGGCCGAGGCCGCGGGACTCGACCCGATCATGGATCGCTGCATCAAGATCGAGCACGCGAGGCTGTTCGGGGGCTTGAATTGGTGCGGCGTGAACACGAAAGTCATTTCCGCAAAACGCCCGCAATGGCTGCCTTATTGACCGAGACCAGCAGAAATGAGCGACCTCTACGGATTTGACGCCTACGCGCCTCGCGACATCGCCGAGCGCGTCGAGAACGTCGGCGTCGCCAAGGCGCGGCTGCCGTTCCTTTCGCTGGCGATGCTGGGCATGCTGGCGGGCGCCTTCATCGGCCTGGGGGCGATGGTTTTCACGCTGGTGACCAGCGACGCCACGCTCGGCTTCGCCGCGGCGCGCGTGCTCGGCGGTGTCACCTTCTCGCTCGGGCTGGTCCTGGTGATCGTCGCCGGGGCTGAACTCTTCACCGGCAATAACCTTATCGCGATGGCCTGGGCCGAAGGGAAAGTCTCGACGCTCGAAGTCCTGCGCAACTGGACAGTCGTCTGCGTCGCCAACTTCGTCGGCGCAGCGGGGCTGGCGGTAATCGTGTTTCTCTCCGGGCACCTCGGCATGAACGGCGGCGCGGTGGCGCTGCAGGCGGTGAAGATCGCCGCCGCCAAGGCCGCGCTGCCCAGCGTCGAGGCGTTCTATAGCGGTGTGATGTGTAACATCCTGGTGTGCATGGCGGTGTGGATGGCCTTCGCGGGCCGCAGCGTCATCGACAAAGCGGTCGCCATCGTGTTCCCGATCTCGGCGTTCGTCGCCGCGGGCTTCGAGCACAGCATCGCGAACATGTATTTCTTTCCGATCGCCATGCTGCAGCAGGCCTACTCACCGCTCGCCGCGCCCGGTGTCGAGCTGATCGACGCCGCGCACATGTTGCGCAACCTCGCCTTTGTCATTGCCGGCAACATCGTCGGCGGCAGCGTGCTGGTCGCGCTGGTTTATCACATCATCTATCGCCGCGGCGCCGCGGCGAAGCCCGACGATCGCAATTAGCATCATGGCGGATCGCAAGTTCGGCATCGAGACTCTCGCGCTGCACGCGGGGCAGATCCCCGATGCGGCGACGGGCTCGCGCGCCGTGCCGCTGTACCAGACCACCTCTTACGTGTTCGACTCGGCCGATCACGCCGCGAGCCTGTTCAACCTGCAGACCTTCGGCAACGTCTATACGCGCCTTTCCAATCCAACGACCGCGGTGCTCGAGGAGCGCGTCGCCGCGCTCGAAGGCGGGCGCGCCGCGGTCGCCACGGCTACCGGGCAGGCAGCCGAGATGACGGCAATTCTCACCCTTTGCGAAGCGGGCGATCACATCGTTTCCGCCTCGACGCTCTACGGCGGCACCTACACGCTGCTCGAAGTGAATCTGCGCAAGCTCGGCATAGACACCACCTTCGTCAACCCCGACGACCCGGAGAATTTCCGGCGCGCGATAAAAAAGAATACGAAGATTCTTTACGCCGAAACGCTCGGCAACCCGCTCATAAACATCGTGGACATCGAGGCAGTCGCCAAAATCGCGCGCGACGCGGGCGTCCCGTTCATGATCGACAACACCGTGCCCTCGCCCTACCTGTGCCGGCCGTTCGAGTGGGGCGCGGACATCGTGGTGCATTCGGCCACCAAATATATCGGAGGCCACGGCACCACCATGGGCGGGCTGATCGTGGAGTCGGGCAAGTTCCCCTGGGCGGACGAGAACATCCGCGACAAGTTTCCCGGCATGCACGAGCCTTCGCGCGGTTACCACGGCGTGCGCTTCTACGAGACTTTCGGGGATTTCGGCTACACCATGCGCGCACGCATGGAGACGCTGCGCACCTTCGGCCCCACGCTTTCGCCTTTCAACGCCTGGCTGCTGCTGCAGGGCCTGGAAACGCTACCGGTCAGAATGGAGCGGCACTGCGAGAACGCGCTCGCGGTGGCGACGTTCCTCCAGGATCATCCGCGCGTGGCCTGGGTCAACTATCCGGGACTTGCCGGCAACAAGTACCACAAGCTCGCGACGAAATATCTGCCAAAGGGCGCGAGCGGCCTGCTGAACTTCGGCGTCAAGGGCGGAGCGAAGGCCGGAGAGAAATTCATCGAGGCGGCGACCTTCATGAGCCATCTCGCCAACATCGGCGACGCCAAGACGCTTATCATCCATCCGGCCTCGACCACGCACCGGCAGATGTCGGAAGATGAGCAGGCAAAGGCCGGTGTCACGCCCGACATGGTGCGCATCTCGGTCGGGCTGGAGACGCTGGATGACATTCTCTGGGACATCGACAATGCGCTTTCACTGGCTGCAAGAACCTAGACGCATGGCCGCCACAGAGGAGAACCAATGCTGAGCTACGACATCGTCGAGCACGGCAAGCCGTTGCAGAAGGCGCTGCGGGAAACGCCGAGGCCACAGGGCACCGAAGTGCTGGTGCGGGTAACGCGATGCGGCGTGTGCCACACCGATCTGCACCTGTGGGAGGGCTACTTCGATCTGGGCGGCGGCCGGAAGTTCTACGTCAAGGACCGCGGGCAGGTGCCGCCGATCACGCTCGGGCACGAGCCTTACGGCGTGGTCGAGGCGATCGGCCCGGAGGCGCACAGCGCCGACCCGGGCGTCGCCATAGGCTGGAAAGGCATCGTCTATCCCTGGATCGGCTGCGGCGAATGCGCGGTGTGCCGCGCGGGCCAGGACAACTACTGCCTCGCGCCGCGCTTCATCGGCGCGGGGAAGCCGGGTGCCTACGCGACGCATATCCTCGTGCCGCACCCGAAATATCTAGTCGAGGCCGACGGCGTGGAGCCTTCGTTCGCGGCGACGCTTGCCTGCTCCGGACTTACCGCCTACAGCGCGGCGAAAAAGCTGCAACCGGTCGGCGCGGACGATTGGGTCGCGGTGATCGGCTGCGGGGGCCTCGGCCTGATGGGCCTTTCGATTCTCTCGGTCATGGGTGCGGGGAACATAGTCGCTTGCGACATTGACCCGGCGAAGCTCGAAGCGGCAAAGCGACTGGGCGCTGGCGCAACCGTGGACACGCGCGCCCCGGACGCGGCGAAGCAGGTGCAGAAAATCTCCGGCGGAGGCGCCGCGGGAACGATCGACTTTGTCGGCGTCAGCGCGACTGCGAGCCTCGGTGTGGCCGCGCTGCGCAAGGGCGGGCGCTACGTCCTGGTCGGCCTGATGGGGGGCGAGCTTAACCTTGGCCTCGTCGCGATCGCCCAGCGCGCGATCAGCGTGACCGGCAGCTACGTGGGCACGCTGGAGGAGCTGAAGGAGGTGGTGGCGCTCGCGAGAAGCGGCAGGCTTCCGATGCCGCCCATCGAGACCCGGCCCGCGGCGGAGATCAACCGCACCCTGGAAGATCTCAAGGCCGGTAAAATCCTTGGGCGCGCGGTTCTCGAATTCGAGACCACCAGCGCTTGAGCACACCGCAGATTTCTCGCAGGACATTCATGCTCGCACCCCGCAAAGCGCCCCTGGATTTTTCTTCGCCCTATGCGACGCGCCGCCGCCCTACCCTCGCGCGGAACGTCGTCTCCACTTCGCAGCCGCTCGCCGCGCAAGCGGGCCTGAGGATGCTGCTCGCGGGCGGCAACGCGGTCGACGCAGCGCTCGCCGCCGCGATCACGCTCACCGTCGTCGAACCGATCTCGAACGGCATCGGCAGCGATGCCTTTGCCATACTCTGGGACGGAAAACAATTGCACGGCCTGAACGCCTCGGGGCGCTCGCCCGCAGCGTGGAGCCCGGAATACTTCAAAGGCCACAAGGCCATGCCTGTGCGCGGCTGGAACAGCGTGTCGGTTCCGGGCTGCGTTTCGGCGTGGGTGGAGCTTTCGCAGCGCTTCGGCAAGCTTCCCTTCCCAAAGCTCTTCGAGCCGGCGATCGAGTACGCGGCGAACGGCTTTCCAGTTTCGCCTTTCGTCGCCGAGCGCTGGGACCCGCAGGTACCGGAGCTGCGCGGCCAGCCCGGCTTCGCCGAAGCCTTTCTGCCCGGAGGACGCGCGCCGCGCGCGGGGGAGATCTTCCGTTTCTCCGATCAGGCGAGGACACTGGAGAAGATCGCCGCTACGAAAGGCGAAGCGTTCTACCGCGGCGAACTCGCCGACAAGCTCGAAGCGCATGCCAAGGCGAACGGCGGCGCGATGGCGCGCGAGGATCTCGCCGCGCACGTGAACGACTGGGTGGGCACGATCAGCCAGGACTACCGCGGTCTCACCGTCCACGAAATCCCGCCGAACTGCCAGGGCATTGTGTGCCTCATGGCGCTTGGCATCCTCTCGAATTTCGATGTCGCCGATCATCCGATCGATTCCGCCGACAGCGTACACCTGCAGATCGAGGCGGTGAAGCTCGCGTTTGCGGACGCCTACCGCTTCGTCGGTGATCTTAAGGCGATGCAGATCACGCCGAAACAGCTCCTCGATCCGGACTACCTCGCCTCGCGCGCCAAGCTCATTAACAGGAGGCGCGCGCAGGATTTCGGCCACGGCTCGCCGCCCACTGGCGGCACGGTCTATCTCACGGCCGCTGACGCAAGCGGCATGATGGTGTCGATGATCCAGTCGAACTTCATGGGTTTCGGCTCGGGCGTCGTGGTGCCTGGCACCGGAATCAGCCTGCAGAACCGCGGCTCGGGTTTCGTTCTCACGCCCGGCCATCCCAACCAGGTCGCCCCGAGGAAGCGCCCGTTTCAGACGATCATCCCGGGATTCGTCACGAAGAACGGCGTCCCCGTCATGAGCTTCGGCCTCATGGGCGGCAGCATGCAACCGCAGGGCCACACGCAGATGATAGTGCGCATGGCTGACTACGGCCAGGGACCGCAGGGCGCGATCGACGGGCCGCGATTTCGCATCGTTCAGGGCCTGGAGGTCAGCTTCGAGGACGAGTGGCCTAGCGAAACGATCGAGGAGCTTGCGCGCCGCGGTCATCGCGTGATGAAGCTGCCCGAGGATTACAACGCCTTCGGCTGCGCGCAGATCGCGCATCGGCTCGAGGACGGTTATCTCTGCGCGTCGGACGCGAGGCGCGACAGCCTGCCGGTAGGATTCTGACTGCGAACCCGCGCCGATTCGCTCACAGGGCGCTTACGCGCGGGTTACGCGGGCGGTAGACCCCGCCGATAGGGTCTGAGCGGACCTTACTCCGGATCGATCTTCGCCTCCTTCACCATCTGCGCCCAGCGCTCGATCTCGCGCGCGGAGAACGCGGCAAGCTCGGCCGGGGTGCTGGTGCGGATCTCGAATCCCTGGCTGACGAGGTTGCGCTTGAAGTCTTCGCGCTCGGCAGCAGCGCGCGCCGCCTGGTAGAGCGCCTGGACGATCGCAGGGTCGGTGCCCTTGGGAACGTACAGGCCGAAAAACACGATCAGCTCGAACCCGGGAATCGTGTCCGCGAGCGGCGGCACGCCGGGCAGGACGGGCGATTCCTTCAACGACGTGACCGCGAGCGGGCGTACGCTGCCTCCCCGGATCTGGCCGAGGACGGCAGAGACATCCACGGCCATCACCGGCACGCGCCCAGCGACGACGTCGGTAAGCGCCTGTGGCGGACTCTTGTAGGAGACGTTGGTCATGCCGAGCCCGAGCCGGTCGGAGAGGATGCGGCTCGGGATGATGTTGCCGGCGGTTCCCGAGGCGTAGAAGAGCTTGCCGCGGTTCTCCTTCGCGTAAGCGACGAACTCGGCCATGTTCTTCGCCGGTATGCTCGGGTGGACGACCACGACCTGCGGGATGGTGCCGAGGCCGATGACGGCGTCGAAGTCGGTGCGCGGGTTGTAGTTGAGCTGCTTGAACAGCGCCGGGTTGGCGGAAATCACCGTGGTCGCGCCGGCGAGGACGGTATAGCCGTCCGGCGCCGCCTTGGCGACGTGCTCTGCGGCAATCTTGCCCACCGCGCCGACCTTGTTGTCGATCAACACCGGCTGCTTCATGCTGGCCGACATGCTATCGGTGAGTGGCCGCACGAGGTTGTCGGTGGCCGTGCCCGGCGCGAACGGCACCACGATGCGGATCGGCTTTGTCGGATACGTCTGCGCCGCCGCCGGCTGGGCGAACGTGAACGCGGCGAGGACCAGCAGCACTTTGCGCATCAACATGAGTTCCTTCTCCCTTGATTGGAATAGCGCCAGCGTAGCGTGGCTTGGCGGCGCGTGCAACGCGAATGCAGGTTGCCGGGCGTCCGGCGCTACGGCGCCCGCCCGGTTGTCACCCCCGACTCGGTCAGGCGGAAGGCCATCAGGTCTTCCCCGATGGCAAGCGGGCCGTCATAGGTCTTGCGAGCCATGGCGAGCACCTCCTCCTCCTTGACGGGCGGCACCGCTGGCGTGCCCAGCAGCACGAAGTGGTAGAAAACCGCCAGCTTCGGCTTCGCCCGGCTGAAGACCACTCCCGCTTCCTCGGGCTTGGTGTGGTGCGCGAGGATCACCTTGTAGACGGGATTGGCGAGGAGCGGCTCGCGCACGGCGGCGACCTGGTGGATGAGAAGGTCGACCCCGGTGGCATGGCGGATCAGGTTCTCGCTGAACTTCGTGTCGCCGGAGATGACCACCGAGCGCCCGCCGTAGTCGACGCGAAAACCGAACGCGGGCTTGATGAGCTCCCCGTGGTCCACCTCGAAGGCGGTGACCTTCACCCCGGCATGGTCGTACACCACCCCCTCGCCGAACTCCTGGACTTCGACGCGTACGTTGGCCCTGTCGAGGTTCTGGTCCTTCACCCGGGTATCGACGTCCCACTCATAGGCACGCGACAGGTGCTCCATCATGTTCTTCGTGCCCTGCGGCCCCCACACGCGGAAAGGCCCTTTGCGCTGCGCGTAGGCGGCCTCCAGCCAGCCCGTGAGCCAGAGATCCGGGATGCCGACGACGTGGTCGGAGTGCAGGTGCGTGAGGAAGAGCTTGTCCGCCTCGCCGAGCCGCACGCGCGCCTGGAGCAGCCGCTGCGTGACGCCGCGACCGCTGTCGAACAGCAGCGTTTGCCCGCCCGCCTGCACGAGCACCGCGGGTCCGAATCGGGTAGCCGAGGGAAACGGAGTGCCGGTGCCGAGAAGGATCACGCGTATCTCGGCCGGCTGCCCCCACGCCGTGCTGGCGGCGAGGAGGAAAAGGGTGAGCATAGTGCGCAGCATAGTCATCGCTCCTTTGCGTGTTTCAGGTTCACTCGTTGCCCTTGATCCCAGCCTGCTTCACCACCGAAGACCGCAAGCGGGCGCCGATCGCGCCTATGGAGACGACCGAGGAGCCGTTTTGTCCTTTTGCTCCAGCGCCCGGACCAGGGCCTCGCGCGCGAGCAAGTTGGCGGCGGCATTGTCGACCGTCTGATATTTGTGCATGATGCCGCGGACGGAATCGAAGCCGGTTCGATCCAGTCGCCCTTGCTCGTAGAATAAGGCGGCCGTGAGCATGATGCCCGCGCCTTCGATGACAGGCCCTTGGCTGATCACCGGAGCAGCGGCAACCTTCTCGAAGTACCGCGCATAATATTCCGACCACTTCATCCGCCCCGATTTGGCAAGGGGCTCGTTGCTTCGGACCCAGTTATCGACTTCCTGTATGTCGTAGGTCTCATCGAACATCGCGCAGCTTGAGAGCGCGAGCGTCAGAATAACGGCCGCGATGGGCGTGATCTTGCCTCGGAAGCGGTTCATCGGAGTCCTTATGGTAACTCACCGGCTATGGCGCTACGCAGCGCGGGTAAAATGCTTCGAATGAACGCGCAGGCCGCTGTTTCGACTTTGCGTCCCCGGCGCTGACCGCAGATCCAATCCAACTGAGAGGGCAATCCGTTCATGCTGAAACTCTGGGGCAGGATCAACTCGATCAATGTGCAGAAGGTGCTGTGGGCGCTAGAAGAGCTGAAAGTTCCCTACGAGCGCACCGACGCCGGTCTGCAGTTTGGCGTTGTCAACGAGCCCTTCTACCGCAGGATGAACCCAAACGGCCGTGTGCCGACGATAGAGGACGACGGTTTCGTGCTGTGGGAATCGAACGCGATCGTGCGCTATCTATCGTCGAAGCACGGCGCAGGGACGCTCTGGCCGAACGATCCCCGACAGCGAGCCGATTCCGACCGCTGGATGGACTGGGCCACGAGCACCGTCGCGCCGGCGCTGACGCCGATTTTCTGGGGCCTCATCCGCACGCCGCCCGAAAAGCGCAACATGGCGACCATCGAGGCCGGCGCGGAGAAGGTCGCACAGGCGTTCCAGGTGCTCGAGCAGAGCCTCGAAGGGCGCGACTATGTCTGTGGGAAATCCTTCACCATGGGCGATATACCGCTCGGCACCTTCGTCTACCGCTGGTACGCGTTGGCGGTGAAGCGGCCGACACTGGCCAGGGTCGAGGCGTATTACCAGCGACTGCAGCAACGCCCGGCGTACAAGAAACACGTCATGCTCCCGCTCAGTTGACCGCGCAAGCGGGGGACGCGACCGAGCTTTGCGCGGGAGAGACCGACTATTCAGCTGCCAAGGCGGCAAGCCGCGCATCGCGTTGGGATTTTTCCAGGCTACCCAAATCCCGTGCCCCCTCGTAAAAGGCTTTGAGATCGCCCTGCTTTTCCCCGAGGAGCGCGCGGAACGCGGGAACGAGTTCGGCGTAGCTCGCGACGGAAACGAGCAGCGCGTTGTTCGCCCCGCGCGCGAACAGCCGATCGTAGCCGGCGAAGCCGCCCCAGGAGGTCTTCAGCGCGCCGTACTCGTCCTGCATCTCGGCGAACAGGCGCTGCTTTCCGGCGCGTTTTTCCTCCACTGAGGCGGGGCGCCCGTAGAAGTCCGAGAGCTTCGCGCGATACTTGAGCATGAAAGCGTTGAATTCGGAGCGCCTGCGGCGAGATTCTGTACTGGCCGCACGCTGCGCAGGTGTCCCCTCGCGGTCGAGCCAACGCCTCACCCCTTCCTCTTCGACCAATGACGCGAAGGATTCGTTGAACATCGTGTCGTCCTTGACGTAGACCGTCTGGTGAGCAAGCTCGTGAAACACAATGCGCGCGACCTCCGGTTCCGGATACTGGATAAAGGTGGAAAGAACCGGATCGTCGAACCAACCGAGCGTCGAATACGCCGGCACGCCTCCGATATATACGTCGTAGCCTTTTTCTGAGAACGCAGCGGCGTACTGCTGCGCCGCCTCCTCCGAATAATATCCGCGGTAGCTCACGCACCCTGCGAACGGAAAGCACGATTCAAACGGCTTGACGGAAAATTCGGGCGCAGCGAACACGTTCCAGACCACGAAAGTCCGGCCGAGATCGGCGTAGCGGCGATAGCTGCCGTTATCGGGGAGTGCGAGCTCGCGGCTCGCGAACTCGCGAATGGCGAGCACCCGGGCCAGTTTCAAGCGGAGCGGCTCGGCGGTACCCGTTTCGCGGAGATGCTCCTCGATCGGCACGGCAAGGCGCATCAGCTCGAGGTGCCCGCTCACGGCCTGCGCGTAGTAGCCGATCGGGGCGCAGCCCGAAAGGAGAAGCAGGGCGCCGAGCGCCGGGAGCCGCGTCATCTCAGGAATGCGCCGGTCTTCAGAAATGCGGCAGTCTCGCGTGCAACGCGCCGTGAGACCAGCAATATCGTGTGACCCAGGGGTAGAGCTAGGTGGTCGCGCATTCCCGGAAACTTTGTTTCGTCGAGACAGACCACGCCGTCGTTCGGTTTGGGCAATCGCGTCACCATGCTGCCTATGCCGAACGCCCGAGTACCGGCGATGACACCGATTTCAAAGCGTGGATCAAGCGGCGCGTCGACCGGCTCGCGCCATATTCCGAGGCTTTTGCCCAGCAGAAACTCCCCGCCCGCTCTCTGCGCAAGATCCGTCGCCGCTTGGCAACCGGAGACCGGCGTTCCAATCAGCACCGCGCGCTGGATACGTTCGTCGGGGTCGCGCTGAAGGTACCGCAGCACGATCACTCCGCCGAGGCTATGGCCGACGAGATGGACGCGCGGCGCGGCGATTTTCGCAATGCGTTTAGCCAGCCGCCCAATGTGGGCCTCGAGCGTATCGCGCATCGTGCGATACGTCAGCGCTTGTGCCGAAAAACCTTCACGTCTCAGTGCAAAAGCGAGATAACTCATCACCCACCCATTCATCCACGATCCATGAAGGAGCAGTACGGCTTCACCGGAGGATGCGCCCACGCTGCCCTCAGCTGCGGCCCGCCGAGTTTCGTCCCTGGACCACAAGACCCATACCCGCAAGGAAAGGTAGCGTCGCCATCAAAGCAAAGCCAGTGCCGTAACTTCCCGTCGCGGAGGCGATTGCGCCGAAGAGCGGAGGTCCGATGACCACGCCTGCGAACGTGAAGAATTGTGTTCCGCCGGTGACAATGGCGACTCTGCCCTCGGGGGCGAGCCGTGCCACCTCTGCGAGGAACACGCCGTTCCAGCCCACCGCCGTGGCGCCATACAGCACGCAAATCGTAAGCACGCCGCCCAGCGGCCAACTCGACGTGAACAAGGAGGCAGCGACCCCGCAGAGCGCCATGGTCAAGCCGAGGATCGCCAGAACCAGGCGCGGATCGAGAACGCGATCCGCGACAGCACCCCAGATGACCCGGCCCAGAACGCCCGCGATCTGCGCCGCGGAAAAAATCAGGCCGGCGGCAACCAGAGAATACGCGAGCTCGATCTTAAGGTAGGACACAAGGTAGGTCGTGAAACTCATCTGGACCGCCGAATACACCCCCGATACAAGCGAGAGCTCGAGGATACGGCGGTTTGCCCAGACTTCAGCGACGGGCGCCGCGAAGCGGCGAATCTGCAGGCGCTGGTCGCGAGCGCGATCCTTGTCGTAAATACGCCGGAACGGGATGAGGACTGCGATGAATATCGCGCTGGCGAGCGCGAGGGCAAGCACCGCATTCTGCCAGCTCGTCCACAGCAACAATACGGGCACGAGCGTTCCCGCGATCGCGCCTCCGGCAGGGACGCCGGTTTGCTTGATCGAGAAAATCATAGAGCGCATGCGCGCCGGGGCCGCCACCGCGAGGATCGTGGAACTCGCCGGATTGACCAGGCCGTGCGCGGTTCCGAGCAGAACACCGCAGACGAGGAGCAAGGCCACATGGGCGCTGGCGCCCACTGTGAGACCCAGCACGACCCCCAGCACGGCAATCTGTAGCAGACGTACCGGACCGTACCGGCCGACGAGCGCGCCGCCCGCCAGCCCCGCAAACATCGCCACCATGTAGGAGAACCCGACCCACTGACCCACTGCGGCCGGTTCCTTGTTGAAATCGCCCGCTGCCACCGGCGCGAGCACGGCGGGAACCGCTAATGCCATCGCCGTGAGCGCCTGCACCGTCAGCGTGGCTGCAACGGTACCTGCAATGCGTGCCGCGGCCGACCCTTCGCTCCCGTTCAAGGTGGACAATGCGGTGCGCGCGTCCCTTGCTCTGCTTTCACCGCGAAGTCGGGCTATTCGGCTGGGAAATCGGTATGGGCATGATGCTGGCGATCTGCCAGCCTTCCGGTTTCTTGACCATGACCAAGTTGATGGACGTACGAGTCTTAGCCAGCCGGGCGCCAGGATCTCCGATCGTGAGCTGCACCGTCGCATGGACTTGGGCCACGCGCCTGCTGACCGAAATGACCCGGAGTTCCTTTCGGTCGAACTCGAGCTGCCAAGTGCCCTTGTAACGCTCCTCAAGCTCCTTGAGCGCCGCCTCCCGGCCCCAGATGGGTTTACCTCGGGTAACCCAGAGAAAATCCGGTGAGTCCACGAGCAGATTCCGCATCGATTTCAAATCATGTGCGTTCTGGATCGCGACGTACCGGTCGAACACGGCGCGAACTTCTTCTTCCATCGTCGCGGCTTGGACGGGGGCCAGAAACATCGCCGCCGTCGCGAAACCCAATGCCAGCAAACCCTTCACCATTCCCTCCTTCTCAACCCTCCCGGGCATAAAGCAACAAGTGGGCCCGCCTGGATTCGAACCAGGGACCAAAGGATTATGAGTCCTCTGCTCTGACCGGCTGAGCTACAGGCCCGAACGATCGATTCTATCGCGCGTTCAGCGGTGCGCAGAAGCGATCGGAGAGACCCGCGTCTCACTGGCGTCCGCTGCAACGCGAGAAGACGTTGCGGCGGCTTCGCCGTCCTGCAACGTCACGAGTTGTCCAGAAAGCTCTTGAGCCGTTCGGAACGCGAAGGATGGCGGAGCTTGCGCAATGCTTTCGCCTCGATCTGCCGGATTCGTTCGCGCGTGACGTCGAACTGCTTGCCGACTTCCTCCAAGGTGTGGTCGGTGTTCATCTCGACGCCGAAGCGCATACGCAGCACTTTCGCCTCGCGCGGAGTGAGCGAGTCCAACACGTCCTTGGTCACCTCCCGCAAGGACGCATACATCGCCGCGTCGTTCGGCGCGAGGGTCGCCTGATCCTCGATGAAGTCCCCCAGATGCGAGTCGTCGTCGTCGCCGATGGGGGTTTCCATCGAGATCGGCTCTTTGGAGATCTTGAGTATCTTGCGGATCTTGTCCTCCGGCATCTCCATCTTCTGCGCAAGCGTTGCCGGGTCGGGCTCCTGCCCGGTCTCCTGCAGGATCTGGCGCGAGATTCGGTTCATCTTGTTGATCGTCTCGATCATATGAACCGGGATTCGGATCGTCCTTGCCTGATCGGCGATCGAGCGCGTGATGGCCTGCCGAATCCACCAGGTGGCGTAGGTCGAGAACTTGTAGCCGCGCCGGTATTCGAACTTGTCCACGGCCTTCATCAATCCGATGTTTCCCTCCTGGATCAAGTCGAGGAACTGCAGTCCGCGATTGGTGTACTTCTTCGCAATCGAAATGACCAGACGCAGGTTGGCTTCGGTCATCTCGCGCTTGGCGCGGCGCGCCTTCGCCTCGCCGGTAGACATCTGCTTGTTGATCTCCTTCAAGTCCTTCAGCGGGATGCCGATCCTCCTCTGAATCGCAAGCAGCTTTTGCTGCTGCTCCAGGATGTTGGGCTCGAAGCGCGAAAGCGGATTGCTCCAGGGCCTCGCGGCCGCAATCTCGTTTTTCACCCAGCGCATATTGGTCTCGCTGCCGGGAAACTCCTTGATAAACTCGGGCCGCGGCATGCCGCCCTTGTTCACGCACAGGTTCATGATCTCCCGCTCATGGCTGCGCACCTCGTCAACCATGCCGCGCAGACCGTCGCACAACCTCTCAATGATGCGCGCGCTAAAGCGGATGTTCATGAGCTCGTTGCCGATCTGATCGCGAACTTTGATGTACTCCTTGCTGCGGTGGCCATGCTCGGTAAGCGCCCGCTTCATCTTCTCGCAGAGGCGGTGAATCTTGGTAAAGCGCGTGAGCGCGTCCTCCTTCAGCCGCAGAAGGCTTGCCGACAGCGCGGCAGCCTCGCCCTCTCCGTCTGACTCTTCGTCGTCCTCGGGCTCGACGTCCTCGGCGATTTCCTGGATCGGTTCATCCTTTGCATTCGGGTCGATCAGCCCGTCGACCAGTTCATCGACGCGCATCTCGTCGCGGGTGACCTTGCCGGCGAGATCGAGAATTTCGGTGATCGTCGTCGGGCAGGCGGAGATCGCCTGGATCATGTGCTTCAGGCCGTCTTCGATCCGCTTAGCGATCTCGATCTCGCCTTCGCGAGTAAGGAGCTCGACCGACCCCATTTCGCGCATGTACATGCGCACCGGGTCTGTGGTGCGACCAAAGTCGGGGTCAACCGTGGAAAGCGCCGCTTCCGCCGCTTCTTCGGCGTCCTCGTCGGGCACAACCGCCGGCGTGGCCTCGGAGATCAACAGCGTATCCGCATCCGGGGCCTCGTCATAGACCTGGATGCCCATGTCGTTGAACGTCGTGATGATGGCCTCGATCTGCTCGGCGTCCACCATATCGTCGGGCAGGTGGTCGTTGATTTCGGCGTAGGTGAGGAAACCGCGCTCCTTCCCGAGCTTGATGAGATTTTTCAGTCGGGTGCGGCGAGCTTCGGCATCCTCGGGCCGGGCCTCCGCACGCAGCAACAGCGCGCGTTCGGCGTCGCTGTTGCGCCGCGGTCGGCCGGCCTTGCGCAGCTTCAGGAGCTCCTGCGCCTGCTGCTTCAGTTGCGCCTTGAGTTCTTTTTCCTTCTGCTTGGCAAGGAGCACGGCCTCTTTGGCCTTCGCTTTTTCCAGCGCCGCGAGCTCCTTCGCTTTCGCTTTCTCCCTTGCGGCGATTTCCCTTGCCTTGGCCTTATCGCGCACGATGCGATCGCGCTCCCGCTGCCTTTCCCTGGCGGCCTTCAGGCGCAAGCTAATTTTTTCAGCGTGTTCGCGCGCTTTCTGTTTCTCGCGGGTCTTGCGGACCCGCTCCTTTTCCTTCGCCGCCATGAGGCGTGAGCGGTCCTTCTCCTTCGCGGCCTTGAGTCGCGCCGCGTCCTTGGCTTTGCGAGCCTTTTCCTTCTCCCGGACAGCCTTGGCCCGAGCGACGTCCTTCATCTTCATCCGGCGAATTTTCTCCCTCTCCTTGACCGCCTTGGCGCGGACGGCTTCCTGCACCTTATGCACCTTATCCCGCTCCTTCTGCGCCCGAAGCTTCGCCACGGCCCTGGCTTTCTGCGCCTTGAGCTTGGCCATTAGCCTTGCCCTCGCTTTAGCGCGCGCTTTCGAGTTAAGTTTCTGATTCGCCATGTTTTCCCTACCCCTCACGATGTCGGACGGGGACCTGAAATTGTAGCATTATTTGAAGCACTTACCGTGCCCAGATTGCGCTCTCGGAGCAATCGAAGCATTTCCGCCTCCTCGTCCGGCGTGCGGTCGTGCTTTATCCTGAGAACCTCAAAGCGCTGCTTGCGACGTTTCTCCCGCATAACACCCAAGGCGTCGCGGAATTCCCTTTCCATATGCTCCCCTTCGAGCCCTTTATCAAGGAGGGCGGCTTGACTCGCCACAAGGACGTTCCGGAATTCCGATCCTTGGAAGTGGTCCATGACGAAATTGCCCTCTGCATTCGGGTTCGCGCGGCAGAATTCCGAGACGGCCGCGAGCGCACGCTCTTCGGGCGAGCCTTGGTCCAGCAACTCCCCGGAAAGTTCCTGGCCGAGCGCCGGGTTCGAAATCAGGCCTTGCAACAGGGCCCGGATGGGCATCAACTCCGGAGCCTGCGCAGCGCGGTCCATTCCGCGGGCCGGACTGGGCCTTCCAACGTAACTGCTGGCCGCACGGATTTCGGTCAGTTGCGCCGCTTCTTCCTGCGTCATTCCTGCGGCGTCGGCAAGCGCCTTGAGGAGCTGCAGCTGCAATGCCCGGGCCGAAATCTGCTGCAGGAGCGGCTTCGCCTCGTGCACGAACCTCGAGCGCCCCTCGAGGGTTCTCATGTCAACGCGAGCCTTCAGTTCGTCCAGGAAGAACTCCGAAAGCGGCCGTGCATCGCCGAGCTTGCTTTCGAACGCTTCCTTGCCGTTCTCGCGCACAAAACTGTCCGGATCGTGCTCGGGCGGAAGAAAAAGAAATCGCACCGTCTTGTTGTCAGCGAGGTGTGGCAGGCTCACCTCGAGGGCTTGCCATGCAGCCTTACGCCCTGCCGCATCCCCATCAAAGCAAAAAATGACCTCATCGGTTTGCCTCAGCAGCTTCTGTACATGGGTCACCGAGGTCGCAGTGCCCAGCGTTGCGACTGCGTATTCGATCCCATGCTGCGCGAGCGCCACTACGTCCATATAACCCTCGACTACGATAACGCAGCCGGCGGCCCGGATCGCGGGCCTAGCCTGCGCGAGCCCGTAGAGTTCGCGCCCTTTTTCGAACAGCGACGTCTCCGGAGAGTTGAGGTATTTGGGCCCGGGGGTTCCCTTGGTTTCCCCCTCAGCAGACTCGCCGCCGCCCAAAAGGCGGCCGCCAAAGGCGATGACGGATCCGCGCTGATTGAGAATGGGGAACATGATGCGGTCGCGGAACCGGTCGTAGCGCCGTCCGCCCTCGCCGTCGACTACGAGACCCGCGTCTTTGAGGGCTTTGTCGCCGTAGTTTGGGAACGCGCCCTCGAGGTTCTGCCAGCCCTCGGGCGCATAACCTACCCCGAAACGCGAAGCGATCTTTCCGGTCAGCCCACGGCCCTTCAGGTACTCGATCGCGCGCGGCGCGGCCCTGAGCTGCTCGCGGTAGTAGTCGCAGGCGAGCTCCATGACTTGGTAGAGATCAGTGCCGGCCTCGGTTTCAGTGCCGCCTTTTCGTCCACCGCGCTCGAATTCCGGCATCTTCATTCCGACCGATTCGGCGAGATCCTTTACCGCTTCGACGTAGCCGAGCCCCTGGTATTCCATCAGGAAGGAAATGGCGTTGCCGTGGGCGCCGCAGCCGAAGCAGTGATAGAACTGCTTTGTGGGGCTGACGGTGAACGAGGGCGTCTTCTCGGTGTGAAACGGGCAGCAAGCGAGATAGTTCGCGCCGCCCTTTTTCAGCGGGACGTAACGCTCGATCACAGCGACGATGTCGACGCGATGGAGCAGTTCTTGCTTGAAGGAATCCGGTATCACGGCCGAAATGAATTGGGATGGAGCGTCGCGCCAGCAAGCGCGTCGCAATGATTAGGCCACAGGGGCCCCTCCCTCCTCACCATCTTCCCTTTATAGGCGAAATTTTCCGAAGCGCAAGCCAGAACACAGACTGGAACTCTTTCAGCCCGCAAGCTTTGCTTTTACCAGCGCCGATACCCTGGCCATGTCTGCGCGTCCCGCCAGCTTGCCCTTCAATAAGCCCATTACCTTGCCCATGTCCGAGGGGCCCTGCGCCCCAGTCTGAGCGAGGACCGCGATGATTTCCGAGGCGATGTCGTCATCCGACAGTTGTTTGGGCAAGTAGCTCGAAAGGAGATCCAATTCGAAGGTCTCCTTGTCCACGAGATCCTTGCGGCCGGCGGCCTGGAATTGTGCGATAGAGTCGCGCCGCTGTTTTAACATGCGTTCGATCACGGAAATGATCTCCGGATCGGACAGGTCCTTGCGTTCGTCCACCTCGATCTGCTTGATCGCGGCGAGCATCAGGCGGATCGCCGAGAGCCGCTCGACCTCTCTCGCTTTCATCGCCGCCTTCATGTCGTCGGTAATCTTGGTTTTCAGAGACATGGCTGGAGACTAGATTTCGGATTTGATTTAGGACCTGTTACAAACTCGGTTATTGAGAAAACGAAAGGCCGGACAGAGGGAATCTGTCCGGCCCTTGATCCTGATCCTGATCCTGATCCTTGATCCTAATAGAGCTTTGGCGGCAAGGTCTGGTTGCGCAGGCGCTTGTAGTGCCGCTTCACGGCAGCGGCAAGCTTTCTCTTGCGGTAGGAGGTCGGCTTTTCGTAGAATTCGCGGGCGCGCAGTTCGGTCAGCAGTCCGGTTTTCTCCACGGTGCGTTTGAAGCGGCGCAGCGCCACTTCGAAGGGCTCATTTTCCTTGACGCGTACGGTTGGCATGCAGACTCGTTCCGGATGCAAAGGCGCGAATTTTAGCAGAGAATTCATCCCGGAGTCACCTGGTTTTCCTGGGGCAGACGAGTCAAGCAATCATGCTGGTGCTGGGGATAGAGACCTCCTGCGACGAAACTGGCGTCGCCGTCTACGACAGCGGTCGCGGCCTGCTCGCCCACGCACTCCACTCGCAAGTACAGCTTCACGATCCGTACGGCGGGGTTGTGCCTGAACTCGCATCGCGCGACCACATTCGGTGCCTGCTTCCTCTCATCCGCCAAGTCCTGCACAAAGCAGGCATTAAGGAGCCGGACCTCGACGGGATTGCCTTTACGCAGGGCCCGGGGCTCGCCGGCGCCTTGCTGGTAGGCGCCGCTGTCGCGAACAGCCTCGCTTTCGGCCTGGGGATCAGGGCGATCGGCGTACACCACCTCGAAGGGCATCTGCTTTCGCCTCTGCTCGAGAGAAATGCGCCGCCCTTCCCATTCGTCGCGCTGTTGGTTTCAGGGGGCCACACCCAACTGATGCGCGTGTCGGGCGTGGGTGGATACGACATGCTGGGTGAAACCCTGGACGATGCCGCCGGGGAAGCTTTCGACAAGACCGCCAAGCTGCTTGGGCTCGGCTATCCCGGCGGACCGGCGCTCGCAATGCTCGCGGAGCGCGGCAGGTCCGATCGCTTCGAACTTCCGCGCCCCATGCTCGATCGACTGGAAAAAAACGGCGACCTCAATTTCAGTTTCAGCGGTCTGAAGACCGCGGTCGTGACCCTCGTCCGCCAACGGACGCTCGACGAGCAGACGCGCGCCGATATTGCCGCGGCCTTCCAGGAAGCCGTGGCCGACGTGCTCGTTGCGAAATCGCGCGCCGCAATTGCGCGCGCGGGCCTGGACAGGCTGGTCGTGGCCGGGGGCGTCGGCGCCAACTTGCGCCTGCGCGCTATGCTCGACGCGGCCGCGGCGCGCGACAAGTTCAGCGTGTTCTACCCGGCGATGGAATTCTGCACCGATAACGGCGCGATGATTGCGCTGGCGGGATGTCTGAGGCTGCAAGCGGGAAAGGCAGGCGCGGTCTCGGGCGGATTTCTGGTCATGCCGCGCTGGGACCTAGCGAGCGTCGCGGCCTGATCGCTGAAGGGGGTAACGGGGGAACACTAAGGGTCCCCTGTTCGTATCAGCTCCTCAGGCGCTGGCCGAATCCCGCTTTTCGCCGATTCGACGCTCTTTGCCGGCGACGAGTTTGAGGATGTTCGTCTTGTGTCGCCAAACGAGCAGTGCCGACAGCAGAATCACGGCCGACAGCATCGAACCCAGTTCGAATCCGAGCAGCGTCATGGAAAACGCGTAGATCGGCGCAAACACCGCCGAGACGATGGCTGCGAGCGACGAATACCGAAAGAAGAGCGCGATAATGATCCAGGTCGCGAACGTCGCAAGACCGAGCCACGGATGGATCGCGAGCAGGATCCCTGCCGCTGTGGATACCCCCTTCCCGCCCCTGAAGCCGAAGAACACCGGGAACAAATGGCCGAGGAACACCGCGACCGCGCAAGCCGATACGCCGATTGCCTCAACGCCGTAATCCCCGGCGTAACGCATCGCGAGAAACACCGCGAGCCAGCCCTTTCCGCCATCGCCGACGAGCGTGAGCAGTGCGGCGAGCTTCTTGCCCGTGCGCAGCACATTGGTCGCGCCGGGATTCCCCGAGCCGTACGAGCGCGGGTCAGGGAGCGCAAAGGCGCAGCTCACGATGACCGCGAAGGACAGCGACCCGATCAGGTACGCGATGAGTATGAATGCTGCGGTCGCCATGGCGTTCCTCTAGAATGCGGCAGAGTCTAGACCCGGAAGCGAACATTGGACACCGTTTTCATCCGCCAGCTCCGGTTGCAGGCCTGGATCGGGCTCTACCGCCACGAGAAAGTCGCCCCGCAGACGATCGAGATTGATCTCGAGATCGCCTTGCCTACCGGCAGCGCCGTGTTCAAGACCAGAAAGGTCGCAGACACGGTCGACTACGGGATAGTCGTGGAACGCATCCGCGTGCTGCTCGAAAGGGAGCGCTTCGGCCTCGTCGAGAACCTCGCCGAGCGCATCGCCGATCTGATACTGAATGACTTTGAGTCACCGCGCGTCAAGGTGAGCGTCACCAAGCTCGGCGTGTTGCGCGAGGCGAGGCATGTGGGGGTGAGTATCGAGCGAAGCCGCACCCGCACCTAGAGCTAAGCTCAATTCGAGCATCTCTCCGGCTCACCCACGCGGGTGGTGCTTCGCGTGCAGCGCCTTCAGTCGCTCACGCGCGACGTGCGTATAGATCTGGGTGGTCGAGATGTCGGCATGCCCGAGCAATAGCTGCACCACCCGCAGATCCGCCCCGTGGTTCAGGAGGTGCGTCGCAAATGCATGCCGCAGCGTGTGCGGCGAGAGCGCTTTGCCGGGAATCGCGCTTGCCGCGCGCTTCTTTACCAAGAACCAAAAAGCCTGCCGCGTCATCGGCGCGCCGCGTCCCGTCACAAACACGTACTCGCTCGCGCGTTTCTTCAGGAGCGCCGGCCGAGCTTCTTTCAAGTAGCGCTGCAGCCAAGCGAGCGCCTCCTCACCCAGCGGCACCAAGCGTTCCTTTGAGCCCTTGCCGAAGATGCGCACCACACCCATGTCGAAGCTGACCTCGGCAAGCTTCAGGCGCGTGAGCTCCGAGGCGCGCAGCCCGCTCGCGTAGAGCACTTCCAGCATCGCTCGGTCGCGAAGCCCGTGCCGCGTCTCCGGGTCCGGTTGCGCGAGCAGCGCCTCGACCTCGGCCTCGGAGAGCGTCTTGGGAAACCGCGGCGATTTCTTCGGCGGATCGAGCTTGAGCGTGGGATCGATCACGATGCGCCGCTCGCGCACGAGGTAACGATAGAACCGCTTGAGGCTGGAGTGGAGGCGCGCCTGCGTGCTCGATCTGATGCCCCGTTTCTTCCCGCGCGGAGAATAGCGCCAGGCGAAGTAACCGGCGAGGTCCGCCTCCGTTGCGGAGAGGAGCGAAGCGTGCCCCTGTTTCTCCAACCATCCGGCGAAAAGGCGCAGATCGCGCCGGTAGGACTCCAGCGTGTTTTTCGCGAGCCCATCCTCCAGCCAGACGGCGTCGCAGAAATCGTCGAGCAGCGCGGCGTTGTCCGCGTTCATCGCGTGGTTAGGAGGCTGTATCAGAATTCCATTTACCGACCATCTTTGCGCCGTCAGGCCACAATAGGATCCCTCGTTGTCGTAGTGGTCCCATAGCTCCCTCGTGCGAGAGTAGCCAGCGCTTTACCGAAAGTTGAAAACCGCCGTCGCTGTGCGCAAACCCGCCGATGGTCGCGGCGGCAACAACGCGGTGGCAGGGAACGACCAGCGGAAAGGGATTCTCGCCGCAGGCCTGGCCCACCGCTCGCGGCGCCGAACGCAGCTCTTGCGCGAGCTCGCCATAGCTTCGGGTCCGGCCCGAAGCTATGGCGGCGATCTTCGTCCATACTCGCCGCTGAAATTCCGTACCCCGCCGCGCAAGCGGCAGATCGAAGCGAAACTCCGGATCGGCAAGGTAGCGCCCGATCTGCGCGCACGCCCGCGCGGCGAGGCGATTCTGCGGCGCAAGCGCCTTGTTCGCTTTCGGCAGAAACTTGATCTCGGCGAGGACATTGCCTTCCGTGCGAATGCCGAGAACGGCAAACGGCGTCGGCAGTTTGGCCTCAAAACCAGCGTGTATGGAATTCATCGTGTCCTAAACCACTTGTCCGCCCGCCGCGCACTACTCGACGCCTGCCGCGGCGAACAACGCCTTGCCGGAAGGACTCCCGAGGTAGCGCACGAGACTTCGGGCGACTTCCCCGTTCGAAGCTGCGGTCGCAACCGCCGCTGCGTACGAAGTGTAGTTCTGCACTTCCGCCGGAAATGGCCCGACGAGTCTCAACCCCTTCTCTTTATGCATCAGGATCTCGGTGATCGGACCAAAGCCGATCTCTTTGCCCTTGCCCTTCAGCACGTGCTCCATGACCGAACCTGCGTCGGCATAACGGGTGGTCTTGCTTTCGATCTGCTCGTAGACACCCATCTTCTTAAAAAGGTCTTCAATGTACAAACCGGTGGACGCCCGGTTGAACACCACGGATTCCGCCCCCATCACGGAGCGCCGCAGCGCTTCGGCGCTCGAAATATCGGGAACCGGCGCTCCGGTGCGCACGGCCACCCCCATTCCCACCCGCCCTACGTCGACTCGCTCCTCGCCGACCTTGCCGGCTTTGGCGAAAGCGTCCATCGCGGCCGGCGGCGCGATCACCACGTCGAACTTCTCCCCGCTGTCGATACGCTTGCGAATCTGGGGTGCCGTATTGAAAGTGAGCTTCACCGTGTCTCCGGTCTGTTTTTGAAACGCTGCGACCACCGCCCGCAGCCCTGGCTCGATGGCGCCCGCGCTCAGAACTGCGATCTCGGCCGCCGCTGCGCCTTGAGCCAATAACACTCCCAAGGCTGCTCCCCATGCTGCTCCAGAATTTTTCATGTGTTCCCTCTCGTCCAACAGTCCCAAGACAACTCATCCGTAACCGCCGCCGCGAGTCCCTATCCCGCGGGAGCAGGCGATTCAGCACGGCGCAGCTTCTGCGATACCAACACGATCGCGATCAGCACGATGCCAATATAGTCAAACGCCACGCGCGGGTAAACCAGAGCGAGACCGGCGAGGATGAGCAACCAGCGCTCGACCCGGGTTGTCTTCCGGAACAACCAGCCCTGCATTCCCCCGGCGAGCGCCGCGATACCGATCATCGCCGTCACACACACCGTCGCGATGTCCAACACATTGGCATTGGCGAGCCCTTTGAACGAACCGTACAGCAGCAGCCCCAGCCCCGCCGGGTCGAGCACGAACACGAACGGTACGAGGAACGCCGGCATGGTGTACTTCCACGATTGCAGCGTGGTCCGGTAAGGATCGCCGCCGGTAATCGCGGCCGCGGCGAACGGCGAGAGCGCCGTCGGGGGCGACACCTCGGAGAGCACGGCGTAGTAGAAGATGAACATGTGCGCCGCGAAGTCCGGCACGCCCAGAATGATCAATGCCGGCGCGGCGATGACCGCGCAGATGATGTAGGACGCGGTCACCGGCACTGCCAGCCCCACGATCCACACGATGAGCGAGGTGAAGATCGCCGTGTAGAGCAGTTTCACGTCGTGCGCGAGCCCCTTGGTGGCTTCCACGCCGACCGCCGAAAGCAGGCTCATCGTTCCTTGGGTCAGGGAGTCGGCGTAGCCGATCACGATGGCGCTGAACTTGAGTCCGAGGCCGGTCAGCGTCACCACGCCGACGATGATGCCCGCCGCCGCGCAGGTGGCGGCCACGTTCAGCATACTGACGGAGCCGGCTTCGAACGCCTTCACGAGCTTACCCGGCCACAGGCGCCACACCGGCCGGAGCAAGGCGGCGGCGACGAGCGCGAGCGCGCCAGCGGGAAACGCCCAGCTCAACGCGTCCGGACGGAAACCGCCCTTGACCAGGGAGTAGATCACGCACGCCGCGACTGCGACGATCGCGAACAGAACCGTCTGCCGCCTGCTCATCAACGCGCAGTCCGGATGCAGAGCGCTGGTGACGAACGCCGCCACGGTCGCCCAGAACACCGCTGCGACCGGCGAGAAGCCGAGCAGCATGAAGACGATGATCGCGACCAGCGAGAGAAAGTGGAAGCCGAAGCGTCTCGTCAGATTCCAGAGCGTATCCGCCTTGTCGAACGGGACCTGCTTCATCCCGAACTTGCGCGCGTCGAGCTCGACCATCAGGAAGAGGGCAAAGTAGTAAAGGCAGGTCGGTATGGTCGCCATCAGGATCACGTCGAGGTACGAGATCTTGAGGAATTCCGCGATCAGGAACGCCGCCGCGCCCAGCACCGGCGGCGAGATGATCGCGCCGAGACCTCCCGCCGCGAGCAGCCCTCCCGCCGCGTCCTTGCCATAGCCCGCTTTTGCGAGCATAGGGTAAGCCACCGTTCCGAGCGTCACCGTAGTGGCGACGCCGCTCCCCGACGGGCCGCCGAGCAGGAAAGACGACAGCACGATGGTGCGCCCGGCGCCGGTAGGCTTGCCGCCCATCGCCGTAAACGAGAAATCGATGAAGAATTTTCCCGCCCCCGAGAACTGCAGGAACGCGCCGTAGATGGTGAACAGAATGATGAGCGAGGAGGAAACGTCCACGGGCACGCCGAAGATCCCCTCCAGCGTCATGTACATGTGGCCGACCAGCCGCGAGATGTCGTAGCCGCGGTGCGTCCACGGCTGGCCCAAGTGCGGGCCGAGCATCGCGTACGCGACGAACAGCACGCACACGAACGGCATGATCCACCCGGTGCCGCGGCGCGCCGCCTCCAGGACGAGCAGCGTCAGGATCACGCCGAACACCATGTCAAGATTGGACGGGATGGTGCTGCGGTCGGTGAAGTCGTCGCCGCCGACGAGGCCGTAGCCGATGACGAGCAGAGACAGCGCCACCGCGATCCAGTCCCACCAAAGGACGCGGTGGCGGAAACGCCGGGAGAACGGGAACAGCAGGAATACGAGGAACAGGACGAAGCCGACGTGGATCATGCGCAACTGCTGCGTCGGCACGATCGCGTACGCGGCGTAAAGGTGGAACAGCGACATGACGACCGCCGCCACCACCACCAGGCGGCCGAGGAAACCGGTCAGGCGGTTGGTCGCACCTTCCTCGGCCTCGATATACTGCTCGGCCTTCTTCAGCGCCTCCTCGCTGATAAGCACTTTATCCTGACGCGGCCCGGGCGTCCGGTTGTCTTCCGGCATCGGCGCCTCTCCCCTTTCTGGCGTTCCGCGCAACAATAAATCCAGCGCGCCCGGCGCTGGATTTCACTTAAGCCCGGGATGGCCCGAAGCTTACTTGACGTTCAGCCCTCTTTCGCGGAAGTACTTGGCCGCGCCGGGATGGAACGGAATCACGATCGCCGCATTGTTCTGGTACTTCAAATCGAAGTTCTCTGATTCCTTGTGCACCCGGACCATGTCCTCCTTGCGCTCGAACATCGTCTTCACGATGTCGTAGGCGACCTGGTCCGGGGTGTCGGCGCCCGTCACCAGGATGTTCCAGATGGTGGTGACGTGCGCGTCCTTGTCCTGTCCCGGATAGGACTTGGCGGGGATGATGTCCCGGACGTAGAGCGGGCCGTACTTCTTGTTCAGCACCTCGGCCAGCTCGGCGTGCTCGATGAACTTGATCTTGATGCCCGGAGAGGCGGCGAGGTCGGTGACCGCCGCCGTGGGAATCCCGCCCGACCAGAAGTAAGCGTCGATCTTGCGGTCCTTGAGCGCGTTGCCCGACTCCTGCACCGTCAGGCGCTCGCGCACGATGTCCTTGTCGGGGTTGAGTCCGGACGCCTCCAGCACGCGGTTCGCCTTCACTTCCGTGCCGCTGCGCGGCGGGCCGGTCGAAACGCGCCGTCCCTTGAGATCGGCCACCTTGTTGATGCCGAGGCCCTCGAGGGTGACGATGTGGAAGCGATTGGGGTAGAGCACCATCAGGCCCCGCACCGGCACCGGCCTGCCCTTGAATCTCTCCTGTCCCTTGTAGGCGTCCCAGCTCGCGTCCGCCATCGACAGCGCGACTTCCGCCTTCTTCGTCAGGATGAACTCGAGGTTGGCGATTGAGCCAGCGGTGGCTTCCGCCGTAGCATTGAGATTGGGGACGTACTTGGTCAGGACGTTCGCCATGCCGCCGCCCATTGGGTAATAAACCCCACCGGTGGGACCGGTCGCGATCGAGAGCGTTATTTTCTGCTGCGCGGCCGCGGGCAACGCTGCGGCGGCACAGGCCGCGAGCGCGGTTGCTAGTAGTAAGAGCTTGCGCATGTTTCCCCTCCTTGTAATGGACTGCTTGCAGGAGAACGCAGTGTAGAGAGATTCTCCGGAACCGGTCAACTAGCCCCGGCGCCGCGATTCCCTATCGCTCGGTGGGCGCGCCGCCGCCGGCCGGAGGATCGAGCGCCGGCAGTTCACCATAGACCGCCGCGACGACGCCCCTCACTTCCTCTTCGCTCGCGGGCACGGCATGGAAGGTTTCGCCCGATTTCTGCATCGCCTTGAGATCCAGCACCGCGCCGACGGGAATGTTCTCGCCGTTGTCGACGCCGCCCTTCACGGCGTAGAGCACCCAGCGCGGCCCTTCGAGCGAGAGCACCATGTAGGACGCGTCCGAGACCGTAAGCACCGTCTGCGCGCCGAGTTGCGTCACGGTGCCGTAGCCAAGTACCATGCCTGCGCCGAGGTTGTAGCCTGCGGGAACCACGACGGCCTTCGCAAGCTCGTAGGTGCCCAACGCCGCGCCGGCCGCGACGGAAACAACCGAGCCGCCGACACCGACGCCCGCCGCGGTCGCCGTGCCCGCGATGCGCGCCGCCGCTTCGCTCGCGACGCCAGTCACCGCGATACCCGCGCCCGCGCCCGCGGCGGCCGTTCCCGCGACGACGCCCACCGCCGTTCCTCCGACGGCGACGCCCGCTGCCGAGAGCGGCGCGGCGACGTACTGCACCGTCTTGCCCGCGACATAGCCGCCGCCGGCGGTCGCGCCCGCCGCCGCCTTGCCCGCGACATAGGTCCCGCCGCTCGCGACGGAGCCGGCCGCAAGTGCACCTCCCGCGACCACCTGACCGCCGACGAGCTCGACCGCGCTGAAGAGTCCCGCAACCGCAGCGATCGCGGACGGCGCCGTGACGTCGTACACCGCGCCGGCGCCGTTCCAGGTGACCTCGACCGCGAGGCTCGCGACCGCGACGCCCTCGTTCACCGTGAACAACGCGGGAAAAGCGACCGCGTTCACGGTGACGTAACCGAGCGTCGCGGCCGTCATCGCGCCCACCGGCTTGATGGTCGCGTCCCACAAGACGCCCTGCAGCACCCAGCGCAGCGACTTCAGCATCGCGAGCGTGTAGCCGGTCTGCTTCGCGCCCTGGTCGAGCGCCTCCCTTGCGGCGCTGAACGATCGGCCGACGTCGCGTCCGTAATTGGCGGCGGTATCCACGATCACATCGGAGAACACGCCCGAGGTCGAGGCTCGCCACTCGTTGGAGCGCTGGTATGCCGAGACGAATTCATTGAGCGACGCGGCCTCGCCCACCGCGCTCGCGCGCTGTCCGAGCTTCGCCGGCACCGCGGCATAGCCCTTCACGAACTTCTCCGCCGCGAAGGACGCATGGCGGCGCGACAGCGCTGCCGCGCCGCCCGAAACCGCGCCGGCGGTCGCGACCGTGTCCGAGAGCATCGCCGTCGCCGCGCGCTCGGTCCGATCGCTCAGCGCGCCGCCCGAGGCGAGCGCGCCGCTCGCCATCGCCGCGCCGGCATCGCGCGTCGATTCATACGCCGGCCTCGCAAAGGACACCGACGCACCGACGATCGCGCTGCCCAGGCCCGGCGCCGCTGCGATCGTCTGCCCGCCGAATCGCGTGACCGAGCGTGCGCCCTGCGCGGCGGTTTCGGTCCCCCGGTTGACCGCTCCGGCCGCGCTCATGCTCTTGTCAACGCCGGCCTTCGCGAAATCGACCGACTCGCGCGCGTGCTTGATCGACTCCTGGAACGACTGCAGCGCACGCATGCCGGCGAGTTCCGCGGCGAGACCGAGCGCGTCGGGCCCGGGCGGGATGAGATGGATGGTCGTCATCGGCACCTGGAACGCGCCGTTGCGGTAGAGCGTCGAATGGCCCTCGGCAAAGAGCTTCTTGGTGTTGCGCAGCGGATCGTCCTCTCCCGAAGCGGGTAGATGCGCGCTCGCCGCGCAAGCGAGCGACGCCGCAGCCAGCCATTTCAGCGATTTCGTCCTCATTGCTTTTCTCCCGTCCGAGGCAGGCGCAGATCCTGCGGCAGCTTCTCGAGCACGTTCTGGATGACTTGGGGATCGTCCTCGATGACCTCGACCGTCACACTGGCCTCGCGGCGCAGCGCATCGAGATCGACCACCGTTCCGACCGGCACGCTCTGTACGGGCACGCTGCCCCGCGCGCCGACCGGGTCGCGCCAATTGATCTCGCCCTTCGCCGTCGCGATCACCAGCCGCGGCCCGTCCCACGCGAGGAACACGGCGCCGTTCGCGGCGCCGAGTACCGTCTGCGTCGGCAACGCCGTGAGCGCGTTATAGCCGAGCGCGATCCCCGCCTGCGTCTGATTCAGCGTCACCTTGGTCACGCCTTTCGCGAGATCGAAGCTCACCTGCGCCGCATACACGCCCGTCTGCGCCGTGGCCGAAGCCGCGGTGTGCCCCGCGCCCGCCACCGGGGCGGCGGCGGTCACCGCGACCTGATTGACGACGCCGGCCGCGCCGCCGGCCGCGTAAGTTACCGGTACCGCGCCGTAGGCGAGCATCGACATTCCCGCGAGCAGTCCGCCTTCGACGGTGGGCGAGACGAGCTTCACGCCCGTCGCCGTCGTGTAGTAGACGGACATGCCGACCGACTGCACGGTGCGTCCGGTGACGATGAACGCCGCGGAGACCGGCAGGAAGACCGCCTTAGCCGCCAGTTTCACCGTCGCCTCGCCGCCCTGCACCGCCGAGCGCGCGCCCGGCTTCGCCATGCCGCTGTAGAGCGCGCTCACGTAGCCGACGAGGACGTCCTCCAGCCCTGCGAGCGAATTGCCGCGCGTGCCGGACTTTTCATAGGCGCGATTGAAGTCGGCCTTCGCTTCACTTAACGCTTCGCTCCAGCGGCCTTCGATGCCGGTGGACATCATCCCCTGCGCCTGCTCGGTCAGCTCGGCGAGATTGCTCCAGTCGCTCTTCAGATGGTCGTACCATTTGCCCGGCATCGCCATGAGCGCCGCGCGATCTTGCTCGGTGCGCTCGGTGAGCGTCATGTTGCCCTTCGCGAAGCGCTCCCACGCGAGCTGCATGCCGCGGTTGCCGTACTCGAGCTCCTTCTGCGCGAACGCATGCGTGGCGGAGAGTCCCGCTTTCGTCGCCGCGGTGCCGCCCGCGAACACGCTCGTACCGGTCTTCGCTCCCGCTTCGACGGCACCACCAAGGCCGCCGCCGATCTCTGCGGTGCGATGCGTGATATCGGCGCTCATCTGCCGGATCGCCTGTCCCGACGACGCGATCGAGTACTCCTTCGCGTAGGCGAATGCCTTCTCAGTGGAACTGACCACGAACCAGCCCTCGCGATAGAGGGACTCGTGCCCCCGCAGGTTGGCGGCGGTGATGGGAATGATCTCGGAGGGCGATTTCGGCCCGGCCGATTCGGGTGTCGACGCGCAGGCCGCGATCAAGACCGTTGCGATCGATGCGCCGACGACGATGACAGCCCTAGCAATAGCTGCTTCTCCTGCGAGGACCTTCCGCCTGCAGTTACGCATATCTCCCCCTGGGCCGGCTTCGGCCGGCGACGCGACGAGCGCTTGCCCAACGGTCTGCGAAAAGATGTTTCTAACTCCGACTACATTCAATACGACTTACACGCACAACGCAAGCACCCGGCCGAGACGCCGCCTACTTGGTAAACAGCCGGCGCATGTCCTTGAATGCCTTGAATTCCAGCGCGTTGCCGCAAGGATCGAGCAGGAACATCGTCGCCTGCTCGCCCACTTCTCCCTTGAAGCGCACGTGCGGCTCGATGATGAAGCGTGCGCCCGCAGCCTTTAGCTTCGTTGCGAGGCTCGTGACCGGGAATACAAGATGAAAAAGCGGCAGCGCGGTCATGGGCTCAGAGCGTCAGGCCGGGCCGATGCCCTGAAACAGCGCTCCGTCTTTCGCGAGATCGCCGGACGCGCGCACGTTGACGCTCTTGCGCGCGGCAAATACGAGCATGCGGTCGATCGGCCGATACGCAAGGCGCCCGATCTCGGGATCGATATGGATCTCGTCTGCGCCGCTCTCAAGCGTATGCGCGAGGTTGGCAAGGCCGTTCATCGCCATCCAGGGACAGTGCGCGCAGCTCTTGCACGCGGCGCCCGCGCCCGCCGTCGGCGCTTCGATAAAACGCTTCCCGGGCATCAACATTCTCATCTTGTGCAAGATGCCGTTGTCGGTCGCGACGATGAACTCGTCGGCCTCGAGCGACTGCGCTGCCCGAATGATCTGCGTGGTCGAGCCCACCGCGTCGGCAAGCCTGATGACTTCGGCGGGAGACTCCGGATGGACGAGCACCTTGGCGCGGGGGTGTTCTTTTTTCAGAAGCTCGAGTTCCAACGCCTTGAATTCCTCGTGCACCACGCAGGCGCCGTGCCAGAGCAGCATGTCGGCGCCGGTCCGCTCCTGGACGTAGCTCCCAAGGTGCCGGTCGGGCGCCCACAGAATTTTCTCCCCGCGCTCGTGCAGGTGTCGCACGACATCGAGGGCGATCGCCGAGGTGACGACCCAGTCTGCGCGCGCCTTGACCGCGGCGCTGGTGTTCGCGTAGACCACCACGGTGCGCTCCGGGTGCCGGTCGCAGAAGGCGGAGAATTCGTCGGCGGGGCAACCGAGATCGAGCGAGCAGGTGGCATCGAGATCCGGCATCAGCACGCGCTTCTCCGGGTTCAGGATCTTCGCGGTCTCGCCCATGAAGCGCACGCCCGCCACGATCAGAGTCGGAGCCAAATGCGCCCGGCCGAAGCGCGCCATCTCGAGCGAATCGGCGACGCAACCGCCGGTCTCCTCGGCGAGGTCCTGGATGTCGCCCTCTACGTAGTAGTGGGCGAGCAACACCGCTCGTCGCTCCGCGAGCAGGCGCTTGATGCGCGCCTTCAGCTCACCACGCTCTTCCGCGCTTGGGGCATCCGGGACGCTTGCCCAGGCGCGAGCGGTGCAGGCTACGCCTGAAACCTGGTGTTCGAATTCGACGACGCGGTTCGCGCGGGTGTTCATGGATGGATGGATGGAAGCGGCGGGCGACCTGAAAGTTGCCGAATCGTCGCGACTCAATAGCTTAGGGACTGGGGACGTCCGCTGATGCAGCGCAACATTACCCGTTATTGCCGCGGTATTCAACTGCGCCGTGGACTAGTGAACCCGGGAAGCAGCGAGCGAAAATTGCGATGTCGGGCTGGATGAAGGGCCCGCGCCCGGTGTATAGTCGCCGCTTCCAGGGCTGCAACCCACCAAGGAGCCAAAAAATGACTTGGGAAACACCGACGTTTGTTGAAGTAAAGATGGATGCCGAGATCAATTCCTACCAGGACGATTTCGGCGACGACCGGGACACCGGCGTCTAAGTCCCCAGCCCGACACCGCAGCGAGCCTTTTCTTTCCCGTCCCCGCTGACGGCGGCCGAGGGACGATGCCTGCGCATCCAACATGCGCATCAAGGTGCTGGGCGCCGCCGCCGGGGGCGGGTTTCCGCAATGGAATTGCGGTTGCCCCAATTGCCGTGAAGTCCGCTCCGGCGCGCCGGGCCTAAAGCCGCTGACGCAGGAGTGCGTCGCAGTCAGCGCCGACGGCGAGCGCTGGTTTCTGCTGAATGCGTCGCCGGAAATCCGTTTCCAAATCGAGAGCTTCGCGCCGCTGCACCCGCGCAGCCCGCGCCATTCATCGATTTCCGCGATCGTTCTGACGAACGGGGACCTCGATCACTGCCTGGGTTTGCTGTCGCTGCGTGAATCCCACCCGATCGTAATCTACGCGACCGAGAGCGTGCGCCGCGGCTTCACCGAAGGAAATGTCCTCTACCGCACGCTTGAGCGTTTTCCGGAGCAAGTCACCTGGCGGGTGCTGGAGCCTGAGAAGGAAGTGGAGCTGAGCGGTCTGGACGCAAAGCCCAGCGGTCTTGTCCTCAAGCCCGTTCCCGCTCCGGGAAAACTACCGATTCATCTCGAAGGCTCTACCGGTCCCGATCCGGGTGAGAACATAGGCGTGGTTGTCCGCGAGCGCCGCAGCGGCAAGCGCCTGGCCTACTTTTCCGCCGCGGCCGGAATCACCCCGCCGATGCGATCGGCGCTCGACGGCGCCGACTGCGTATTTTTCGATGGCACTTTCTGGACGAGCGACGAGTTGATCGCCCTCGGCCTCGGCACGAAACGCGCCGAAGAAATGGCGCATTTGCCGGTTGGCGGCAAAGGCGGCAGTCTGGCCGCTCTCGCCGGCCTGCGCGCCTCGCGCCGTATCTACATCCATATCAACAACACCAATCCGCTGCTGCGCCCACGCTCGCCCCAGCGCGCGCAGGTGGAGGCAGGCCGCTGGGAGATCGCCTACGACGGCATGGAGGTGGCGTTGTGAATGCCCCCGAGCGCGCTCTCCTGTCTCGCGAGGAATTCACCGAGTGGCTGCGCCGCGAAGGCGAGGCGCGTTACCACGACCGCCACCGCTATCATGTGCTGATGCACGAGGGCAAGCTCACGCGCGAGCAGCTTCAGCAATGGGTGCTCAATCGCTACTACTATCAGACGCGAATCCCGATCAAGGACGCGCTGATCGTCTCCAAATCCGAGGATCCTGCGTTCCGCCGCATGTGGATACGCCGCATTCTCGATCACGACGGCGAGGCCGAAGGCGAAGGCGGGCTCGCGCTCTGGCTGCGGCTCGCCGAAGGCGTTGGCCTCGATCGCGAGGAGGTCGCAAGCTGCCGCTCGGTTCTTCCCGGCGTGCGCTTTGCCTGCGACGCCTACGTCGACCTCGTTCGCAGCCGCAGCCTGCTCGAGGCCGTGGCTTCGTCTCTCACCGAGTTCTTCGCGCCCGATATCATGACCAAGCGCGTTCTCGCCTGGGAGAAACACTATCCCTGGGTCAGTCCGGAGATGCTCGCGTATTTCCGCGGACGCGTAACACGCGCACGCCGAGACTCCGAAGAGGCCATCGATTTCGTGGTGCGACACGCCGCAAGCTACGAACAGCAGGAGCGTTGCGTCGCCGCCCTCATCCGGAAAACCGAGATCCTCTGGCACCTTCTCGATTGCGTACACGCCGCCTACATCGAGCCGGGCTGGGGGCCGGGCGGTCCGCGATGATTTCACGCGATACGCGTCCTCGCATCGCCGCCAAGGCGCGGCTGCGCTACGACCGCAAGGCGGAGCGCACCATGCTGCTCTATCCCGAAAAGGGGCTGGTGCTCAATCCGACCGCCGCCGACATCGCGAAACTGTGCACCGGCGAGCATTCCGTTGGCGCCATCGTCGATCAACTCGCCTCCAAGTATGGCAAGGAGGCTGCGGTGATCGAGCGCGAGGTAATGGGTTTTCTTTCGGCGCTCGCCGAGCGCGGCCTGCTGCAGGAGGAAGCGTGAGCGGCGAGTTCAGGCCCTACACGCTAATCGCGGAACTCAGCTACCGCTGTCCGCTGCGCTGCAGCTACTGCTCGAATCCGATCGACTGGGCGAGCAGGCGCAACGAATTGGACACAGACACATGGCTGCGCGTCTTTCGGGATGCGGAGGACCTGGGTGTCGTCCAGCTCAACCTCACCGGCGGCGAGCCGCTCGTGCGCAGCGATCTCGAGGCGCTGATCGCGGGCGCGCGCAAGCTCGATCTCTATACGAACCTGATCACGAGCGCCATCCCGCTTTCACGCGAGCGCCTGGAGCGTTTGCGAGCGGCGGGGCTGGATAACGTGCAGATCTCGGTGCAGGACGTGACGGCCGATGCCTCGGACCGGATCGCGGGGCGGCGCTCATTCGAGACGAAGCTCGAGGTGGGAAGATGGGTCAAGGAGCTGGGCATGCCGCTCACGCTCAATATCGTCCTTCACCGCAGCAACCTCGATCGCGTCGCCGAGATCGTCGCGCTCGCCGAGCGCATGAGCGTCGACCGACTGGAACTCGCCAACACCCAATACCTGGGGTGGGCGCTCGTCAACCGGCGCGCGCTGCTGCCCACTCGCGATCAGCTCGATCGCGCGCGCGCCATCGCCGCCGAGGCGAGAAAACGCCTGCGCGGCCGCATGGAAGTCCTGTTCGTCACCCCCGATTACTATTCCGACTATCCGAAGAGCTGCATGGACGGCTGGGGGCGGCGCTTTATCGTCGTCAGTCCGGACGGGCTCGCGCTACCCTGTCATGCGGCACACACGCTGCCGGGCCTCGTTTTCGAGAACGTGCGCGAGCGCAACCTTGCGGCGATCTGGTCCGACTCGCCCGGCTTCAACGCCTTCCGCGGCGAAGCCTGGATGCCGGAGCCTTGCCGCAGTTGCGACAAACGCGGCATCGATTTCGGCGGCTGCCGCTGCCAGGCCTATCACTTGATGGGCGACGCCGCGGCGACCGACCCGGTCTGCCGGCTCGCGCCCACTCACGGCCTGATCGAGACGGCTCGTACCGAAGCCGCGCTCGGCGAACCTCCGCCGTTACGCTATCGATCGGTCAAGATCGCAGTCGCGCGCTAAGGCGCCGCGAGCGCCGGCGCTCACCCCGAGCCCGGAGGTCAGCGTCTGACTTCGTGGTGCCGATCGATCCAGTAGGCCCAGGGAACAAAGATCAGCAAGAGGGCAATGCCAACGATTGCGACCGCGTTCTCGCTCGGAGGCGGTGGGGACCACGGTCCCGGAATGTACAGCACGAGAAGCAGTGTGACGAACGTCCACCACGCGATTGTGCCGACGCGATCTTTGGCTCGGGTGGTCCATACATAGAGAGCAGTGGCCAGCGCGAACATAGCCCCTTCCACGGCGAAGGTAGCCGGGAGCGAGTTCCACAAGGAGAGCCCCAGCCGCTCGCTCCCGCCCGGATAGAGCGGCATGTCGGGCCGGTGAGACGCGAAGTCGAGCAGCCAGTGACTGGCAACTGCGATCCCGACCCATATCGCCCCGGCGCGGTCGCCCTTGAACCCCAGATAAACGAACGCGAAGACGAGCGACCAGACCAGGGCCATCAGCAGGCTGTGCGACCAAGGGTAATAGACGAAATCAAACGGGTTCACCGCGGTGAATCCCGGCACGATGCGGAAGCGCTCGATTCCCAGGAGCACGAGCACCGGCCACACCGCGTCGAGAAACACTGTGGCGAGGACGAGCGTGCCGAGCGACGCTTTGGGCGCGACTTTCTTGGCGGCGAACGCCACTGCGAAGTGTCCGATGAACATTTCAGCCGCCTTGCCCGAGCATGGCTTTTTTCAGATCGGCGTCGACCGGCTTGTCGCCAAGCCAGATCCTGAGCAGCGCGGCGTAGAAATCTTCGCCGGGGATAGGCTTGCCGCGCGCCGCGCCGTCCACGGTGACCCGGGTCCCTGATTCGGGCAGGAAATCCAGCGTTATCACGGTCTTTTCCTTCGCGTTGCCGATCTCGTTCATCACAGCGACCAGTTCGTCGACGCGTCCCTTGAGCGCCGCGAGCTCGACGGATGAGTGATTGGCCCGGATTCCGTCTTCGAGCGCATCGGTCAGCTGTTTGGCGCCAAGATCGCGCAGCATCGTCATCGAAACGCGCTTGACCCCTTTAAGCGCAAGCACTTCGGCCGCGGCGGATTTCTTTTCGGGGAGATAGAGCGCGCCCACGTAGACTTTGAAGACAACCCGGGTGCGGATGCCGGCGCCGTTCAACTGCAGCTCGGACGCCCCGAGCCTCACTCGCTCCTCCACTCTGACTCCGGCTATTTCGGCGGCGAGCGCAAGCTGGCTGCAAAGTACCAGCGGAAGCAATAAACCTTTTCCCATAGTCGTCTCCATCGGTGAGTTTCGTTCGTAGCTCGAAGTCGCTGGATTCCCGCTTGGCCGTTCCTCGAAACTCGCCTCCGCTCGTTTTCGCGGAAATGACGAGTCAGGCGCTTTCGTACAGGCGCGTCAGGACGAATTCGCGGTGACCTAGCGCTTCGGCGGCGGTGAGCCGGCCGTTCGCAGTGCGGAACATCATGTCGAGGAGCTTGTCGCCCGCCTGATCCATGTCGATCTCGCGCCGAGTGATGCCGGAAACGTCCACGTCGATGTGCTCGGGCATCAGGCGCACGGTACGTGGATTGGCGCAGAGCTTGATCACCGGCAGGATCGGGTTGCCGATCACGTTGCACTGGCCGGTGGGAAAGAAATGCACGACATAGCCGCTTGCCGCGCACAGCGTCACCATCTCCGCGGCGGCAGAGGAGGAATCCATGAACCAGAGCCCCGGTCCGGTCGGGATTTCCGCCTTGTCGAGCACGCCGTCCACCATGCACTTCCTGCCGATCTTCTGGATGTTGCCGAGGGCCTTCTCCTCGATCGTGGTCAGGCCGCCGGCGATGTTGCCCTTGGTCGGTTGGGAATCCATGAGGTCGCTGGTCTTGTGGCGGTTGACCACTTCCTGGTAGCGGTTGAACATGAACATGAAACGCTCGCGCACTTCGGGCGTCCTGCAGCGCGCTGCAACCAGCTGTTCGCCGCCGGTAAGCTCGGTCGTCTCGCCAAACACCAGCGTCACCCCGTGCGGGTAGAGCTTGTCGAAGGCGTTGCCCACGCAGGGGTTTGCGCCGATACCGGAGGTCGTGTCCGACTCGCCGCATTTGGTCGATACCCACAGGTCCTTCAGAGGGCGCTCCTCGCGACGCAGCTCCGAGGCCCAATGCATGTATTCCTTTGCCGCTTTCGAGGCGCGGCGGATCGTCTCCATGTCGCCGTGGCCCTCGATGCCGAAGTAGGACACCGGCTTTCCGGATTTCGCAATGCCGTCGGCGACGCGTTTCGCCCAGCCGTCCTCGATTCCGATGACGATCGCGGCGGCGACGTTGGGACTGGAACCTGTGCCGATCAGCGTCCGGAAATGCAGATCGAGGTCCGCCCCGAACTGCAGCCGACCGTAGGGATGGGGAACGGCGAGCGTGCCCTTGATGTTGTTCGCGACGGCTTCGCAGGCTGCGTTGGAGAGGTCGTCAACGGGCAGGATGAGAACGTGGTTCCTCACCCCCACGCGGCCGTTCTCGCGCTTGTAGCCCCAGAAGGTTGCATTCTTGAGATCGGTCGCCATCGCTCACCAACGCTTTGTCTTGATGTTGTGTACGTGGGCGTGCTCGCCGACCGCGATCGGGGCCACGCTGCGGCCGATGTCGGTGCCGTACTTGATCACCGTATCATTCACTTTCAGTTCGCGGATTGCGAGCTTGTGGCCGATCGGAATGTCGTTTCGCGCGCGGACCTTGATCTCCTTGTTTTGGTCCATGATCCAGCCGGTCAGCTCCTCGCCGGCTTTCAAGCCTTCCACGACCACCACGCCGACAGAGTCGTTCTCATCGTGGACCACGAAGTGAATCATGAGGTCGCTTGAAGACCGTGAAAGCCGGCTTCGCCAGTCAGCGGCAAAGCAGGTTGCCTGCGGAGGGATCGACCGGCCGCGTGCAGTCCTGGGCGTTGATGGTGCGAGTGGGATCCGGCTGGGGCGCACGGATCGGGGTCGTGCCTGTGGGACCGGGGCGGAAGTACTGCACACCGTCGGCGAGCATGACACCGATGATGATCGCGTTGCCGAGCGGCGAGCCGCTGGATACGCTCATTTGCGATGTCGTGGCGCTGCCCGAACCCGAAGAGCGCGCCTCGGCCGCATAGCGGACCGTGCAACCGGGCATCGCGGTCAAGGCGACGAGACAAGCCAGCATGAGCCTGCGCATGGCGCTAAAGTTAGCACGCGCGGGCGTGCTTCGCCAGAGCAGGGTCGCTTCGGCCTGCTAAAATCGTTAAAGGCGGACCTCTGACGAGGCCGCTTTAACTGCGCGAGTTCGAGCCGGCTGCGCCGCTCAACTCGCGCGCGTTGGAGACTTTCCCATGAACAAGCCCGTTGAATCGCTGCCGGCGGAGAAGCTCGAGTATCTCAAACGCCGCACCGACAAGTACTTCACCAAGTCGCGCAGAGTCATTGAGAAGTTCGGCGACCGGACTGTCACCTACGGGGTGTTCCTGCGCCGCGGCGTGATCTGCGCCGTCAATCCCGCCATCGATACGCTGCGCACCTACTATTCCGCGGCGGAGCCGCTCAAGATCACTCGCCTGTACGAGGAGGGTGCGTTCGTTCCCGACCAGACGGCGCTCTTCACTTATACGGGATCGTTTGCCGCGCTGGTCGAGTTGGAGACGCTCATCCTGCAGCGCGTCGGAGTCGCCTGCGTCACGGCCTATAACGCCAACAAGATGGCGATGAACCTGAAAAAAGTCGCGTTCATCGACATGCACGCACGGCATTCTCCGGGCGACGACCTGTCGCTGCTCGCCGCCTATGGAGCCTCCGTCGGCAGCCGCGTGGCGAAGCTCGCCGGCGCCGTCGGCTTCGTCGGCTCCTCCCAGGACTTGACCGCACACTTCTACGGCCAGGAAAAGGGCGTCGGCACCATGCCGCACGCACTGATCGGCTACGCCGGATCCACCCTGCGCGCCGCGCAAATGTATGTCGAGGCCCATCCGCAGGACAACCTGACGGTGCTCATCGACTACTACGGCCGCGAATATTCCGATGCCCTTGAGGTCTGCCGCTGGTGGTACCGCGACACCCTGCCGGAGGACCTCTCCGGCGCGCGGGCGCTTGCGCTGCGGATCGACACCCACGGCGAGCGTTACGCAGAGGGGCTCGACTACGAGAAATCGGTCGATATCGTGGTCAACTGGCTGCACGTCCCGAACGAGTACGAAGCCGTTCGCTACGTCATGGGCGAAGAGGCCTTCGACGCCGACAGCCTGAACATCGTGAAAGACCGCGTGCGCAAGGTCTTGTTCGGCACCGGCGTGTCGGTCGCCTCGGTCATCCAGTTGCGCCAGACGCTCGACGCGAACGGCTTCAACGCCTGCAAGATCGTCGGCTCCTCGGGCTTCAATCTGTTCAAATGCAAGATGTTCGCCAACAGCCGGGCGCCGCTCGACGTGGTCGGCACCGGCTCCTTCATCCCGGACAATTTCAACGACACCTTTGCCACCGCGGACATTTTCATGTACGACGGAAAGGCCGGCATCAAGCTCGGGCGCGAAAAGTTGTTCCAGGGGCTCAAGCCCTGATCGGTCATCCCCGCGCAAGCGGGGATCCAGTGCCTTTTACGGCGCTGGGCTCCCGCTTTCGCGGGAGCGACAAGGCGAGGAGAAAATCGCGATGTTGTTCCCCACTACGCTCGTCGGCAGCTACCCGCAGCCCGAATGGCTGATCGACCGCAACAAGCTCGCCGGCCGTTTCCCGCCGCGGGTGCGTGCGAAAGAGCTGTGGCGAATCCCTGAACCCCTTCTCGCCGAGGCGCAGGAAGACGCGACACTGCTCGCGATCCGCGCTCAGGAGGAAGCGGGCCTGGACATCATCACCGACGGCGAGATCCGCCGCGAAAGCTACTCCAACCGCTTCGCCACCGCGCTCGAAGGCGTGGACATCGACAATCCCGGCACGGCGAAAGACCGCTCGGGGCACCCGAATCCCGTACCGCGCATCGTCGGCAAGATCCGCCGCAAGCATGCGGTCGAGGTCGAAGACCTGAAATTCCTGCGGGCGCACACCAGGAAGGCGGTCAAGATGACGGTGCCGGGGCCCTTCACCATGAGCCAGCAGGCGCAGAACGAATACTACAAATCAGAAGAAGAAGCGGCGATGGACTACGCAGCCGCGGTGAACGAGGAGATCCGAGACTTGTTCGCGGCCGGCGCCGACATCGTGCAAATCGACGAGCCCTACATGCAGGCGCGCCCCGAAAAGGCGCGCCAGTACGGACTTGCGGCGCTCAACCGCGCGCTCGAGGGCATCAAAGGCACAACCGCCGTCCACATCTGCTTCGGCTACGCTGCGGTCATCCACGTTCGCCCGACCGGGTACTCGTTCCTCGGTGAGCTTGCCGGCTGCACCTGCCGCCAGGTCTCGATCGAGACCGCTCAGTCCAACCTCGATTGCTCGGTGTTAAACACCTTGCCGGGGAAGAAAATCATCCTCGGCGTGATCGATCTCAACGACATGACGGTCGAAACGCCGGAGAAGGTGGCGGCGCGCATCCGCCGCGCCCTGCCTTATGTCAAGGCGGAGGATGTGATCGTCGCCCCGGACTGCGGCATGAAGTACCTGCCGCGCGAGGTGGCGTTCGGAAAAATGAAGGCCATGGCCGAAGGCGCGAGAATCCTGCGTGCCGAATTGGGCATCGCCGGGTAGGTCCCGGGCGGGTGCCCGTGCCCCGGCCCTCGGGGCGACCCTAGGGACTAGCATGTTCCGCTTTGTTTAATAACCAATGACATACGGCTTCTAGTAGATTTACAAAATTAATATTATGATCTATCATCTTGGCCTCTAAGGGGTAATTGAATAGCTTCTACCCGATATTAGCTAAGGGGCGTAGCACAGTTCACTGACACTGCCAGCGATTTGAGGGAGGATGACCGGCCTACGGGAGCGCGGCCTTTGGTCCTTCCGAGAGCCCCGAGTCCGTCAAGGTACTTAGCGAGAGGCGTCATGAATAAGCCCGGCCAATCGGTTATCGCAGCTCTTTTGTTCGCGGGTGCGCTCGCGCTCGCCGGCTGCGCGGATGACACATCCACTGGGGGGTCGGGTGTACTCGGCTCCGGCTCCGGCCCCCCCCCCATCCCCCCGGGCGGCGGTACCCCCAGCCCCACCGGTAGTCGGATTCAGCTTTCGGTCAGCAGCGGGCAGCTGCCCTCGTCCGGGGCGACGACGATCAACGTGACCGCGGTCGTACTCGACGCTGGCGGGCAGACAGTCGCCGGCGTCTTGGTGACGTTTTCAACGGGCGAACTCAGCGCGTTCATCAGCAATATCAGCACCGGTGGCGTCTCCGACGCGAACGGTACTGTCACGGCCAGGCTCAATGTGGGTTCCGATAAGACCAACCGCACCGTGACCATCGCGGCGACTGCAGCAGGCGCGTCCAATCTAGTCCCGGTGCAGATCGTGGGTTCGACGGTCGCGACGAATGCAAGCGGCAGCAGCCTTCCAGATACCGGCTTGTCCCCGGTGACGCTCACCGTCACCGCCAAGGATTCGGCCGGCAATCCGGTTTCCAACACAGCGGTGACCTTGACCGCAACGGGTGCGGGCAGTGTGACGCTGACCCCGGCATCGGGTACGACGAACGGAAGCGGTCAGCTTGTCGTCACGGTTGCGGGGACGGTAGCCGGTGCGGTGACCGTGACCGCGTCAGCCCTGGGCGCGACAGCGACGACCAACTTCACCGTTACGCCGACGGTCGCCACCTTTGGCATAACGCAAACGACCAACGGAGCGGTCGTGACCCCCAATCCCACCCTGGTCGCCATGCAAATCGGCGACTCGCTGGTGGTGCAGGTCAGCGCTCCTGCCTCAGCCAGCGTGACATTCGCTACTACGATGGGCAGCTTGAATGGCGGGGGCACGTCAGTGAACGTGGCCGTCGCTGCCGGAACAGCGAGCGCGACCTTGACGACAGCCCAAGCGGGGGTGGCCAATGTCCAAGTGTTCGATCCGCTTAATGCAGGCAGCAATGATAGCCTCACGGTGTCGATCACTGCAGCAGTCGCGGCCAGCATTACGCTTCAGGCTTCACCCAGCGTGGTGGCGACGAGCGTGGGCGCGACCACCGGGGTTTCGAACCTGCTGGCCACAGTCAGCGACGCGTCCGGCCAGCCGGTTGGCGGTGCGCCGGTCGCGTTCTCGATAATCAATCCCACCGGTGGAGGCGAAAACCTGTCCCCGGCGGTAAGTTTTACCGCTTCGATAGCCGGAGGCGGCCTCGGCCTGGGACAAGCGCGCACGACGTTTACTTCCGGGTCGCTGCCTTCAGCCGCGACAGGCGTTAAGATCCGCGCCTCGGTGCTGGGTACTGCCATAGCAACCAACGCAGCGCCCTCGGGAAACGATGCGGGAATTGTGATTGGCGGCACGGCGGGATCGGTTGCGTTCGGTCAGGCAACCGTGCTCGCAGAAGCCAACAACGCCACAAACTATGTTCTCGCCATGTCGGTCCTCGTTGCCGATGTCAACGGCAGCCCGGCTCCTGCGGGGACCGTGGTCAACCTCAGCGCCTGGCCGATCGCATGGAGCACCGGGGCGGCGTGCTTCTTCGACGCCGATACCGCGACTACCGGGACGTTTCTGAACGAAGACGCGAATGAAAACCTAATCCTGGATCCAGTTGAAGACGGTACCAGGATTTACTACGTGGGCGGGGCAAACGTGAGCCCGGGTACCAGTAACGGCATCGCCACCCCGAGCAATTCGGCCGGGGGTATCGTACCGGGTACCTTGACCACCGATGCAAACGGCATTGCGACCTTCAACCTGACCTACGGCAAAACCAGCGCGTTCTGGATCGTGACCCGAATTCGCGCAAGGACGGTCGTCCAGGGCACGGAAGCGGTCAGCGAGATTCAATTCCGCCTGCCGGCCCTCCAATCGGATGTTATGCCGTGCAGGTTGCCCGATTCGCCTTATTTCTTCTAACGGTGAATCGGGATTGGAGGCCGGTAACTGTATCACCGTCGGTCGTGGCCTTGGCGTTGCGGCGTGCATCCTGGTCCACGCCGAGCTCGTGGAACCAGCCTGATGGATTTCCGGTCATCCGTCAGGCCGTTCGCAGCCGCCTAAACCCCGCTTCGATATCCGCAATCAGGTCCTCGACGTTCTCAAGTCCCGCGTGTACCCGGAAGCACGGCCCCCGGTGTGGCCACTGCGTCGCGCTGCGCGCCTCGCGGGGATCGAACGGCACGATAAGGCTCTCGAATCCGCCCCAGGACGAACCAATCCCGTAGAGTTCAAGGCCGTCGATCATCGCGCACAGCGCGCGGTCGGTGACGCCTTCCTTGAGCACCACGCCGAATAGGCCGCTGGCTCCGGTGAAATCGCGTTTCCAGATCGCGTGTCCCGGATCTCCGGGAAGCGCCGGGTGCAGCACGCGTTCGACTTCGGGCTGGCGCGCGATCCATTCGGCGAGTGCGACTCCGGTGTCCCAATGTTGCTTCAGCCTGACCGCCAGCGTGCGCAGGCCCCGCTGTCCGAGATAGACGTCATCCGGCCCCGCCGTCTGTCCCAGCTCGTAGGTCGAACTCCTCAACTTCGGCCAGGCTTCCTTCGTACAGCTGATCGCGCCCAGCATCGCGTCGGAATGTCCGACGATGTATTTGGTAGCCGATTGCACCGAGACATCCACCCCGTGCGCCAACGGCTTGAAGTAAAGCGGCGTCGCCCAGGTGTTGTCGATGACCGTCGTGATCCCGCGACGGCGGGCGATTTCGGCGATCGCCGGAACGTCCTGAACCTCGAAGGTGAGCGAGCCCGGCGATTCGAGATAGATCACGCGCGTGTTGGGCTGGATCAGGGATTCGATGCCGCGTCCGAGGAGCGGATCGAAAAACGTCGTGCTCACGCCGAAGCGCTTGAGCAAGCCCCTGGCGAGATTGCGCGTCGGCCCATAAACGCTGTCGCTCAAGAGCAGGTGATCGCCCGCCGAAAGAAAGGCGAGCAGAGCCCCGGCGCAAGCGGCAAGGCCCGAAGGGTAGAGGAGACAGCGATGTCCGCCTTCGAGCGCCGCGATCGCTTCCTGGAGCGCTTCCATCGTCGGTGTTCCGAAGCGCCCGTAGTAAGTGCCCGGTATGTCCTGCTGCCAATCCTTGCGCTTGCGCCGATACTCCTCCACGCTTTCCGATAGGATCGTCGAGGCATGGAACACGGGCGGATTCACCGCACCTTGATGCCGCTCGGGGTGAAGTCCGGAGTGGACGACCTGGGTCTCTTCGCGCATAGCGGTCCTTCCTGCTTGGGCCAACACGGAAGCATGTATTCTGACAGCAAGGAACACTTGCTGAGGCTCCCCGTAACCTATGCGACGGCGGCGCCGAGCTTGAAACCATCAACAGGTATTGTGTGACTTCGCCCTTTCCCCGTATCGCGCGAGGCATCGTCCGCCTCGCCTGGCCGGTGCTCGTCGCGCAGCTCGCGATCATCGCGAGCGGCGTGCTCGACACCATCATGGCGGGCCGCTACAGCGCAGTGGACCTCGCTGCGGTGGGCATCGGCACGAGCGTCTATTTCAGCGTCTTCATCGGCCTCCTGGGCGTGGTGCAGGCGCTCTCGCCGATCGCCGGGCAGCTTTTCGGGGGAAAACACTACGAAAGAATCGGCGAGGAAACCCGCCAGACCGCCTGGATCGCGGCGGGACTCGCCGTGCTCGGCGTTCTCGTGCTCGCCTTTCCCGAACCCTTCCTGCGGCTCTCCAGCGCGCCGCCGGAGGTCGAGGAAAAGACCCGCGCCTATCTGCAAGGCGTCGCCTGGGCGCTGCCCGCCATGCTGCTCTTCCGCGTGTTCTTCGCGCTCACCACCGCCGTGTCCCGCCCGCGCGCGGTAATGGCGATCAACCTCGTTTATTTCGCCGTCAAGATTCCGCTCAACGCGCTGTTCATTTACGGGGCGTTTGGAGCGCCCGAACTCGGCGGCCCGGGGTGCGCGGTCGCGACCGCGATCGCGAGCTGGCTGATCTTCGCGATCGCCTGGATCTACTGCGCCAAGCACCCGTTCTATACGCGCTTTCGCGTCTTTGCACGCTGGTCGTGGCCCGACATGCGCATTATCTGGAGCCACCTCAAGCTCGGCGTGCCCATGGGACTGACCTTCTTCGTCGAAGTGACCTCGTTCACCTTCATGGCGCTATTTCTCGCGCGGCTGGGCGCGGCCACTTCCGCCGGCCACCAGATCGCTTCCAACCTCACTGCGGTGGTCTATATGTTCGGGCTCGCAGTCGGAAACGCGACCGGAGTGCTCACAGCGCAGGCGATCGGCGCCGGGAACCGGCGCGAAGCTAGGCACGCGGGCCTCGCCGGCATGGGCATCATGCTCGCGGTCTCCGCCTGCGCCGGAGTGACGATCTTCCTGGCGACGCATCAGATCGCCTCTCTCTACACGCGCGATGCGGCCGTGCTGGCGATCGCCGCTCAGCTGATGGCGTTCGTCGCCTTGTTCCAGCTCTTCGACACCGCGCAGGTAGTGATCGTCAACGCCCTGCGCGGCTACAAGATTGCCTTCATCCCCATGCTCGTCTACACCGTCGCGCTCTGGGGACTCGGATTAGGGGGAGGGTACGCTCTGGGACTCGAGCGCATCGACGCTGCGAACGCGCTCGGACTCGCGACCCCCATGGGCGCCGCGGGATTCTGGCTTGCAGGCATTGTGAGCCTGATCGTGGCGGCCGCGATCCTTTTCGGCTACTTCATGCACGTGAGCCGCGGACACGAAAAGTCGCCCTAACGGCCTTCGAACTTCGGTTTGCGCTTCTCGCTGTAAGCGCGCAGGCCTTCCCTGCGGTCTTCGGTTCCGACGAGCCGGTTATAGGCTTCAACCTCGAGCCGCATGGCCGACGCGAGATCCATATGCAAGCCATCGCGGATCGCGCGCTTCGCCTGCCGCACCGACAGGGGTGCGAGGGAAGCAATTCGGTCGGCTACTTCGAGGGTTTCGTCCAATACTTTTCCCGCTTCGCAGAGTTTGTTAACCACGCCCCAGGCAAGCGCCTCCTCGGCTGAGAAAGGACGCGCCGCAAGAATCAGCTCTTTCGCTCGTCGCTCGCCGACGGCGCGCGCGAGCGTCTGCGTGCCGCCCCCGCCGGGCATGATACCGAGCGACACCTCGGTAAGTGCAAACTTTGCGGACCTCGACGCATACGCAAAATCGCAATGCAGCACCAATTCGAGTCCGCCCCCGTAAGCGGCGCCGTTGACGGCGGCGATCACCGGCAGCGGACAATCGCGCACCGAATCGAACATGCGCTCGAAGGTCTCGTGTTGCGATCTCCACTCGTCCTCGGTGAGCGAGCTGCGCTCCTTCAGGTCAGCTCCGGCGCAGAAGGCCCTCTCGCCCATTCCGGTGAGCACCACGCAGCGGTACCGTTGCCCGGTCTCGATGCTAGTGAAAACCTCGCAGAGATCGAGCGCGGCCTGGGTGTTGAATGCGTTGGCGACTTCCGGGCGGTTGAGTGTCGCCAGAAGGACATCGTTCGGCCTGTCCTCCACCCGCAGCGTTTCGTATTTCTTTTCCATCCCTGATTCGCTCCGGGCGCGTGCGTGCTCCAGGTGGATACCGAGCCGCTGCGGGTCGAAGCGCGAGGAAAGCGGCGGGAAGCTTCGCTCCCGCCCAAACCCCGTGTCGCGACCTAGCCGCTCAGTTCGCCGGCTTGACGCCGTCCTTGCTGACGGTAAGGCCCGCGGCCGAAATTGTCCCGTCGGCCGCGACCGCCGCATTCATGACGACATAGGCCCCCGCTACCAGCAGCGAGCGATCGCCCGGCACGGTGGTAAACATCGGGGTGCCCTCGGGAACGATCACCTTCTGCGAGCCGCCCTTGTACTCCAGGGTCAGCTCTCTCCCTCCCGTAGTCTGCACGATCCCTCCGATGATGCCATTGGTCATCAAGGAACCGGGCTCGAGGTCCCAAGGAATGTGTACTTCCGGGACGATGCCGCGGCGATCGGGGGGAAACACCTGCAGCGAAATCGCGACCAGCGCGCCGTCGGCGCGCTTCCGGGAAGCCGGCCCGACGAAGTCGCCGGGTTTGATTTCGGCCATCGTGATGGCCTTCGCGGCCCGCACGCCGAGTTTGGGTGCGAGCGTGATCTTCAGGTCCTTGCCTTCGCGCGACTTCACCGACAAGACATCGCCATCCAGCCCGGTGATCGTGCCGCGCACCCACATGCGCGTCGGGGCTTGCGCGCTGGCGGCCGCGGTCACGAGCGCCAGTGTTGCTGCAAACAAGAGAATCCCGGATTTCCTCATGATTGTGACTCCTCCTGGAAAAGCCCGTCGCAGCCTGCTGAATTGCAAGGCGTGCTTTCGGATGTTAGTAAACGCGGCCGATGCAGACTCCATTCCAGCGCGGTGCAACTATTCTGGCAGATCCCGGCATCCTCATCTCAAATTTCCGTCGTCAGATCCTCAGCAATCGCCGGGCGTTGCCTTCGACGATATCCCGTTTGGCCTGGGCGTCCAGGGTGGGATGGTCGGCGACGATTCTTACCGGTTGCTCGTAGGCGATCGGATAACAGTAGTCGCTGCCCATCAGCACGCGGTCGGCGCCGATTACTTTCACCAGGTATTCGAGCACGTGATCGGAATAGCCCACCGTATCGTAGTAGAAGCGGCGCAGGTACTGCACGGGTGACAGCTTGATGTGCTTCAGGTCGGAGCGCTTTTCCCAGCCCCGGTTGAGCCGGCCCACCAGCCAGGGAAACGCGCCGCCCGCGTGCGGCAGGCACACGACGAGCTTGGGAAAGCGGTCGAGCACCCCGCCGAAGATGAGGTGCGCGGCGGCGATCGCCGACTCGAACGGGTTACCCAGCAGATTGGTCAGGTAGTACGCGCCCAGGCGCTGGTTGCCGATCACATCGACCGGGTGCAGGAAAAGCGGCAGGCCGCTCGCCTCAATGCGCTCGTACACCGGCAGGAACGCCGTGTCCGACAGATCCTTGCCTCGGACCTGGGTAGCGATATAGAAACCGCGCGTCCCGGGTAGCTTGGCCGCACGTTCCACTTCCCGCACGGCGAGCGCGGGCTCGTGCATCGGCAGCGTCGCGAGGCCGACGAGCCGCTTCGGATGCAGCTCATGCGCTTGCGCGAGGGCGTCGTTGTAGGTTTCGGCGAGGCGCTGCGCAAGATCTCCTTCAGCCCAGTACACCATCGGCTGCGACAGCGACATCGCGTGAACCTGCACGCCCTGCTCGTCCATCGCAGCGAGCCGCGCGTCCAGATCCATGAACTTCGGGCCCACGGGTCCGGTGGTCAAGTGCCCGTGCTTGAACTGCGGGCCCTTGCCCTCGACCATCTTGTATTCGAAGCCGTAGGCCGGACCGTGCTTCTCGATCAGATCGAGAAAAGCCTGAGGAAAGTAGTGAGCGTGGACGTCGATGGCGTGCTGTGGATGGTTCATTGCGGCTCCCTTTGGCCGGCGATTTTACCGCGGCGGGGAAGTGCCCCACTTATAATTACGCGAGGAGGATTGAGAAATGGAAGAACGGGTCAGTTTTGAATCCGACGGACTGAAGCTTTCTGGCGTCCTCCACCTGCCCGAGTCGAGTGCACCAGGAGTGCGGCGCACTGCCTTTCTCGTCCTCCACGGATTCGGCAGCAACAAGGACGGCGGCGGCGGGACGGCGGTCGCCAGGATGTTCGCCGGCCTGGGTTACGCAGCTCTGCGGTTCGACTTTCGCGGTTGCGGCGAAAGCGAAGGCGAGCGCGGGCGCGTCATCTGCAAGGAACAGGTCAAGGACACGAGGAACGCGCTGTCGTTCCTCGCGACCCGCTCCGAGATCGATCCCAAGCGCATCGGCGTGGTGGGGCAGAGCTTCGGGGCGGCGGTGGCCGTCTACGCGGCCGGGGTTGACCGCAGGATCGCCGCCTGCATTTCCTCGGGAGGCTGGGGCGACGGAGCGAAGAAATTCCGCAAGCAGCACGCCTCGCCCCGCGCCTGGAAGAAGTTCGCCGCCATGATGAAGGAGGGAAAGCGGCGCAAGCGCTCAGGCAAGGCGATGATGGTGCCGCGCTACGACATCGTGCCCATCCCGCCGCGTCTGCGCGGCAATCTCGCGCCGGGCTCGATCATGGAATTCCCGTTCGAGGTGGTGGAAACCATGGTCGCCTTCAACGCGAACGAGGTCGTCGGAAGGATCGCGCCGCGGCCGCTCCTTCTGCTGCATTCGGCGAACGACTCGGTGACGCCCACCGAGCAATCGATCGAGCTGTTTGCGCGTGCTGGAAAACCGACTGACCTCCATCTCATCGCCGAGGTCGACCATTTCATGTTCTCCGAAGGCAACACGCTGGTGGTCAACCTGGTGCGCAATTGGCTCGACAAATACTTTCCCGCACAGGCGTGATCCCGGAATGAGCAAGACACAAGCGCCCGAGGGTCGCGCGGCGGCGACCGTCGCCGCCGAGGCGCTCAGGCGCTTCGCCGCGGACATCTTCGCGCGCACCGGCATGCCGCAAACCGATGCGGCGATCGTCGCCGACGTGCTCGTCTGGGCGAACCTCCGCGGCGTGGATACGCACGGCGTCACGAGGATTCCCCGATATGTCGAGCTGATCGAGACCGGCGACATGAATCCACGGCCGGCGATCTCAGTCCGCACCGAAACCCCCGCTTCGGTCCTGATCGAAGCCGATCGCGCCGCCGGGCCGGTGGCGATGATGCGGGCGACGGTAGAAGCGCTGCGCAAAGCCCGCGAGGCCGGCATCGGGCTCGCGCTCGTCCGGGCGACGACGCACACGGCGGCGCTCGGCTACTACACGCTCGCCGCGGCCCGCGAGGGCATGGCGGCGATCGCATTCGCGGGATCCTGGCCCATCGTGGCCTACCATGGAGCGCGCGCGGCCGGCGTGTCCACCAGCCCGATTTCGATCGCGGTTCCGCGAGGCGATGATCCGCTCGTGCTCGATATGGCGACGAGCGTCGTTTCGATGGGAAAGTTGAACCAGGCGAAGAGAACAGGCGAGGCGATCCCCGCGGGTTGGGCGCTCGACAAGGATGGAAACCCGACCACCGATCCCCTCGCCGCGCAGATCCCGTTGCCGATGGCGGGCCCCAAGGGCTCCGGCCTTTCGTTGATGATCGAGTGCATTACGAGCCTGATCGCGGCGAACCCCCTGCTCGCAGAATCGCTGGAGGGCACCCCCGAAGGGCGACGACACCGGCAAAACGGCCTTGTGATCGCGATCGACCTGGCGCGATTCGGCGACCTCGAGAGTTTCCGGCGTGAAGTCGATCGGCTGGTCAAGGCGCTGAAATCGCTGCCGGTCGATCCGCAGGCAGGGGAGATTCTCATGCCGGGCGAGCGCGGCCGTCGCACGTTCGAGCACCGCAGCCGCGACGGCATCCCGATTCCGCGCGCGATTCACAGCGAACTCGAAGCGCTCGCGAAGCGGCTCGGCGTGGCGATGTTCCCGTCGTCGCCGCGTTGATATACTTCACGCAGAGCGAAAGCGGCAGCGCATGGCGAAGAAATCTAAAATCGACTCGTCCGGAGAATCCAAGCCTCGCGGCGCCACCGACGCGCCGCGTCGCGCCTACCCCGATCTCCACGAGCACCTGGAGGCTCTCAAGCGCGCGGGCCTGCTTATCACGGTCGATCGGCCGATCAACAAGGACACCGAGATGCATCCGCTGGTGCGCTGGCAGTTTCGCGGTGGAATCGAGGAGCCGGACAGAAAAGCGTTCCTGTTCACCCGCGTTACCGACAGCAAGGGACGCAACTACGACATTCCGGTGGTGGTCGGGGCGCTCGCGGCGAGCCGTGAGATCTACCGCATCGGCATGGGCTGCGCGCTCGACGAGATCAACGAAACCTGGAACCGCGCGATGGCGAAACCGATCCCGCCGCGAATCGTCGAAGACGCGCCGTGCCACGAGATCGTGATTCAGGGCAGCGAGCTCGACAAGCCCGGTAAAGGTCTCGACTCGCTTCCGATTCCCATTTCGACACCCGGCTGGGACATCGCGCCGTTCACCACGCTTTCGCAGTACATCACCAAGGACCCGGACACCGGAGTCCAGAACATGGGCATCTATCGCGGCCAGGTGAAGGCGCCGCGGCGGCTCGGCATGAACCCGTCGCTCGAGCTGCGGCCGGGAATCTACGTCCACTGGGAAAAAATGAAAGCGCTCGGCAAGAAACTGCCCGCGGCGGTGATTCTCGGAGCGCCGCCCTGCGTGGCGTTTACCTCCGCCCAGAAAGTGCCGGAGGCGCTGGACGAACTGCATGTGGCCGGAGGGCTGGTCGGCGCTCCGATCAACGTCGTCAGGGCAAAGACCGTCGATCTGCTGGTGCCGGCCGAAGCCGAAATCGTGGTGGAGGGCTACATCGACACCGAGTATCTCGAGCCCGAGGCGCCGTTCGGAGAATCGCATGGACACGTCAACCTCCAGGAGTACAACGCCTTCATGGAGGTCACCTGCATCACGCGCCGCAAGGACGCGATTCTCACTTCGATTATCTCGCAGGTGACGCCGAGCGAATCGAGCCTGATCAAGCGCGTCGCGCTCGAGCCGCTGTTCACCCATCACCTGCGCAACACGCTCGGCATCCACAGCGTGAAGCGCGTTTCGATGCATGAACCGCTCACGAACCTGCGCAAGGTGATCGTGGTGATCATGGATCGCAAGGCGCCGACGACCGAGATCTGGCGGGCGCTCTACGGCGCGGCCGCATGGAACCGCGCGGCGGGCAAGTACGTGATCGCCGTCAACGAGGACATCGACCCGGACAACGCGGACGCCTTGTTCTGGGCCATGTCTTACCGCGCCAACCCGGGCCTCGACCTGCAGATCCTGCAGCACCGCGACCAGGGTCATGGACCGCGGAGCAAACGATCAGGCGGCGAGGACGCCTCGGTGCTCATCGACGCGACCATGAAGGAGGATTTCCCGCCGATCTCGCTGCCCAAGCGCGAGTACATGGAGCGCGCGAAAACGATCTGGGAAGAACTGGGCCTGCCGAAGCTCAAACCCGAGTCACCGTGGTACGGCTACTCGCTCGGCGAATGGCCCGAAGAGCTCGAGCGCGCGGCGGAGCTTGCGGTGAAGGGCGACTACTTCGAGACGGGCGAACTTCTCGTCAAGCGCCGCCGCAAGGACGTGCGTATGAACACCGAAGTTCGCGATCTGCAGGAACCGAAGAAAAGATAGCACAGGAGCAGCCCATGACCACGGCGCGGCATTCCCGACCACCCGAGCTGGCCGGTCTGTCACTGGAGCAGATCGCCGAGAAATTCGTCGCGCGCTTTCGCGACCGCAAGGCCGACTGGGCCGCTTTCGAAGATGCCAAGATCGAAGGCTACAAACGGGCGCAGCACCGCTTCATCGGCGCGGGCGGCTCGGGTAAGCACGGCGACGCGAACGTGATTCCGCCGCGGGCCTTCACCTTGAGCATCATGTACGTCGAGCCCGGGCAAGGCAACGCAGCGCACACTCATGAGGTGGAGGAAATTTTCTTTGTCCTGCAAGGCACCCTGACGGCGTTCATCCAGGAGGAAAGCGGAAAGCGCATCGACATCAGGCTCGGCCCCTGGGAATGCATCGCCTGTCCGCCGGGCGTGATCCACGGCTACGTCAACGAAGGGCTCGAGCCGGTCTATTTCCAGGTGATGCTCGGAAAGGCACGGCCGGAAACGATGGGGTACGCGGACGAACAGCTCTACCAGAGTCGCAGCGCGCATTTGAGCGCCGACGGCCAGTCGTGAAACTGCCGGCCTTCGAATACGCGTCCCCGGCCACGCTCGCCGAAGCGGTCGCGCTGCTCGCCGCCGGCGGCGGGACGGCCAAACCGCTCGCGGGCGGCCAGAGCCTGCTGCCGACCATGGCGTTTCGCCTGGCGACTCCGACGCTGCTGGTCGATTTGCGCAGGGTTCCGGACCTGGACAGGATCGCGATCGACGAGAAAGGCGTGCACCTCGGCGCGAAGGTCCGCTGGCGCGAGATCGAGGACGACGCGAGGCTGCGATCCGCGCATCCGCTGCTCGTGGCGGCGATCGCGCACGTTGCGCACTACCAGATCCGCAACCGCGGGACGGTCGGCGGCAGCCTCGCGCACGCCGATCCCGCGGCGGAAATGCCCGGCATCGCCGTGACCTGCGACGCGGAGATCACCCTTACCGGCTCGTCCGGGTCGCGCGTCGTACGGGCGGCCGATTTTTTTCTCGGCCCCCTTTCAACCGCGCTGGCCGTCGACGAACTCATCGTCGAGGTTCGCCTGCCGGCCTGGCCGGCGAAGCGCCGCTGGGCTTTCGAGGAGTTCGCCAGGCGGCGTGGCGATTTCGCGCTCGCGGGCGCCGCTGTCTTCTACGACGAGGACAAGGCCGGCCGCGCGGGCAATACGCACATCGGCGTCATCGGCGCCTGCCATCGCCCGCATCGTCTCGCGCAGGCGGAAGCAGCGCTCAATGGCCGCATCGTCGACGAGGCCGCGATCCGGGCGGCGGCGAGCGCCGCCTCGGCCGCCGTGGAGCCGCCCGAGGATCTGCACGCGAGCGCCGCGTACCGGCGCGCCCTGGTCGGAACGCTGCTCGAGCGCGCGCTCGAACGCGCGTCCAAATAACCCTGGCAATTCGAACATATGGAGGTCCGATGAAGCACCTCGACAGTCTTGCTCACCTTGTGGTTTTCGTGGCCGCGCTGGCCGCCTGCGGCAGCGCCCTTGCGCAGACGGCGGGTGCGTATCCCGCGCGGCCGGTGCGCTATGTGGTGCCCTTCCCGCCGGGCGGGGCGACCGACATCATCGCGCGCATCCTCGCGCAGAAGCTCACCGAGGCCTGGGGCCAGTCGGTATTCGTGGAAAACCGCGCCGGCGCGGCCGGCGCGATCGGCTCGGAGGCGGTCGCGAAGTCGGCGCCTGACGGCTACACCATCCTCATGGGCACGACCTCGACCCACGCGGTCGGTCCGGCGGTCAATCCGAAGCTGCCCTTCGACAACATCGCCGATTTTTCACCGGTGACCCTGGTGGCGACCTTCCCCAACGTGCTGGTGGCCCACCCGGCGACGGCGAAGACGCTGCAAGAGCTGATCGCGCTGCTGAAGGCGAACCCGGGCAAGTACAACTTCGCCAGCACCGGCGCCGGCAGCTCGACGCACCTAACCGGCGAACTGTTCAAGCTGATGACCGCCACCGACATCAATCACATTCCGTACAAAGGCACCGGTCCGATCCTGAACGATCTGGTTGCCGGACACGTATCGTTCGCATTCGACCAGATCACCGGAATCATGCCGTTCGTGCAGTCGGGGAAGCTGCGCGCGCTCGGCGTGGCGAGCCTCCAGCGAAACCCGGCGCTTCCCGACGTGCCCGCAATCACCGAGGTCCTCCCCGGCTTCGAGGCCACGGCGTGGGTCGGAATCTTCGCGCCGGCCCGGACCCCTCAGGAGATCGTCGCGAAGCTTCAGGCCGAAGTCCGGCGCATCGTGCACGCGCCTGAAATGGTGCAGAGAATGCGCGAGCTCGGAGCCACTCCGGTGGGCAACTCGCCCGACGAGTTCGCGGCATTCGTGAAGAAGGACACCGATAAGTGGCGCAACCTCGTCAAGACGGCGAATATCAAGGTCGAGTAGAAAAATGTCGATCCGCTTCGAGCTGAACGGCAAGCCGATCGTAACCGAGGTGCCGGCGCGCACCACGCTCGCCGACTGCATCCGGCACGATCTCGGACAGACCGGCACGCATGTCGGCTGCGAGCACGGCGTGTGCGGGGCGTGCACGGTCATCGTCGACGGCGCCGCGGTGCGCTCCTGCCTGATGCTCGCGGTCCAAGCCGAGGGCGCAAAAGTGACCACGGTCGAGGGCCTGTCCCGCGAGGATGCCTTGACGCCGCTGCAGGCGGCTTTCCGAAAACACCATGCCCTGCAGTGCGGCTTCTGCACGCCGGGCATGCTCACCACCGCGCACGCGCTCCTCAGCGAGGAACCCGAGGCGGACAAGACGCGCATACGCGAAGTGCTCGCTGGCAATCTGTGCCGCTGCACCGGCTACATTTCCATCGTCGAGGCCGTATACGAAGCGCGCGCGGCGTACCAACCGAGAAACAAGGATCCTCACTCCCGGGAAAGCGGGAGTCCAGTCGGTGAACGTCCCTGGATTCCCGCGTCCGCGGGAATGACGGAAAGGGGCGGTAAGGCATGAACGTGAAAGACTCCTTCGTCCCCGTGTTTGTCGGGACTCCGGTGGAACGCCTCGAGGACCTGAGGCTGCTGCGGGGCAAAGGCCAGTACGTGGACGACCTGCATCGCGAGGGCATGCTCCACGCGGCGATCCTTCGCTCCCCCGTGGCGCACGGGCGCATCCGTTCGATCGACCTCGCCCGGGCGCGCGCCTTGCCCGGCGTTCGCGCCATCTTCACCGCCGAGGACGTCGCGCAATCGTCGAACGGCTCGGTTCCCACCGTCCCGCTGCGCCTTGCGCCGCTTCCGGAGCTCACGCCCTTCGAGCAGCCGGTGATCGCGCATGCCAAGGTTCGCTATGTCGGCGAGCCGGTCGCGGTCGTGGTGGCCGACAGCCCCGCGCTTGCCGAGGACGCGCTCGATGCCATTGAGCTCGACATCGAGCCGCTGCCCGCGGTCGCGGACCGGCGTGCCGCCGCAAGGAACGAAGCGCTGCTGTTCGAAGCCCACGGCAGCAACCTGGCGATCACCTATACGGCGACCAAGGGGGACGCGCTCTCGATCAAGGCGCCCTACGTGCGGCGCGAACGCTTCGCGGTGCAGCGCCACACCGCGGTGTGCATGGAAACTAGGGGACTGCTCGCCGTCTGGGACGGCGCGAAGACCAAGCTCACCGTCTCGGGCGCGGCCAAGGTGCCCTTCTCGACCCGCAGGATGCTCGCTCAGCAGATGGACCTTCCAGAGGAATGCGTGGACATGATCGAGCCCGACGTCGGCGGCGGTTTCGGCGTGCGCGGCGAATTCTATCCGGAGGACTACCTGATTCCTTTCGCGGCGCGAAAGCTCGGCCGTCCGGTGAAATGGATCGAAGACCGGCGCGAGAACCTGCTCGCCTCGAATCACTCACGCGAGATGGATTGCGAGATCGAGATCGCCTGCGAAAAGGACGGCACGATCCTCGCGCTGCGCGGCCGCGCCTGGGTGGACATGGGCGCGTACATGCGCGCCAACGGATCGATCCCGCCGCGCAACGTCGCGCAATTCCTGTCGGGCCCGTACCGCATTCCCAATATCCACATGGAATCCTCCGCGCTGCTCACCAACAAGACCCCGGTCGGCACGTACCGGGGCCCGGGCCGCTTCGAGGCCGACTTCTTCCGCGAGCGCCTGTTCGACATGGCGGCGGCGGACCTCGGCATGGATCCGGTCGAGTTCCGGCGCCGCAATCTCGCCTCGAAGGAGGAGATGCCCTATCCGCTCGCCACCATCACGCCGCCGGAGAAGAAGGAGGAGCTCGACAACGGCGACTACCGGATCACGCTCGACCGGTGCCTTGCGGAGATCAAGTGGACGGAGAAAGCAAAGCTGCAGGGCAAGCTCATCGACGGCCGCTACCACGGCCTCGGTATCGGCTGCTTCATCGAAGGCGGCGCGGCCGGACCGAGAGAAAACGCGCGTCTCGCGGTCGATCCCGACGGCGGGATCTCGGTGTTCGTGGGCTCCACGAGCATCGGACAAGGCCTAGAGACCGTCTGCGTCCAGATCGCGGCCGACGCGCTGAGAATGCCGATGGACCGCATCCGCATCTTTCACGGCTCGACCACCCATATGAAGGAAGGCTTCGGTTCGTTCCACTCGCGCTCGGTGGTGATGGGCGGCTCGGCCATATTGGATGCCGCGGACAAACTGAAAAAAATCGTGCGCGAGGCCGCCGCGCGGCGCTTCAAGTGCTCAGCGGACGAAGTCGCAATCGGCGCAAGACTGGCCGCGTCACATCGCGGCAAGTCAATTGCCTTGACGGATCTCGCCGGAGACGGACTGTCGGCCGAAGGAACGTTCGCGAACCACCGCCACACTTACGCCTACGGATCGGCGGCGGCGCACGTCGCCGTGGATCCGAAGACCGGGCAGGTGGAAGTCATCGAGTACGTGACCGTGGAAGATATCGGACGGATCATCAACCCGCTCACTGCGACCGGGCAGGCCGTCGGCGCGGTCGTGCAGGGCCTGGGCGGGGTCTTTCTCGAGCACCTTCAATACGACGAGAACGGGCAGTTCCTCACCGCGTCCCTCGCCGACTACCTGCTGCCGACCGCGACCGACTTTCCCAACATCCGGGCGATCGTCCTCGAGAACTCGCCCTCGCCGAACAACCCGCTCGGCGCGAAGGGCGCAGGCGAGGGCGGCATCGTTCCGGTGGGCGGCGTGGTGGCCAACGCCGTGGCTGCGGCGCTCGCGCCGCTCGGCATCCAACCGCGCGAGTTGCCGCTTTCCCCTCCGCGAATCTGGCAGCTGATCGAAGCGGCGCGGTGATCGTAGCGTTATGACACTATGCTCGCGTTCTTGACGTAGGTGTGGCCTTGTAACTGTGGCGGCGCCGGATAGAGTTGGACGTATTTGATATTTTCGAACGGTATCACCAGAAACGTGCTGTCCGCCTCGAACAGCATATAGCGCTTTTTCAGCACGTCGTCGAGCTTTAGCATAGCAGCGGTTTCATTCAGCGATTGCTTCGGGAAGGCCAGCGACAACTTGCTGCCATCGTTGAAGAAGATGGTCAGGCCTCTTTCGTCATTCATGCGCCTCTCCTTGTCGATTGAATCGGCAGACGATCGCAGCGCTTCCGGGCAGGCGCGGACATTGCCACCGTCAGATATTGCGGATTTTGCTCTTGCTGGCGCGCATAGGCAATGCCCGCTCCCGAAGTGGATTCGAACCCCTGTTACCGCCGTGAAAGGGCGATGGTGCCGGGTAAAGGATTCGAACCCTCGACCGTCGCATTACAAATGCGCTGCTCTACCAACTGAGCTAACCCGGCGTCGGCAAATTATACGTCCGGACCTCGCGCGTTGAGCGGCGCGCTTCGCGTCCGCTCCGACGCGCGAAGTTGAAGCGGCGCTCTACGTCCTCTTCAACTACTTTATGCGCCTGAGCTTCGGCTTGCCGCGGGGTTTCGGAGGATCCTTCGGGTCAGTGGGCGTTGCCGGCTCCTCTCCGCTCGTCTCCCACGCGGTTTCCTTCTTCTCTAACTCGAACGACATACCCTGCCCGTTTTCGCGCGCGTAGATCGCCGCAACCACCGCGACCGGGACGACGATTTCCTTCGCCGCTCCTGAAAAACGCACAGTGCACTCGATGTTCTCGTTGCCCATCTGCAGGCGGCTCGCCGCAACCGGTCCGATGTTGACGACGATCTCTCCGTCGTGAACGTATTCCATCGGAACGCGAGTCTGGGCATCGACGACGACCGAGATGTAGGGCGTGTAACCGTTGTCCACGCACCATTCGTACACCGCTCGCAACAGGTAGGGCTTCGTGGAGGTGGGTTCGGGCATGTGGGAAGCTTTGTCGTCCCCGCGCAAGCGGGGACCCAGTGTCGTCAAGAGTCGCTGGATTCCCGCTTGCGCGGGAATGACGATCCCCGGGTCACTTCCGCATGACTTTCTCGGAGGGTGTCAGCGCCTCGATGAACGCCGGGCGCGAGAACAGGCGCTCCGCATACTTCATCAGCGGCGCCGCGGACTTGGCCAGAGTTACGCCGTAGTGATCGAGCCGCCACAGTAGCGGACTGATCGCAACGTCGAGCATCGAGAAGTCGTCTCCGAGCATGTATTTCTGCTTGGTGAACACCGGGGCGAGTTCGGCGAGGCGGTCGGCGACCTGCTGCCGCGACTTGTCCTGCTGCTTCTGGTTGCCGTTCTCCAGTGAATCGATCTGGCTGAACAGCTCCACTTCGAAGTTGAACAGGAACAGTCGCGCCCGCGCGCGCATCACCGGGTCCGCCGGCATCAGCTGCGGATGCGGAAAGCGTTCGTCGATGTACTCGTTGATGATGTTCGCCTCGTAGAGGATCAGGTCACGCTCGACCAGCACCGGCAGACGGTTGTACGGGTTCATCACCGCGATATCTTCGGGCTTGTTGTACATGTCGACGTCGATGATCTGAAAGTCCATGCCCTTCTCGTACAGCACAATGCGGCAGCGCTGGGAAAACGGGCAGGTGGTTCCGGAATAGAGGTTCATCATGGCGGCTTACCTTGTTGCTTGATTCGGGGGAAAACGAAAGAGCGGACGCGGGTGCCCCGCGTTCTGATGGGCAGGATTAGTGCACGTCCTTCCAGAACTCCTTGTAGAGGAGGTAGCTGAGCACGAGCAGCACGAGCAGCACCAGAATCGCCGCGTACCCGGCCTGCTTGCGTGCGAGCTGGTTGGGCTCGGCCATCCAGGTCATGAAATTGACCAGATCGCGGACCAGAATGTCGTAGTCGAACTGCGAAAGCGAACCCGGGGTTGCGGTCCCGATCGTCTTGAGGATATAGCGCTCTGCGTCCTTGCCCGCCTGATCGGGAGTGAGGACGTCGATTTTCCACACGTTTTTCTGCTGCCTGCCGGCCGCTTCAGCCTGATCCCGGTTCTTGAACTTCCGCTCGACCTGCACCTGCTCCCCCGAGAGCGTCCCCAGGACGTGCGGCATGACGACGCGCTCGAACACCATGTTGTTCCAGCCGGTCGGTGATTCTGGATCCCGGTAGAAACTGCGCATGTACGTATACAGCCAGTCGGCGCCCCGCACGCGCGCGATCACCGACAGGTCTGGCGGCGGCGTGCCGAACCACTCCCTTGCGTCCTTCCTCGTCATCGCCACGTTCATCAGCTCCCCGATCTTGCCGCCGGTGAAGATCAGGTTGTCCTTGACCTGCTGCTCGGAGAGCCCGAGATCGAGCAGCTTTTGGTAGCGCATCATCCCCGCCGAGTGGCAGTTCATGCAGTAATTGACGAAGCTGCGGGCGCCCGCCTGCAGGCTCGCGACGTCGCGCGGATCGATCGGTGCGGCGTCGAGCCTGACCGGATCCTCAGCCGCGAAAGCAAGCGGCGCGGCGAGCAAAAGGATCGCGATGAGCGCTTTCATTTCGATGTGACCCTTTCCGGCTCGGGCAGGCATTGGTCGATCTTCGAGTACCACGGCATGAGGAAGAAGAACAGGAAATACACGGCCGTGCCGATCTGTGCCGCAAGCGTCCGGCCTTCGGTCACGGTCTCGGTGCCGAGGTAGCCGAGCACGATGAAAGCGATCACGAACAGGGCGAGCGCCGTCTTGGTGATCGGCCCCTTGTAGCGGATCGATTTGACCGGGCTGCTATCCAGCCAGGGCAGAAGGAAGAAAATCATCGTCGAGAGCCCCATGAGCGCCACGCCCCAGACTTTCGGATCGAGGGCATAGAAGCCCACGAGCAGCACCAGCGCGGCCGCCACCACGGCGACCCTTATCGCAGCGCGCTCGACGCTCCAGATGATCAGCCCCGCCAAGCCGATGACGCCTGCGGCGAGCACCCACATGAAATCCTCCGTGACCGCGCGCAGGATCGAATAATACGGCGTGAAGTACCACACCGGGGCGATGTGCGCGGGCGTCTTCAGCGGATCGGCGGCGATGAAGTTGTTGTACTCGAGGAAGTAGCCGCCCATCTCCGGCGCGAAAAAAACCACGATCGAGAACACGATGAGAAACACCACCACGCCGAAGGTGTCCTTCACAGTGTAGTACGGATGAAACGGGATGCCGTCCATAGGAATGCCGGTCTTCGGGTCCTTCTTATTGCCGATCTCGACGCCGTCGGGATTGTTCGAGCCCACTTCATGCAGCGCGAGCAGGTGCGCCGCGACGAGGGCGAGCAGCACCAACGGCACCGCGATCACGTGGTAGGCGAAAAACCGGTTGAGCGTCGCATCCGACACCACGTAGTCGCCGCGGATCCAGATCGCGAGGTCCGGCCCGATGATCGGAATGGCGTCGAAAAGATTCACGATCACCTGCGCGCCCCAATAGGACATCTGGCCCCAGGGAAGCAGATACCCGAAGAAACCCTCCGCCATGAGGCAAAGGAATATGAGCATTCCGACGATCCACAAAAGCTCTCTGGGCTTGCGGTACGAACCGTAGAGCATCGCGCGGAACATGTGCAGATAGACGCAGATGAAGAAGAACGAAGCGCCGGTCGAGTGCATGTAGCGGATCCACCAGCCCCAGGGCACCTCGCGCATGATGTACTCGACCGAGGCGAACGCCTGGGCGGCGTCCGGCTTGTAATTCATGGTGAGGAAGATACCGGTGACGATCTGGATCACCAGCACGAACATCGCAAGCGAGCCGAAGTAGTACCAGAAATTGAAATTCTTCGGCGCGTAGTACTCCGACAGGTGCTGCTTCCAACTCGAAACCAGCGGAAAGCGCTGGTCGATCCATGTGAGCAGGCCGTTGAACGGCCCGGCCCCGGTTACGGGTTGTTTCTCCGCTGCGGCCATCGTGCTACGCCCCCTTCTTGTCCTCGCCGATCAGGATCCGGGTGTCGGAGAGATATGTATAAGGCGGCACCTTGAGATTGTCCGGGGCGGGCTTGTTTTTATAAACGCGGCCGGCGAGGTCGAACAGCGACCCGTGACAGGAGCAGTAGAACCCCCCGCTCCAGTCTCGCTCGAAAGCCTCGGCGCCGGCCTTGAACTTGTCCTGCGGCGAGCAGCCGAGGTGAGAGCAGATGCCGACCACGACCAGGTATTCGGGCTTGATCGAGCGATGCTCGTTCCTTGCGTATTCCGGGGTCAGGTCGCTCTTCTTGCGCTCGCTCTTGGGATCGGCCACCTTGCTTTCGGCTTTCTTGATCGCTTCGAGCATCTCCTGGGTGCGTCGTACGATCCAGACGGGCTGTCCGCGCCACTCGACGGTGAGCTTCTCTCCGGGACCGAGCTGCCCGATGTCGGCCTCGACGGGCGCGCCGAGCGCTTGAGCGCGCTCCGAGGGCAGCATCGAAGCGGCGAAGGGGACGGCGGTGCCGGCCGCGGCCGCGCCGCCCGCGCAGGCGCTCCAGATAACCAGGTTGCGCCGACTGCGATTGACCTTGGAATTATCGCCCATGAAGGAAGGTGTTGTCGAAAAAAGGGCAAATTATACAGAAAGCTTCCCTGCAGACCAAATTTTAGCGACCAACTCATTGATTGGAACTATAAATGTCAGATACGCGCTTCTGCTGCGCAAGCGAAATCCGGACGCGCTGGCGGCGCGGCGCACGCTGGAGGAAGCTAGAAACCGGGCGCACGCGCACGTACTCAAACTTGTTTCGCGCTCTGCATGTTTGGGCAATAATCGCGGCAGGGAAATCGCGCCTCACATAAGCGTAGACGCTATTTCGTCGTCCCAGCGAAAACGAGCGAAAGCGAGTTTCGAGGAACGGCCAAGCGGGGATCCAGTGACTTTTATCGAACGACACTGGATTCCCGCTTGCGCGGGAATGACGATTCTACTTGCGGCTCGTGTCACGACGTTTTGTAAAGATCATTCATCCATGCGCAAACTTTGGCTCGTCTTCGCGCAGACCGCGACCGTTGCGGTCGGCGTCCTTTTCGTCATCACCGCACTGAAACCCGAGTGGCTCAGCCGTCCTGCCGCACCCCAGGTGGTCGAGCTGCGCCAAGCCGCCACCGCAGCCGGCGCTCCCGCGCGCGCGGCTTCTTACAACGACGCGGTGAGAAAGGCCGTCCCGGCGGTCGTGAACATTTTCACCAGCAAAGCGATCAAGACGCCGCGCCACCCGTTCCTCGACGACCCCTTGTTCCGGGATTTTTTCGGAGACCGTCTCGGAGAGGGGTCGCAGCGCGTGGCGAGCCTCGGCTCGGGCGTGATCGTGAGTTCCAAGGGATACATCCTCACCAATCATCACGTCGTCGAGGCGGCCGACGAGATCGAGGTGGCACTCGCCGACGGCAAGAAATTGAAGGCCAAGGCGGTCGGTTCCGACCCGGAAACCGATCTCGCTGTCTTGCAGGTCGAGGGCGGGCTTCTCCCCGCGATCACTTTCGGCGACGCCGATGCGCTGCGCGTTGGCGACGTCGTGCTCGCGATCGGCAACCCCTTCGGCGTGGGACAAACGGTGACGATGGGCATCGTCTCGGCTCTGGGCCGCAGTCAGCTCGGCATCAACACCTTCGAGAACTTCATTCAAACCGATGCTGCGATCAACCCGGGCAACTCGGGCGGAGCGCTTATCGACACCGCCGGAAACCTCGTCGGCATCAACACCGCCATCTACTCCCGCTCGGGAGGGTCGCTGGGCATCGGCTTCGCGATCCCCGCCTCCAGCGCCAGGAACGTCATGGAACAGATCATCCAGACCGGCAGCGTCGTCCGCGGCTGGATCGGGGTGGAAGCACGGGAGATCACGCCGGAGATCGCCGAATCATTTCGGCTTTCCTCCACCAACGGCGTGCTCATCGCCGGAGTGCTGCGGGGCGGGCCCGCCGAGCGGGCGGGGCTGAAGCCGGGCGACGTCCTGGTCGCGATCGAAGGCGGCCCGGTCAAGGACCCGAATTCGATGCTGAACCTGGTGGCAGCTCTGGTACCGGGGAAGTCCGCCGCGTTACGGGTGCGGCGCGAAAGCAAAGACATGGAGGTCCAGGTGATCGTCGGGAAACGCCCCACCCAGCAACGCCGGCAACGCTGAGGGGAAACGCGCGGGATCCTATTTCTGGCCGGCCTCCGGGCTGTCCAGCCCCGTGCCGGCGACCGCGCCCTCTGCCACCGCGCCGGGGGACCTTCCCACGAATCGCGCAAGCACGATGCCCAGTTCGTAGAGGAGACAGAGCGGCACTGCGAGCATGAACTGAGAGACTATGTCCGGAGGCGTGAGTATCGCCCCGACCACGAACGCGCCGACGATCACGTAGGGGCGGATCTCCTTCAGCTTTTCTATAGAGATGACTCCGGCGCGCACCAGCACGATGACCACCACCGGAACTTCGAAGGTCACCCCGAACGCGATAAAGGTCGTCATCACGAAGGAGAGATACTTGTCGATGTCGGTCATCCACGCGACGCCTTCCGGCGCGACCTTTGCCATGAACTCGAAGACCATCGGAAACACCAGGAAGTACGCAAATGACATCCCGATGAGGAACAGCACCGAACTCGCGACCACTAGCGGCAGCACCAGGCGCTTTTCGTTCGCGTACAAGCCCGGCGCGACAAAAGCCCACACCTGGTAAAGCACGTAGGGCAGCGCAATGACGAACGCCACGAGCGCCGCCACCTTGACCGGCACGAGAAAAACGCTGACGACGTCGGTCGCGATCATCTGGCCGCCGGCCGGAAGCGCGCCAAGCAGCGGCTTGGCAAGCAGCGAATAGAGATCCCTCGCCCAGAAAACCAGGCACAGGAACACCGCGAACACCGCGCCGATCGCGAGCAGGAGCCGGTTTCGCAGCTCGACCAGATGGGAGATGAAGGTGTCCTGCGTGCTCATTCGCGGCCGAGCGCGGGATTCAAACGGTGGTCTTCTCCGGTTTCGCGGGAGCTTCGCTTCGCGGCTCCAGACCGATCTCGCCAGGCGTCAGGGAAGCTTCCCCGGAAGCTGGGGAAAAAGGAGTGGGCGGTGCCGCGGCCGGGTCTTCTATTTTCGCCAAAGAATTGAGCTCGTTCTGGGTCTTGGTCACTTCGCTTTGCACCGAGTTTATCTCCGTATTGACTTCGGTCTCGACTCCGCGCGCGGCGTCTTCGAAAGTGCTCTTGAATTTTTTCAACTCCTCCAGCTCGATCTCGCGGCTGATGTCGGCCTTGACATCGTTGACGTAGCGCTGCAGCCGCCCGAATAAATGGCCCAGGGTGCGCGCCACGCGAGGCAAGCGCTCCGGACCGATGACGATGAGCGCGACCACCGCGATCACCATCAGCTCGGTAAACCCGACGTCAAACACGGGAAGCGAAGAGATCGTCGTTCAAAAAAAGAAGCCGGACCGCACCCGGCGTCCGGATGCGCGCGAAGACCCTCAGGTCTTCACTTTTTCCTTGATCTCACCTTCGATGGTGTGGCCCGTCACCTGGGGCGCGGGCCCACCCTCGGCCGGCTTGTTCTCCGAGGATTTCATGCCGTCCTTGAAGCCGCGTACCGCCCCGCCGAGATCGGCGCCGATATTGCGCAACTTCTTGGTGCCGAAAACCAGCAGAACGATCAGCAGCACGACCAGCCAATGCCAAATGCTCCAGGTACCCATAAGCCTTACTCCTTGAACTCAAGGGCGAGTTCCACTCGCCTGACGAAGCTTCTTCTAGCTTCGTCTCAGCATCGGTCCGAGAGGTTCCGGACCGCCGATGACATGCACGTGCAAATGATACACCTCCTGCCTGCCGACACGACCGGTATTGATGATCGTGCGAAAGCCGTCGGTCGCCCCCTGCTCGCGCGCCAAACGCGGGGCCAGGGTGAGGATCCTGCCCAGCACCGCCTGGTGGCTCATGTCGCAGGCTGCCAGCGAATCGACGTGAATTTTGGGGATGATCATGAAATGCACCGGAGCCAGCGGGTGGATATCATGGAAAGCAAAGATGTCGGCGTCCTCGTAGATTTTCTTGCCGGGAATCTCGCCGCGGACGATCTTGCAGAAGACGCAGGTTTCCGCAGCCATCTCTCCACCCATCCTTATTTCCGCTCCGCCTTTGCGCGCCGACTTTCCGCGCGCGCGGCTTTTTCGTCGATCCCGGAAATGCCCTCGCGGCGGGCGAGCTCGGCGAGCACGTCGGAGGGCCGCAAGCCGTATTGCGCGAGCATGATCAGGCAATGAAACCACAGGTCGGCCGTTTCGCCCACGATACGCAGCCTGTCGCCGTCCTTGGCCGCCATGACCGCCTCGGTGGCTTCCTCGCCGACCTTCTTGAGGATCGCGTCGGGTCCGCGCGCGAACAGCCGCGATACGTAGGACTTGTCGGGGTCGCCCGTTTTTCGGCTCTCGACAACATCAGCCAGCCGCTCGAGTATGTCGCTCATCGCCCGTAGATTTCCTTGGGGTCCCGGATGACCGGCTCGACCGTCACCCAGCGCCCGTTTTCGAGCTTCTGAAAGAAACAACTGTGCCGTCCGGTATGACAGGCGATCCCGCCGCCCTGTTCCACCTTGATCAGCACCACGTCCTCGTCGCAGTCCAGGCGGATCTCGAGCACTTTCTGCACGTTGCCGGACTGCTCGCCTTTTTTCCAAAGGCGCTTTCGCGAGCGCGACCAGTAATAGACCTCACCCGTTGCCGCCGTCTTCGCGAGCGACTCCCGGTTCATCCAGGCAAGCGTCAACACCTTGTCCGTGGACGTCTCCTGGGCGATCGCAGGCACAAGACCGTTCTCGTCCCATTTCACCTCGTCGAGCCAGTCCTCTGCCATCGCATCCGCCGGTTCAAAGCCTGACTTCGATTCCGCGCTCTGCCATGTATTGCTTGGCTTCGCGCACGGTGAATTCGCCGAAGTGGAAAATGCTCGCTGCAAGCACCGCGTCCGCGCGGCCTTCGAGCACGCCCGCGGCAAGGTGGTCGAGCTTGCCAACGCCGCCGCTCGCAATCACCGGAACATCGACTGCCTCGGCGACGGCTCGCGTGAGCGCCAGATCGAAGCCTTCGCGCGTGCCGTCGCGGTCCATGCTCGTCAGCAGGATTTCGCCCGCGCCCAGTTTTTGCATTGTACGCGCCCACTCGACAGCGTCCAAGCCAGTCGGCCGGCGTCCACCGTGGGTAAATACTTCCCAGCGAACCGCGGAACGATTGATGGATTCTCCGCCCTCGACTTTCTTCGCGTCGATGGCGATAACGATGCACTGCGATCCGTAGCGACCCGAGACATCGGCTACGAGCTGGGGATTCTGCACGGCGGCGGTATTGATCGAGACTTTATCGGCGCCGGCGTTGAGCAGGCGGCGCACGTCCTCCACTTTGCGCACCCCGCCGCCGACGGTAAGCGGAATGAACACCTGCGCCGCAACCTCTTCCACCACATGCAGGATGAGATCGCGTTCCTCCGAGCTCGCGGTGATATCGAGAAACGCCAGCTCGTCGGCGCCCTGTTCGTCGTAGCGCCGCGCGATTTCGACCGGGTTTCCGGCGTCGCGCAGGCCGACGAAGTTGACGCCCTTCACGACCCGGCCGCGGTCCACATCGAGACAGGGAATAATGCGCGTGGCGAGCATCAATCCTTGCTTTTCCCCAGCTTGTCCGCGGTCTCCTGGGCTTTCTTGAAATCGAGCGTGCCCTGGTAGATGGCGCGGCCGGTCACGACGCCGGTGATGCCCTCCGACTCGATCTGGCACAGGGCCTTGATGTCCTCAATGCTGGTGATGCCGCCGCTCGCGACCACGGGAACGAGCAGCGCGCGCGCAAGCTTCAGCGTCGCCTCGAGGTTCACGCCGGTCAGCATTCCATCGCGGCCGATATCCGTGTAGATGATTGCTTCCACTCCGTAGTCCTGGAATTTTTTCGCAAGCTCCACCACGTCGTGGCTGGTCATCTTCGACCAACCCTCGACAGCCACTTTGCCGTCCTTGGCGTCGAGTGACACCATGATATGCCCGGAAAACGCGCTGCACGCGTCCTGCAGGAAACCGGGATTCTTTACCGCTGCCGTCCCGATGATGATGTAGCCGACCCCGAGGTCGAGATAACGCTCGATGGTGTCGAGGTCGCGAATGCCTCCTCCCAACTGCATTGGGAGAGAATCGCCGAGCCCCTGGAGGATGGCGCGGATCACAGCCTCGTTCTTGGGCTTGCCCGCCACGGCGCCGTTCAGATCCACGACGTGCAGGCGACGCGCGCCTTCGGCTTGCCAGTGCTTCGCCATGCCGACGGGATCTTCCGAGAACACCGTCGCCTCGTCCATCCTTCCCTGCTTCAGGCGGACGCAATGCCCGTCCTTGATATCAAGCGCCGGAATGATCAGCATCGAGTCGGTAAGACGCGCGGGGTTCCGGACAGCCGGGACCGCCGATAGGGTTCAGGGATTCCAGTTGAGGAAGTTGGCGAGGAGCTGCAGGCCCGCAGTTTGGCTTTTTTCCGGATGGAACTGTACCGCAAAAATGTTATCCCGCGCCACCGCGCACGTAAAGGGGATGCCGTAGTCGGTCGTGCCCCATACCAGTGCGGCCTCTGCCTCCTCGGGAAAGTAACTGTGAACGAAATAGAACCGGCTGCCGTCCTCGATTCCCGACCACAAGGCGTGCGGCCTTGTCTGGCGCACCCGGTTCCAGCCCATGTGGGGCACCTTGAGTTTCTGTCCCCGCAAATCGACCATGGCTTCGGCGGGAAACCGGCGCACCGTCCCCGGCAGAAGCGCGAGACCCGCCACGCCGCCTTCGTCGGAGCGCTCAAAGAGCATCTGCAAGCCGATGCAAATCCCCAGAAACGGCCGGGTGCGCGCCGCCGCGAGCACTGCCGAACGCAGTCCTCGAGCCTCCATCTCGCGCATGCAGTCGGGCATCGCCCCCTGCCCCGGGAACACCACCCGGTCGGCGCCGGCGATACGCTTGGGGTCATCGGTCACCTCGACTCGCGCCTGAGGCTGGACATGCTCGATGGCTTTGGAAACCGAGCGCAGGTTGCCCATGCCGTAGTCAACAACCGCGATTCTCATCAGGTCATACTACGAGCGTCATTCCGGCCAAGCCCGCAGATCCCCGCTTTCGCGGGGAGGCGCGAACCGGAATCCAGAGACGTCTTAAGACACTGGATTCCCGCTTGCGCGGGAATGACGGCTCGGAAATACGTCAACGAATTTCCGTTACGGGGCACTACTAGAGAGTCCCCTTTGTGGAGGGAATAACTCCCGCCGCGCGCGGGTCGGGCTCGAGCGCCATGCGCAGAGCGCGCGCGAACGCCTTGAACATCGTCTCGCATTGATGATGCGCGTTGTCGCCGCGCAGGTTGTCGACGTGCAGCGTGACTTGGGCGTGGTTGGCGAAACCCTGGAAAAACTCGTGAACCAGATCGACGTCGAACTCACCGATCAGCGCGCGCGTGAACTTTACGTTGTATTCGAGACCGGGCCGCCCCGAGAAATCGATCACCACGCGCGACAGTGCCTCGTCGAGCGGAACGTAGGCGTGACCGTAGCGCCGTATACCCTTCTTGTCGCCGACCGCTCGCGCCACCGCCTGGCCCAGGGTGATTCCGATGTCTTCGACCGTATGATGGGCATCGACATGCAGGTCGCCCTTGGCCCGGATTTCGAGATCGAGCATGCCGTGACGCGCGACCTGATCGAGCATGTGGTCGAGAAACGGCACTCCCGTGGCAAGATCGGCCCGGCCGCTGCCATCGATGTTGACGGAAAGAGCGATCTGGGTCTCGGCGGTGTTGCGGTCTGCTTTTGCGGCGCGCGTTGACATTGCTTTGAGCTTCAATGCGATAGCGTACACCAAATCAACGTCCCTGGAGGGCTTCGGCAAGGGCTTCCGAGAGAGCGGCGAGACACTTGAGGTTCTCCTCCGGCGTTCCGATGGTAAGGCGCAGGCAGTACTCGAGCGACGCGACGCCGCCGTGCAGGTTTTTCACGAGCACGCCGCGGCGCAGCATCCCGTCGAAGACGCGCGGAGCGTCCGGAACGCGAATCAGGATGAAATTCGCGTCGCTCGGAAAAACGGTCACGCCGCGCAGCTGGCGCAGCTCGGCGGCAAGCCGCTCGCGCTCGGAGTTGATCTCCCGCGCCTGGGCGTCGAGCACTTCGTTATGCGCGAGCACGCGCTCCGCGACGACCTGAGTCAGCACGTTGACGTTGTAGGGGGCCCGCAGTTTGTCGAATTCCCGGATCCATTGCGGCCGCGCGACAGCGTATCCGAGCCGGATTCCGGCGAGCCCGAGCTTCGACAGAGTACGCATGACCACGAGGTTCGGAAATTCCGCCAGCCGCGACATGAAGCTCCTGCGGGCGAAAGGATGGTAGGCCTCGTCGATCACTACCAGACCGGGCGCCGCGGCGACGATCCGGCCTATCGCTTCCTCCGAAAACAGATTGCCCGTCGGATTGTTGGGATACGCGATGAACACCACCGCGGGCTGATGTTCTTCCAGCGCGCGCAACATCGCCCCGGTATCGAGCGTGAAGTCGGCCTCGAGCGGAACTCCGACGTAGCGCAGACCCACGAACTGCGCGCACAGGCTGAACATGACGAAGCTGGGGCGGGGCGCGAGCACGACGGCCCCCGGTCGGGCCACGCTCTGGATGATGATGTGGATGATCTCATCCGACCCGTTTCCTAGAAGGACGTCGTACTCGGCCCCGATCCCCATTACGCTCCGCAAGCGTTTCATCAGGGCCGGCGCCGCTGGATCGGGGTAGCGGTTGATCTCGGAATTTGCCACCGCCTCGCCGATCTCGCGCCGCAGCGCCTCCGGCAGCCGATACGGGTTCTCCATCGCGTCAAGCTTGACCAGGCCGCTGGCGGATGTGACGGCGTAGGCGCTCATCGCGCGGATATCTTCGCGAATGATCCTTTCCGGTCCGGCGCTCACGGTCTGCCTTTGGGCGTTTTCCCCAATCTGAGCTCGGCCGACCGCGCATGCGCCTGAAATCCTTCGCCTTGCGCGAGCGTCACGGCGAGCCTGCCGAGTTTTTGCGCGCCTTTGCGCGAGACCGAGATGATGCTCGAGCGCTTCTGGAAATCGTACACGCCTAACGGCGAGGAAAAGCGCGCCGTGCGCGAAGTTGGCAGCACGTGATTCGGTCCGGCACAGTAATCACCCAAGGCTTCGGACGTGTAGCGGCCCAGAAAAATCGCACCGGCGTGGCGGATTTTCTTCAGCCACCTCTTCGGCTCCGCGACCGAAAGTTCAAGATGCTCCGGAGCAATGCGGTTGGCGATATCGCAAGCTTCTTCCAGGTCTTTCGAGCGAATGAGCGCGCCGCGTCGTCGAAGCGACTCGCCGATCACTTCCCGGCGCGACATCGTGCGCAGCAGCCGGTCGATGCTCATAGCTACGCGCTCGATGAACCCCGCATCGGGCGAGACGAGGATGGCCTGCGCCGACTCGTCGTGCTCGGCCTGCGAAAACAGGTCCATCGCGATCCAGTCCGCATCGGTCGAGCCGTCGCAGATGACGAGGATCTCCGAGGGGCCGGCGACCATGTCGATGCCGACCGTGCCGAACACGCGGCGCTTGGCCGCCGCCACGTAGGCGTTGCCCGGACCGACGATCTTGTCCACTTGCGCGATGGTCTGGGTCCCGTACGCCAGCGCCGCGATCGCCTGCGCACCGCCCACGGTGAACACGCGGTCTACGCCCGCGATCGCCGCCGCCGCGAGCACCAGCGGATTGCGCTCGCCGCGCGGCGTGGGCACAGTCATGATGAGCTCGCGAACCCCGGCGATCCTCGCCGGGATGGCGTTCATGAGCACGGACGAGGGATAGGCCGCTCTTCCGCCTGGCACGTACAATCCGACACGGTCGAGCGGCGTTACGCGCTGGCCGAGCGTCGTGCCGTCCGCTTCGGTAAATTGCCACGACTTCGCGAGTTGTCGTTTGTGGTACTTGCGGATACGCGCGGCGGCCTGCTCCAAGGCGTCGCGTTGCGTACGATCGAGTTCCTTGCGTGCCTGCTCAAGCGTTGCGCGCGACAGCTCGAGATCGGCCAGACGCGCCTTGCTCACACCGTCGTGTTTCGCGGTGTGCTCAAGCACCGCGGCATCGCCGCGGTTGCGTACGTCATCGCAAATCGCCGCGACATCGCGCTCGACATCCTTATCGAATGTCGCGTCAAACGCAGTCAGCGCCTTGAGTCGCGCGTCGAAATCGGCGTCCGTCGTCGAAAGACGAGCGATCTCAGGCATGCGTTCCCACGGCCTTCGCAAGCTTGTCGAGCAGCGGCTGGATCGCGTCGCGCTTGAGCTTGAGCGCCGCCTGGTTGACGATGAGGCGCGCGCTGATCGGCCCGATCTCCTCGACCACGCGCAGGCGGTTGGCGCGCAGCGTGCTGCCGCTGGAGACCAGATCGACGATCGCGTCGGCAAGGCCCACCAGCGGCGCGAGTTCCATCGACCCGTAGAGCTTGATCAGATCGACGTGCACGCCCTTCGCGGCGAAGTGCTCGCGCGCGGTCTGCATGTATTTGGTGGCGACGCGCAGGCGCGCGCCTTGCCGCACGGCGAATGCATAGTCGAAGCCTTCGGAAACCGCCACCACCATGCGGCACGATGCAATGCGCAGATCGAGGGGCTGGTACAGCCCCTCGCCACCGTGTTCGAGCAGCACGTCCTTGCCCGCGACCCCGAGTTCCGACGCGCCGTATTGAACGTAAGTGGGAACGTCGGCTGCGCGCACGATGATCAGCCGCAGGTCGCGCCGGTTGGTGCGCACAATGAGCTTGCGCGAGGTATCGGGATTGTCGAGCGCCCGAATGCCCGCTCGGGCGAGCAGCGGCAGCGTTTCGTCGAAAATCCGGCCCTTGGAGAGCGCGAGCGTAATCACGGCTTGGGTGCCTCGCGTGGAAAGGTCGATTTTACTTCAGTGAACCCGCTTGATGCGCGCGCCGAGCTGCGCGAGCTTCTCCTCGATGCACTCGTAGCCGCGGTCCAGGTGATAGATGCGATCGACGGTGGTCTCGCCTTCGGCAACCAAACCCGCGATGACCAGGCTCGCCGAGGCGCGCAGGTCGGTCGCCATGACCGTCGCGCCCTGCAGCTTGGCGACGCCGCGCACGGTGGCTGTGTTCCCCGAGATATCGATGTCGGCGCCGAGCCGCTGCATTTCCAAAGCGTGCATGAATCGGTTCTCGAAAACCGTTTCGGTGATCGTCGCGGTGCCCTCGGCGATCGCGTTGAGCGCCATCAGCTGCGCCTGCATGTCGGTGGGAAACGCCGGGTAGGGGGCGGTTCTCACATTGATGCTCTTCGGCCGTCCCCGCATGGCGAGCGAGATCGTTCCGTTCCCCGTGTGCAGCTCGGCGCCCGACTCGCGCAGTTTTTCGAGCACGGCTTCAAGGATGCCGGAGTCGGTGCCTTGCAGGGTGATTCGGCCGCCGGTCGCAGCGGCGGCGACGAGAAAAGTGCCGGTCTCGATGCGATCGGGCATGATGCGATGCGTCGCGCCGCGCAGCTCGCTCACCCCCTCGATCCTGATCACATCGGTACCCGCGCCGCTAATCCGCGCCCCCATCGCGAGGAGGCATTGAGCGAGATCCACGACTTCAGGCTCTCGTGCGGCGTTTTCGAGCACGGTCGTCCCTCGAGCGAGGCAGGCCGCCATCATGAGATTTTCCGTGCCGGTGACGGTTACAAGATCCATGACGATGCGCGCCCCCTTCAGCCGCTTCGCCCGCGCCGCGATGTAGCCTTGTTCGACCGAGATTTCGGCGCCCAGGGCTTCGAGCCCCTTGATATGCAGGTCCACCGGGCGAAGGCCGATGGCGCAACCTCCGGGGAGTGAAACGCGAGCTTCTCCGGAGCGCGCCACCAGGGGTCCGAGGACCAGGATCGAAGCGCGCATGGTCTTCACGAGGTCGTAGGGAGCGAGTGGGTCGGAAAGACGCTCCGCCCTGAGCGAAAGGCCGAGCCGGTCGTCGAGCGATACTTCCACGCCCATCTGCGCGAGCAGCCGCACCATGGTGCTCACGTCCCTCAGGTGCGGCGCGTTGGAGAGCGTGAGCGGCTCGCGCGTGAGCAGCGCTGCGCACATGAGCGGCAGCGCCGCATTCTTCGCTCCGGAGACGCGGATTTCGCCTGAAAGCGGTACGCCTCCGGCAATGATGAGCCTATCCACCGGCCGCTTCTTCGGGGGTGAGCGTGCGCATCGACAGCGCGTGGATTTCCCCGCGCATGCGCTCGCCGAGCGCCGCATAGACGAGCTGGTGACGTTGCACCCGGCTCTTGCCGCGGAACGCTTCACTCACGATGAGCGCCTCGAAATGCTCCCCGTCGCCCAGGACGCGCACCTGGCTGCATTGCATCCCTTTTTCGATGTAGTCTTGAACCTGCTCGGGCGTAATCATGTCAAATCCTCAATTTTGTCAGTGTCTCAATTTGTAGCCGCTTTTGAGCAGCGCAAGCGTCAATCCCGAAACCAGCCCCAGGAAAACCGCCACGACCGCAAAGCTCCAAAGCGGGTCGACGTCGGAGACGCCGAAAAAGCCGTAACGAAATCCGTCAATCATGTAGAAAAACGGGTTGAAATGCGAGAGCCCCTGCCAGAAATCGGGCAGCGAGTGGATCGAGTAGAAGACTCCCGAGAGAAAAGTCAGAGGCATGATGAGGAAGTTCTGGAAGACCGCCACCTGATCGATTTTCTCCGCCCAGATGCCCGCGACCATTCCGAGCGCGCCCAGCACGGCGCTTCCGGCGACGGCGAACGCGACGACCCAAAGCGGGTAGCGAAAGCTCATGTCCACAAAAGGCAGCGTCACCAGCAGCACCGAGATTCCCACTACCATCCCCCGCACCACCGCTGCGAGCACGTATGCGGCGAAAAACTCCAGGTACGAAAGCGGCGGCAGCAGCACGAAGATGATGTTACCGGTGATCTTGGATTGAATGATCGACGAAGAGCTGTTGGCAAAAGCGTTCTGCAGCACCGACATCATCACGAGGCCCGGCACCAGGAACGCCGCGTACGGAACGGCGTCATACATCCGTACCCGGTCTCCCATGACATGACTCAGGATGAAGAGAAATAGCGCCGCGGTGAGCACCGGCGCACCGATAGTCTGGGTGCTGACCTTCCAGAACCGCAGCACTTCCTTGTACAGCAGCGTCGGCAATCCGCTCATGACCGCCGCATCACATCGACGAACACGTCTTCGAGATCGGGCTGCATCAGCTCCATTTCCTCGATGCGGCAGCCCGCCCTGCGGATGGTCGCGAGCGTCGGCTCGACGTCGTCGTAGTCCTTCAAGCGCAGAACGTGGGCCCCTGCGGCGCCGCCGTGCTCGAGCGAGCGCAGCTCCCCCGGAAGCTCTCCGTCAAGCCGCAACCGCAGGAACAGGTGATGGACGCGCTTGAGCAGATTGGGAGTGGTATCGAGCGCCACGACTCGCCCCTGTTTGAGCATCGCGATACGCCCGCACAGCGCCTCGGCCTCCTCGAGATAGTGCGTCGTGAGCACGATGGTGTGGCCCTCCCGGTTGAGTCGTCGAATGAATTTCCACAGCGCCTGGCGAAGTTCGACATCGACGCCGGCGGTCGGTTCATCGAGCACGATCACGGAGGGCTTGTGCACCAGGGCTTGCGCGACGAGCACCCGCCGCTTCATCCCGCCCGAAAGGGCGCGCATATTGACGTCGGCCTTTGTAACGAGATCGAGGTGCTGCATTACCTCTTCGATCCAGGCACGGTTGTCGCGGATGCCGAAATAACCCGACTGGATGCGCAGGGTCTCGCGCACGCTGAAGAACGGATCGAACACCAGCTCCTGAGGCACTACCCCGAGCGACCGGCGCGCCGCGCGGTAGTCTGCGCGCACGTCGTGGCCCATCACCCGCGCGGAACCCCGGTCGGCGCGCACCAGACCCGCAAGAATGCTGATCAGCGTGGTCTTGCCGGCCCCGTTCGGCCCCAGCAAGCCGAAGAACTCTCCCTGCCGGATATCGAGATCGATTCCGGAGAGCGCCTGCACCTCGCCGAAATGTTTGTGGACATCGCGGAGTTCGATCGCCGCGCTCACTGGGTCATGCTCTCATGAGCTGCGAGAAGATCAGAGTCGCACGGACGGCCATCCTTCGATCTGACACGACCCGTGATCCGCGTCAACCGGTGCTTCTAGGCGGCCGACTGGAGAAGGTCCGAGACCCCGTACAGCTTGGCGAGATTCTGCATGGCGGCCGGCAGGTTGGCGAGGCGCACCGCGGTCTTGCTCTCCTCGGCATGGCGCAGCCATTCAAGCGCGAGGGCCACCGCGGCGGAATCCACTTCGGTGACTTCGCGGAAATCGACCACGCGCGCGCCCTGCCGCAGGTGCTCTTCCACCGCGCCGAGCATCGCGGCAACGGTATTCAGAGTGACCGCGCCTTCAAGGATAAGAGAATCGTTTTCGCGCCGGATCACAACTTGTCCGACTTGGCGCGCTCGCCCTGGCGGTTTTTTGCGGCGAGCGATTTGATCAGGCCGTCCACACCGCGATCCTTGACTTCGCTCGCGAAGGTATCGCGGTAGGTCGTGACCAGGCTCACGCCGCCGACCTTGACGTCGTAGACTTTCCACCCGTTGGGAGTCTTTTCCATCTCGTAGTCGATGGAAACCGGCTGCGTTGAACCCACTTGCTTTACTTCGGATTTCACCGTGACCTCGGTGTCCTCGGGCTTGGCGCGCAGGGGCTTGTAGTCGATTTTCTGGTCGCGGTAACTGGTGATCGCGGTCGAATAGGTGCGAACGAGCAGCGTCTTGAACTGGCCGGTGAGCTCCTCTTGCTGCTCGGGCGAGGCGGACCGCCAGTTGCGCGCCATGGCGATGCGGGTCATTCGGGTGAAGTTGAAATGCGGCACGACCTTGGTCTCGATCAAGCCCGCGACCTTCTTCGGGTCGCCCGCCTGAATGTCCTTATCCTGCTTGAGGACCGCGACGAACTCCTCGGTGATGGTTTTCACCAGAGCGTCGGGCGCGAGTTCCTGCGCCTGCGCAATCGGAATGAAAAGGGCGGCAACAAAAAAACGAAAGAGCTTCATGGTCATCCAGGGCGTATTCTAACGCGAGTCGTCGTCCGATTCCTCTTTCTCCCGCGGCGGATCGCCGTCGTAGATGAGGTTGCGGCGGCGCTGCAGCCAGGCCTCGCGCACGAACCCGTATTTGTCGAGCGCCGCCGCCTCGAGAACGCTGGTGGCGTCCAGCAACTCCGCCCTCCTGCCTACATAGCGAACTACAACCGTGGTGTTGCGCGCGGGAACATCGCCAATTCGCCACACCGGATCGGCCTGGGTATCAACCAGGAACGCGAGTCCGTCGCGCACCGTGGAAGGGCCCAGGATCGGCAGAACCAGGTAGGCGCCGCTGCCCACGCCCCACCAGGCGAGCGTCTGCCCGAAATCTTCGTTGTTTTTCGGCAGTCCCGCCTCCGATGCCAAGTCGAAAATACCGGCGATACCAAACGTCGAGTTGAGCAGAAGACGTCCGAAATCCTCGAGCCCCCGCTGAAACTTCCCCTGCAGCACGTCGTTTACCGAGATCCAGACATCTTCGAGGTTCGAAAAGAAGTTGGAAACGCCGGTAAGGACTATTCCCGGCAGAACGGCGCGGTAAGCTTTCGCCACCGGCTTCATCACCGCATCGTCCAGGGTATCGTTAAAGCTGAACATCGCCCTGTTGAACGGCTCGAGGGGGTCGGCCGGGTTGCCTCCCGAAGTGGCGCAACCGGAGAGCGTTCCCGCCAGAAGCAGTACACACAGCCTTTTAGCCTTCGCCACGCGATTCGGCTTTCAATCTATTTCTTGCCGTCCCCTTCGGCGGCCTTGCTGTACAGGAACTGACCGATGAGATTTTCCAGCACGATCGCGGACTGAGTGAGTTTCAACGTATCGTCGTTCTTCAGGTTGACCGAATCGCCTCCCGCCGAGAGGCCGATGTACTGATCGCCGAGCAGGCCCGAGGTCAGGATCTTGGCCGAGCTGTCCTTGGGAAACGGGTAGCGTTTGTCGATATCCATCGCCACCACCGCCTCGAAGCTCTGGCTGTCGAAACGGATCTCAGCGACGCGGCCGACGACCACGCCGGCGCTTTTCACCGCCGCGCGGACTTTCAGCCCGCCGATATTGTCGAAACTGGCTTTGATCCGGATCGAATCGGCCGCCGAAAACGAAGCGAGATTCGCCACCTTGAGCGACAGGAACAGCATCGCCCCGATGCCGATCACCGCGAAGATTCCCACCCACAAGTCCAGCTCTTTGCGCGTCATCATGATTTCATTGTCCTCTGAACATCAGTGCGGTCAGCACGAAGTCTAGCGCCAGGATTGCAAGCGATGAAGTGACCACCGTGCGCGTGGTTGCGCCCGACACGCCTTCGGCCGTCGGCGGCGCGTCGTAGCCTTCGTATACGGCGATCCAGCTCACCGCGATGCCGAAGACGACACTCTTGATCACCCCGTTCAGGATGTCCTCCCGAAAGTCCACCGCCGCCTGCATCTGCGACCAGAACGAGCCCTCGTCGACACCGATCAACTGCACCCCGACGAGGTAGCCGCCGAAGACCCCCATCGCGGAAAAGAGCGCCGCAAGCAAGGGCATGGAAATCACGCCGGCCCAGAAGCGCGGCGCGACCACCCGGGCGATAGGATCGACCGCCATCATCTCCATCGCCGAAAGCTGCTCGGTCGCCTTCATCAATCCGATCTCCGCGGTGATCGCGCTCCCGGCGCGGCTTGCAAAGAGCAATCCCGCCACCACCGGCCCGAGCTCGCGCACCAGAGACAGGCTCACGAGCACTCCGAGCGCTTCGGAGGAGCCGTAGCGCACCAGCGTGTCGTAGCCTTGCAGACCCAGGACCATGCCGACAAACAGTCCCGACACGAGAATGATGATGAGCGACAGCACTCCCGTGAAGTAGATCTCGCGAATCGTAAGATGGAAGCGCCGGAAGCTCGGCCCCGACTCCCTCAACGTGAGCCACAGGAAGCGGCAGGCGAACCCCAGACGCCAGATCCAGTTGTTGACGATACGCGCGCCCAGCGCGCGCAGCAGCTCGACGATGCGCGTCATTGAGCGAGCAGGTCCTGCCGATACTCGGGCGCCGGAAAGTGGAACGGCACCGGTCCGTCGGGTTCGCCATAGACGAACTGGCGAAGCGACGCGAGTCCCGCGGCGCGCACCTCGCCCGGCGTTCCGTGAAATTCGACTTTCCCCGCGGCCATGTAATAGACGTAATCGACCAGCTCGAGCGCTTCGGCCACGTCGTGAGTCACGACGATCGAGGTCGCGCCGAGCGAGTCGTTGAGCCGCCGGATCAGCTGGCCGATCACCCCGAGGGAAATAGGATCGAGCCCGGTGAAGGGCTCGTCGTACATCATCAGCATCGGGTCGAGCGCGATCGAGCGCGCCAGCGCCACGCGCCGCGCCATCCCGCCGGACAGCTCGGAGGGCATGAGATCGGCGGCGCCGCGCAAACCCACCGCCTGCAGCTTCAGGAGCGCGAGGTTTCGAATCAGCGGCTCGGACAAGTTGGTGTGCTCGCGCATCTGGAACGCGACGTTGTCGAATGAAGACATGTCTGTAAACAAGGCTCCAAACTGGAACAGCATCCCCATCTTGCGGCGCAGCGCAAGAAGCTCGTCGGCGGTGAGCCTGTTGACGACGCTGCCGGCAACGCGAATTTCGCCCCGGTCGGGAACCAAGGCCCCACCGATCAAACGGAGGAGCGTCGTCTTTCCGCAGCCCGACAGTCCCATGATGGCGACCACCCTGCCCTTGGGAACGACCAGGTTGATGTTCTTCAGGATCTCGCGCTGATCGTAGCCAAAGTAGACGTTCTCGACCTCGACCAGATTGCCTGTTTCCACGGCGTCCTGCATGGAAAACGCGAAAGGCGGATTCTAGCCCAGAAAAGCGCGCGACATTCGATCGACCGCTTGCTGCGATCTCAGTTCCTTCGTGAAAGTGGGCCGCCTTTGCGCTATCATCAAAGCATCCTGGAGGACGCGCTTACCAGCCATGCTCGAGCCGTTGGTTCGATTCCGCGGAGTGAACAAGAGTTTTGGGCGCGCCGAGGTACTGCGTGGGTTCGATCTTGATGTTCCCGCGAGCCAGTGCGTGGGTTTGGCGGGTGTGAACGGCGCCGGAAAGACGACGCTGATCAAGTGCCTGCTGGATTTCTGCGATCTCGATTCGGGGGCAATCGAGGTTCACGGTGTCGGGCATCGCCGAGCGCAGGCCCGCACCCGCCTCGCCTATCTGCCGGAGCGGTTCACCGCCCCCTATTTCCTCACCGGTCGCGAATTTGTAGCCATGATGCAGCAGCTTTTCGGAAGCCGATACGAGGAGGATCGCGTCCGCGCGATGTTCGCCGCGCTCGATCTGGACTCCGCCGCGCTCGACCAGCCGGTCCGCACCTACTCCAAGGGAATGACGCAGAAGCTCGGGCTTGCAGCCTGCTTTCTCTCCGAGCGGGATCTGTACGTTCTGGACGAACCGATGAGCGGTCTGGACCCAAAGGCGCGCGCCCGCGCCAAGGATTTCATGCTCAAGCTGAAGTCGGAAGGACGCACGCTGTTGTTCACCTCGCATTCGCTCGCCGACATCGAGGAGGTTTGCGACCAACTCACCGTCTTGCACCGCGGTACGCTTGCCTACACGGGTGCGCCGCGTGGATTGTGCGAGCGTCACGGCGAAGCGTCGCTCGAGCGCGCCTTTCTAAAATGCATCGAGACTCATGCCTGAAGCCGCCCGACCCAGTCTGCTGATCGTCGACGACGATCCGCTCATCACCGACACCCTGTCCTACGCCCTCGGAAAGGACTTCGAGGTCATGGTGAGCGATTCGCGCCAGCACGCCGTGAGCCTGTTGCGGCAGCTCGACGAAGCGCCGCAGCTCGCCTTGGTCGACCTCGGGCTGCCTCCTACGCCCCACCGGCCCGACGAGGGCTTCCAGCTGATCAGCGATCTGCTCGCGCACTCGCCGACCATGAAGATCCTGGTGCTCTCCGGCCAGAACGACGCCGCCAACGCGCGGCACGCGCGCACGCTCGGCGCCGCCGAATTCGTCGCCAAGCCCTGCGACGCAGAAACGCTCAAGAAGAGCCTGATGCACGCTCTGCAGTTCCGCGCAGCCGAAATTTCCGGAGAGGGAGCCGACGCCGAACCCCTGGTCGGCAAGAGCCCGGCGCTGCAGAAGCTGAAGAGCCAGATCAGCCAGTACGCCGACTCCCCCTTCCCTGCGCTCATCGAGGGCGAATCCGGAACCGGCAAGGAAGTGGTGGCGAACCTGCTGCGCCGCCTTTCCTTGCGGCGCGCGAAACCCTGGTTCGCCCTTAACTGCGCCGCGATCGCGCCTACGCTGGTCGAGCCGACGCTGTTTGGCTACGCCAAGGGCGCCTTTACCGGCGCGACGCAGAACAAGTCGGGCTATTTCGAGGATGCGAGCGACGGGATGCTGTTTCTCGATGAGATCGGCGAGCTGCCGCTCGAACTTCAGGCCAAACTTCTGCGCGTGCTCGAGAACGGCGAGTTCCAGAGGGTCGGCGAAACGCAGCAGCGTTTCTCCCGAGCCCGGGTGATCGCCGCCACCAATCGCGACCTGCGCCAGGAAGTCAGGAAAGGCGGTTTTCGCGCCGACCTGTATCACCGACTATCGGTGTTCACGCTCGAAGTGCCGTCGTTACGCGAGATGGACGACGACCGTTCGCTGCTGCTCGAGCACTATCGCAAATTCTACGCCGAGCAGGCGAAACTCCCGCCGTTTGCACTCGATGAAGCGGCGCAAAAGACCTGGCGCAGCTATCATTTCCCCGGCAATGTTCGCGAACTGCGCAACGTCGTCATCCGGCTGACAACGAAGTACCCCGGGCAGAAGCTGTCCCCTGCGGAACTTGAACCCGAATTCGATCTCGAAGCGCCGGAGGGCGGCGAACCCGGATTATCGTCGGACCCCGGGACGCTCATCGAACAGGCGCAACGCCACTTGCAGCGCGACCGCGGCTTCAATCTCGATGAGATGCTCAAGGCCTGGGAACAGGGCTACATCGAAGCGGCGATGAAGCTTACGCGAGGCAACGTCAGTCAGGCGGCGAAAATGCTCGGCATCAACCGCACGACGCTTTACTCCCGCATGGAATCGCAGCAAAAGCAGCCGCTTCAAAAACCGCCGCTTCAATAACCACAGTGGGCCCGAGGGCCCGCCGGCAAGGGATTGCGATGTATCTAGAGCATTTCGGGCTGAGGGAAGCGCCTTTCCGCATGACGCCCGACACGGATTTCTTCTTTCAGGGCGCCAACCGCGGCGCAACGCTTGAAGCGCTGCTCTACGCGATCACTCACGACGAAGGCATCGTCAAGGTCTCCGGCGAGGTCGGCAGCGGAAAGACGATGCTGTGCCGGGTGCTGATGGAGAGGCTGCCTGCAGCGGTCGAGATCATCTACCTCGCCAATCCGTCGCTGTCGCGCGACGAAATCCTCTTTGCGATCGGCGACGAGCTGAAGCTTGAATTGGACAAAGGGCGCATGACGCGCGTCCTGCGCGCGCTGCAGGAGCATCTCATCCGGCTCTTCGGGGAAGGCCGGCGGGTCGTTGTGCTGATCGACGAGGCGCACGCGATGCCCGATGAGTCGCTCGAGGAGATACGCCTCTTGTCGAATCTCGAATCGAATCGCCACAAGCTGCTGCAGATGGTGCTGTTCGGGCAGCCGGAACTCGACGCGCACCTGAACACGGAGGGCATGCGGCAGTTGAAGGAGCGCATCACGCACAGCTTTCGCCTCGAACCTCTGGTGCGCAGCGACATCGACAGCTACATCGATTTTCGCATGCGTGCAGCGGGCTACCGCGGGCCCAAGGTGTTCAACCAGGCATCGGTCAAGCTTGTCGCCCGCGCGTCCCAGGGACTCACGCGCCGAGTCAACATCCTCGCCGACAAGGCGCTGCTTGCGGCCTTCGCTCAGGGCGCGCACGCAGTCACCGAGGCTGAAGCAAAGAGGGCGGTGCGCGATTCCGAGTTTTATCGAATCCGGACCGGCATGCAGAAAATGTGGATCGGGGCGGCCGCGCTCGCCGCCGGGCTTGCGCTCGGCTGGGGAGTAACGGTGCTGCTTTCGAGCAAGGATTCGGCGATCGCCTCCGGTTCGGTCCCGCGCGCCGCCAAGGCGACAGCGGCAGTCGCGCCGCCCGGGGCGGCGGCGAGCACGGCCGTCTCGTCGGCCCCGCCTCACTCTTCGAATCCAAGCGAGTCGGCCCCCCGACGAACCTCGACACCGGTCGCGCCTGGCACTTCGGGTACGCCGGGGGGCGATACCTCACGGCCCACGCTGGCTGCGTCCTTATCGCCCTCGAGCGTTCGAAGTTCGGAACCTGTCGCGGCGCCCGAGGCGGTCCCGCCCGGCTCGAGCGGGCCGGCGCCTCCCGAGCGCGGGAAACTTGCCCGGGAGCGCTTTGAGGCAACCCAGCAGTGGCTGCCGACCGCGCCTGGGGATCGTTATGCGATTCAGTTGGTTACGGTAAGCTCCGAGCAACTGGGATTGCTGGAGGATTTCTTGCTTAAAGCATCGAAGATGATACCGGCGGGCGAGCTCTACATTTACAGCGTAAAGATCAGCGGCCAGCAGCACTACCGGGTCGCCCATGGATCCTATGCGACCCAGGCCCAGGCGTTGGCGGCCATTAGGGAGCTGCCGCCGCCGTTTTCCGCGTACCATCCGTACTATCGAAGCGTGGAGAGAATGCGCAGCCAGAATCGCCAGTAGACATCGGCGAGCACGGCCGCTGAAGTTTTAGCTTCTTAAATCAGTTTGTTACGTGGTACTGTTATACTTTCGGCGAAGATTCCACCCCGTCGGATAAGAATCGGTATCGGAGGGCAACCGTGCGACGCATTTCGCTGACAGGTCTCGTGCTCATGCTCGGAGCGTGCGCCCAGGCGCCGATGCCGCCGATGCAGCCATCGGACACCCACCTTCGCGTCGAGGAAGCGGAGCCTTCCGGAACTGTCCCGCCCACCGTGCAGATCTCGACGGTCCTGCCCAAGCCCAAGCCGACGTCGCGGCCCGAGACCTACAGCGTCGTGGTCAACGCCGTCAAGGTGCAGGAGCTGCTGTTTGCGCTCGCCCGCGACGCCAGGCTGAACATCGACGTTCTCCCCGGGATAAGCGGCACCATCACGCTGAACGCCATCGAGCAGACCTTGCCGCAGTTGTTGTCGCGCATATCCAGGCAGGTCGATATGCGCTGGGAGCTCGACGGCCCGAACCTGGTCGTGATGCCGGATTCCCCGTACCTGCGCAGCTACCGGATCGACTACGTCAACATGGAGCGCGCCGCCTCGGGGACGGTGGGCGTCTCCTCGCAAATCGGGAGCGCTTCCGGGGGGGCCGGCGGTGCAGGCGCAGCCGGAGCGGGGAGCGGCAACAGCTCCAGCACCACGGTGGCCAACACCTCCAACAACAAGTTCTGGGCGACACTGGAAAGGAACATCAGAGACCTCCTGCGCGAGACCGACAGGATTCTCCCTGCCGGCGGCGTCCCCCAAGCGGCACTCGCGCAAGCGCCCGCTGCGGCGGGCGCGCCGGGCGCCGCTCCCCCGGCGGCGACCGCGCCCAACATCACCTTCCGGGAGGCCGCGTCGGTGATCGTCAACGCAGAGTCGGGCGTCATCGTTGTCCGGGCGACTTCGCGCCAACACGAAAAAATCCAGGAATTTCTCGATCAGGTGTTGACGAGCGCAAAACGCCAGGTGCTGATCGAAGCGACGATCGCCGAAGTGCAACTGAACAACCAGTATCAACAGGGGATAGATTGGAACGCTACTCGGATGCGCGGCGCGACGACGACGACGACGATTCTAAACTCGCCGGGAACGGTGACGGGGCTCCCGAGCACGCCCGGATTTCCGAACCTTTTTTCGTTCGCCATCAACAGCGGGAATATTCAAGGCATGCTCCAATTGCTCGAGTCCTTCGGCAACGTGCGCGTGCTCTCGAGCCCGAAACTCTCGGTGCTCAACAACCAGACCGCCTTACTGCGAGTCGTCGACAACATCGTTTATTTCAATGTCCAGGTGTCTATTGCTGCCGGAAACCTTAATTCAAACGCCGTGCAGGCCGTCAACACCACCCCGGTCACCGTGCCGGTCGGATTCGTGATGAACGTGACTCCCCAGATCAGCGCCGACGACACGATCCTTCTGAACGTCAAGCCGACCACCACGCGCCTGGTGAAATTCGTAGCAGATCCGAACCCGGTCTTTGTGCCCCTCCCTGGCCAGCCAGCTGTGCCGCAGAACCTGATCCCGCAGCTGCGCATGCGGGAAATGGAGTCGCTGATCAAGGTCAACAACGGCCAGATCGCCGTGTTGGGCGGGCTGATCGAGGATTCCGTCAGCGACACCGAGGACACGGTTCCCTTCTTCAACTCCATTCCGATCGTCAGTTGGTTCTTCAGCTCGCGCAACCGCAACAACACCAAGACCGAGCTGGTCGTCTTCCTTCGCCCAGTCGTGGTGAAGGATGCGAGCATCGACGGCGACTTTCGTGCCTTCCGTAACATGGTTCCCGGCGAAGATTTCATTTCGCGGCCCAACCCGGGCAAGGGCTCGCTGTTCGAAGGCAGATCGAAATGAGCCTGCTCCTCGAAGCGCTGAAGAAGGCCGAGCTTGCCAAGCAGATGACCAAGGCAGGCACGCCTGCGTCGGAGTCCCCTCCGACCGAACCGGCTACGCCGGTCATGACCCGCGAGAAACTGCCCGACATCTCACAGCCGCTGGAGATTCTTGCCGACGACTTGCCCTCGGAGCACATGGCCGGGGAAGCGGCGCGCGCCGCACCGCAGCAACCGGCAACGCCTGCGCAGGCGGCGCAGCCGGTTGCCTACGAGAACGAAGCCGCGCGCCTCGCCGAGCGCGCTAGGGCGCAGCAGTTGTTTCAGGTCAAGGAGATGGACTACAACCCGCGGCGGCCGTTCTATCTCACCCTGGCCGCGCTCGGGCTGATCGGGGTGAGCTACGGCGGCTATGTCTGGTGGCAAATGCAACCGAAGTACGGTTACACGGCTGCGCAAACGCAGCCCCGCCCGGCCGAAACCCCGGTTGCGCCGGTCGCGCCGCCGCTCCCCGTGGCAGCGACGCCGTCACCCGTTCCCGCAACGCCGGCACCCGCAAAGGCGACCGTCACGGCGCGCAGCGCGATTCCTGAAGTACCTCCGATACAGCCGGCGCGCCCGCCGCGCCCAAGGATTGCGCCGGGTGTGCCGCCCCAGGGCCAGCCTGGGTTGTCCGCCGAGCCGGTCCGACCGGCGCCGCGCCCGGGCGAATCGCTCACGTCGATCGCGATCAGCGCTCCCGCGCCTGCCGTCGATCCTGCTCTCGAAAAGGCCTACGAGTCGCTCCAGAGGAACGACCTCGTCGCCGCGCGCGAGAGTTACCAGCGCGCGCTCGCGCGCGAGCCGACCAGTCGCGATGCCTTGCTCGGTCTTGCCGCCATCGACGTGCGCAGCGGCCAGCTCGAGTTGGCTGAGTCCCGCTACGTGAAGTTGCTCGAAACCGATCCGCGCGACACCCACGCCCTGGCGAGCCTGTTGGGGCTGCGCGGCCAGCTCGATCCGCTGGCGGCGGAGAGCCGCCTGAAGAACCTCCTCGCTAATCAGCCGGACTCTGCACCGCTACACTTTTCCCTGGGCAACCAGTACGCGCAGCAGGCGCGCTGGACCGAGGCTCAAGGCGCGTATTTCAAAGCTTTCTCGGTCGATCCGGAAAACGCCGACTACGCCTTTAATCTGGCAGTCAGCCTCGATCGACTGCACCAGAAGAATCTCGCGCTCGATTATTACCAGCGGGCGCTTGCGCTGGCCGGCAAGCGCTCGGCAAGCTTCAACGCCGCTCAGGCGCGCACGCGCGTGCAGGAACTGAGCAGATAGCCCGCGCCATGAACTCCGCGCGTCTCAGCGCCCAGGCGGTCGCCCCGCAGGCGAAACGCCATATCGGTCAGATCCTGATCTCGCAAGGGATCCTCACCGAGGACCAGCTGCGGATCGCGCTGCTCGAACAGCTCAAGACCCATCAACCGGTCGGCAAGCTCCTCGTCAACCTGGGCTTCGTGTCCGAGGCGACGCTGCGCGATGCCTTGTCCGAGAAGCTTGGGATGAACAGCGTCGATCTCACGCAGATCGTCGTGGATGCGATGGCGCTGAAGCTCGTGCCGCGCGAATTCGCCAAGCGCCACAATGTTTTCCCGGTCGCGCTCGATCGCGAGGCGCGCAAGCTCATCCTGGCGCTTGCCGACACGAGCAACATCGTGGCGCTCGACCAGGTGCGGGCGCAGCTTAAAGGCGAGTTTGCGCTGGAAACGCGGCTCGCGGGCGAAGGTGAAATCGCCCGGGCGATCGACCAGTACTACGGCCACGATTTCTCGATCGACGGCATCCTGCACGAAATCGAAACCGGCGAGATCGACTATCAGAGCCTGCAGGCCTCCGGCGACGCCTACTCGCAGCCGGTGGTGCGCCTCATTTCGGCGCTGCTCGCCGACGCCGTCGAGCGGGGCTCCTCCGATATCCACTTCGAGCCGGAGCAGAGTTTCCTGCGCATCCGCTACCGCATCGACGGCGTGCTGCGCCAGATCCGCTCCCTTCACAAGACTTACTGGCCTGCGATGGCGGTGCGCATCAAGGTGATGTCGAAGATGAACATCGCCGAAACGCGCGCGCCGCAGGACGGCCGTATCTCGCTGATGCTGACGGGCCGCCCGGTTGATTTTCGCGTCTCGTCGCAGGCGACCACCCACGGCGAGAACATCGTGCTGCGCATTCTGGACCGCCAGAAGGGGATCGTCCCTCTGGATAGCCTGGGCCTGGAAGCGGGCCAGCTTCAGCTCCTCAAGAAAATGATCGCGCGGCCCGAAGGCATCATCCTCGTGACCGGCCCCACCGGCAGCGGCAAGACGACGACGCTCTATTCGGTGCTCAGCCACATCAACAACGACGGCCTCAACATCATGACGCTGGAGGATCCGGTCGAGTATCCCATGACACTGATCCGTCAAACGTCGGTGAACGAGGCGGCAAAGATGGATTTCGGCAACGGCATCCGCTCGCTCATGCGGCAGGACCCCGATGTGATCCTGGTGGGTGAAGTGCGGGACGAGGACACCGCCACCATGGCGTTTCGCGCCGCGATGACGGGCCACCAGGTGTATACGACCCTGCACACCAATTCCGCGGTCGGCGCGATTCCGCGGCTTCTGGACATCGGCATCGTCCCGGACGTCCTTGCCGGCAACATCATCGGGGTAGTCGCGCAACGCCTGGTCCGCAAGCTGTGCAAGCACTGCAGGCAGGCGCATAAGGCCACTGCGGGCGAATGCAGCATGCTGGGGGCGGAGCCCGAACGCGCGCCCACGCTGTACCGTGCGGTCGGCTGCGACCAGTGCGACTACCAGGGCTATCGCGGCCGCATGGCGATCATTGAAATCCTCAAGATGGACGGCGACCTTGACGAGTTGATTGCGCGCCGCGCCACCGGCCGGGAGCTGCAAAAGACGGCCGTGGCCAAGGGCTTTCGCACGCTGGCCGACGACGGCACCCGTCGCGTTCTTGACGGCTCGACCGCGCTCGAAGAGCTGATGCGCGTGGTCGACCTTACCGACCGGATGTAGCTTTCAGCCGGCGCGGCGCGCCGGCGAGCGAGGTCAGCCTGGCACTCTTCACCTACAAGGCCGTGGACACCCGAGGCAAGTCGATTCTCGGCCAGATCGACGCGGTGAACATCGTCGATCTCGAGTTGCGCTTGAAGCGCATGGGGCTTGACCTGGTGCGCGGCGGACCGGCGAGGCGAGGCAGTGGCCTGCTTCGCGGGGGCTCGATCAAGCGTGGAGAACTCATCAATTTCTGCTTCCACATGGAGCAGTTGATCGGCGCCGGGGTTCCGCTCGTTGAATCGCTGATCGATCTGCGCGACAGCATCGAAAGCGCCCGTTTCCGGGAGGTCATCTCGGGGGTCCTGGAGAGCATTCAGGGCGGGCTGCGGATGTCTCAGGCCCTCGCCCAGTTTCCGGAAGTCTTCAATGCGGTTTTTACGAGCTTGATCCGCGCCGGGGAAGACACGGGAAAGCTCCCCGATGTGTTGAAGGCCCTTATTGAGAACATGAAATGGGAAGACGAGCTTGCCGAACACATGAAGAAGCTCGTCCTGTATCCCGCTTTCGTCGGCTCGATCGTGGTGATCGTGACCCTCTTCCTGATGGTTTACCTGGTGCCGCAGATGGTCGCCTTCATCAGGAACATGGGGCAGCAGATTCCCCTGCAAACGCGCATCCTGATCGAAGTGTCGGCGTTTTTCGTAGCCTACTGGTGGGCCGTCCTCGCCGCGCCCTTCGTCATCTTCATCGGGGTCAGGGCGGCCGCCAAGGCCAACCCCCTGGTACGCTACCAGCTCGATCGCTTCAAGCTTGCGCTCCCGGTGGCAGGCGAGATCATGCGCAAGATCATCCTGTCGCGCTTCGCCAGTATTTTTGCGCTGATGTACTCCTCCGGAATCACAATCCTGGATGCGATCCGCAGCTCCGAGGAAATCGCCGGCAACATGGTCATCCAGGAAGGTCTGAAACTCGCGGGACAGCAGATCAGCGAAGGCAAGAACGTCACCGCGGCGTTCCAGGAGGTCGGCCTCTTCCCGCCGCTCGTGGTGAGGATGCTCCGGGTGGGCGAGTCGACCGGCGCGCTGGATAGGGCGCTGCTCAACGTGTCCTACTTCTATAACCGTGAAGTGCGCGAATCGATCGGCAAGATCCAGGTGGTCATCGAGCCTGCCCTGACGGTGGTCCTCGGCACCATTCTCGGCTGGGTCATGCTTTCCGTTCTCGGGCCGATCTACGACGTCATCTCCAAGATCAAGGTGTAGACGCCGTGCCGAGCAAGCGTCTCTTTTACTTCACCTCGCAGCGGGTCACCGCCTTCTTGTGGGGAAAAAGCGATTTGCGCAAGGAAGCCGCTTTCAGCATGGACCAGGAAGGCGTCGCCGAGTTCTCCAAATACCTCGCACGCGCCCCGGGGAGCCTTTTCTATGTGCTCGCCGACATCGTCGAGGAGGACTTCTTCCAGGAGAACATCCCTTACGTGGGCGGCGGGGACCGGCGCGCACTGCTCTCGCGCAAGCTTGCCCAGCGTTACCGCGACACTTCGCTCGCCGTCACGATGTCGCTCGGTTCCGAGGCCCACGCCGGCCGGCGCGAGGAGCGGATTCTCTACACGTCGTTCACCAACACGCAGCAGTTCCAACCCTGGCTGGAGGCTCTGCGCGCCGATGGCGCGCGCGTGGTCGGCGTGTTCTCAGTGGCGCTCCTTGCGGGCGCGGCGGGAAAGCGCCTCGGCTTCAAGCCAAGCCGATACCTCCTGGTAAGCCTGCAGCAGGCCGGATTGCGGCAGAGCTACGTCGAGAACGGCCGGATCCGCTTCTCGCGCTTAAGCCGCGTGGACTTCTCCGATCCCAGAGCGATCGCCCAGGATTGCGCGGCCGAGTCGCTCCGCATCCACCAGTATCTCGCCAATGCCCGCATCCTGCCGCGCGAGGCCGACCCGCTCGACGTGCTGGTGCTTGCTCCGAGCGAGTATAAAGCGCTATACGATGCGGTATGCGTCAACTCCGCGCGGCTGCGTTTCCACGTGCGGGACCTCGACGCGATGGGCAGGAGCCTCGGCCTCAAGTCCGCGCCGACCGAGACCCTCGCGGAAGGTTTGTTCCTGCATGTGCTCGCCCAATCACCGACGCGCGAACAGTTCGCCGACGACGGCCTGCGGCGCTTCTATCACTTGTGGCGCGCGCAAGTTGGCCTGATCGCGGCCGGCGCTGCGGCTTTCGGTTTCTGCCTCCTGTTCTCGGCGGTCAGCCTTCTCGACATCTCCCAGGCGAGGGAACAGACCCGGGATAACCGCGAGCAGGAAGAGCACGCGTCGCAGGAGTACGCGCGACTGCAGAAGGACTTTCCCAAGACACCGACCTCCGCTGACAACCTGAAGGCGATCGTCAAGAATTACCGGGCGATCTTGCGGCAGAGCGCTTCCCCCGGCGGCATGTTCGTCGAGATCAGCGAAGCGTTAACGGCCCTGCCCCAGGTCGAGATCGACAAGATCGATTGGGAGATGGGCGGCGAGACGAAAGCGCCCAGGGGCCGCGAGGCGGCGAAGGCTCCGGCCGCGTCGGCTCAGAAATCGGACCCCGAAGTTCAGGTCCAGACGGCGGAAATTTCGGGCAGGCTGATCGTGGCCCAGGCCTCGGACTACCGCGCCGTGAGCGCGTTGATCAGCCAATTCGCCGAGGCGCTGCGCCGGAAGCCAGGTATTGAGGTGATCCGCACCCAGTTGCCGTTCGACATCGACGGGGAGAAAAGCATCAGCGGCGAAATCGGGACGGCGAGACGCGAAGAAGTGCCGCAGTTCTCGGTCATGGTAAGCAAGCGGCGGGGAACATGAACGTCTCCCGCGACGACCTCAAGCAGTTGCGCGTGCCGCTTGCGCTGACCATATTGCTGTCTGCGCTCGGCGCGGCCTGCCTGGCCACCAGCGGATACTATCTGGACGCGGCGAAATCGGCGCGGGACGCAAGTAGGCTCACCCGCGTCGGAGCCCAGGAGCGAATGGCCAAGGTCGCGGAAGAAGAGCGCGAAATCCGCGAAAACCTGCTGCATTACGAGCAGATGCAGCGGCGCGGCATGGTGGGCGAGCACAACCGGCTCGACTGGATCGAGTCGATCGCGAGGATAAAGAACCAAAGAAAACTTTTTGAGATCAGGTACAACATCGAAGCTCAAAGCACGCTCGACTATCCCGGGGTCGTCGCCACTGGCGCCGCCAATTTCGTCGTCAGCCGCGTTAGACTCAGCATGCTTTTGCTGCATGAGGGGGACCTTCTGAATTTCCTCTCCGACCTGCAGGCAGCCGGGAAAGCGCATGTGTCGGTGCGGCGCTGCTCAGTGACGCGGATCGAGCGCGGGGCGCCCCCGAGCGCGACGGCGCTGCAGCCGCGCCTGCGGGCCGAGTGTCAGGTCGATTTGGTTTCGGTGAGAGGGATCAAGCCGGTTTGAGCTCGCTTGCCTAACGAGCCATCGGAGAAAAACGCATGAGACTTGCGATACTGTTCTTGGCTGGGTTGCTTGGGCTCGGGGCGGGTCCCGCCGTGGCTCAGGAAAATCTCGGGCGCCTTTTCCTCATGCCCCAGCAACGCCAGGAGCTCGATCGCCGCCGCCTGGCCAACATCCAGGAGGCGGCCGCCGTCACCGAAAGCCTGGTCACGGTCAACGGCCAGGTGTCGCGCTCCTCGGGCAGAACCACCGTCTGGTTTAACGGGGTCCCGCAGGACGGCACCAGAAAACCGCACGATCCAGCCCGAGTGGCCTTGCCCGGCGCCGAGGGCCAACCCTCGGTCAACCTCAAGATCGGGCAGACACTCGACAAGGTCCGCGGCGAAGTGAGGGATCCCGTGGGTGGCGGGAGGATCGCCGTTCAGCCGGTTGGAAAGCGCTAACGGGGTCCGCGATGCCCATGCCTACGCACAGCGCCTTGCGCGGCGGGAAGCGGCAAGGCGGCTTCGCCATGCTTGCGATTGTTTCGCTGATCGTCTTGATGAGCGCCTACCTGCTGGTAAAGCAACTCAACGCCTCGGCCGGCCGCACCGCCGACAGCCGCAACCACAACGCGAAGGTCCTCAATCAGGCCAAGCAGGCGCTGATCGGGTGGCTGGCGATAAACGCGGCGGGAACCGACAACAATCCCGGGCGCCTGCCCTGTCCGGAAGCGATCAACGCCATTGGCACGAACTCCGAAGGTATCGCGGCGCCGCTGGTAACGCCGTCGACACCAAACTGCGCCACCGTGGGCCGGTTACCCTGGCGCACGCTGGGACTCGATAAGCTCCTTGACGCGGCGTCGGAACCGCTCTGGTATGTCGTATCGCCCACCTGGGCACTGCAGGACAGCTCGACGCTGTTGACCATCAATTCGAACTCGACCGGCCAGCTTCTGGTCAATGCGAGATCGGTGAACACGCTCTCCCAGACGGCGGGGCTTGCCACGGCGGTTTCCACCGCTCATGGCTTCAGGACCGGGGACATCGTGAAGATCGCGGGAGCCGCTCCGGCGGGATACAACGTGGCGGCGTCCGTGACGTTCATCGACGCGAATACGTTCACGTACGCCGTAGATCCTGCGCTCTCGACTCCCGCCACTCCCGCCGCAGGCTCGATCAAGGCCGGCGATGCGGCCGTGGCGCTGATCATTGCGCCGGGCCCGGCCATGAACGTGGTGGCAAGCGCGGATTGCGCCGCCCGTAGCCAAGCGCGCAGCGTCCCCTCGCCCACGATCAACGCGCTCGACTATCTCGAGTGCTATGACGCGGCGAATGGCGTGTTCTCAACGACCGGACCGGCCGCGTCGTTCAACAACCAGGTGCTGCACGTGACGACTGCGGACCTTCTGCCGGAGATCGAGGCGGCGATCGCGAACCGCATCGAGCGCGAGATCGTCCCCGCATTGAAGAGTGTTTACGAAAGCCCGCTATGGGGATCGGGAATCAGTCTGACGAATCCCCTTTTCCCGTATCCCGCGCCGTTCGGCAACCCAAGTACCTCGAATTTCAATGGCGCCGCGGTCACCGTCCCCGGCGCGCCGCAGGGCCTGCTGCCGTTCAACCAGACGCAAGGGTGCAATCCGGCAACGGATGCGCGCTGTACCACGACGCTGACGGCATGGGCGTCCCCTTCGCCGGCTCCGCCGCCGGACGTGACCAAAATCGGCGGAGAAGGTTACTTCCAGACCAAGACCTGCAGTTGGCAATCCGGCGGCAACGTCGCACTTTGTCAGGGGGAGTATCACGAAAACGACTTGAATCAGTCGGGGCCTGGAATGGTCATATCGATGACCGCCACGATCAACAATGTTGCGATGGGCTTGCGCCGCCTTGACGCGACCAAAGCGACGATTGAAGCCGAAAATAACGACGCGACCGGCGCGCCTCTGACCATAGTCACCCCGAGCATTACTAGGACCATGAACAGCAATGGTTCGGTAACCATTACCTTCAGCGGCACGCTGCCCAACATCGACGTTAAGGGATGGGAAAGCTGGGCGCTTTACAGAATTCGCCTCGAGCGCTCGGTCATCGGGGACCACTCTCTGCTCAACGCGACGAGCGTCGGCGCGGGCTCCACCGGCTGGTTCGTACGCAACGAGTGGTACAGGTTGCTCTACTACGCCACCGTCGCCGGCCACACCGCCGCCTCCCTACCTGCCGCGCCCTCATGCACCACGATGGGCACCTGCCTTTCGGTCGCGAACGGCGATCCGACGCGTCCGATCACCCCCGTCGGCGGACAACGCGCGATCCTGATTTTCGCGGGAAGCAGCGTCGTGGGACAAACGCGCCCGAGCGCGACGCCTGGCAACTATTTCGAGTTCGGAAACGCGACCGGCGCCTTCGAGCGCCAGCCCGTGAAGAAAAGCCCGGTAGTCAACGCCGCTCTCAAAGTACCCTTCAACGACCGCATCGTCGTCCTGGACGCAAACCCTTGAGCCCGGAACGCGCACCGCGCGCGACGCGCGGCTTCACGCTTGTCGAGCTCGGCGTGGTTATGATGATCGTCGCCCTGCTGCTCGGCGGCATGATGTACACGCTTTCCGTGCAGATCGAGCAGCGCAACTTCGAGGAGACGCGGGGCCGGCTGGAAGCCGCGCGCGAACTGCTGCTGTCCTACGCGATCGTGAACGGCCGGCTGCCCTGTCCCGCTACGGCGGCGAGTTCGGGCGACGAGGCGCCGCTCATGACCGGCATTTGCACCAACCCTTACGGCGGCTTCCTGCCGGCGCGGACGATCGGCTACCAGGTCGTGGATGCGGGCGGATACGCCATCGATTCCTGGCAGAACCGCATCCGCTACGCCGTGTCCAGCGCTGCGCTCACCGGATGCGCGGGAAGCTCGACGCTCCCGCATTTCACCAACATGACCAACCTCAAGGCCAACGGCATTACCTGCCAGCCCAACGATCTCGTCGTCTGCAAATCGTCGACCGGCATCACGGCCACGATCTGTGGCCCGGCGGCGAACGCGCTGACCAACCAGACTGTGGTGGTCGCCATCGTCTACTCCATCGGCAAGAACGGCAGCTTGGCCTGCGCTACTTGCGTCGACGAGGCCGCCAACACCAACGGCGACCGGGTCTTCGTTTCCCATACCCTGGCGCCCGCCGGGGCAACGAACGGCGAGTTTGACGACTACTTGATGTGGATTACAGTCGGCGAACTCTACGGCCGGTTGATCTCGGCCGGCGTACTGCCCTGAAGCTCGCCGGCCGATTGCCCCGAAAACCATGAACAGATCAGAGGAGTTCTCAACGCTGTGAGCGACCAAATCGGAAAGCTCAATGCCGAGGTGGTGGGGGAAGATTTTGAGTTGGCAACGGAGCTCTAAGGCCCTTCGACCAATCCACACAACGGGACCAAGCCGCCTGTGAGCATCGCTCCCGAATGGGTCTCCGCTGTCGCATCAACCGTTGCCGCCGTTGGAGTCATCTTCGCCTTCGGGCAGTTGCGCGTGTCCAAGAATATCGCACAGCTTCAGTTCGAGGACGGCCTAGCCAAGGAGTATCGCGAACTCGCTAGCCAAATCCCTACGAAGGCACTGCTTGGAAGTGAGCTATCCGATGAGGAATACCAAGCCTCATTCGACGAATTCTTCAGGTACGTCGATCTGTCGAACGAGCAGGTATCTCTCCGCCAGCGTGGTCGCATTAGCAACACCGTCTGGCAATATTGGCTTGCTGGAATTCAAGCGAACCTAGGCCTTCCGTCGTTCAAGAGCGCGTGGGCCGAGATTCAGAGCAAGTGCAACAGCTTTCAGGAGCTTCGGAGGCTCGAAGCGGAAGGGTTCAAGTTTGATCCACGCAGTTGGGAACGGGCCTAACAACCAATTAGAACCAGCCCGCCGGCCGCGCCTCCCGCCGCGCATCACTACCCGCGCGCGCCGCGGCGCACTTCTCCCCGCAGGCTGAAGCACACCCGGCCCGGGTCGTTTTCGCGCAGTTGCAGCGAGAACCCCGAAATCTCGGCAAGCCGGCTGGTCTGATACAAGCCGATGCCAAACCCGGTCTCCGAAGGCACGGGCCCTCTCAAGAGTCCCCGCAGCACGTCCGCGGCCACGGGAGCGCCGCTGTCGCATACGGAAAACTCGATCGCGTCGTCGCAGCGGAAGCTTGCGTGGATGCTCACGGATTCGTTCAGCTTGCGCTTTCGCAAGGCGTTCTGCAGCAGGTTGTCGCCGGCGCAGTCGAAAAGCTCTTTCGGCAGCATTACGTTGTCATCGGCGCCTTCGCGCTCGAACTCGACGCCGCGGCCCGCGTAGCTGCGCTGCAGGCCCTCCCACCACGTCACCGCCTGGATGTAACGGCCGTCGCCCGCCTCGGGTTTCTGCAACTTGTCGAGCGTCTGTTGCAGGCGCTGCGTGATCGCGGGAAGCTGGCGCCGCATCAGCGAGGATAATTCGCCGGTCTCGGGCTCCGCCGCGTCGCGTTCCGCGGCGGCGCACAGGACGTTGAGGGACTGCAAGAGATTCTTCACGTCATGAGTCATGCGCGCGCCGGTTTCGTGGACGGCCTGCACGTAGGTCTGCTGCTGGAGCTTCTGCTCGCGCTGCTTGGCGACGTAGAACTCACCGAGCAGTTGCCCGAGCAGATGAAAATGCCAGACGAGCGACGGACCCAGGGGCAGCTGGGTAAACACGCGGAGACGGATTTCCTGGTTGGTAAATTCGACCGAGTTCTTGGAAGTCTTGCCGAAGTCGCCCGACTCACCCGCGGTGTGCCAGAAGCCGCCGGTCACCCAGGGCAGGCGCGCGAGGCCGACGCACGCCTCCTTCATGAAGCGCTCGGGTTTGGTCTCGAGCTGGGACAGCTCGGCGAGAAAATACAGCCAGCGCTCGAACGGCAGGCCCACCGAAAGCAGGTAGCGCGAGAAATACATCGAAAGCCCACCAAACCCCGCGCGCGGATTCCAGGAAAACGACAGCACCAGCAAAGCTCCCGCGATGATCAGCATGCTGTAGGTCAGCGCCGACACATAGTCGGCATGGCCGACCGTCATGAAGGCAAAGCTGCCCAGCACGAGCGCAACGAGCAGCAGCACGATCAATGCCGCATAGAAGAAATCGACGATCTGCGGGGTCTCGGCCGAATCCGTCTCGGCGGGAATCAGCGCCATCACCACGAACAGCGCGGGTAAACCGTACTGCGCGAGCAACTCGACGTCGCGGGGCAGAGGCACGGTGATGAAGCTATTTGGCACGATCCAGATGAGCAGCAGCGCCACCAGGTACAGCAGCACCACGAGATAAAAGCGCCGCAGCCACGGCGCCTGAAAAAGGAAAACCTTCCCGCCCACGATTCCGGCGAGCACGCTCACCCAGACGACCAGCAACCACCAGTTGAGGAAATAGAGGATGCCGAGCCCGATGGCCACGATCGCAGCGCCCTGGAACATGCTCAAGCGCCGCTCGCCGCGCATGAAAGGTTGCCACAGCACGAACAGCCCGAAGTGGGCGAGCATCAGTCCACGCGCCCAGAAATCCTCGGCGCCGCGCAGGGCGGAGAGGTGCAGCAGCAGCATCATGGCGATAAACAGCCCTCGCCACGATTTCGCGATGAAGACGTGCGGGACGGGGATCAGGCTTGCTGTCGCCATGGTTCAGGTTGGATTATATTCAAGGGGACCCCGAGGTGGCTTGCGCTCTCGTTCCCGTGGACTTACCCTTCAGCAGGCGCGTATTGTGCCACTTTTGACCGATCGGCATCCAGGGACGCTTCTCGCGCTAGCCCACTCCCATGATTGTTTCGCTCGCAAAAGTCACGCTGCTGGAGGCCGTTCGGAACCGGCTTCTGTGGCTGGCCGTTGTGGTCATTGCAGTGGCTTTCGGACTGGCTCAATTCCTGAATCAAGTGGCGATCACCGAGTCGCGGGAAATCCAAAGCGCGCTGCTTGCCGCCTCGCTCAGGCTTGCGGCGGTCTTCATGATCGCCGTGTTCGTGATCACGAGCATGGTGCGCGAGGCAAGCGACAAAGTAACCGAGTTGCTGCTCTCCCTGCCCGCGCCGCGCTCTTCCTACTTTTTCGGAAAGTTCGCCGGTTATGCCGTGGTCGCCTTGGCCTTGGCCTTGCTCAGCGCACTGCCTGTGGCGCTGTTCGCGAACCCCGCAGGACTGGCGCTGTGGACTGCGTCTCTTCTATGCGAGCTGCTGATCGTGACGGCAATGAGCCTTTTTTGCGTCCTGTCATTCGCGCAAGTGGTCCCAGCTTTTGCGGCCGTCGCCGGTTTCTACCTGTTGTCGCGCTCCATGGCGGCGATGCAGATCATCGCCGGCGCTCCGCTGCAGGAAGCGACCTTCGCCGACAGCGTGATGAACTCCGTCGTGAAGCTGATTGCGCTCCTGCTCCCGGCGCTCGACGGCATGACGCAGACGGCCTGGCTGTTGGGACCGGCGCCAGGCACAAGCGTCCTTGGAGGCGTTCTCGGCCAGACCGCAATCTACCTGCTGCTGATCTGCTCCGCAGCGCTTTTCGACTTGTACCGCAAGAGCTTTTGAGGCGATGCCACAGCGACACATCGCATCAGTGCCGCGCCTTGTTTTGGCGCTTCTCGCGCTTGGCCTCGCCGCGCAGATTGCAATCAAAGCATCAACGCCGCCCAGGGCCCGCGCGGAGGACCTGCCGCCCGCCCCGGGCATCGCCGTGCTCAGGCTCGCGAGCTTCGGCGAACCGATCGCGCTCGCCAAGGTCTTGATGCTTTATCTGCAGGCGTACGACTACCAATCCGGCAGCAGGGTCCCCTACCGCAACCTCGACTACGGCCGACTCGAGGCCTGGCTCTCGCGGATTCTGGAACTTGACCCGCGCGGACAATACCCCTTGCTCGCTGCGAGCCGTCTATATGCAGAGGTCCCGGTTGAGGCCAAGCAGCGCAGCATGCTCGAGTTCGTTTACGGGCAGTTCCTGCTCGATCCCGATCACCGCTGGCCCTGGCTTGCCCACGCAACGGTCGTTGCCAAGCACAGACTCAGCGATCTGCCGCTCGCTCTTCGTTACGCTCAAGCGATCCAGCGTCACGCCGTCGGCGACGGCGTCCCCCTTTGGGCGAAGCAGATGGAGATCTTCATACTCGAGGACCTGAATGAGCTGGAAACCGCCCGAGTTATCATTGGAGGATACTTGGAGAGCGGGACTATCAAGGATCCGGCCGAGATCAGGTTTCTGGACGAACGCCTTAGACAGCTCGAAGCACGGATGCCCGAGGGAGCAACTGTCAAATAATCGTCATAAGTGTTCATTATTCAACAATCCGGTCCAATTTCTGTCTTGATTATGTGGATATTCCGGGCCTAACTCGGGCACATTCCTTGCGAGCTAAATTTCACTTACCATCAGGGTAGGAGCACCTATGAGCGCGTCAAACGATTGCAGGAAGAAGAGTATCAAGGCGACGCAGGCCGGTTTCACACTGGTTGAAATCGCGATTGTGCTCGTGATCATCGGGCTGCTGCTCGGGGGCATCCTCAAGGGCCAGGAAATGATCACGCAGGCCAAGATCAAGAACGTGATCAACGATTTCAACGGCGTCACCGCGGCCGTCACTTCCTATCAGGACCGCTACCGGGCCATGCCCGGCGACGACCAGGGCGCCCCCGCGCGCTGGGTTGCGCAGGCTCCGATGAGTACGACGCCACCGGCAGGTGATGGGATCGTTAACGGGTTTTACAACGCCAATAACGTGGCCGGCACGGGAGGCGCCCCGGCAGCCGCGGCAGAATCCAATCTGTTCTGGCAGCACCTGCGCATCGCCGGATTCGTCGCGGGTCCGACTACCGGACTGGGCAGCGGATCGCCGCCGCCGAACGCGACCGGAGGCATTATCGGCGTGGAAACCGGCGTGGCCGGGTCGGGGATGGGCTTCACCAGCCTGATCATGTGCACGTCCAACCTGCCCGACAAGGTCGCGATCGCGGTGGACACACAGGCCGACGACGGCGTCCCGAGCACGGGACAGGTCCGCGGGCAGTTGCAGGCCGCACCGAATCCGAGCACGGCCGCAGCGGGAAGCCCCACGCCCTACCAGGAAACCGGGACGAACGCGTACCTGCTCTGCAAGAACCTCTAGCCGCTTGTTCGTGATCTGAAAAGGCCCGCTTGCGCGGGCCTTTTCGTTTCTGGGGTACTTGAAACCATGAAGACGCCGGCACCGGCCATAAGCCTGCTGCTTGCGGGCAGCCTGTGTCTGCTGCCGTTCCTGATACCGTATCACCAGCTTCCCGTCCTGAGTTTTTTCCCTGAATGGCTGGCCGCGGCGCTGGGTACCGCGGCAGCGCTCGTCATTCTCGCCACGCGCGGCGCATCGTCAGTATCCCTGCCCGCGCCGGCACGCTGGCTGATCTCTTTTGCGCTGTTCCTCGCCGCGCGCTCGGCAGTCGGCGAACAAGCTTACCCCCTGGCTTCTCTGCTCGCCGCCCTCTACGTTCTGTACGCGGTGCTCGTCATCTGGCTCGGAGCGCAGCTCGTGGCCGCCTTCGGCGTCGAGCGCGTGGCCATCGTGCTCGCCGCGTTCCTGCTCGCCGGCGCCCTGGCGAATTCGCTCGCGGGGGTGATCCAGTTCTACGGACGCCCCGCGCTGCTCGAGGACTTCATCGCCGACCTGCACAGCAAACGCGCTTACGGCAACATCGCACAAGCGAATCTCTACGCCAACTACCTCGCGCTGGGCGAGGGCGCGCTGCTGTTCCTGTGGCTGCGCGCGCGAGTGCGAACGGCGTACGCGCTTGCCGCCTTGGCCGTGCTCGTCGTGGCGAGCGCCCTGTCCGACTCGCGCAGCGTAATGCTCTACGCACTTTGGTATGCGGCGCTCGGATGGATAACGGTGCGCCTCAGCACCGAGACGCGGCGACTCAGGTTCGCTGCGTACTGCGTCGCGGGTGCGGCGCTGGCTGCGTATTTCGCAGTGCCGTGGATCAACGATGCGCTTCAACTCGGCCCACCGGGCGAGGAGAATCGCCTGCTCGATTCTTCGGGAGAATATGCCGAACCGCGCGCGAAGGCGTTCCCGCTTGCGTTGCGCGTGTTCGGCACTGCGCCTGTCGCCGGGGTAGGAGTAGGCGAGTTCGCGGGCGCTGCGTTCGAGTTGGGACTTGATCCATCGCTCACGCAACGCGGCGAGGTCTGGACCTCGCCGCACAATCTCGTGCTGCACCTCCTTGCCGAAACCGGGGCAGTGGGGACGGTCCTGGCGCTGGGCGGTCTCTGCCTCTGGGGATGGCAGGCGGTGCGGCGCTATCGCCTCGATCCGCAGCCGGCGCTGTGGTGGCTGATCGCGGCGGCGGGGCTGCAACTGGTTCACTCCATGGTCGAGTTTCCGCTGTGGAGCGCACATTTCCTCGGCGTGGCCGCGCTGCTAGTAGGGGCGAGCAGCCCACGGCTTGAGACGCCTTCCCCGGCAGTTTCGCGAGCAAGCTGGATTGCCACAACAGCCGCCTGCGCCGCGCTCGCGCTTACCTTGGGAGTCACGCTCAGGGACTACGTGCGACTCGATGCGGCGCGCTTTACCGGAACGACGCTCACGCTCGCCCCCGCCGCCCAAGCGCAGCGCGATGCCGCGACCATGCGCGAGTTGGCCCACGGCCTGATGGCGCCCGTGGCGGAGCTTTGGATCGTCCTCGGCGCGTCGCTGGATCGGAGCGATCTTGTAGACAAGCTCGCCATCAGTGAGCGCGTTGCGCGCCACTGGCCCGCCAACGCCGTCGTGGTGCGTCATGCTGTGTTCCTCGCGTTCGACGGCAAGGGGCCACGAGCGCGCAGTCTGCTTACACGCGCCTTGCAAACCTTCCCCCACCGGCGCGATGCCACGATTCTGATCCTCGAACGAGCCCTCGCCGCAGACCTTGCCGCGATCGAGCCGCTGCTGGCCATGGCCCGAGCTCACACGCCCCCGCGCTGAGTTCGCGGCAGTAACTACTCCTGGAGCAGCCGCATTTCCGCGGCGGCGAGCTGCTCCGGCGTCCCGAGCAGCACGATCACGTCGCCCGCCTGCAACGCGGTCTGCGGGGACGGCGAAACCATCCGCAGCTCGCGCCGCCGTAGCGCCGTCACCCGCACGCCCATCTCATCCAGCGCGAGTTCGCCCAGGCTGCGTCCCAGAGCGCTTGCGCCCGGCGCAAGCGTCACCGACTGCAAGCGCGGCTCGCGCGCCTCGTCGGGATCTTCGGCTTCATCGGTGCCGCCGTGGAAGAAACCGCGCATGAGGCTGTAGCGTTGTTCGCGCACCTCGCGGATGCGGCGGACCACGCGCCTCAAGGGCACGCCCAGCAGCACCAGTGCGTGCGAGGCGAGCATCAGGCTCGACTCGAAGGTTTCCGGCACGACCTCCGCTGCGCCCGCCGCGATAAGCCGGTCCATGTCCGCGTCGTCCAGGGTGCGCACGATCACGGGCAAGGCGGGATTGAGCGCGCGCACATGGTGCAGGATCCGAAGCGCCAGCTGTGTGTCGGCGAAGGTGATCACCAGAGCGCTCGCGCGAGCGACACCTGCCGCCGCGAGCGTTTCGCGCCGCGAGGCGTCGCCGTATACGACGGTTTCACCTGCGGCCGCCGCCCCGCGCACTCGCTCCGGATCGCTATCGAGGGCGATGAAAGCGATGCGCTCCTGCTCCAGCAGGTGCGCCAGGCGCTGCCCCGTGCGGCCGTAGCCGCATATGACAACGTGGCGCTCGGTTGCGAGACTCTGCGCGGCGACGCGATGCAATTCAAGCGATTGCGTCATCCATTCCGCGCTCGACCAGCGCAGTACGAGCTTGTCGCTTGCCTGAATGATGAATGGCGCGGCGAGCATCGAAAGCAGCATCGCTGCGACAAGAATCTGTGAGAAGTCGCGATCCAGCAACGCGAGGGACTGCGCCTGTACCATGAGCACCAGGCCGAACTCACCCGCCTGGGCGAGAGCGAGGCCGGTGCGCAGGGCCACCCCGGGCCCGGCTCCGAACAAACGCGCGAGCCCGGTAACCATCGCGAGTTTGAACGCGATCAAAAATGCAGTCAGCGCCAGTATCAGCGAAAAATGGGCCGTGACCGTCCCGAGATCGAGTCGCATGCCCATGGTCACGAAGAACAGGCCCAGCAGGACTTCCCGAAACGGCCTGATGTCCTCCTCGACCTGATGCCGGTACTCGGTCTCGGCGATGAGCATCCCGGCGAGAAACGCGCCCAAGGCAAGCGAGAGCCCGGCCCGTTCGGTCAGCCAGGCGAGTCCCAGCGTGATGAGCAGGACGTTGAGGATGAAAAGCTCGTGCGAACGGCGGCGCGCCACGACGTGAAACCAACCGCGCATCAGCCGCTGCCCGATATACAGCACCACCACCAGCACCACGGCGGCCTTGAACAGAGCGAGAGCGAGACGCTCGGCAAGCTCGCCGCTTCCATCGGCGATTGCCGGTATCACGATCAGCAACAGAATAACGGCGAGATCCTGGAAAAGGAGCACGCCGATGATGTCGCGACCCTGCGGCGTTTCAAGCTGCCCGCGTTCGACGAGAATGCGCAGGACAATTGCGGTCGAGGACATGGCAAGCGCGCCTCCGACCGCGAGGGCGGCCTGCCACGGGACGTCCAGAAAGACAGCGGCGCCGAGCACAACGGCAAGCGTGAGCAGGACCTGAGCGAATCCAAGTCCGAACACCGCGCGGCGCAATTGAAATAGTTTGAGCAGGCTGAATTCGAGCCCAATTGAAAACATCAGGAACACCACGCCGAATTCCGCAAGATGCCGTCCTTCGTCGGTATCGGGAATCCACGCGAGCGCGAACGGTCCTACGGCCACTCCGACCAAAAGATAGGCGAGGAGCGGCGGCAGGCGCAGCGATCGGAAAAGCACGACGACGAACACCGCACTCGCGAGCAAAATAAGCACCAACTCAAGCGTGTCGCGCACTCGGAAGTCCTTGTTTCTTTGGGACCATGAAGGAAAAACGGGAAATCGGTCTGCTATACTCAGGACTATGATAAAGGCAGCCCCGGACGCGGGCCAGCGCATTTTGAACACGAACGATCGCCCAGCGCTTGCGACTGCGGCGCTTGAGTTGGCGCGCAAGGTGCTTGCGATCGAGGCCGAAGCGATATCCGGCCTAATACCGCGGCTCGATCGGCGCTTTCTCGATGCAGTCGATCTCATCCTCGCGTGCCGTGGCCGCGTGGTCGTCAGCGGCGTCGGCAAGTCGGGGCACATCGCGCGCAAGATCGCATCCACCATGGCGAGCACCGGAACGCCGGCCTTCTTCGTCCACGCCGCAGAGGCAGGGCATGGCGATCTGGGCATGATCACGCGCGATGACGTGGTGCTCGCGCTATCGAACTCGGGCGAGTCAGACGAATTGCGCACGATCATCCCCATGATCAAGCGCCAGGGCGCGAAGCTCATCGCAGTAACCGGCAATCCGGACTCGACACTTGCCAGGGAAGCCGACGTGCACCTCGACGCGAGCGTCCCGCAGGAAGCCTGCCCGCTGAATCTCGCGCCGACGGCGAGCACCACGGCGGCCCTCGCTCTGGGTGACGCGCTTGCGATCGCCCTGCTCGATGCCCGCGGCTTCAGCGAGCACGATTTTGCGCGCGCACACCCCGGCGGCGCACTCGGCAGGAAGCTCCTCACGCACGTCTCCGACGTCATGCGCTCCGGTAAGGACGCGCCGAGCGTTCCCGAAGCGGCCTCCTTCTCCGACGCGCTCATCGAGATATCCAAGAAGGGCATGGGCATGACCGCCGTTCTCGATCCTGGCGGGAAGGTAGTAGGAATATTCACCGACGGCGATCTGCGCCGGACGCTGGAGAGCAAACCCGATGTTCGCTCGATCAAGATCAGCGAGGTCATGAAGCGCAATCCGCAGACGATCGCACCGCAAAAGCTTGCCGCCGAGGCGGTCGAGCTGATGGAACGTTACAAGATCAATCAGCTGCTTGTCGTGACAGATGCAGGAGAGCTTGCCGGCGCTCTCAACATGCACGATCTGTTTCGCGCCAAGGTCATTTGATGCACGAGGACGTTCTGGACCGGATGCGGAAGCTGCGGCTGATGATCTTCGATGTCGATGGCGTGCTCACCGACGGAACCTTGTATTTCAGCGAGACCGGAGCGGAATTGAAAGCGTTCAATGCCCGGGACGGCCACGGGATCAAGATGCTGAAGGAGAGCGGGGTCGAGGTCGCACTCCTTTCCGCGCGCCGCTCGCGAGCGGTCGATGCGCGCGCCGCGGAGCTTGGCATCACTCTCGTCGAACAAGGCAGCGCGGACAAAGGCGCGGCCTTCGAGAGGCTGGTCGGCCGAGCACGAGTCTCGGCCGACGCGGCCGGCTACATGGGGGACGATTGGGTCGACTTGCCGGTGCTCTTGCGTTGCGGCTTTGCCGCAAGCGTCCCTGAAGCGCCGGACGCCGTTCGCGAGCGCGTGCACCACGTCACGCGCGCCGCCGGCGGGCGGGGCGCTGCGCGCGAAGTCTGCGAGATGATCATGCGCGCCCAGGACACTCTGGAGCGGGCCATTGCCCGTGAGCTTCCGTGAAAACGCGCGTCGCGCATCTGTTGCCGATGTCTTTGATGCTCTTGCTCGCAGCGCTGACCCTGTGGTTGCAATACGCCGTCCTGGATGGATCCGGCGGTAACGCAAAACCCGCCGGGCACGATCCGGCCGGGATCGTCGAAAACTTCAACGTTCAGAAACTCGACGAGTCGGGCAGGCTCCAGTACACCTTTTCCGCACCGAAGATGGTGCATTTCGCCGATGACCGTTCTGGCGAAGTCCTCTATCCGCGTCTGGTCCAGATTTCCGCCGATGGCGTCAACGTCGTCACCGCCTCGGCCAATCGCGGCGTGGTCAATCGGCAGGGCGAGGAGGCGTTCCTTTACGGCAACGTGCTGATCTCGCGGGAAGCGACGCCGCAGCAGCCCGAATTTCACGCGCGCACCGAATTCCTGCATGTGCTCGCCGAGGAAGGTATCTCGCGAACGGACCACACTGTCACGATTACCGAGGGACGCTCGATCCTGACCGGAGTCGGCATGATTGTGGACAAGAACAGACGCCAATTCACGCTGCAGTCGCAGGTCAAAGGCATTTTCAATGCGCCAAACAGGAAATAGGAGGCGCGCCGCCTTGGCCCTGGGGGCAGTCCTGGCGCTGGCGGCGGGCCCGGCGCTTGCCGAACGAGCCGATCGTGACAAGCCCGTCACCATAGAATCGAACTCCATGACTGCCGACGAAGCCAAGAAGCTTGCCACCTTTGAAGGGAAGGTGGTGCTGACCCGGGGGTCGCTCATCATACGCGCGGAACGAATCGTCATACGCCAGGACAGCGATGGCTTTCAGCACGGCGTCGCGACCGGCAGTCCAGCCACGTTCCGCCATAAACGGGAAGGCATTGGCGAATACATTTGTGGGGAAGCGTTCAAGATCGAATACGACAACAAACTCGACCGCGTGGAATTCTTCAACAAGGCCCGGTTGCGCCGTGACAGCGGTGACGACATTCGCGGCGACTACATCTCTTACGATGCCCGCAACGAGAGTTTCACGGTGAAATCGAACACCGAGACCTCCGGGACGAAACGCGAGGGGCGTGTGAGCGCCACCATCATGCCGAAGAAACCGCCGGCAACTGAAGCGCCTGTTCCCGCCGGCGCCAGCCCGCCCTGCTAGTCCCGGTGTCCTCAGAACGGGGTGCGAGTTCGATGAGCCGGTTGCAAATTCATGAACTCAGGAAGCGCTACAGCTCGCGAGTCGTAGTAAAGAACGTGTCTCTGGAGGTGTCGAGCGGCGAGGTCGTGGGCTTGCTGGGTCCGAACGGCGCGGGCAAGACAACCTGTTTCTACATGATCGTGGGCCTGGTGGCCGTGGACGGCGGAGCGATCCACCTCGACGGCCGGGAAATCACCCATTTCGCGATGCATCGGCGCGCCCGCTTGGGACTCTCCTACCTGCCCCAGGAAGCCTCCGTGTTCCGCAAGCTGACCGTTGAAGAGAATGTCCGGGCGGTCCTCGAGTTGCAGGAGGTTTCCGAGGAGGAAACAGAGTCCCGCCTTTCCGGTCTGCTGCGCGATCTGAGCATTGCGCATCTGCGGCAGTCCCCCGCGCTGTCCCTTTCGGGCGGGGAGCGCCGCCGCGTCGAGATCGCGCGAGCGCTTGCGACTCGCCCGAGCTTCATTCTTCTGGACGAACCGTTCGCGGGCATCGATCCGATCGCGGTGCTCGACATCCAGAAGATCATCCGCTTTCTCAGGGAACGCGGCATCGGCGTTCTCATCACCGACCATAACGTGCGGGAAACTCTGGGGATCTGCGACCGCGCTTACATCATCAACGACGGTCTCGTTCTCGCCTCCGGTAAGCCCGACGAGATCGTCTATAATGAAAACGTAAGACGCGTTTATCTCGGCGAAAATTTCCGGCTGTAGAGGATCTCACGGCCCGATGACATTCTGCTCCCATTTTGGCTTGACTGAATTGCGGTCCTCCACGCAAGGCGTTCGCTTTCGATGAAGCAGACTCTGCAGCTCAAGCTCTCGCAGCACCTGACGCTGACGCCCCAGCTGCAGCAATCGATTCGCCTGCTTCAGCTCTCGACCACGGAATTGAATCAGGAACTGGAAACGTTCCTGACTGAAAATCCGCTGCTCGAGCGCGAAGACACCGATACCGAACCTGTACACGCCCACTTGAACGGTGAACCGGTTTCCGCCGTCCCAGCGCCGGCGGAGGAGCCGAGCAACGAGAACCCCTCACCGGTGGACACTTTCTCTGCCGACATCGACTGGAGCGGCGGTTCCGGGTCGGGCACGGGCTCGCGCGACGAAGGCGAAGAGGGCGATTTTTTCCAGGTCGCCGCCGATTCTCCGAACCTGCGCGAGCACTTGCTCCGCCAGCTCTCGCTCACCCAGATCGAGCGCGGCGACCGCGACCTGGTGGCGTTTCTGATCGAGGCGCTGGACGACGACGGATATCTCACGCAACCGCTCGATGAGCTGGCGCTGCTCGTGCCCGAGGAGCTGCAGATTGAACCCGAAGAGCTGCAGATCGCTCTCAAGCACCTGCAGAACTTCGATCCGACCGGCGTGGGTGCGCGCAGTTGCGCCGAGTGTCTCGGGCTTCAACTGCTCGCCTTGCCGGAATCGACACCGAGCCGCGCCTTGGCCCTGGCCATAGCTAGCGCGCACATCGAGCTTCTTGCCGCCCGCGATTTCGCCAGGCTCAAGAAGGTGCTGCAATGCGGAGACGACGACCTGCGGCAGGCCCAACGGCTGATCCAAAGCCTCAACCCGCGTCCCGGCGCGGCGTTCACGGCAGTCGAGACGCGTTACATCGTGCCCGACGTCAACGTCAGGAAGCTAAAGAATGTCTGGGTGGCGACCCTTAACGCCGACGCCATGCCGAAACTGCGCATCAATCGAATGTACGCGGATATTTTGCAGAACAGCCGGAACCAGTCCGGCAATCAGCTTTCGCATCAGCTGCAGGAAGCCCGCTGGTTGATCAAGAACGTTCAGCAGCGATTCGAGACGATCCTGCGCGTGTCGCAGGCGATCGTCGACCGCCAACGACACTTTTTCGAGCACGGCGAGGTCGCGATGCGGCCGCTGGTTCTGCGCGAGATCGCCGACACGCTCGGCCTGCACGAATCGACTGTTTCGCGCGTCACGACTCAGAAATTCATGTCTACGCCGCGAGGCATCTTCGAGCTCAAGTATTTTTTCGGAAGCCACGTCGCCACCGAGACCGGCGGCGCTTGTTCGGCCACCGCTATCCGGGCGCTGCTCAAGCAACTGGTCGCGGCAGAGGATGCTCGAAAACCCCTTTCGGACAGCAGAATCGCCGATATTCTCAGCCAGCAGGGCATCGTGGTCGCCCGCCGCACCATCGCCAAGTACCGTGAGTCCCTGCAAATCCCCGCGGTTAGCATGAGAAAGGCTCTTTGAGGCCGTTTGCTTCGAATGAACCTCACCATCAGTGGACATCACATGGCGGTCACGCCGGCGCTCCGTGACCACGTCGCGAGCAAACTCTCCAGGATCCGGAGGCATTTCGATCACGTCATCGACATCCACGTGATCCTCTCCGGGGACCACCTCGCCCAAAAGGCAGAAGTCACCTGTCACGTTGCCGGCAAGGACCTATTCGTCAAGACTGAACATTCGGATCTCTATGCTGCAATCGACGCTCTGGCGGACAAGCTCGACCGCCAGATCATCAAGCATAAAGACCGTCTGCACGCGCATCCCCACGATGCGCTCAAACACCGCCCCCCCTCGGATAACGAGTAGTCTCGAAGGGGCGCGCCTTTTTCCCGGCCGAACGCGATGCGGCGCCTCGGGCTCTCGGACAGGAAAGGCTTCTCGTTTGACGATGGTGTAGAATTCCACGCCTTTCCGGTGCCCCGGGCACGGATTCTGCGTGCACGATTGTCGGATTAGGCTTAACTGCAGCGCTGAGATGAACCTGATTGCCAAGCTTTTGCCCCCTTCGAACATCCTTCTGGACTTGGATATCACAAGCAAGAAGCGCATGTTCGAACAGGCCGGATTGCTCTTCGAGAACAATCAGGGCGTGGCGAGGAGTCTCGTGTTTGACAGCCTGTTCGCGCGCGAGCGTCTCGGCTCGACCGGCCTGGGCCAGGGCGTCGCGATTCCTCACGGCAGGATCAAGGGCCTCAAGGAAGCAGTGGGAGCTTTTGTGCGCCTCGCGCAACCGGTGCCCTTCGACGCCCCCGACGGCAAACCGGTCAATCTTGTTTTCCTGCTGCTGGTGCCCGAGCAGGCCACCGAGCAACACCTGCAAACCTTGTCCGAGCTCGCGCAGATGCTGAGCGACCGCGAGCTGCGCGAAAAGCTCGCCACCGACGCCGACGCGAGCACTCTCCATCAGCACATCACCGCCTGGCTACCTCATGTTGCAGATCAGCGTCGCGCAGCTGTATGACGACAATCGCGACAAGCTCGGGCTCGCCTGGATCGGCGGAAAAGCGAGCGGCGCAACCCGGCTGTGGCGCGACAGCGCGGATGTCGCCGCGCTCGTAGGCCACCTCAACTTCATCCATCCCAATCGCATCCAGGTCCTCGGCAACCACGAGATCGCTCACCTGGCAGCATTCGAGGAAACCGAGCTGTTCCAGGTGCTCGGCAAGCTGTTCGCGGTTCACCCGGCCGCCCTCGTTGTCGCCGATGGAGCACCCGCGGACGTGCGCATGCTGAAAGCCGCAGAAGCCTCGGAAACGGCGGTATTTGTTACGGACATGCCCAGCACGCAAGTTATCGATCGTTTCCGCCGCTACCTGGGCAAGGCGCTGGCGGAGACCACCCAGAGCCATGGCGTATGCATGGACGTCCTCGGACTCGGAGTCTTGATCACGGGTGACTCGGGCGCCGGGAAAAGCGAACTCGCGCTGGAACTGGTCAGCCGCGGCCACGGTCTCGTCGCGGATGACGTCGTCGACATCTCGCGAATTGCCGCATCGACGCTGGAGTGCCGCGCCCCGCCGGTGCTGAAGGATTTTCTCGAAGTGCGCGGTCTGGGCGTGCTCAACATCCGCACGATCTTCGGTGAAACCGCGGTGCGGCCGAAGATGAATCTGCGGCTGATCGTGCATCTCGATCGATCCGGGACCGAATCCGAGCGCCTTCCGCTGCATGAACTCTCCGAGGACGTACTCGGCGTGGCCGTCCGCAAAGTGGTTCTCCCGGTCACGGCGGGACGCAACCTTGCCGTGCTGCTCGAGGCCGCGGTGCGCAACTACATTCTGCAGCTTCGCGGCATTGACTCGACCGCCGAATTGATGCAACGGCAGCAGGCGGAGATGAAGTCCCGTTAAAACGGACGGCTGACGTCGCCGTTTTAACTCCGCACGTTCGAGCCGACCTAAAGGCGGCTCAACGCGCGGCGACCACCCCGCCGGCTGGCGCCGGCACCCCTCTTCATGTGAGGAGGGGAAAATTGCTGCAGGGCATCTCCCTCCTTGGTTAAGGAGGGGTGGCCGCGGCAGCGGCCGGGGTGGTCAGATTTTGCGCGGCCCCCGCCAATCCGCTAAGGTATCGGAATGCAGCTCGTCCTCATCAGCGGTCTTTCAGGCTCGGGGAAAAGCATCGTCCTCAATGTGCTTGAGGACAGCGGCTACTACTGCGTCGACAACCTCCCCGGGCAGTTGCTCGATCAATCGGTGGAACTGCTGCGGCGTGCGGGGCACAATCGGGTCGCAATGAGCATCGACGCGCGCACCGGCGATTCGCTCGAGCGGGTTCCGGAATATGTCGCGGCGTTGAAACGCCAGGGCGTGGACCTTCGGCTGCTTTTCCTCGACGCACAGAACGATACGCTGATCAGGCGCTTTTCCGAGACGCGCAGGCGCCATCCTCTAGCGACCGGCACGCGCACGCTCGAAGAGTGCCTCGCGCGCGAGCGCGAGCTGCTCGCTCCCGTTTCCGAGATCGGTCATCGGATCGATACCACCGATCTTCTGCCTAACGCGCTGCGCAACTGGACCAAGGAGTTGCTCGGCATCCGCGCCGAATCGATCATGCTCGTGTTCGAGTCTTTCAGCTATAAGGACGGAGTTCCCCTGGACGCCGATCTCGTGTTCGACGTGCGCTGTCTGCCTAATCCCCACTATGATCCGCGGCTTCGGCCGCTTACCGGGCTCGACTCCGAAGTGGTGGCATTTCTCGAAAAGGAATTGATTGTGGGAACAATGCTTGGAGACATCCGCCGCTTCGTCGAAGCCTGGCTGCCCGCATACGCGCAGGAAAATCGCAGCTCGCTAACAGTCGCCATCGGCTGCACCGGCGGACGGCACCGCTCGGTGTACTGCGTCGAACGCCTGGGCGCCCATTTTCGCAGCCACACTCCGGTGCTGGTGCGCCACCGGCATCTTGTGGCCGCGGCATGAAGCCGACCGTCGTCGTCGCGCTGACCGGCGCGTCCGGAATGCCCTACGGCCTGAGGTTGATGGAGTCTCTGATACGCGCCGACGCCCGGGTCTATTTGCTGTACTCGCAAGCCGCCCACGTGGTCGCCAAGCAGGAGCTGGGGATCGTGCTGCCGCCGCGCGCGTCCGACGCCGAGCGCATGTTCGGCGAACGCTATTCGGCCAAGCGCGGCCAGCTGCGCGTGTTCGGCCGCGAAGACTGGTTTGCGCCGGTCGCCTCCGGTTCAAATCCTCCCGACGCGATGGTCATCTGTCCCTGCACGGTGGGCACACTTGCTGCGGTCGCGGCGGGGCTTTCCGATACGCTCATCGAGCGCACCGCCGATGTGATGCTCAAGGAAGGCCGCAAACTGATTCTCGTGCCGCGCGAGACGCCGTTTTCCGCGCTTCACCTTGAAAACATGTTGAGGCTCGCTCGCGCGGGCGCGGTGATCCTTCCCGCCAACCCCGGCTTCTATCACCATCCAAAGCGCATTGAGGATCTCGTCGATTTCATCGTCGTGCGAATACTCGATCAACTGGGGGTTCAACACGATCTGATGCGCCGCTGGGGCGAGGAACGCTAGGCGCTCACGCCCGTGGGATCGTTGCGCGTTCCGATATTCCCGCTGAATGCGGTGCTTTTTCCCGGAGGCCTGCTTCCCTTGCGGGTATTCGAGACGCGCTACATGGACATGACGCGCGACTGTCTAAAGCGTGAGGAACCCTTCGGAGTGTGCCTCATCCACGAGGGGACCGAAGTCGGCGCGCCTGCGATCCCCGAAGGAGTCGGGTGCCTCGCCAGGATCATCGAGTGGGACATGCAGCAGCACGGTATCCTGAACCTGAAGACCTGCGGCGGCCAGAGGTTTCGCATCCTCGCTCGCGAAACCAGCACCCAAGGCCTGATTTCGGCCGATGTCGAGCTGATTCCCCCGGACGCAACGATCGCGGTGCCCGAGAAATTCGCTTCCTGCGCGCGGCTCCTGGAGATGGTGGTCATCGACCAGGGCAAACCCATTTTCTCCGAGCCGCACGCGTTCGACGACGCGGCATGGGTAAGTTATCGCCTGACAGAAATCCTGCCCGTGCCCCTTGTCGCCAAACAAAAGCTCCTCGAACTGTCCGACAGCCTGACGCGGTTGTCCATACTGCAGCGCTTTCTCGAAAGCCGCGGCCTTCTCGCCACCTAAGGAACCTCGAATATGTCATCCCCGCGAAAACGAGCGAAAGCGAGTTTCGAGGAACGGCCAAGCGGGGATCCAGCGGCTGTCTGAACTTCCTGGATTCCCGCTTGCGCGGGAATGACGACATCGCCTGCAAAGCTTCCCCCTAACGACGCTGCAGCGCGAGGAGCAGTTTCCGAACCGGTGCGGGTATTGCGGCCTGCGCTGCCTCTTCAAGAACCAGCCAGACTTTTCCCGGCTCGGCCAAAATGGACGCAGCAACCTCGAGCCGGCAAACCACGGGGGTAACATCCAAAGTGAAGTGAGTGAAACCGTGCCGAAGGAGCGGCAGGTGGGTGGCATGAATGCGTTTCGCACCGAATCGGCGCTCGCAATATTCGCGCGGATCGGCGCCCACGGGCATCTCCGGCAGACACCACAGCCCGCCCCATACCCCTGTCGGCGGGCGTTTTTCCAGGAGCACTTCACCTTTGCGCAGAAGCAGCAGCATCGAAATTTCCCTGCGGGGCAGCACCCTGCGCGGCCGAGGCGCGGGGTAGGCCTCTTCCTTGCCGCGAGCATGGGCCTCGCAACTCATTCTCAGAGGGCAACTCGCGCAGGCGGGACGCTTGCGCGCGCACACGCCCGCGCCCAGGTCCATCAGCGCCTGCGTGTAACGTTCAATGTTCTTTGCCGGAAGCTGCGCCTCTGCGATCTTCCACAAACGATTCTCGATCCGCTTCTCGCCCGGATACCCGCGCACCGCGAAATGGCGCGCGAGCACCCGCTTGACGTTGCCGTCGAGGATGGCTTCGCGCCCGCCGAACGCGAACACCGCGATCGCCGCCGCCGTGGAGCGGCCCACTCCGGGCAGCGCAGCAAGCGCCTCGCGAGTCCGCGGGAAACCGCCGCCGTACGATTCGACCGCCACCTGGGCTGCGGCGTGCAGGTTGCGGGCCCGCGAGTAATAGCCCAGTCCGCTCCACAGCGCGAGTACATCGTCGAGCGGCGCGCCGGCGAGCGATTTCACGTCCGGAAAACGCGCGAGGAAGCGCTCGTAATAAGGGATGACCGTTGCAACCTGGGTCTGCTGCAGCATGACCTCGGAGAGCCAGATGCGATACGCATCGCGCGTGCGCTGCCACGGCAGGTCGTGGCGCCCGTGGCGGGCCTGCCAGCGGACGAGCGCCCTTGCAAAGGCGCTCACCGCTTGAAAAGACCCTTGAGCCTGTCCCGCGCCCGTTCCCTCAGCTGATCCTTCTCTTCCTTGACCTTCTCCTCGGCCCTTTCCCTCGCCACATCCCGGGCCGCAGCGCCCAGATCGGCGCGAAACCGCGGCGCGTCGAGCGTGCCGGTGATCTTCACCGGCACGGTGACCCCGCGCAGATCTCCAGCTTCCTTGCCGCCCTGCCCGCCCGAGGAGCCGACGATTGATACTTTGGCGAGGTAGTCGATCGTGCCGGCTCCAATGTCCACATCGCCCGAACCGGCAAGCCGTAGCAGCGGCGACTTCGCGGAAAGGTCATCGTTGTGCGCCACACCGTTTTTGATGAGGAAGCTCGCGCGCAACTCTGTGAGATCGGTCCTTTCTGACCGCTCGGCCTTTTGCTCGGCCTTGTGCTCGTCCGTGGGCTTCGATCGCGCAAGCGCTCTTGCCTTGCGGATTGTCTCCTCGAGGTTGATGCCCTTCAGCGCGCCATCCCGCAAGGTCAGCTCGGCGCTCCCCGCGAGCGCCTTTTTCATTGCGCTCACGGTGTTGCCGCCGGTCTGCACATCGAGCGCGAGGTTGCCGCGGCCTTCCAGAAGATCGTTGTTCAGCGCATCGCGCAGCAGCGGGCCGATGGCGACCCCGTCAAGCTGGCCTTTCAGGGAGAAACGCTGGGTGTTGGCGTTGACGCTCGCGCTGCCGGCAAGGTTTCCCTGATAGAGGCTCGCTGCGAGGGGATTGACCTCGACCCTGCCGAGCGCAGCCTGCACACCGACGTTGAGCTTCTCCAGCTTCACATTCGATGCAACGAACTCGCCGATTTTCAGGCTTCCCTTCAGAGTGAGCCCTTTCAACGCCGAGAGGTCGATCGGCTCTTCCGTTCCGCCCGCGGGCGCGCCGGCGCCTGCCTTGCTGCCGGCGGGCGCCTTGCCCTTTTCCGTCCCCAGGACCTGATCCACATTGAGGCGGTCAAGGGCGAGATCGAACTGGATCGACTGGGGCGCGAGATCGATCTCGATCCCGCCTTTGAGCGACGTTCCGACAACGTTCGCCCCCGCGCTCTCGTCCGAGAGCTTCAGATCGATTCCCGACAAGGCGAATTTCTGCTTTTCGAAATCCAGGCGGTAGCCGCTCGAGAGATTGATGGCAAGCTTGATGCGCGGTTGGGTTCCCTCGATCTTCGCCGCAAGCGAAAGCTTCCCCGGCTCCCCGCTCGCGATGCGTCCTGTACTGAACTCGGCGATCGTCGCTTTCAGCCGGCCACCGCTCGAATCGTCGCGCCAGGAAACAGCGCTCGAACGGATGTCGATCCCGGCGACGTCCAGATGCACGGCTTCCCGCTGGGGACCCGGCTTGGGCTTGGACTGAGGCCGGGCTGCCCCGCCCCTTCCGGGAGCACCCATCAGATCATCGAAATTGGTCGTTCCGTCCTTGTGCTTGATCAGATCCGCATTGAGTCCGGACAGCCTCACGCGGTCGACCACCACCTGCCTGGAAAAGAGGGGAATGAGCGCGAGCGACACTCTGGCTTCTTCGAGGCGGGCGAAAATCCGGCTGCTGTTGCGCTCGGACAGGGACGTTTTTCCGACCGCAACGCCGATGCTCGGAAAGATCGTTAAGCCGATGTTGCCTTCGATCGCGAGCGTGCGGCCGGTCTTGTCCTTCACCACTGCGGCAAGTTCGGGTTTGTATTTGTTGGGATCAAAAGTCGCGATGAATATGACGACGGCGAGCACGAGGAGCACCACGATACCGGCGATGGTGAGTAGGGCGTATTTGAGAATCTTCATTTCCGGTTTCCTATTCGTTGGCGACGCCGAACGGCACGTGCCCGGTTGCGACATGCCGGCTCGCCAACTCGCAGTGCCCGCGCTGATCGTCGAAAAAAATGTCGGCGCCGAAAGCCTTCAAGAATGGACCTTTGTCCAGCCCGCCCAGAAACAGCGCTTCATCGATCCGGATGTTCCAGGCGCGAAGGGTGCGCACCACGCGCTCGTGCGCGGGCGCGCTGCGCGCGGTCACCAGCGCGGTCCGGATCGGCGCGCGGTCCGCCGGGTATTCGGACTGGATGCGGTGCAGCGCCGCAAGAAAGCTTTTAAAAGGCCCTCCCGACAAAGGTTCCCTGGCAGCGCTGACTTCGTTCGCGGTGAAAGCTTCGAGCCCGTCGCGCTTGTAGACGCGCTCCGCCTCGTCGGAGAACAGCACCGCGTCCCCGTCGAACGCGATCCGCAGCCCCTCGGTGACCTCGACGTTCTGCCCGACGTTGGAAGGCAGAATCGTCGCGGCGGCATGCCCCGCGTCGAGGGCCTTGCGCACGTCGACCGGATTTGCCGAAAGAAACAGGTGCGCGTCGAACGCCGGTACGTAAGGATAGGTATTCTCGCCTCCGGTAAAGGCCGCGCGCGCGATGTCGAGCTTATAGTGCTCAATCGAGTTCATGATCCGCATTCCGGTGTCGGCGGTGTTGCGTGATAGGAGGATCACTTCGACTCGGGCTCGCGCGGGCGCGAGCGTGTTGAGCCTGAGGAGCTTCCTCACCAGCTCAAACGCGATGCCCGGGGCAAGGACTTCTTCTTCATGATCGAGCTGATACCGGTGATAGGCGCCGACGCCTTGCTCTTCGAACACGCGGTTGGATTCCTCGAGGTCGAACAGGGCCCGCGAGGAGATTGCAACCACGAGCTTTCCGTCGAAGGAGGCGGGCATGAAGTTGGTGCGCGCGATGGTCTGTTTTGGAGCGGGCGAAGGGAATCGAACCCTCGTCTTAAGCTTGGGAAGCTTTCGTTCTACCATTGAACTACGCCCGCATGGTAAGATAATTTTACCCTCTCGTTCCCGGGGTTTCCAGGTGATCCAGCTCTCCGTCAACGGTCAAGCGCAGCGTCTTGAGCCCGGCGCAAGTGTCGTGCGACTTCTGGAAGCGCTCGAGCTTTCCGGAAAGCGCGTGGCCGTGGAAAAAAACGGCGAGATCGTGCCGCGCAGCCGCTACGCGGACACGCGGCTCGCCGACGGCGACGCGCTCGAAATCGTCGTTGCCGTCGGAGGTGGGTAGGACGATGAACGCTCCGACGCGCCTTGCCGAACAGATCGCCGATCCGCTGCTCATCGCCGGCCGTGCTTATCGCTCACGGCTTCTGATCGGTACGGGAAAGTATCGGGATTTCGACGAGACCCGACGCGCCGTCGAAGCGAGCGGCGCCGAAATCGTTACCGTCGCCATCCGCCGCACCAACATCGGCCAGAACGCGAACGAGCCCTCGCTGCTCGAAGCGCTGCCGCCCAGCAAGTTCACCATTCTTCCCAACACCGCCGGCTGCTACAACGCCGAGGACGCGGTGCGCACGCTGCGCCTGGCTCGCGAGCTGCTCGACGGCCACGAATTGGTGAAACTCGAAGTGCTGGGCGATCCGAACACGCTCTATCCGAATATCGTCGAAACGCTCCAAGCCGCCGAAACGCTGGTCCGCGAGGGCTTCAAGGTGATGGTCTATACGAATGATGACCCGATCGTCGCCAAGCGGCTCGAAGACATCGGCTGCGTCGCGATCATGCCGCTCGCCTCCCTCATCGGCTCGGGCATGGGGATTCTCAATCCCTGGAACCTGCAGCTCATCATCGAAAGTGCAAAGGTCCCGGTGGTGGTCGATGCCGGAGTCGGCACGGCCTCCGACGCCGCCATCGCCATGGAGCTCGGCTGCGACGCGGTGCTCATGAACACGGCGGTCGCCAAGGCGCAGAACCCGGTGTTGATGGCGCAGGCGATGAAAAAGGCCGTCGAAGCCGGCCGCGAGGCTTTCCTCGCCGGCCGCATGCCGAAGAAGCTCTACTCAGCCAGCCCCAGCTCGCCGGCCTCGGGTCTCATCTCACCGAAGGCCGCGTAACCCCGCTTCCTTGCAGGAACGGCGCCCGATCCGCAGCTTCGTCTTGCGCCAGGGGCGCATGTCGAGCGCGCAGCGCCGCGCCCACGCTGATCTCCTTCCGGTATTCGGCGTCCCGTTCTCCTCTGCCGTTGTTGATCTGGACAACATATTCGGCCGCGCTGCGCCCAAGATCCTCGAGATCGGCTTCGGCATGGGCGAAACCACTGCGGCCATCGCGCAGCAGCATCCCGAAAACGACTATCTCGGCATCGATGTGCATACTCCCGGCGTCGGGAGTCTGCTGAAACGCATCGCCGAACTGCGCCTGGGAAACGTCCGCCTCATTCAGCATGACGCGGTCGAAGTGCTGCGGCACATGATCGCCCCCACCACGTTCGATGGGGTGCATGTTTTCTTTCCGGATCCCTGGCCGAAGAAGCGCCATCACAAACGGCGTTTGTTCCAGCCGCCGTTCGTCGCTTTGCTGGCCTCCAGGATGAAGCCGGGCGCCCATTTGCACACGTGCACCGATTGGGAGGACTACGCCCGGCAGATGCTGGACGTGCTTTCCGCAGAGCCCCTGCTCGCGAACACCGCTCCCGGTTACGCCGAGCGCCCCGCCACTCGGCCCGAAACCAAGTTCGAACGCCGCGGCCTCGAACTCGGCCACCGCGTCTGGGATCTGGTGTTCAGAAAAATCTGACCACCCCGCCCGCTCGCGCGGGCACCCCTCCTCATGCGAGGAGGGGAAGAAGCACACAAACGCTGTTTCCCCTCCTTTCTCAAGGAGGGGTGGCGCGAAGCGCCGGGGTGGTGAGCCGGGGTGGTGAGCCGGTCAGGCTCTCTCGGCATGCGGCAAGAACAGCTGAAGCAAATCGTTCAGGAAGCTCTGCCCTAAATCCGTCGGCCGAATGCGTTCGTGGTCGCGGACGATGAGGCCGCGCGCCTCGGCCTCCCTCAGCGGTTTTTCGGCCACTGCGATCTGCAAGCCCGTGCGCTCGACGAATAACGAGACCGGGAACCCCTCAGACAGGCGCAGCGCGTTCATCATGAATTCGAAAACGAGATCGGCGCGGCCGACTTCTTTTCGCTCCTGCACCGGCTCGCCGCGCGCGGCGCGCTCCAGATAGTTTCTGGGGTCCTTGCAGCGCATGCTCCGCTCGACGCGGTCGGGAAAGCTCAGCTTGCTGTGGGCGCCCGCGCCGATGCCGAGGTAATCGCCGAAGCGCCAGTAGTTGAGATTGTGACGGCACTCGCGGCCGGACTTCGCCCAAGCCGAGGTCTCGTAGTGGACGTAGCCGTTCTCGGCCAGTTGGGCCCCGATGGCGTCCTGCATCGCGGCGGCCGCATCCTCTTCGGGCAGCACGGGCGGATGCCGATAAAAAAAAGTGTTCGGTTCGAGGGTGAGATGGTAGAAGGACAGGTGCGTCGTGCCGGCTTCGAGCGCCGCCTGGACGTCGGCTCGCGCTTCGCCGGGCGTTTGTTCGGGAAGCGCGTACATGAGGTCGAGGTTGATGTTGTCGAAGCAGTCCCGGCCAATCTCGATCGCGCGCCGGGCCTCGGCGTCGTCGTGGATGCGGCCAAGCGCCCTCAAGTGCTTCGGGTTGAAGCTCTGGATGCCGATCGAGAGGCGATTCACTCCGGCCTCGCGATAGCCGCGGAATTTTTCCGACTCGAAAGTCCCGGGATTTGCCTCCAGGGTGATTTCGCAATCGGCGGCGAGCGAAAGCCTTGCGCGGAACGCCGAGATCAGCGTCTCGATCGCCATGGCGGAGAAAAGACTGGGCGTGCCGCCGCCAAAGAAAACGCTGTAGACGCGCCGCCCCCATACGTCCGGAAGCGCGAGCTCGAGGTCCGTCACGAGCGCCTCGACATAGGTCCGTTCGGGGAGGTCGCCTTTTACCTGATGCGAATTGAAATCGCAGTACGGACACTTCTTCGCACACCAGGGCATGTGAACGTAGAGCGCAAGCGGCGGAAGCTGCGACAGGCGCACGCCGGAAGGAGACGGGGCCAAGGACACGCTCACAGCCAGGCGCCCTCTTTCAGCTTCGCGAGCAGACGCCGCAGCGCCTTGCCGCGGTGGCTGACGAGATTTTTCTCGCCCGGATCGAGCTCCGCCGCTGTCTTGCCGAGATCCTTCAGAAAAAAATACGGGTCATAGCCGAAGCCGTTTGCGCCGCGCGGCTCCGCCACGATCTCGCCCGCCCAGCTGCCTTCGGCGATGATCGGTTCGGGATCATCTGCGTGGCGCATGAGCACAATGACGCAGTAGTAATGAGCGCGCCGGTTGTCCTTGTCGGCAAGCAGCTTGATCAGCTTCTCGTTGTTACGCGCGTCCTGGGTGTCGCGCCCGGGCATCGAATCCGGAGACGGCGCTCCTGAGAATCGCGCCGAATGCACGCCGGGTTCTCCGTCCAGCGCCGCGACGCAAATCCCCGAGTCATCGGCAAGCGCGGGGAGCCGGGTGCGGCGGCTCGCGTGGCGCGCCTTGGCGAGCGCGTTTTCAACGAAGCTGCCGTGCGGCTCCTCGGCATCGGTCACCCCGAGATTTGACTGCGGGACGATCTCCATCCCCAGCGGCGCGAGCAGCGCCTCGAACTCACGCAGCTTGCCGGGATTTGACGAAGCAAGGACAAGCTTTTTCACGTATTCATTTTAACCCGGTGGTCAAACTCCCCTCCTCGAATGAGGAGGGGTGGCGCGCAGCGCCGGGGTGGTAGCTAAATTCTCCTCCTCATGTGAGGAGGAGAAATCAGGGAAGCCCCAGCGCCTGCTTTTGCTTCTGAATGAGCTCGGTTATCCCTTGCTTCGCCAGCGCGACCAAGGCATCCATCTGGGCCGTGGTGAACGGCTGGGTCTCGGCGGTGCCCTGGATCTCGACGAAATTCCCGGAGCCCGTCATCACGACGTTCATGTCGGTATCGCAGCCCGAGTCCTCGCCGTAGTCCAGATCGAGCATGGGCATGCCTTGGTGCAAACCCACCGACACGGCGGCGACGAAATCGCGGATCGGCGAGGCAGGAAGAACTCCGCGCTGCAACAGCGTCCCTACTGCATCGTGCAGCGCGACAAAGGCTCCGGTAACGCTTGCGGTGCGCGTGCCTCCGTCGGCCTGGAGCACGTCGCAGTCCATTTTCACGGTGCGCTCGCCGAGCTTCTCCAGGTCGGCGACGGCGCGCAAGCTGCGGCCGATGAGCCGCTGGATCTCCTGGGTGCGCCCGGTCTGCTTGCCGCGCGCCGCCTCGCGCTCGGTGCGGGTGTGAGTGGAGCGCGGCAGCATGCCGTATTCCGCGGTGATCCAGCCTCGCCCGCGGTTCTTGAGAAACCCGGGCACGACCTCCTCGACGCTCGCGGTGCAGATCACGCGGGTATCTCCGAACGCGATCAGCACCGAACCTTCCGCATGCCGGGTGAATTTCCTTTGAATGTGCACCTCGCGCAACTGATCGAAGCGGCGCCCGCCCGGTCTCATGGTTTCGGCCACAGGTGCACGCGGATCGCCTCCGGTCTCATGGTTTCGGCTGCAGGTGTTTGTGGATCGCCTCACGGATTTCGGCGATGGCGATGTCAACCTCCTCGTCAGTGAGATCGCCATCCTGAGCCTTGCTGAAATCCTCGCGCTGAGTAGTAACGCCGTCCAGATCCGGAAATGGGACGGTCGTCGCGCCGGCGGGGCTTTCCTCCCAGGCGACGGCCACGACCGACAGGTTGTCGGAATCCTTGCCGGCGCGCGCCTCCGCCAGGTCGAGCAATTCGGGCATCGTATTCATGATGTCGCCATTCAGAAGCGCGGCGGTGATGAGTTTGCGCGTAAGCGGCCCCCATACTCCATCGGTGCAAAGGAGCAGGGTGTCGCCCTGTTGCAGAACCATCTGCTTGGACAGCTCGACCTCCGGCGGAGTGGCTGCTCCGATACAGTTGAAAATCTTGTTGCGGTCCGGATGAACGGCGACAGCTTCTTCGCGGATACGGCCCCGGTCAACCAGAATTTGCACACGCGAATGATCGCGGGTCTGGGCCTGAACCTGGCCCCCGCGCACGTGATACAGACGCGAATCGCCCACGTGCGCCCAGTGCGCCATTGAATCCTGCACCACGCAGGCGACACAAGTAGTTCGCGGCGATTCGGCGAGACCGCGCGCTCTGGCGTAGTCCGCGAGCGCGAAATGCGCCTCTTTGATGCCTTTTCTCAGAAAATCCGACGGATCCGCAAGCTTGGTCTTTGCATCGCGCTGGAACGCTTCGGTGAGGTACTGGACCGTGATCTGAGCGGCCACCTCTCCATGCAGGTGCCCTCCCATGCCGTCGGCCACCACCGTCAGCAGCGTGTCGCGCGTGTAGGCGTACCCGATACGGTCCTGGTTTGCCTTGCGTCCCCCTTTGCGGCTTTCCTGGAAGATCGAAAACTTCATCGTCCGGCCCCCTTCATCCAGGTGCCGCGCAGCGTGTCGAGCATCGAGCGCTTGCGGTGAATTTCAGGGTCCTTCTCCTCCATCAGCACTTTTTGCAGCGCGAACACGCTCTGCGGGCGCTTCATATGATCGAGCTCGAGGCACCAGTCCACCGTCTCCAGAAGCTGGCGGGAATACCTGGCGTTCCCTACTTTGGTGGCGGAGACATAGCGGTCCTTTTCCAGGCGTTCGTCGGCCGCCTGCGGCGCCATGGCCGAGAGGCAGGCGAAAATGCTCGCGCCGACGGAGTAGCAGTCGCTCCAGGGTCCGAGCAGCTCGCGGTTCGTATATTGCTCGGGCGAGGCGTAGCCGGGGGTGTAGACAGGATTCAGACGCAGTCCCTCCTCAACAAAGGTTTGTCGCGCAGCTCCGAAATCGATCAATACCGGCGAAAGGTCATTGCGAATGTAGATGTTGGCCGGCTTGATGTCCAGGTGAAGCAGCTTGTTCGAGTGCACCTCGCGCAGCCCGTTCAGCAACAGGGAGAAAACGTGACGGATGAAAATCTCCTTGACCGCACCGCGGCACGCCACGATGTGCTCCTGCAGAGTCCTGCCTCTTTCGTAGCGCATCGCCAGGTACACCGTTTCGTTGGCGCGAAAGAAGTTGAGCACGCGCACCACATTCGGATGCGACAGTCGAGCGAGCGCCCGGCCTTCCTCGAAGAAACACTTCATACCGAAGCGAAAAGTGGTCAGGTTCTCCTCGGAGATCGAGGGCAGCACGTCGCCCTCCTTGCGCAAGGCGAGCTGACTCGGGAGATACTCCTTGATCGCGACCGGCTGATCGTGCTCGTCGTGGGCGAGATAGACGATGGAAAAACCGCCGCTCGCGAGCACGTTCGCAATGCGGTAGTTTTCCAGCTGATAGCCGTTCGGCAACGGCTGATTTGCCTGCTGAACCATTAAGGGGGTAGCGGCGCGGCGTTTGTAACCGTTATGATAGCGGCGTTTTCAAAATTAGCGCCGTGCATTATACGGCGCGATCGCTCACGACCCATGATCCGCAGCATGACCGGCTACGCAGCCGCGACGCGAGAGTTGCCGATAGCTTCGCTCTCAGCGGAGCTGAAAAGCGTAAATGGCCGCTTCCTGGACCTGCAGTTCCGGCTGCCCGAGGAGCTGCGCGCCGCAGAGCCTGCGCTGCGCGAACTGATTCAGACGCGTGTGGTTCGCGGCAAAGTGGAATGCCGCGTCTCGGTCACCCCGCCCGCCGGATCGGCGCCACAGATAAGCGTGAATGAAGGGCTGCTCGCCGCCCTTGCGGAGGCTTCGCGCAAGGTGCGTGCGGTGATCCCGGACGCGCGGCCGCTTGCCATAGGCGAGGTGCTGCACTGGCCAGGCGTTCTCGCCGACGATCGCTCGCCGCTGCTGCGCGAGAGCTGCGTCGCGCTCGTGAGCGAAGTTCTGGAGGAATTCTCCGCGACAAGATCGCGCGAGGGCGAAAAGCTGGGGAGAATGCTCATCGAGCACGTGGCGCGCATGAAGGCGCTGCTCTCCTCGATCCAGCCGAAGCTGCCCGAGGCGATTGCCGCCTACGAGAAAAAGGTGACCGCGCGTCTGCGCGAGGCGCTGGGCGAGGCGAACGAGGAGCGCATCCGCCAGGAAATCGCGCTCTTCGGCGTAAAGGCGGACGTCGCCGAGGAACTCATGCGCCTGCGCGCGCACCTCGATGAGGTGAATCGCGTCGTCGGGGCCGGGGGGGCGGCCGGCAAGCGCCTGGATTTCCTGATGCAGGAATTGAACCGCGAGGCGAATACGCTCGGCTCGAAGTCGGTGTCGAAGGAGCTATCCGACGCGAGCCTCGAATTGAAGCTCTTGATCGAGCAGATGCGCGAGCAGATACAGAACATCGAATGAGGATCGAGGAGAACAGATCCTTCGCGGAGTTTACCCTCGAGCGAAGCGAAGGGCTCAGGATGACAAGGCAGAGATCTCGAATGAGATTTCTTTCCTTGATCCTGACGGCTTGATCCTCGATCCTACCCTCATGGTCGGCAATCTCTTCATCGTATCGGCGCCCTCGGGCGCGGGTAAGTCGTCTCTGGTGAGGGCCGTGCTCGCCGAGGACAAGCGGTTGACGCTCTCGGTCTCTTTCACTACACGGCCGCCGCGCTCAGGCGAGGTCAACGGTCGCGATTATCATTTCGTCGATCGCGAGAATTTCGCTGCGATGCTCGAGCGCGGCGAGTTCCTGGAAACGGCGGAAGTCCACGGAAACAGCTATGGCACTTCGCAAAAGTGGATCAGCGAAGCGCACGCCAAGGGCCTGGACGTGATGCTCGAGATCGATTGGCAAGGCGCCCAGCAGATCCGCAGGGCGTTCCCGGACGCGGTGAGCGTCTTCATCCTGCCGCCGCCCCCGGTCCTGCAGGAGCTCGAACGCCGCCTGCGAGGTCGCGGCCAGGACTCCGAAGAGGCGATCCAGCGGCGATTGCGCGCCGCGCGCGCGGAAATCGACCACGTCGCGGAGTTCGACTATGTTATTATTAACAAAGAGTTCGAAGAGGCCCGGCGAGATCTCGCCGCCCTGGCACGTGCAACTCGATTAACGCTCGCCCGCCAGAGTTCGCAACACCCGGAAATCTTCAAACACCAGACTTAGATAACCGCTTCTTAGAACCGGGGCTAGACCCTACGAGGGCTGCATGGCACGCATCACTGTCGAAGACTGTCTCAAAAGAATTCCCAACCGCTTCCAATTGACGCTCGCGGCCACCTACCGCGCCCGTCAGCTCGCCCAGGGCGGCACGCCGCTCATCGAGATCACGCGCGACAAACCCACCGTCGTCGCGTTGCGCGAGATCGCCCTAGGCAAAGTCGGTATCGAATACCTGAACCGCGTCCACACGGGGTAACCCGCGACCCAAGCCTTCTCCCCTCCTTGATAAGGAGGGGCGGCTGCGAAGCAGCCGGGGCGGTAAGGGCGGCGGAAATTCTCACCACCCCGCCCGCTGACGCGGGCACCCCTCCTCATTCGAGGAGGGGAGAACCATGTTGCTCTTCTGACCACCCCGCACCACCCCGCCCGCTGGCGCGGTCACCCCTCCTCATGCGAGGAGGGGAGAAACCATCGCCTCCTTCACAAGGGGGTAAAGTAAGGTATGGCTGCGGTTCTCATCACCGATCTCAGGCAGCACCTCGGCTACCTCAAGCCCAGCGACATCAGTCGCATCGAAGAGGCGTATCAGTTCAGCAACACCGCGCACCAGGGGCAGTTCCGCAAGAGCGGCCACCCCTACATCTCGCATCCGATTGCGGTCGCAGAGATCGTCGCCGACTGGCAGCTCGATGCCCAGGCAGTGATGGCGGCGCTGCTGCACGACGTGATGGAGGACACCGAGGTCTCCAAGCAGCAAATCACCGAGCGCTTCGGCAAGCCCGTCGCGGAACTGGTGGACGGACTGTCCAAGCTCGATCGCATCGAGTTCCAGTCCCAGGTCGACGCCCAGGCCGAGAACTTCCGCAAGATGCTGCTCGCGATGGCGCGCGATGTGCGCGTCATCCTCATCAAGCTCGCCGACCGGCTGCACAACATGAGGACGCTCGAAGCGCTCAACGCGGAGACGCGCCGGCGCGTCGCACGCGAGACGATCGAGATCTACGCACCGATCGCCAACCGCCTGGGCCTGGACGGTCTTTACCGCGAGCTGCAGGAGCTGTCGTTTTCGCACCTCTATCCGCTGCGCTACAAGGTCCTGGAAAAAGCCGTCAAATCCGCCCGCGGCAACCGCCGCGCGGTGCTCGACAAGATCCTCAAGGCGCTCAAGGAGCGCTTGCCCGCAGCCGGGATCGAGGCCACCGTAAGCGGCCGCGAAAAACACATCTATTCGATCTACAACAAGATGCACGAAAAGCACCTTTCGTTCTCGCAGGTGCTCGACATCTACGGTTTTCGAGTCATCGTCAAGGACGAGCCTGCCTGCTACCTCGCGCTGGGCGTGCTGCACGGCCTGTACCAGCCCGTACCCGGAAAATTCAAGGACTACATCGCCATTGCCAAGGTGAACGGCTATCAATCGCTGCACACGACCTTGATCGGCCCTTACGGCATGCCCGTCGAGGTCCAGATCCGCACTCAAGCGATGAACCACATCGCCGAGGCCGGCGTCGCCTCGCACTGGCTGTACAAGAGCTCGGATGCCGAAATCAGCGAAGTGCAGCAGCGCACGCACAAATGGCTGCAGTCCCTGCTCGACATCCCGCACGCCTCGGGCGACCCTGCTGAATTCCTCGAGCACATCAAGGTGGACCTGTTCCCCGACGAGGTCTATGTATTCACCCCGAAGGGCAAGATCATGGCGATGCCGCGCGGCGCAACCGCGGTGGATTTTGCCTATTCGGTCCACAGCGATATCGGCAACCGCTGCGTCGCAGCGAAACTCAATTACGAGCTCGTGCCGCTGCGCACCGAGCTCAAGAACGGCGACCGCGTCGAGGTGATCACCGCCGCACACGCCCATCCCAATGCGGCGTGGCTGTCTTACGTTAAAACCGCCAAGGCGCGCTCGCACATCAGGCACTTCCTGAAGACGATGCACTTCGACGAAGCCGCCGCGCTCGGCGAGCGCATGCTCAATCAGGCCGTGCGCTCGCTCGGCGCCAAGCCCGCCGAGGCGACGCAGGAGCGCTGGGAGAAACTGTTGCGCGAATTCGGCGCGAAATCGCGGCAGGAAATCGTCGCCGACATCGGCCTGGGGAAGCGGCTTGCCGCCATCGTCGCGCGGAAGCTGCTGTCGCTCACCGAGCAGCAAGGAGCCGAAGGAAGGCCGCCGGCCGGCCCTATCGTCATTCGCGGCTCTGAGGGCATGGCGGTGCAATTCGCCAAGTGCTGCAACCCGATCCCCGGCGACCCCATCACCGGTTTCATCAAGAAAGGCCAGGGCCTGGTCGTGCACACGCACGACTGCCCGAGCGCGGCAAAGTCGCGCGGCGATCCCGAAAAATGGCTCGACGTCGAGTGGGCGCCCGAAGCCGACAAGATGTTCGACGTCGCGATTCGCGTGACGGTCGCGAATCAACGCGGCGTGCTGGCGAAGGTCGCCGCGGCAATAGCCGAAGCCGGCGCCAACATCGACAACGTCAGCATGGACGAAGAGCGGGGCCTTTACACGACCATGCACTTCACCCTGCAAGTCTCCAACCGGATGCATCTCGCCAAAGTGCTGCGCGCGCTCAGGCACATCCAGGACGTAGTGAGGATCGCGCGCGTGAGGGACTAAGGAAGGACCACCCCGGCTGCTTCGCAGCCACCCCTCCTTATCAAGGAGGGGAAAAGAACGTGCGCTCGATCCAGGCAAACCCGTTCTTCAGCGGCGTCTGAGCGAGACCCCAGCCGAGCGCCGCGCCAATCGTGTTCGCAACCATGTCTGCGATATCGAAGGTGCGGTAGTCGGTCATTCCCTGCAGAAACTCCAGCGCCACGCCCAGTGCGGCGAACGCCACCGCGATGCCAAGCTGCCGGCCTGTGCCCGCGAAAATCATTCCAAACCAGAGCGACAGGCTGCCGTACGCAAAAAGATGCGCGACCTTGTCGCTATCCTCGCGGAAATCCACCTCCACCGGGATGAGCGACAAAACGACGACGCCTGCGATCATTCCCGATCCCAGAAGAAGCCAAATGCTGCGGTATCGAAGGGAAAACTGGGTCAATTGCACGGAGGCCAGATGCTGCGGTGGGAAGACAGGGTCAATTGCACGGAATCCAGTTGAGCGGATCGTCCCAGACTACCTCGCCGGGTGCGACTTGCGTCCCCGCCACGACGAGCGGGGTCGAGCCGAGCTTGGTGACCTTGACCGCGACTTGTCGCCTGCTTCGATTCACAGCCTGCGTTTCGCCCTCGATGCGTTCCTTCGACCCGAGGCTAGCTTCCGCGCATAGTTTTACGCCGGGCCTTGCCATCGCCGCCAGAGACTCAGTGGCGGCCCGGAACCTCGCGATCATCATCGGCGTGGCGCGTCCCGCCACCGCGTCGTTCTTCCACGGGCCGGCGTAGGTGTCGCCGCTCGCCCAAACGTATACACCGTAGCCGCTGCGCATGTCGTTCGCGAATCGGCCCTCGTAGCGATCGCCGGCATACGCCGAGCGCGTCCCCCAGGTGTAGACACCCATTCCGTGCTTGGCGTCGTCATGGAAATCTCCCTGGTAGCGGTCGCCCCAGGACCAGGTCTTCACCCCTCGCCCGTGCTTGTTTCCCTGGTGAAACTCGCCGACATAGACAGCGTTCCCCTCGGCCCCGCCTTGACCCTGCGCTTTCCCGTCCTTGCAGCCTCCTGCATAGGCGCCCTGCAGCTCAGGGTCGGACACGAAGCACTTTGCAGGAACCTGTGCGTTGGCCGAAGACACGCAAAGGCCCAGCGCCAGGAAAACCCAACTCAACACCACCCCGGCTGCTTCGCAGCCACCCCTCCTTATCAAGGAGGGGAAAAAATTGGGTCCTCCCCTCAAAAAATATTGGGTCCTCCCCTCCTCGGATGAGGAGGGGTGCCAGCGCCAGCGGGCGGGGTGGTGAAATCCATATTTACTTCCTCTCGCGCTCAAGTGAACGCTCCCGCATCGGACTGCCGAGATAGGGCAAGTTGTAATCATCCTCGACATCGCCCAAGCGCGACAAGCCGTCGCTCTTGTGCATGTCGATCACCAGCGGCTTCTCGAGCATCCGGTACAGATCCGGCGAATTGACCATCTGCCCGACGTCGCGGGTCCAGGGCGCGAGCGAAAAGCCCGTCGTGACGCGGGTGTCCTTGAGCAGAAAAACCTCGAACGGGATCGAGACAAAGACGCCCTTGTCGCGGTAGTTGCTCCCGTCAACACCGGTATCGACGGCATTGGTTACCGTATACCACGCGCCCAGCTCAATCCCGATGCGGAAGCGCCGACTGATCTCGAAGCGCACCCCAAAGTCGCGAGCCAGGAACCGCCCGGCGCGCGTCGTGAATGTGGATTGATAGGGAAGCTTGTAGTGAAGCGCCGCAAGCGCGGTCACCGTCCGGTAATCCTGGAATCCAAACCAGCCGTCGAAGTCGCGCTGCTTGACCGCATCGACGCTCACGTCGAACGCCCAGGGCGCGCCCCGCTCCACGTACAGCCACTGAGCGCCCACTCCGCCGTACATCTGCTCGAGCCAGCCCCCGGTGAGCCTCGCGTAGGTCCGCTCGGAGGGCTGATAGACGCGGTTCAAGAACAGGTGATCGAGTCTCAGCGGCGGGCCTTTCGCGTACTCCCCGAAATCGGAGCGCACGTGCGGAAGCGTGCTGTTGTTGACCCCCAGCGCCTCGGTGATGTTCTCGTACAGGATGAGGTTGACCCCCGAATTGAGGAAGAGGCGCTCGTAGAGCTCGCGGTCATAGGTTGTGAGCACCCCGAGGCTGTACTGAAACACTTCCGGTCCATTGATGTAGGCGCTCATGGTGGGCCTGATCTGAAACACATCCAGGCCGGCGCCCTGGCTCTTGTAGCTGACGAAATTGCCTTCGTCGCCGTAAAGGACCTTCGCCTGGGTCGGTTCCTCGAGCGCCGCCAGCAAGTCTGCCTTTTCCATTTCGGGATATGAAGACGGGTCGGCGTAGCGGATGGCGACCGATTCGGCCAGCTCCTTCCGCATCAACAGACCGTTGAAGTAGCGGTTGAGCTTTCGCAAATCGGTAAACTCGTAAGTCGCCACCGGCAGGCCGTTGGTCGTGTAAGTCACACGGATCTCTGTGGTCTCGAGCGGCGCAAGCAGCAGCGCGGTTCTTGCCGCACGCCCGACCGCGCGGCTCATCTGCGAGATGCGGCTGTTGGTGAGCGTGAGATCGAGGCGCGCGTTCGGCTCCAGGCGGATGCGCACGTCCTTGAAATCCTGCCGGAAGAGCGCCTGGACCATGCGCTTTCTGTAGCTTGGGTCCTCCCCCCACTGCGCGAGCGTCGGCCGGGGGATCCGCTTCGCGTAGGGCTCGGGTTCGGCGTTTTTCGGGATCCACTCCTGGCGATCGAGCGGTATTGAGACAGTGGCGCTGGCTCCCGCGACACCGCGCTGATTCGAGACGGCCGCAGTCATCCACCCGAGGCGATACTCGATCGCGGCGGAGAGCCCGCGCGTTCGCCCGCTCACATTTGTTTCGCCGGCGAACGGAAAATTCCTGTAGTCGCTCGCGTCGTATTCGGAAACCAAGGACCAGTTCCCGAGCCACGCGGGCGAGTAGCGCACGCCCCCGAACGCCCCGTTGATCAGTTGGCTGCCGTAGCCCAGCGTGACTTGCGCGTCACCCAAGGTCTTGGTCGCGGCAGCGTAGCGCTTCGGGAAGAGACTGGTGCCGAAGGGATCCTGTGCGCCGACCGCGACAGACGGCCACCAGAGGTCCTCCGCCATGAGGCGGATTTTCAGACCGGCGTTCTTGTCCTTGTAGCTTCCGTAACCCGCGCCGAAACCGTTGGTGTCAACAGCGAACCCGGGAACGCCGGTAATGCGGGTAACAGCCAGATTGGTCTCGAGCCAGGGAAGCAACGTCGCATTCGCCGAAACATCGAAATACGGGCGCGCGTAGGCCATGCCGAAGCGCAAGGTTCCGTCCGGATTGAACCGGGCATCGGGCATGTTGATGAGCCCGGTCGGGTTGGCCTTTGCAAAGGAACACACGCCGCACGCGATCGTTCCCATCCACAACAGTAGAAGACGGCGCATAGTCCCTTGCTATCGATGGAATCGACGCGGTCCCGATCCTACCCCACTCGCGTCCGGCTTGAGTATCATGCGCTGATGGGGACCGGCCTTCTCATCTTGCTCCTGACCGGCTTCGCTTCCGCTTTCGCAGGCTTTCTCATCGTGCGTTACCAGGCCCTGCACTCGAGCTGGAGCATCGATCCAGTCGACACCGGCCCGCAGAAATTCCACGCCGCACCCACCCCGCGCATCGGCGGCCTGAGCGCGATGGCGGGTCTTCTCGTGTCGGCGGCCATATTGCCGGCCATCGGGCAAGGCGCCGTCTTCGAGCAGTTCGGCTTGCTCGTCTTTGCCAGCCTGCCCGCGTTTCTCGGAGGAACCGTCGAGGACGTCACCAAAAACACCAGCGTTCCGGTGCGCCTGATGCTGACCATGGTCGCCGCCGGCCTGGGTGCGTGGCTGCTCGGGGCCGTGTTGCCGCGACTGGACCTGCCCGGCGTGGATACCTTGCTGCGCTGGGCGCCGTTCGCGATCGCCTTCACCATCTTCGCGGTCGGCGGCGTCACGCACGCCATCAACATCATCGACGGTTACAACGGCCTTGCGGCCGGCCACGCGGCGATCGTGCTTGCGGGGATGGCCTATGTTTCCACTCAGGTAGGAGATAGTTTCCTGCTCACCTGCGCCCTGGCCATGATCGGCGCCTTGCTCGGGTTTCTCGCCTGGAACTACCCGAAGGGGAAGATTTTTCTCGGCGACGGCGGCGCCTATCTTCTCGGCTTCTGGGTAGCCGAGCTCTCCGTGCTGCTGGTCGTGCGCCACCCCGAAGTCTCGCCGTGGTTCCCGATGCTGCTGCTCGTCTATCCGATATTCGAAACCATTTTCTCAATGTTTCGCAGAAAAGTGATGCGCGGCGTCTCCGCCGGACAACCCGATCGCCTGCACCTGCATCAAGCGATCTACCTGCGCCTGACACGAGACCGCGCGGACGTTTCCGATCCCGATCCGGCGTCGATCGTGTCCGATCCGGCGTCGCTCATTCGAGCCAACAACAAGGTGGCGCCGTTCGGCTGGGCCATGACCCTGTGCTGCGCCCTGCCGGCCATCGCGTTCTGGAGAGAGACGCGGTGGCTCATGGCGGCGTCGCTCCTTTTTTGCGTCGCCTACCTGTCAATCTACGGCTGGCTGTTTTCTTCAAACCGCCGCAAGGCCTAACGGTGGTGAGAGAACACAGTCGGCCAATTTCCCCTCCTCGAATGAGGAGGGGCGCCCGCGCCAGCGGGCGGGGTGGTGAGAATTTCCGCAGCCACCCCTACCACCCCGGCTGCTTCGCAGCCACCCCTCCTTATCAAGGAGGGGAAGGAGGGGGCCTGTATAGACCGCCGGCATTTTTACCGTCATAATGCTGGCGATGTATGCACGCCGCCTCCCGCTGCCTGAACGCTCGTTCCTGCTGCTCGGCCCCCGCGGCACCGGCAAGACCACCTGGCTGCGCACGCAGCTGCCGCGAGCGAGCTGGTACAACCTGCTGCTCGACCGGGAGCTGCTGCGGCTGATGCGCGATCCGGGTTCGTTTCGGCGCGAGGTGGAAGCGCTGCCGCGCGGATCGTGGGTCGTGGTGGACGAGGTCCAGAAGCTGCCTTCGCTCCTCAACGAAATCCACGACGCGCTCGCTTCGGCCCCGCGCCGCTGGCGTTTCGCGCTCACCGGGTCCTCGGCGCGCAGGCTGCGGCGCGAGGACGTGAACCTGCTTGCCGGGCGCGCGGTCACGCGGCGCATGCTGCCGCTCACGGTTGCAGAGATCGGGGCCGAGCCGGGGCCCGACGATCTGCTGCGCTTCGGCGGTTTGCCGCTGGTACGCAGCGAGCGCAGCGCCGCAATACGGATCGATCTGCTCGAGGCGTACGTCGAGACCTACCTCACGCAGGAGATCCGGGCCGAGGCGCTCGTCAGGAGCCTCGATTCGTTTACCCGCTTTCTGGAGGTTGCGGCGCTCGCCAATGCCCAAGTCACCAGCGTCGCGTCGCTCGCGCGCGACGCCGCGGTGGCGCGGCCGACCGTGCAGGGATACTTCGAGGTGCTGGTGGACACTCTGATCGGCGCCTGGCTGCCGGCGTGGCGCCCCCGGGCGAAGGTCAAGGAAGTGAAGCATCCGAAGTTCTATCTCTTCGACACGGGCGTAGTGCGGGCGCTGTCGAGACGGCTGCGCGAGCCGCTTGAAGCCGCCGAACGCGGCACGCTGCTCGAGACGCTCGTGTTTCACGAGCTGCGCGCGCAGATCGCGTACTCGGGTTGCGGAGGCGAGCTCTCGTACTATCGAACGGCTTCCGGGTCGGAAGTGGATTTCATCTGGAGCCGCGGCAAACACGCCGTCGGGATAGAGGTGAAGGCGAGTGCGCGCTGGCGGCCGGAGTACGGCCGGCCGCTCGCCGACCTGCACCACGGGGGCGCGGCGACCAGCTCCTACGGCGTCTATCTCGGCGACCGCCCGCTTCGGGACGGCCCGATACGGGTCTTGCCGCTGCACGCGTTCCTTCGCGAACTCGCCCGCGGCCGCGTGCTCGTTGCGTCGCGGCGCCGTTAATAGTTCGATGGGAGAGGGACACAGTCGGCGATCTCCCCTCCTCGAATGAGGAGGGGTGCCCGCGAAGCGGGCGGGGTGGTGAGAATTTCCGCAGCCCCTTCAACCCCGGCTGCTTCGCAGCCACCCCTGCTCGCGCTACGCGCGAGGTGCGCGCTGTTCAAGGCGTCGCAGCGCTTCCGCAGCGCCAACGATGGAGATGCCTTGATAGGTCTTGAGATTGAGCAGATCGGCGTCGCCCGAGACGATTAGATCGGCCTGTGCGGCGAGCGAGCAGGCGAGTACGTGATCGTCGGAGGGGTCGCTAAGCACGGTGGGCGCGATCGAAGCTGGACGCACGAGTTGCGCAAGCGCAGCATAGCCTTCAATCAGTTCGTCAACCGAGGCGCCGACGCGTTTCAGACCGGCAATAAATTTACGCTGTGCAACTATCCGTGCCAATTCCGTGAGCAGGACGGGGCTGGTGTATAGCTCTATTTTCCCGGCGCGTGCGGCATCCAGCAGCAGGCTCGATGGCCCGCCCCAGAATAAACCAGAGACGACGGTATTGGTGTCAAGAACCGACCGCACACCGCCGCGCCTCTTCGCGCGCGGCGCGAATCTCGGCTTGGATTTCCTCCGCTGTCATCGGCTCAATTGGAGAAGCCTGCAATTGATTCCTGATTTCGAACAGGCGATCGATGCGCCGCTGGCGCATTGCTTCGCGCAGCAGCGCTTCAATGGCCGCGGGCGCAAGCAGACCCGCGTCCCGGGCTTCCTTGGCAAGGGCGTCGGGCAGATTGATTTCCAGTGTGGTCATGGTGGTTTCCGTGGAACCTGGTGGCCCGATCATAACGTGGCGCGGGCTGCGGTGGCAATTGAGGCCGAGACGAAAGCCGTTACGTTTGGTGCGCCATACATCGTTCGGGAAATGCACATCGAGCATTGGGATCGGTACGCCTCGATTTCCGCCTGAGTCTCCCCGCTCATCGGCGGCAGAATATCAAGCCGAGAGGTAGCGAATTGCCAACTGCCGCTACGGAGGCGGGTTACTTCGCCGCCTTGATAATCGCGATTTCGCGCTTGAACAGATCATCAGTCGGCAATTTCCCCTCCTCGAATGAGGAGGGGTGCCCGCGCAAGCGGGCGGGGTGGTGAGAATTTCCGGCCACCCCTACCACCCCGGCTGCTTCGCAGCCACCCCTCCTTATCAAGGAGGGGAGAGGGGTCGGCAATTTCCCCTCCTTATCAAGGAGGGGAAAGGGCTCGGGTGTAGACCTCTATCGTCTCTCGAATAACGCGATCCTGGGAGAAAAGCTCGCAGGCCATCGCGCGCGAGTGCTTGCCCATCGCCGCGCGGCGCTCGCGGTCCACAAGCAGTTCAATGATCGCCTCGGCCAGGAGTTTGCCGTCGCGCGGCGGGACCCGCAGTCCGTTTACCTGGTTCGAGACAACCTCGCGACAGCCCGGCACATCGGTGGCCACCAGAGGCAGGCCGCAGGCAGCCGCCTCAATCAAGCTGCGTGGCGCGCCCTCCCGATAGCTCGGCAGCACCGCGAGGTCCGCCGCATGCAACAGGTCACGGATGTCGGACCGGTGCCCGAGAAAGCTCACATCTCTGGGGCAACCTCTGTCGCAGCGACTAAGTGATTGCCGGTTCCCTTGATCGCCCGCATATGGCGCGGCGCGATGCAGCCAACAACTCCGACCAGCGCAAATCGATGCTCTGCCAACGCCGGTTCCCAACTGTCAGTATTCGCTATCGCGTTTTGACGCTCGCGTGGGAGGCCAGCGCGGCGTCAAGTAACGTCTCAACGCGTGCAGCCGCTCTACACTTTGCGGGTCCTTACGGGCTGTAGACATCGATTCTAGAATAGACGCCCATAGTATCCCTGCAAACAGGGCCACTAGCGTGGAGAACAGCACGATCAGCGACCGCCTTGGCTTGGACGTGAAATCGGGCTCGATCGCCTTGTCCATCACCTGGACTACAGTGGCGTCCTTGGCCTCGTCTATCTTGGCGATCTCGTACTGCTTCGCGAGCAGCTCGTAAAGGAACTCGTAGTACTTCACATCGCGCAAACGGCCAAGGTTGTCGAGGCCGCTGCTGCCTGATGCCTCTCCTTTTCCCACGGCGGCAGCCGGGGATGAGCCTTCGGTGCGGGACAGCTCCCGCTTGAGCACTTCGAGCTCCTGCTGCGTTCTTTGCAGCTCCGGATTCCCCTCCGCGGCAAAGGTGCGCATCGCGCCGAGCTGGACCTCTTTCGCGGAGATCTCGGCGCGCAGGCGGGCTGTGACTGCGATCATGCTGCGCCCCTGCGCATCGACCTGGGCGAGACCGCCATTCTGCAGGCCTTGCCTGGCTGCGAGTTCCGCTGCCGTCAAATTGTCCTTTGCTTGAACCAACTGACGCTCGAAAAACAAACGGCGTTGAGACGCCTCGGTCACCGCCAGAATTCTTGTCAACTTCATCAACTCGTCCGTATAGGCATTGGCCAGGCCCGCTGCGCGATTCGGGTCCGTGTCGTCCACCTCGATGGTGATGATCCCGTCCCTTCCAGCCATGATCGTCGTTTGCTTTTCAAGGCGCCTGCGCGCATCCGAGAGGCGGTCCACGCCATAGACCTTGTCAAGCTCGAACCGGGAAATCAGGCTGTCCGCCACGGTGCGGCTCTTGAGCATGCCGACGTAAAGATCGTTCGGATTTCTTGCCCCAAGCGCCCCACCGGCCACGCCGGCCAATCCTCCCACTGCACCACCGAGTTGACTGAGCAAGGCGGAGGCCGCCGAGGCGCTCTGTTGAGGTGGAAGAATCCGCGTGGCGCCGGTATAGATATTCGGCAGGAGGAAACTGACTATTGCGGCTGCGATCGCCGCGGCAAGAGGAACGCCCAGGACGACCCACTTGTGTCTGGCTAGGACGATCAGCAAGTCGAGAAAGTGGATTTCGTTGTCGGTTGGCGCAGGAGTCGGCGGCGGCGGCGACTCTCTGGAAATTTCGGGATTGGACTGATCGGGCATGGGGTGGAGTGACGTCACTGGATTCCCGCTTACGCGGGAATGACGGGGGTGTCGATGACGGAGGCGGGGCTACCGGGTGCGGATGACGGCGATCGCGGCTGCGCCCAGACCGAACTGGTAGAAGATCTGCGAGATGTCCTTGAGCGCGCGGGTGACCGTAGTGCGGTCGAGTTCAACCGGCACGACGATGCTGTCCCCCGGCATCAGGCGGCTGCGCTCGAGCGACGCCGTGAACAGACCGCTTTGCTGCCTGCTCTTCACCGAGCCGTCGGCGCGCAGGACGTAGATGCTGTCCTCGTCGGCGCTCTTGGTCGGGCCGCCCGCCTGCGTGAGGTAATCGCCCACGCGCTTGTCGGCCCTGTAGATGAACGAGCTTTCGCTGTATACCGAGCCGAACACGCTCACCATCGAAGGCGGTGGGGGCACGATGAAGCGGTCGGCGTCCTCCAGGGGCAGCTCGGCGAGGTCTTTGCTCTGCGCGTTATCCGGAAGCTCCAGCACGATGCGGCCGGTCGGGCGGATCTGGCGCAGGCGTGAAAGGAAAGCCTGCTGGTTTTCCGCCTGCTGCTTGAGCGACGAAGCGTCTTCGGGAGAAGTCACGTTTTGCGCCCGCAGCGCGTTGAAACGCTGGATGTCGCGTTCCAGGCGGTTGAGCGCTTCTTCGAGGGTTTTTTCCTGCTGGATGCGCGTCGATTCGCGGGTGAACTGCGCGCCGAAGACATAGGCGTTCGGCGTGAGCCCGCCCACCCGCGCGACCAACTGCCGCAGGGTTTCCCCGGGCATGATCTGGTGCACGCCCGAGCTCGCGAACTCGCCCTCCAGGCGGATATATCGGGTTTGCTTTGCGATCGGAACCCGGATGTCCTCTTTTGAGAAGACCGTGACGATGTCGCCCGGCTGGAGCACGACGTTGTGATCGAGATCCGCGTCGATCACGGCCTTGGCCAGATTGAACGAAACCAGGGAGGTGGTGAGGTCGTCGCGATTGATGCGCTCGACCAGGGCATAGTCCCAGTTGACTTCCTGCTGCGAGGGCTTGATCTGGTTGATGAGCCGCAGCGCGTCGATCTTCGCCGCTTCCAGTTTGCCGGCGTCGTCCTTCCTTGCCTCCTGGAGCCGCGAGATCTGCACCGAACTCGAGCCTTGACCCGGATCGAGGAATCGTGCCGCCTCGGACTCTATCTGCTGACGGCGCAGCCTCTCGCCCACCGTCTCGTCGGGCGCGCCTTCGGGTTTGTTCCTCTGGTTGAGGGCCTCGACGCCGAGTTTGGTCCCGGTCGCGCCTTGCTGCCTGAGAATGGCGGCGACGTTTTCCTCCAGTCCCACGATCTGGTTGCGCTTGACCCAGTAGTCGCGCGAAAGCAGGGCTTCCCGGTCCGGGATGAGGTCGCGCACGCGCAGACCCTCGCGCCACGGGAAGCGGCCGGGCTGCGCGACGTTGCCGCGCAAGGTGACCACGTTCTCGAAGCGCGGCACGAGCGAATACACGGTCACCAGGTCGCCGTCGCGGATCGCGCGCGAGAGCCCGGCCATGTCGAGGCTGAACTCCTCGAGCGTGCGCACTTTGTGATTTTCGATTCGCTCGACGCTGGCCTTCTGGCCCGCGGCGGTGACGGCAAGGCCTCCCGCCCAGCGAAACAGATCGAACAGGACCGTGTTCTGCCTGATCTCGTAGATCGCCGGCACATTGACGCTGCCCGTGACCGCGACCAACTGCCCGACCGGCGCGATGTAGATCACGTCGCCCGACAGGAGCCGCACATCCTTGGATTTATCCCCGGAAAGGAGCAGGTCGTACAAGTCGATGTCGGCGGCAACCTGGTTGTTGCGCTTGACCTGGATGCTGCGCATGGAGCCTTTGCTCGAAGGCCCGCCGGCGGCAAACACGGCGCTGACCAGGGTGCTGAGCGAGCTCACGGTGTAGGTGCCGGGGCGCTTCGCCTGTCCGACCACGAAAATCTGGATCGAGCGCAGCTTGCCGAGCGTCGCGGTCATCTCGAAATTGCGGAATGTCCGGCTGAAGACGGTCTTCAAATAAGCGGGGAGGTCCGACGCCTTGATTCCGGCCACGGTGATCACGCCCACCTTGGGTATGCTGATGGTGCCGTTGGGCGCAACGTCGGCCACAAAATCCACGTCGATCTGGCCCCAGGCGCGCACCTGGACCTCGTCGCCGGAGCCGATGACATAGTCCGGGCCGACCGGAGCGTCGTCCATCGGCGCAAAGGTGCTGGGAACGTTGCGAAAAAGATTGGCGCCGAAGATCGGAAGATCGCGGCCGGTGGACTGCAGCACGAAATTCTGAAACTCGTTGCGCTCGGCAGGCTCCGCCTGCAGCTCCTGGATCTGCTGCAACAGCTGCCTCGCCTGGATCTCCCGAAGCTTGCGCTGCAGGTCCGCCAGGGAACCACTCGGAACGGGAGGAGGTTCGGCTCGAACACCCGGGCGATTGGTGATGGTCGTTGTTGAAGGCGGGATTTGAATCGAGAGCCCGCCGCCCGCCTGACCGGGAACCGCCCCAACACCCGTCGGAAGCCGCTCCTGCGACTGAAGTTGCTCGAGCAAGTTCTGCTGCGCAACCACGCTCGTCGCCAGAAGCGCGCCCAGGCAAACCGCAACGAAACGAAATGAGATCTGCATAGAGGTCCGTCCCGAAAAACCCAGCAATTGCCGAGAGGAGTTACCGGCAGGGCTTTGAAGCTTATACCCGTTTTCGGGGAGTCGTGACACGACTCAATAGAACCGTCATTCCCGCGCAAGCGGGAATCCAGTGTCGTTCGCGGCCCGCTCAGCTCGACGCCACGCCTGAAGGCGATTAACCAAACCGCCGCTGAAAATCCGCGTAAGCCCGGGCGATGCCTTCCCTGAGCCCCACTTTCGGGCGCCATCCGAGAGCCAGCATGCGGCTGCTGTCGAGAATTTTTCTGGGCGTGCCGTCGGGCTTGGCGGAATCGAAGCGGACCTGCCCCTTGTAGCCGATGATTTCGGCGGTGATCTTCGCGAGCTCGGCGACCGAGAGTTCCTCTCCGTAGCCCATGTTGATGAGCGGGCAGACATCCGGCCGCACGAGCTGCGAGAATTTCTCGTCGTCGAGGTTCATCAGGAAAGCGCAGGCGCCGGCCATGTCATCGCTGTAGAGGAATTCCCGCAGCGGCCGGCCCGTCCCCCAAACGACGACTTCGCTGGCCCGGCCCGCCTTCGCTTCATGAGTCTTGCGGATCAGCGCCGGAAGCACGTGCGAGTTTTCGAGGTCATAGCTATCGCCCGGACCGTACAGATTGGTCGGCTGCGTCGCCAGGTATCGCGTTTGGTACTGCCGGTTGTAGGACCAGCACTGCTCGATGCCGGCGATTTTTGCGACAGCATAGGGCCGGTTGGTCGGCTCGAGCGGCCCGGTGAGGAGGTACTCCTCCTTCATGGGCTGCGGACAATCGCGCGGATAGATGCACGAGGAGCCCAGAAGAAGCAGCCGCTTGACCCCGGTGTGCCAGGCCGAGTGAATGACGTTGGCCTGAATCGCGAGATTGATATAGGCAAACTCGGCGGGAAAGGAGTTGTTTGATAGGATCCCCCCGACCTTGCCGGCAGCGAGGAACACGTATTGCGGGCGCTCTTTTTCGAAAAAATTGCGCACCGTATCCTGCTCGGTGAGGTCCAGTTCCGGGTGCGTGCGCAAGATGAGGTTCGAGTAGCCTTGTGTTTGCAGGCAGCGCAGGATCGCCGAACCCGCCAGTCCGCTGTGGCCAGCGACGTAGATGCGGGCGGTCTTTTGCACCGATTTATTGCACCGGTCTATTCGTTGTACTTCTGTATGCGATGGCCGTGCTTTGTCACCAACGCGTCGCGCTCGGCTTCGCGCAGATCGTCCCGCACCATTTCCTCGACGAGCTGCTCGAAGCTCGTTTTCGCCTGCCAGCGCAGTTTTTCCCTTGCCTTGGTGGGATCGCCGACCAGGGTGTCCACTTCGGCCGGCCGAAAATAGCGGGAGTCCACCGCCACGACTTTCCTCCCGGAGGCGTCGATCGCATGCTCTTCGGCGCCCTTGCCCTGCCAGGTGAGTCTCAAGTCGAGTTTTTCCGCGGCGAAATTCACGAGCTCGCGCACACTGTGCTGCTTGCCGGTTGCGATCACGAAATCCTCGGGCTCGCGCTGCTGAAGCATCAGCCACTGGGCTTCGACGTAGTCGCGCGCGTGGCCCCAGTCGCGCCTCGCGTCGAGGTTGCCGAGGTACAGGCAGTCCTGCATCGCGAGCTTGATGCGGGCGAGTGCGCGGGTGATCTTGCGCGACACGAAGGTTTCGCCGCGGATCGGCGATTCATGGTTGAAGAGGATTCCATTGCAGGCGAACAGACCGTAGGCTTCCCGGTAGTTGACGGTGATCCAATACGCGTAGAGTTTTGCCACGCCGTAGGGGGAGCGGGGGTAAAAGGGCGTGGTCTCGCGCTGCGGCGTCTCGCGCACCAGGCCGTAGAGTTCCGAGGTCGAGGCCTGGTAGAACCGCGTCTTCTTGCCGAGGTCCAAAATTCGAACCGCCTCCAGCAGGCGCAAGGTTCCGAGCGCATCGGAGTCCGCCGTGTACTCGGGCTCCTCAAAGGACACGGCCACATGGCTTTGCGCCGCGAGGTTGTAGATCTCATCGGGCAGCGTTTCCTTAACGATGCGCACCAGGCTCGACGAATCGGTCATGTCGCCGTAGTGGAGGATCAGGCGCCGGTCCTTGACGTGCGGATCCTCGTAAAGATGGTCGATCCGGGCGGTATTGAAAAGGGAGGAGCGGCGCTTGATCCCGTGGACGATGTAGCCTTTGGCAAGCAGGAACTCGGCAAGGTAGGCGCCGTCCTGCCCGGTGATGCCGGTGATCAAAGCGGTTGCTGGTTTGGACATGGTTCGATGGCGTGCGCGCAAACGGGCCTATATTGCACGCGCGGGGTGGCCTCGCGCAAGGGACGTGGATTAGAATGCGCCGGTTACGAGAGAGGATGCGTCGCTATGAAGATCAAAACCAACGGCATCGAATTGAACTACAGCGTCGAGGGCAACGGCCCGTGGCTCGTCATGAGCCACTCGCTCGCCTGCGATCTGTCCATGTGGGACGAGCAGGCGACGGTGTTCAGGCGCAATTTCAAGGTGCTGCGATTCGACACGCGCGGGCATGGGAAAAGCGACGCGCCCGAGGGCGAGTACACGCTCGACATGCTCGCCTACGACGTGCACGGGCTGCTGCAAGGGCTGGGCGTCGACCGCTGCCACTTTGTGGGCCTTTCGATGGGCGGGATGATCGGCCAGATTTTCGCGCTCAAGTTCCCGGATATGTTCGCGAGCCTGGTGCTCGCCGACACCACCAGCCGCTATGCGCCGGAAGCCTTGCCGTTATGGCAGGGGCGCATCAAGACCGCGCAGGAAAAAGGCATGGAGGCGCTGGTCGAGTCCACGCTCGGGCGCTGGTTCACCGAACCGTTCCGCAAGACCCATCCGGAGGTGACCGCGCGCGTGAGCGCGATGATCCGCGCAACGCCCGTGCCGGGCTACGCGGGCTGCTGCCACGCGCTCCCCCAGATCAACGTGACCGAGCGGCTGAAGGAGATCAAGTGCCCGTCACTGGTGATCGTGGGCGAGCAGGACGCCGGCACGCCGGTCGCGATGGCGCGCGAGATCCACGCGGCGCTGCCGGGATCGGAGCTGGCGATCATTCCTTCGGCATCGCATCTGTCCAATCTCGAGCAGCCTGCGGCGTTCACGCGGGCTCTGACTACGTTTTTGAACAAACATCGGTAAGAAACAGAGTGGCCATACTCCCCTCCTCGAATGAGGAGGGGTGGCGCGCAGCGCCGGGGTGGTCAACGCGCACAGCACCACCCCGGCCGGACCACCCCGCCGGACCACCCCGCCGGCTGCGCCGGCACCCCTCCTTAAGTAAGGAGGGGAAAAGGTTCAGAAGAGGATGCTCACTCCGGCAAGAACGCCGCTGCCGCCGACCTTTACCTTCTCTCCGGTGCTGTCGTCGGTTGTCGCGGCGAGATACTTGAATTGCGCATAGAGACCGACATTGTTGAAGCGGTACTCCATGCCCGCCAGGCCCTGATAAGCCAGACCTGATGCCTTCCCCGTAAGGTTGCCGCCATAGGCAGCAACGGCGACACCGATGCCGGCCCCGACAAAAGGGTAGAACCGGTCCGCCGCGCGGAAGTAGTACTTTCCGTTCAGCATGGTTGCGAAAACTTCCTGCTCCGCGCCAAGCGTCGTTGCAGTCGCGGTCAGCTCGTTCTTGTAGTAGAAAACCTCACCGCCCACGGCCAAGCCCGCCCTGCTGCGCCACTCGAGCTCCATCCCGAGCACCGGCTTGGAGGTCGTGTCGTAGGTGCTTGCGAGGCTGCCGACCACCTGGTCGCCATTGGCCATTTTGAAGTTACCCGTCTTCAAGATGAGCGCGGTGCCCCAGCCCGCGTCGGGGGCGCGCGCAACTGCCGGTGACGGCGGCGCGGGCTTGACCGCCCGCGGCGGCGCAGGCTTGGCGATCTGCGGCGCCGGCGCAGGCTTGACAGCCGGCGGTGGCGCAGGCTTCGGCGCCGCCGGTATTGAGCGCGGCGCGGCGATGATCGCCGGCGCAGCCCCCGCGACGAAGCGACTTTGCGCGAGCGAACGGCGACCCTCGGCTTCGCTCACCAGGCGCATCTCCGTTCGTACCGGCCTCACACCGGAAACGGCCTCAATCCTCACGAAATAGCTTTGGTTGGGCGCCGCCTGGAGTGCGATCGCGCTCAGCACGCGATCGCCTGCGCGCACGAAAGTCCTTCCCGGAGCGACGGTGGCAACGAGGAAGGTCCCGTTCGACAACTGCCCGAGCGCCTCCGCGTTCACGGTCACCGGAACCTGCGCGGCTCCCGGCTCACGATCGCTGCGAAAAACGAACACCAGCGCCCTGCCTGGCGGCGGCGTAGCCCGCCGGGCATCCCCCTGGGCGTACGCGAGCGGCGCCCAAAACACAGCGCTCAGCAGGAGGGCACCACCCACCGCAAGGCATCCGCGCAGCTTATTCACGTGTGGATCTCCATCTTTCCTGCTCTTCGCATTCCCCGAGGGCCGCGGATGGCCATCCGCGACCGCATTCTAGGGTGCGAATATTGCGAAAAGATAGGAAATCCAACCGCTCTGGCCACCACGCGCCAGGACGCGATTCTGTCCTTTCGGGGCGTGGGCGGCAGGTGGCTCCCTGGGTTTGGTAGGCCGTGGCGGACTCGAACCGCCGACCAACGGATTAAAAGTCCGCTGCTCTACCAGCTGAGCTAACGGCCCGAAAAAGAGGCGGCATTCTATGCTTTTTGCAGAAAGAGCGCCAACGAAAACGCCGCTCGCCGAACGTCATCAGAGACGATGAAGACGCAGCCTCCGAAGAACATCGATTCCATGCGATCCGAATTGGCTCCTGCAATACTTCTCCTCGATCATCGACAGTGCGCGCCCGGGGTCCGCGGCGCTGTCATTGAGAACCGGCCGGCTTTCGCGTTTGGCACGCCGCTTGCTGTATCCTCATGACGTCAAGTATGAGAAGCGCGCTCTCACCGAACCCTGCCAGGACTGCCGCACGGATGCTTGCCTGTGCGGCCGCCGTGATTCTTGGCGCGTGTGCGCCTCTGCCGCCGGCGCCGGGGAAGAGCGGTCCGCTCGTGTTTCCGGCGCCCCCGGACGAGCCGCGGCTCGTTTATGAGGGCACGATCTACGGCAGCGCCGACGTGCTGCCCGTCGAGGCGCAATCGCGACTCCGCTGGCTGGTCACTGGGGAAGGTCCGAAGGGCGAAGGGCTGAACAAGCCCAACGCGATCGCAGTCTTCCAGGGCCGCATTTTCCTCTCGGATTCGGTGGAAGCAGTGATCCGGGTCTTCGACGTTCCGAACGGGCGTCACTTCAAGATCGGCGCCGACGACCCGGGAAAACTGTCGAAGCCCCTGGGCATCGACGTGGACCGCTCGGGGAACCTCTACGTGGCCGACAGCGGCGCAAAGTCGATCCTGGTCTACGACAAGGACGGAAGGTTCCTCCGCCGGATCGGCAGCGCGAAGTGGTTCGATCGTCTGGCGAACGTCACGGTGGATCCCAGTGGCGACCGCATCTATCTCGTGGATGTAGGCGGCGTCACTTCGCAGCAGCACCGTGTGCGCGTCGTCGACGCCGCGAGCGGCGAGCTCCTTTTCGACTTCGGCAAGCGCGGCAAAGAACCGGGTGAGTTCAACTTTCCGCGCGACATGGTCGTCGGCAAGGACGGGCGGCTCTACATCGTGGACTCCGGTAATTTCCGCGTGCAGATACTGGACCGCGACGGAAAATTTCTGAAGAGCTTCGGGAGCATCGGCCGGCAGCCGGGGCAGTTCGCGAGGCCCAAGGAAATCGCCGTCGACCGGGAAGGCAATGTCTATGTCGTGGACACCGCCTTCGGCAACTTCCAGATCTTCAGCCCGGAGGGCGATCTGTTGATGTTCGTCGGGAGCCGGTCGGAGCAGGACGCCCCCGCCCGATACATGCTCCCGGCGGGAATCTATGTCGACGAAGACGGCCGCATCTACATGGTCGATCAGTGGTTCAGGAAGATCGACATCTTCAGGCCCCACGGCCTGGACGCCCGTGCCGGCTATCTCGGCAAACGGCCTCCTCGCTGACCGGCCGACGCGTCTCAAGTCCAGCCTCGATCGATTCCCAAACCGGTCGATCCGGATTCCCGTTTCCGAGAATTCCGTTCCCTGATTCGGGAAATATTCTGAGCGCCTGAGCGGCGGGGACGGTCACCTCCGTCCGTGTCCTCGCGGGCTTTTTCTCGACGCGCGCGGCCACGCGCTCCAGGCCACCGGACTCCGGCAAGTCCTTGCCGTACAAGGCTTTGGGGGTCTCGACGGTCCGGCCGCAGACCCCGCGTGCGTGTTCAGCGTCCGCGCATTTTTCCGAGGTGAATTCCCCCGTGGCACGGATAGTGCGCAAGAGCCATCAGGATCTCGCAAACGAGGCTGGCGAGATCGAGAAGCTCAACTCACGGAGGGATCATGGAACCACGGAGCAGGCTCGAAAGAATCGGCGGCTGGATTGCGGCGGCGGCGGTGATCGTCTTCACGACGGCGGCGGTCGACAGCGCGCGCGCGCAGACGAGCATCAGAGACACCAAGCACAACCTGGGCACGAGCAACCCCGGGGCGCCGACAACGACCGCCCACCTCACCGCGGGAACCGACGAGGTGTGCGTGTTCTGCCACACGCCCCACGGCGGGCAGAACGGGTCCGCGCCCTTGTGGAACAAGAACCTCCCGGCCACGATTTACCAGCTTTACGGCTCGACCGGGGGTGAGTCGGCAACCCTCGACGGCCAGGTCCTGGCCGTCGGTTCGGTGTCGCAGGCCTGCCTGTCATGCCACGACGGCACCCAGGCCATGGACAACATGATCAATGCGCCGGGTTCGGGCGGCTTCAACCCCGCAGGCGCGAGACCGGCCGGCTATACCTGGTCGGCGTACGTCGGGCCCACCGGACAGATGCCCATCGGCGGCATCACCAATATCAGCCCCGATCTGAGGAACGATCACCCAATCGGCGTCCAGTATTGCGGCGGCGGGCTGACCGAGGCGGGCGGCACGTGCAGGGACCCGGACTTCAGGGCAGTCAGCACCCAGATCATCAACGGCCTGATGCAGTTCTGGGTCGACACCGTCGGAGGCAGCGCCGGTCAGCGGGAAAAACGCGACATGATTCTGTACCGGCGCGCATTCACCGCCGGGACGGGACCGTCGGTCGAGTGCGGCAGCTGCCACGATCCGCACAACTACACCAACCCGACGTTCCTGCGCGTCGCGAACACCAGCAGTGACCTGTGCCTTTCGTGCCACGTGAAATAGCCGAAGCCGGTCACCGTCTCCAAACCGCGGGTCAGGCAGCGTGCCTGGCCCGTTCCCTTTTTTTTGCGGACGAGCGATCATGACCCCGATGAATCAGGCGCTCGCCGGCTTCGCCGCCCTGGCGGGACTGCTCGCGTCAGGCTGGGCCCTCGCAGACGGGCCTCGCGCCGGAGGAGAACGCTCCGTGATCGCCGTGGTCGAGGGCACATCGATCAGCGACGCGGAGCTCGAGGAAGCGCTCGCCGCCACCATCCGTCAGAAGTTCTATCACCGGCAGCCGAGCGAGGATCAGCTCGAAGCGCTGCGGCGCGACGTGACCGAGCTCCTCGTGAACCGGGTGCTGCTGGTCAAGGAGGCGCAGCGCCGCAGCATCCGCGCGGACGAGGAGAAAGTGCGCGCGGAGCTGGCTGCCTTCGAGCGGCGTTATCGGCAGCAGCCCAATTGGCCGAAGATTCGCGAGCAGGCCCTGCCCGCGCTGACGCGCGCGCTGCAGGAACAGAGCATCGTCGCGCAGATGGAGGCCGCGACGCGCGCCGTTCCCCCGCCCGGCGAGGCGGAACTGCGCTCCTATTACACGTCCCGCCCCGAGCTCTTCACCGAGCCCGAGCGCGTGAGGCTGTCGATGATCCTGCTCAAGGTCGATCCGTCCTCGCCGGCCGCCGCGTGGGAGCAGGCGCTGCAGCTGGCGCAGGACATCGCGGGGCAGATCGCGGCCGGCGCGGACTTCGCCGAGCTGGCGCGGCGGCATTCCGGCGATGCGTCCGCGTCTCGCGGCGGCGACATGGGCTATCAGCATCGCGGCATGCTTCCGCCCGGCATCGAGAAGGAGATCGACAAGATCGCGCCCGGAGGAATATTGGGACCGATCAGACTGTTGGAGGGTATGGCGGTCTTGCGGCTCGCGGAGCGGAAGCCGGCGCAGCTCAGGACACTGGAGGATGTGCGTCGCACAGTCGCAGAACTGTGGACGCGCGAACAGGGAGAAACGCAGTGGCGCGGGCTGATCGCCCGGTTGCGGGCCGACGCCGATATCAGGATGGTCGGTGATCCCCCCACCGCGACCGGCTCGACCCGCGATCCAGAAACGCATTGACAGGGCGTCGTGGCGCGAGCGACGAGAGGAGCGATGTGTGGGAGCCGGAAAAATGCGGCGGGCGCGCGGCGGTGTGCGCCGTCTGTTGCGCCGGATTGATCGTGCATTCCGGAAGCGTGCGTTCCAGCACAGACACCGTCCACCCGGTCCCCGCCGAGCGGAGGATATCCACGATGCTTGCGCAGAGTCCCGATGAGAGCGCGACGAGCGGCGTTCCGGCCGATCCCGGCGAAACGCGAGCCCCCGGCGCCCGGGATCTGCAAGGGAACGATGCCTCCCCCGCGTCGCCGGCAGCGCCCGAGTGGCGAATCCCGCCGGTGCGCTGGGGCGGCTCGCTCACCACTGAGGTCCGCGACTACCGGTCGGAGGGGGAACTCCGGCGACTGCAGGCCGTCGGAATCGCCGACATCAGGGGCGCCAGTTACGTCTGGCAGCCATGGTTTGCCACGTTGAGCGGCGGGCTGGGATGGCTTGCCGCAAGCGACGAGGCCATGAACCCTGGCCCCGACCAGCAGCCGCGCGACGCGACGTCGACCGCGGTGACCGGCAACGGCGAGGCGACTGTCTTTCCCCTGAGCCGGTTTCCCTTCAACGCCTACTACGGCGTCACCGACAGCCGGGCGAGCGGCGAGCAGACCCTGAGCGACATCAGGAACACCCGCACCGGCGTGCGCCAGAGCTATCGCCCGCCCGAAGGCGATGCCAACTACGCCGCGAGGTTCGACCGCAGCACCCTGGAATCGGAGGCATTCGGACGCGACACCGTGAACGCTCTCGCTGCGAGCATGAACAGCACGAGCGGGCCCCAGGCGTTCGACCTCTCGGGCAGCAGGACCAGCAATACGCGCAGCGACAGCGGAGAGAGCGCCGTCCTTTCGCAGTTCGTCGGCCGCCACAGCTACCGGCCGGATCCCGAATTCTCCGTCGAGAACCTCGCCAGCGCGACCCGCAGCGATTTTCGTCTGGTTTCGGCGGGACTGCCCTCGGACAGCCGCTCGCAGTTCGCGCAGGCCAACAGCTTCATGAGCTGGCGCCCCGAGGAGGGTTCGCCGCTCCAGCTGACCGGGGGCGGCCGGATGTTCCGCTCTCTGATCGCGAACAGCGTCGGCGACGCGGAGGCGCTCACGCTGAGCGGGAACCTCGGGGCGACCTACGCGGTCGGCCCGCGGACCAGCCTCACGGGCGGTGCGACGGTTACTCAGGTGTACTCGGACGCCGCGGACAATCGAACGACGACGCAGAACGCGGGCGCGACGCACCTGGGCGAACCCCTCCCGCTCCTGAGCTCCGTCTACACGTGGAACGCCACGGCCAACATCGCCAATCAATCCGGCCTGGTCGATGGCGACAGGAAGAACGCGAGCGGACAGCTCGGCCACAACCTTGCGCGCAACCTGAAGGTGGAAGAAGGGTCGCAGGTCGATCTTGGCTTTGGCCAAAGCCTGAGCAGGACGTACGACACGGCGACCGGCGACTCGCAGACTTTCATCAACAGCGGGACCGCGTCCTGGCGCCTGACGCGCGAGGCGGCGACGACCGCGTATGTGGGCCTGCTCGCGAGCGATTCCCGCACGACCGGGTACAACGCGAACCACTTCGAGCTGATCAACCTCCAGGCAAGCGGTCAGATGCAGTTCGACCGCAACTCCTCGGCGACCCTCAACCTGACGGCACAGGGGGTGCGCCAGAGCAGGGAGCCCGTGCCCGATGCGTTCCGCACCTACAACACCAGCGGCAATCTGAGCTATAGCCACATGCGCGCGTTTGATGTGCCGCGGCTCCGCTATCAGGCGCTCTACAGCATCAACGAGTCCCAGTCCACCACGCGGTTGCAGGGCGACGTCAACGCGCCGCGCGAGCAGGTGAGCAAATCGTTCGAGCAACGGCTGGACTACGGGCTGGGCCGCCTCGCCACGCGGCTGTCGATGCGCATCGCCGAAATCGACGGGCGGCGCAATACTCTGATCTTCTTCCGCGTGACGCGGGAATTCGGGAGCTATTGACTTGAGCGCGATGGGGCAGCCGGGGAGATCGATGAAGACGCGCCGGAATGTCGTTGCGGCGATCGCCGCCCTGGCTGCGGCCCTCGCTCTGGGGCCGGGCGGGATATACGAAGCACGCGCCGAATACGGCGACGTCGTCATGAACAACTATTCAGACGGCGCCGGCATGCGTCCGGTGATCTTTCCCCACTGGTTCCACCGCGTACGGTTTCGCTGCAAGGTATGTCACACCGATCTCGGAATCAAGTTCAAGGCCGGAGGCAACGAGATCAACATGCTCAAGATCATCGACGGACAGTTCTGCGGCGCCTGCCACAACGGCACCGTTGCTTGGCCGGTGGAGAACTGCGACCTCTGCCATTCGGCCAGGCCCGGGATGCCCACCCACGTACACGGGAGCACGGTCAACTTGCTGGACGGTCCGGCGGCGAGCCAGGGCGGCCCTCCGGGCAAGGCCGTGCCCGGCACCGCACCGGCGCCAAGGAAATAGGAGCGCGCCGTGAGGCCTCGATCGTATGCCGCAAGGCTGCTCCTTGCACCGCTGCTGGTCGCGGGGCTGCTGGTCGCGTGCGCGACGCACTCGCAGGAGTCGCCGAAGCCGGCGCGAGGGAGCGCCAAGCCGGCAGGCACCTCGAAGAGCGGCGCCCCCGCCGCCGCGGACGGCGCGAAGGGCAGACTCGTGTATCAGGCGGCATGCGCTGCGTGCCATACCTCGGGTCTCGCGGGCGCGCCGAAGCTGGGCGACGCCGAGGCCTGGGCGCCACGCGCGAGCGCCGGGACCGCGCCGGTCTACACGAACGCCCTCAAGGGCAAAGGCGCCATGCCGCCCAAGGGCGGCAACGCCTCGCTTTCGGACGCAGACGTGCGTTCCGCGGTGGATTTCATGCTCGCGCAGGCGCGTGTCGTCCCCGGACCGCCGGCTCCGGCGGCTGCGGCAGCGGCGGCCGCCGCGGCGCCCGCTACAGCCTCTGCAGTCGCCGCGGCGCCGCCGGCGCCCAGGACCTACGAGTCCTCGGATCCCAATGCGTTCAACCGGCTGCTGACTGCGCCGGGAAGACGCAATCCGCCGCCCGCCGAGGACGGCATCCACGATCCGGAGAGCCCGGGCACGGGGCAGCTGCAGGCGCCCCTCGTGTCGTTTCAGCTGCTGCCGCGCAGCAACCTGGGCAATTACGTGAACTGGGCCGCCGCGCTCGGCAAGAAACGCATTCAGCCGCGTTGGGATGCCAGCAACCCGAAGTCCGAGGCCATCGTCATGGACTTGACGATCGTGCGCGAAGTCAAGGGATCCATGCCCGACGTGGTGTTTCCGCACAAGCAGCACACCGAATGGCTCGATTGCGCAAGCTGCCATCCGGCAATCTTCATACCTCAGAAGGGCGCCAACCAGATCAGCATGGCAGCCATCATGCTGGGGCAGAAGTGTGGAGTGTGTCATGGAAAGGTCGCGTTTCCGATTTCCGAATGCCGCTTGTGCCATGCGCGGCAGAAGGGAGCCGAGGCGCGAGCGGCCGAGGCATCACCTGCGGGCGGGGACGGAAGATGATGCGCATGCTGCAGCGGCTCGCACTCGCAGCCACCGCGTGCACCTACGCTGCGGGGCCCGTGGCCCAGGGCGAGTTCAAGGTCCCGAGTCCCGCGGTCAAGGCATCGCGCCAGCTCGTCGAGCAGAAGGAAGCCCTGGTGAGACGCCTGCTGTCCGATTCCCCGGCGGCCCGGCGCATTGAATCGTCCGGCAATGCCGAAGCCAGGAAGTACCTCGCGGGCGCGCAGGAAAGTTATGCTCAGGCCCTGCGTTCGATCAAGAGCAATGATATCGGCGGGGCGGACAGGCAACTCAACGACGCGACGTGGTCGATCGGCAAGGCGCGCCAGCTCGCGCCGGACCCGCAAGCGCGCGGCGTCGAGCAGCGCGTTCGCTACGCGCAGATGCTTCAGTCGGTCGAGTCATTGCGGATCTCCTACCAGCGGCACCTGCAGCGGTCGAAGAGACACGCACCGGACGTCGAGGTCAACGACGAGCGGCTCATCACGGTGGCGCGGCTCGTGGAGTACGCCAAGAGTCTTTCGAATTCGGAGCGGGTTGCGCAGGCCAACAGGGCTTTGGGCAACGCGGAGCAGACGCTGATGGTAGGCTTGAGCCAGATTCTGGGAACCGGGACGGTCGAGTATACGCAGCGTTTCGAGACCCCGGCCGAGGAGTACGCGTACGAACTGGAACGCAATCTCAGCTACGCGGACCTGATCCCGATCGCGCTGTCCGAGTTCAGGCCCGGCAGCGAAGCGATTCGCGAGGTCCAGCGTTTCCTGGACAACAACCGCCAACTCCGCGAACGGGCGCAAGAACTCGCGGCAAAAAAGGACCACGGCGCCGCGCTGAAGACCCTGCGTCGCGGCACGGCCTATTTACAGAGCGCCCTGGCCGCCGCCGGGCTGCGCGTACCGGCGGATTCGAGACGGGAGTGAGTTCATCGATGACGGAGCCATCATGAGGGGGTTTCGAGTCTGGGTGGCCCTGATCTGCCTGGGCGCGGCGGCGGCTGCCGGTGACGCATCCGCGCAGACCGCGGCCGATGCGGCGGTGGATCGCGCGCGACTCGAGCAGAGGCTGGCTTCCGTGGAGATCCTCATCGAGAAATCCACCGCGGCCCGCCAGATCGAGAAAAGCGGCGACGCGGCGGCACGGCAGAAGCACGCGAAGGCGCGCGAGATCCATCGCCAGGCGCGAGCCGCTTTCCAGGCGGGGCAGTACGCGCGTGCCTCGGAACTGCTTCCCGAAGCGAGCGTGCAGATGTTCGAGGCGGTGCGACTCTCCGCGCCGGAAGAAGTCACGGCACCCAAGGCGCGCAGCGATTACCAGGCGCGCCTGGACAGCGTCAACGCTCTGTACGCTGCGTACCAGCGGGTGGCCACGGAAAAACCGGGCACCGCCGGCGCGGCCAAAACCGGCCGCGATATCGAGAACACGATTCGCGAGGCCCAGCGGCTGGCGGGCGAGGGCAGGCTGGACGAGGGCCGGGCGGCGCTCGACCGTGGGTACCTCATCGTCAAGGCAGCGCTAAGTTCGCTGCGCGGCGGTGACACGCTGGTGCGCTCCCTGCATTTCGCCAACCGCGAAGAGGAATACCGCTACGAGGTTGACCGCAACGACACTCATCAGATGCTGATCAAGGTGTTGCTGGCGGGCCGGCCCCATACCCCCGGACAGCAAACGCTCGTGGACAATGCGCGGCGGTTGCGGGCCCGGGCCGATAGCGCGGCGGCCGGCGCCGACCATGCCGCCGCCGTGAAGCTTCTCGAAGACTCGACGCGCGAGCTGATTCGCGCCATTCGCAGCGCCGGCGTTTTCATCCCGAGCTAGGCCGCGCCGATGCCTTCCCGAAGGGATAGATCGCGGCCGCGAAGCATCTGGCTGCTGGCGGCGGCGATCGCAGTGGTGGTCCCGGTGTCGATCGCCGCGGAACTGGCGCGGCGGTGGCTGCCGCTCGTCAAGGACGGCATTCACGATCCCGCAAGTCCGGCGCTCAGGGTGCTGCAGGAACCGGCTGCGGCGCTGTCGCGGTTGCCGGCGGATCCCGCGGGAAACCAGGTAGACTGGGTCGCGGCCCTCGAGCAGGGGCACATCGATCCGCGCACGAATATCCTTCCCGAAACCCTGGTGCGCGTCCGGGATACCGACATCCTGCTCAACCTTCGTGGCGGCACGCCCATCGTTCGATTTCCGCACCGGCAGCACACGCTGTGGCTCGACTGCAATAATTGCCACGAACACCTGTTCAAGGCGCAGGCCGGCGCCAACAGATTCAGCATGGAGCGCATCCTGATGGGCGAGCAATGCGGCGTCTGTCACGGGGCGGTTTCGTTCCCGCTGACCGAATGCGGGCGCTGTCACAACACACCGCGCGACAAGCCGCTACCCGCAACCGCCGTGAGGGGCTCGTAGATCATGCGGTGCAGCGGGCTCGGGCGCTGGGTGGTGCTGATCGCGCTCGGCGCGGCGTCGATCGCGATGCCGGCGCAGGCCGAGTACGCGGACGTCGTGCTCAACAGGCGTTCGGAAAAGGAAGGCGTGCGCCCGGTGGTCTTCCCGCACTGGTTTCACCGCATCCGCTTCCGCTGCAAGGTCTGCCATAACGAGCTCGGCTTCGTGATGCGGGCCGGCGCCAACGACGTGCGCATGGTGGATATCGCGAACGGCAAGTTCTGCGGCATGTGCCACGACGGCCGCATTGCCTGGGGAGCGGAACGCTGTGATCTGTGCCACTCGGGGCGGCCCGGCCTGAAGAGCCGCATCCACGGCAGCGATCAGACTCTGGGGCCGGGCCGATGGTGATGTCGCGAAGTGTCGTGATGGGGCCGGGGTCCGGCGAAGCGCGCCGCGCGCGGTTCCGTCGTCGCGCGCCTTTGCTTGCGTCGCTCGCGACCTTGATGTTGGGAGGATGCGCCCTCCACAACGGCGCCTTCGAAGCCGGGGGCGGGAGACAGGGCACCGCGACGCCCCATGTCCTCAGCCCGATGCTGACGCTTTCCGGAGCGAGGCTCGTCACCGCCGCGGATCTCACGGGCACGCCGCGCGCGGGCGCGGCCCCCTTCACCGCGTTCATCCATCCGGTTGCTGCCGCGATGCTCGGCAACGATCTGTACATCGCCGACGCCGGCGCGGGCAGGGTTTTCCGCTTCGATCTCGCGCTCAACGTCATGACCGTGGTGCAAGCCGCTCCGGCGGCTCTCGGAACGCGGCTCGCGATCGGGTCCGACTTTTCGCTCTACGTGCTCGATCGGCCGCGGCGGCGCGTCCTGAAGCTCACGCGCGACGGCCGGCTGCAGGTGACTTTCGTCGACGCTGCGAACCTCGGCCTGCCCATCGCCATGGCCCTGGACGACGTGCGCGGCCAGTTCCTGGTCGCAGACGAGCTGTATCATCATCTGGTGGCGTTTCATCCCCTCGGGGGCGCGGCCCAAGTGATTCATCTGCGCGGCGACGACCGCAATCGTGTGACGAGCGTAGGCTCCGTCGCGCTGGCGCGCGGGGAGATCCACATCGCCGATGTGCTGTGCCGGTGCGTCGTGGTGGTCGGGCGCGACGGCGCCGTGCGTTCCACCTACGGGCACCAGCAGCTCGGCCAGCCGGGCGCGATCGCGATCGACCGACACGAGCGCGTGTTCGTCGCCGACGCCTCGGACGGCGGCATCAAAGTGTTCGCGGCCGGCCGGTTGGTCGATAACGTTCCTTTCGCGGCGCTCGGGGTGCGCGAAGCGGGCGACCTGTGGGTGAGCGAGTCCAGGCTGGTCGTGGCGGACGGTGCCGGCGCGAGGGTGGCGATCATGCGGATCGCGCCGCCCGCGCCGGGCGGGTGACGAGATGGCTGCGGCCTGGAAGATGACCCGGCAGACGAAAGCGCGCGGCAGCGCCTGCGCGACGGCGTTCGCGCTGTGCATTCTGTTGGGTGCCTGCACATCGGCGCCTCCGCGCGTGCTGCACTTCGGCATGGAGGACGCGCCGGAAGGCAAACGCCTCATGTGGCCACAGGCGCCGGAGGTGCCGCGCTTCATGTACGCCGGGCAGCTCGTCGGCGAGGCGAACTTCAGGGACGCATCCGCGGGAGCAGGCGGTTTTGCCGGGTTTCTGCGACGGCTCGCAGAATTCGTGGTGGGCGAGAAGCTCCCCACCGTGCTGCAGCGACCGCAATCCGGGGCGGTTGACGCGGCGGGCCGGATCTTTGTCACCGACGCCAGTCGCCAGGCGGTCTTCGTGTTCGATCCCGTAGCGGGAGGCCTGGCCGTGTGGGACAAGGCGGAGGGACTCGCCAATTTCATCGCGCCGGTCGGAATAACGTTGGGCCCGGATGGCCAGCTGCTGGTGGCGGATGCCGAACTTGGCATCGTCGCGCGCCTCGACGCAGAAGGGAATCCCGGACGCGCGATCGGGCGCGGCCTGCTCAAGCGGCCGACCGGGCTCGCCTACGATGCGGCGCAGCGACGCCTCTTCGTCGCCGACACGCGTGGCCACGACATCAAAGTGTTCGACGACGACGGGCGGCTGGTGAAGATCATCGGCCGGCAGGGCGACGGGCCGGGAGAATTCAATTTCCCGACTCATCTTGCCTTCGCGAACGGCGAGCTGTACGTCACGGACAGCATGAACAGCCGCATCCAGGTGTTTGCCGATGGCGGCGATCGCGCGCGATTGACCTTCGGCAGGCGCGGACTCTACGTCGGCAATCTGGTGCGTCCCAAGGGCGTGACGGTCGACAGCGACGGCAACATCTACGTGGTCGAGTCCTACCACGATCATCTGCTGGTGTTCGATCAAGAGGGAAATTTCCTGATGTCGATCGGCGGCGTGGGGCAAGGAACCGGCAAGTTCTATCTGCCCGCCGGCGCGTGGACCGACAGCCGCAACCGCGTGTTTGTTTCCGACATGTTCAACGGGCGCGTGACCGTGTTCCAGTATCTCGGGACGGGGGGCGGCGGTGAGTAACCGGCGGATCGTGCTCGGCGCGCTATGGGCTGCGATTTGTGCCGCGGCGGCGGGCGCGGCTTCGGGGGCGCCCGTCGCCGACGTGCGCAACACCAAGCACAACCTTTCGGTAACCAGTCCGGGCACCGTGAAGGCGGTTTCCGAGACGCAGGTGTGCGCGTTTTGCCATACGCCGCACGCCGCGACGCCCGGCGTCACGCCGCTGTGGAACCGTGCGCTGTCGAACGCTACCTACACGCCGTATACGTCGTCCTCGCTCGACGCCAACGCGATCCAGGGCTCGCTCGACCAGCCGGGAGGCAGCTCCAAGCTGTGCCTGTCGTGCCACGACGGCACGCTCGCGATCGGCAGCGTCAACGTGCTGGGCGGACAGGGCTCTGCCGCGACGCCGGGGACGGTTTCCATCCCGACGACCGGCACAGGCAGCGGCGGCGCGATGCCGGGAGGCGCGGGCACGGCGACCGGATTTACGCGCAGCCTCGGCGTGGATCTCAGCAACGACCATCCTATTTCCCTCAACTACACGAGCGCGCTCGCCGTGCGCGACGGCGAATTGCGTCCGGTGGACGCCAGTCAGAAGTGGCCCCCGGGCAGCGGCAACGTCGTCGGCGTGCGCTCGCCGGGTTACCGCCCGGCTGTGCCGCTGGAGGCGACCGGCACCGGGGGCGTGGGTCAACTGCAGTGCGGGACCTGCCACGATCCGCACCTGCGCGAGACCGACACGAGCCGCGGCAACCAGAAATTCCTTCGCCAGAATCGCTTCCAGGAAGCGGTGCCCGGCAACACGTATGACGCGGCGGGCGACATCATCTGTCTGGCGTGCCACGACAGGAACCAGGCCAGCGGCGTATGGGCGTACTCGGCGCACGCCAACCCGCTGGTCGCGACGCAGACCTACCTCTCGGTGCCCGCAGCGCAGCGGGAGTTTCCGTCGAGCCTTCCGGTGTGGAAGGCGGCCTGCCTGAACTGCCACGATACGCACACGGCGCAGGGTGCGCGGCGGCTGCTGCGCGAGGGTACCGACAGCGTGACCATACCGAAATCCGGCGGCAACGCCGCTCTCGAGCAGACCTGCTACCAGTGCCATACCGATGGCGCGTCGAGCATCGTCACTCCGAGCGCGACGGTCCCCAACATCCGCAACGATTTCCAGCTCGCACGGCGCATGCCCGTCGCCTCGAGCGATCAGGCTGCCGGGAGCGAAGTGCACGACATCGGCGGCAACTTCACCGACGGGGGATTCGTCGATTGCACCCATGCATCGAACCGATGCGGAGCGGACATGCTCGAGTCGCGCACCAGGCTGGGAGTGGGGAACACCAACAACCGCCACGCGGAGTGCAGCGATTGTCACAATCCGCACCGCGTGGTCAAGTTCCGCGATTTTCGCGGCAACCCGCCGGGCAGCATTTCCGGCATGCCCGACGCGGGGGGCACGCACGCGCACACGGATACCGCCGGCTATACGCACACCAACATCGCCTCCGGCGTCCTGCGCGGTACCTGGGGCGTGGAGCCGCTGTTCGGAAGCGCGTCGTTTCAAAGCCTGCCGTCGAGCTATCTGGTCAAGCGCGGCGATCCCGGAACGAGCGTGGATGCGAGCCCGGGTGCCATACATGTGACACGCGAATACCAGATCTGCCTCAAGTGCCATTCGGATTACGGCTACAGCGACAACAACATCCATCCGGTCGGCAACCGGCCCAACCTCGGTTATCCGGGCGGCACGCCCGCCGGCACCAACAATCTTTCGCAGTACACCAACCAGGCGAAGGAGTTCCAGGCCCCGCTTTCTCACCGCGGCGAGGTCACCACCACCGACTCGGGTGCCGCCCTGGCGTACTCGACCCGCAACCACCGGTCCTGGCACCCGGTGATCGACTCGACCGGGCGCACGCCCGCGGTCCGGGGGGGCCTGAGCGCCAACAACTGGAACCTGCCGTGGCGCAACGCGGTGGGCATCCAGACCATGTACTGCAGCGACTGTCACGGCTCGAACGTCGCTTCGACTTCGTCGGTCGTCCCCGACGGGGGCGAGAATGGCAACCCCTGGGGACCGCACGGCTCGACCAACAACTTTATCCTCAAGGGCGCCTGGAATACGTCCACCGGCACCGGGCAGCAGGCGGCCGGCCTGTGTTTCAAGTGCCACAGCTACACGATCTATGCGACGCGCGCCGACACCCGCACGGGCTTCTGGCTGACCGACCGAGGCGAGGACGGGCACTCGCTGCACGCCGACCGGATCGGACGCTCGCGCTGCAACTGGTGCCATGTCGCCGTGCCGCACGGCTGGAAGAACAAGGCGCTCCTGGTGAACCTCAACGACGTCGGCCCCGAGGCCGGGCTGGCAGCGGGAACGCAGGTGCGCAACAACACCACCGCGGCCTACAACAGCGGCCCGTATTACATGAACGCGCTGCTGAAGATCCGCACTTTTCGCGCAAGCGGACAGTGGACCGAGGCCGACTGTGGCTCGGCGGGCGCGCCGGGCAACGGCCAGAGCGGACGCGACTGGATGCGCGACAGCAACGAGAACTGCGCCAACCCGCCATGATCGAAGCGAACGGCTCCAGGGACTTCCCGTGAGCGCGAACGAAGGTCGCGTGGACGTCGCGATCGTGCCGGGCCGCCGGGCCGCAGCGGCGTGGCTCGAGCGCCTCGCCTCGCTCAAGCTGACCCTGGTGGTGCTGGTCCTGCTCGGCGCCGGCGTGGTCGCGAAAGGCGCCGCGGATCCCGGACCGGTCTGGCCGGTGGTGGCGCCGCTCGCGCTGGGGGCCCTCAATCTCGGCGCATCCATAGCGATCCATCCCGTGTTCCGCCGGCAAACTGCACTGCTCGTTTTTCATCTGGCGCTGCTGGCGATCGTGCTGCTGGCGGCCGCGGGGCAACTCACCTACCTCAAGGGGCAGCTGGAGCTCGCCGAAGGCGAGGTCTTTACCGGCCAACTCACGCGCAGCGAAAGCGGGCCGTGGCACCGCCCGAAGCTGGAGCTCGCGCAGTTCGCCAACGAAGGCTTTTCCATCCGCTACGAAAAGGGCGTGCGCCGGGCCGAAACGCGCAACGCCGTGCGCTGGCTGGACGAGGCCGGACACGAGCAGCGCGCCCTGGTCGGCGACAACCAGCCGCTGGTGCTCCACGGCTACCGCTTCTACACCAGCTTCAACAAGGGCTATGCGCCGGTATTCGTGTGGCATCCCGCGGGAGGCGCGCCGCAGCGCGGCACCCTCAACCTGCCCGCCTACCCTCTGCACGAATACCGGCAGGCCCAGGAGTGGACCTTGCCCGGCACACAGGCAGCGCTGTGGACCATGCTGCAATTCGACGAGGTGTTGCTCGATCCGGAGCGGGTGTCGCAGTTCCGCCTGCCCGAGCGGCACACGCTGGTGGTCCGGGTCGGCGGGGCGCGACACGAGCTCGCGCCGGGCTCGCGCCTGACGCTGCCGCAGGGCGTGCTGGTGTACGAGCGGCTGAGCACGTGGATGGGCTACACGGTGTTCTATGACTGGACCCTGCCGTGGCTGTTGGTCGCGTGCGCGCTCGCGGTCGCGAGCCTTGCCTGGCATTTCTGGAAAATGTTCGCGGCGCAGCCGTGGGACCGGTGACACATGGCGACTGAATTGCAGCTGCTGTGGGCGGCATTGATGCTCTACACGCTGGCGGGCTCGACCGCGATCGGCGCCACCGTGCTCGCAAGGCGACCGGAGCGGCTCGTGCTGGCGATGATCCTGATCGGTCTCGCCGCGCACACGCTCTCGATCGGGCTGCGCTGGGAGCGGCTCGGCCATGGGCCGTTCATCACGATGTTCGAGATCCTGTCGAGCAACGTGTGGAGCCTGCTCCTGATATTTGCGCTCGCATATTGGCGGGTGCCGGCGGTGCGGCCCGCGGCGACGGTCGTCATGCCCGTGCTGTTCGTGATGATGGCGTGGCTGCTCGTGACCAGCCCGGGCGAAGGGCACTATCCGCCGACCTATCGCACGGGTTGGCTCTACGTGCACGTCTTTTTCGGCAAGGTTTTTCTGGGCTCGGTGCTGGTCGCGGTCGGCATCGCGGGGCTGATTCTGCTGCGTCACGCCGGGATTGGCGTGACGCGCCTGACCCGGCTGCCCGACAGCGTGCGGCTGGAGAACCTCGCGTTCCGGTTCATGATCCTGGGGTTCATCTTCGAGACGCTGATGCTGATCGCCGGCGCAATCTGGGCGCAGGACGCGTGGGGCCGCTACTGGGCGTGGGACCCTCTCGAGACGTGGTCGTTTACGACCTGGATCGCCCTCGCGTTCTTCATCCACCTGCGCGTCACGTTCAAGCTCCGGCCGCAGCACGGCGCGGCACTGATCGTGGCGGTGTTCGTACTGGCATTCCTGACATTTTTCGGCGTGCCTTTCGTTTCGACGGCGCCCCACAAGGGGGCCGTGTGACAAGCCGGGACGCGCCGCGACGCCGGAAGCCGCCCGACGCGCGCTGGCGGGCGCTGGCGCTGGCCGTCATCATTGTCGCCGCGGGGGGCCTCGCCGTTGCCGCGGTGTCCGATAGCGGTCTGTTTGCCCGGCGCTCCTCGACGGCCGACGCCTCACTCGATGCTCGCGCGCATGCGGGCGGCCCGGTCCAGCAGGAAATTCATCAACGCTTCCAGCAAGGGGTGGTCATGCTGCATGCGAAGCGCTACGAGCATGCCATGGTCGCCTTCCATCGCGTGCTGGAGCTCGATCCCGCGATGCCGGAAGCGCACGTCAACATGGGGTTTGCGCTGATCGGGCTGGAGCGCTACGGCGCCGCCCGCGACTTTTTCGAGAGTGCAATTGCCTTGCGCAAACAGCAGGTCAACGCCTACTACGGGCTGGCGGTCGCGCTCGACGGCCTGCGCGACCGGCCGGGCGCGATCGGCGCAATGCGTACCTTCGTTCACTTGAGCAGGCCTGAGGATCCGCACGCGCGCAAGGCGCGGGCCGCGCTGTGGGAGTGGGAGGCCGAGCGCGCCGCGGAGATGTCCCCATGACTCGGCGGACGAGCCGGCTCATCCGCGTACTTGCGGGCTTGCTGCTGCTCGCTGCCTGCGGTGAAGACACCGCGCGCGTGCCGCCGGGAATAGGCGCGCGGCTACCAACGATCATGCTGACCGATCTGGCGCGTGAAGCGCCCATCTCGACGGACGCGCTCCGTGGCACCGCGCTCGTCATCAATTTCTGGGCCACTTGGTGCGCACCCTGCCGCCACGAAATGCCGAGTCTTGAGCGTCTGTCGCGCCGACTTGCCGGACGCGTGCGGGTCATCGGCGTCACGGTGGATCACGACCTGAACCTCGCGCGCGAGTTCATGCGTGCGCGCCGCCTCACGTTTCCCATCTACGCCGAGGGGGCGGAGAGACAATTGCAGTCGGCGCTGAGCGTGAGGACCTTGCCCGAAACGGTGCTGGTCAGCGCCGAGGGCACGATCGTCGCGCGGGTCGCGGGCGCGCGTGACTGGGACAGCGCCGAAGGAATGCAAGTGATTGAACGCGTGTTTGCGTCAAGTATGCCTCCCAGGTAGCCCGGCATGGCTGCTTCGTCCGCTAAGGCGGTGACCGGGTACCCGGATCTTCTGATCTAAATCAAATGTCAGGACCCGGGCCTGCCCATAATCGTCTTGCACGCCAGTCCGGGGCCAGCTGCCGGACGACTGGGAGGGGGGTCGATTGATTTTTGCCGGGCTTTTGACCAACGAATCGAAGAGCGGCTCGAACGCGGGCGCCCGCATATCGCTGCTTACCAAGGGGATCGCGGCGTTTGTAATCCTCGTGCTGTACATCGTATTGATCGGCGTCATGGTCGCGGAGCAGCGCGACGCGCTGCGCGCGACCGTCGAGCGGCAGCGTAGCGTGTTCGCGATGGAGGAAGCGCTCGCGCGCGTGAATTCCACGCTCGCTTACGCGATACTCAACGTCCACGAGGCCTACTCCAATCCCGCTTCCCGCGTGCGCGCGGAAACGATCGTGCTCGACATCGAAGCCCTTCAGGCCGGCTTGCAGGGAATCGAGGAGCGCTATCGCGCCGCTCGGCCGTGGATCTCCCGGCTCGAGCGCAATGTCGCGGGGGTCCGGTCCGAGTGGGGTGGCGCAAGCCTGGTTGAGCTCCGCGAAAGCCTGCACGAGCTGGTGGCGCAACTCGACGCCGTGACAGGCGAGGTTCGCGACTATCGCCACACGCTGTCCGAGGATTTTCGCGTCGTATACGACTCCATCACGCTCACGTCGCTCGTCATGGGGCTGCTTGGGGTCGTGATCTTCGGCAGCGTGGTCATGCTCTTCTTTTCGCACATGGTGCGGGATATCCGCCGGCTGCAGGCGCGGGCCATGGAGGTGGTCACAGGTTATCGCGGCACGCCGATCGAGGTGACCCGGCACGACGAGCTCGGCGCGCTGATGCAATCCGTCAACCGCATGCAGTCGGAACTGAGAGAGCGCGAGCGGCAACTGGAGATAGCGCGCCAGCAGCGCTTTTACCACGAAAAAATGGCGGCAATCGGAGCCCTTGCCGCTGAAATCGCTCACGAGGTCAACAACCCTATCGCGGCGATCACAGGTATCGCCGAAGCAATCCACGACACGCGTCGCTCGTCGGCGTGCCCGCAGGGCGGGTGCCGGCCGGATCTCATCCTTGAGCACACGCGCCGGATCGGCCATATCACCAGGCAGTTGGCGGAGATGACCACCCCGCACTCGCCAGAACCGCAACTGCTCGACCTCAACGCTCTCGTGCGCAACACGAGCGGTTTCGTCCGCTACGACGCGCGTTTCCGGAATGTCGAGTTCAGGCTCGACCTCGATCCGGACGTGCCTGCGGTGACCGCCATCGCCGATCACTTGACGCAGGTTCTGATGAATCTACTGATCAACGCCGCGGACGCGACCACCGGGATCGCCGACCGCACACCGGTGATCACCGTTGAAACCGGATGCGACGAGGCCGAGATCCAGCTCGTCATTGCAGACAACGGCTGCGGGATGGAGGCACAGACCCTGACGCGGGCGTTTGACGACGGATTCACCACCAAGCCGCCCGGTAAAGGCAGCGGGCTTGGTCTTTTCATGTGCCGGTCGCTCATCGAGGCAGCAGGCGGACGCATCGAGCTTGACTCGACGAAAGGGAGCGGCACTCGGGTCACGATTCGCTTGCCGCGCCCAACGGCGCAGGGTTGAAGCGCCATGTCGTCAATGCACGTGCTGGTGATCGACGATGAGCTCGCTTTGCGCGAGATCCTCGGCGCGACCGTGGCGAAAGCCGGATACTCGAAGGACCTGGCGGCTACCGCCAAGGAGGCGGCCGGCAAGCTCGCGCGCGGGGACGTGGACGTCGCGCTGTGCGACATCAAGCTGCCCGACGGCAACGGCATCGACCTCGTGCGCGAGGCGCTTGCTTCCGGGATTGATACCGCTTTCGTGATGGTGACCGCGTACGGGTCAATGGAAACCGCGGTCGAGGCGTTGCGCGCGGGCGCTTCCGATTACATCGTCAAGCCGGTGCGCAGCGAGGAACTGCTGCATCGCCTGGCCCAGATCGCCGCGGTACGAGGCTTGCGCGAGGAAAACCAGGCGCTGCGCAGAGCGGCGAACGCGAACTCGCCCGAATTCCGTCGGTTGGATTCCCCCGCGATGCGCGAAGTCGAGCGCATGGTGAAGAGGGTTGCGCCGACCGAGAGTACCGTGCTGATCACCGGCGAAAGCGGCACCGGAAAGGGTGTCATCGCTCGGACCCTGCACGAGCTCAGCGGGCGCCGCGAGGCTCCGTTTGTCGTCGTGAATTGCAGCGCGATTCCAGAAAACCTGCTCGAGAGCGAGCTCTTCGGACACACCAAAGGGGCTTTCACCAGCGCCGACCGGGCACGCAAAGGCCTGTTCCTGCAGGCCGACAGGGGAACGTTGTTCCTGGATGAGGTCGGGGAGCTTCCCCTGCACATGCAGACCAAGCTGCTGCATGTGATCGAGGACAAGATCGTGCGCCCGATAGGCAGCGAGCAGGCACGGCGCGTCAATACCCGAATCGTCGTGGCAACCAATCGCGACTTGCAGGAGATGGTGGCAAACGGCAGGTTCCGTGAAGATCTCTATTTCAGGCTGGGCGTGTTTCACATCCATGTGCCGCCGCTGCGCGAGCGCCGGAGCGACATCCGGGCCCTGATCGAGCATACGCTCGCTAAGGCGCGCCCTGCCGCCGATGGGTCCAGCCCGGTGACCTTGGAGCCCGGCGTCGAAGACGCCCTGGTCGCCTTTTCATGGCCAGGCAACGCGCGCCAGCTGGAAAACGTGATCAGTCGTGCGCTCATTCTCGCGGAAGGTGGCGTCATTGCCCTGAGCGACCTCCCCGCCGAAATCAGCCGCGCTGCGACGCCCGTGCCGACGGGACACCTGCGCGAGAAATTGAGGAGGTTTGAGGCGGATGTCCTGTGGCGAGCGGTCGAGGAAGCAGGGGGCGATCGCCGCCTGGCTGCGCAACGGATGGGCATAGGGCTGTCGAGCCTCTATCGCAAGCTGGAGGAGCTGGAGCGGGAAGGGCTTACGGCGGGTACGGCGGCAGGCAAGTCGCTTGCCGAGCGCTAGCGTGGACAGGGCGGATACCTCTTGCGCCGGGGATTGGCTGAGACCTCGATTCGGGATGCGCGCATGAAGACAGGTGCGCTGGGAATCCTTGCGGTGTTTCTGGCGCTGCAGGCCTGGACGGCGTCGGGCGCCCCGGATGAGGACTTTCGCGCCGGTTCCCAGGCCTACCGCCGGGGGGACGTGGTGCAGGCGATGGACCTGCTCAGGAAGTCGGCGGACGCGGAATATGCGCCGGCGCAGTCGTTGCTCGCATACATCCTCGACAAGTCTGGAGCGAGCGAGGAGGCCGTGGCCTACTACCGCAAGGCAGCGGCCCAGGGCGACGCCGAAGGCGAATTCGGTCTGGGGTCGATGTATGCCGCAGGCGAGGGCGTCAAGCGCGACCTCGCGGAGGCGCGCAAGTGGATAACGCTGGCCGCCGAGAAGGGACACGCCGGGGCGGTCAATACTCTCGCACTTGCCTATATCAAGAGCGACCTCGGAATCGAAGAGACGCAGCGTAAGGGCGACGAGGCCTTGCGGTGGGTGCGCCGCGCCTCCGATTCGGGATATCTGCCGGCGATGGAGCACCTGGCGCTCGCGTATCGAACCGGAGCGCACGGGCTTGAGGTTGACGTCAGGGAGGCCGACGCACTGGATGCCAGGGTGCGCGCGGCGCGGGGCGCGGACAAGCGCGCGTCGAAAAGGAAGGACAGGAGATGAAATGAGGGAACGCAAATCAAGTCTCGGTGTGACCGAGGGCCTGCGGAATCGGGTGGGCGGCGAACCGTGCGTCCGATGGACGGCACGCACCTTGACGTTCGTGAGGGACGTCGCGGCGACGGGTCTGATGGCGCTGGTCGCCGCTGCTCCCGCGCCCGCTGCCGACGTCATCCGCGGTGCGCAGGTCTATGCGCGACATTGTTCCGCCTGCCACGGGCCCAGGGGGATGAGCGCGATGCCCGGAGCGCCGCATCTCGCGCGGGGCGAGCGCCTTCTGCAATCCGACACGGCGCTGCTTGCTTCGCTGAAGGCCGGCAAGAACGCGATGCCCGCTTATGTCGGCGTTCTTACCGACCGCGAGATTCTCGACGTTATTGCCTATAGCCGTACGCTGCGCTGAGCCGGCGATCGATGTCTTGCACAGAGAACACCCTGCAATCATGCTGAGAACCCTCAACTGGAATCTGATCGGGCTGCTGCTTTGCGCGGGGCTGGTTCTTGCGTCGCCCGATTCCGCCGGCGCTGCGGACCTCACCCTCGCACAGGCGATCAACAAATCCGGCCGCCAGCGCATGCTGACGCAGCGCATCATCAAGGCCTACGCCCAGGTCGGCCAGGGAATAACGCCCGAGGTCTCGCGGCGTCAGCTCGATGACGCGGTACGGCTTTTCGAGGCGCAGCTCATGGAGCTGCGAAGATTCATCAGCGACCCTAACGGCCGGCAGCACATCACCCGCCTGGAAAAGTTGTGGGGACCGTTCAAGTCGGTCGCAACCGGGGCCGTCGACCGCAAGGGCGCCGAGCAATTGCTCGCCATGGAGGACGGGCTGGTCGCCGCCGCCCACGGACTGACGGTGGAGCTGCAGAATCGCTCCGGGTCGCCCGCGGGGCGACTGGTCAACATCGCCGGCCGGCAGCGCATGCTTTCCCAGCGCCTCGCCAAGTATTACCTGCTGCGCGCCTGGGGAGTGGATTCACCCTCCATGCGCCGGGAGATGGACTCGGCTCGCACCGAGTTCGACGGCGCGCTGGCGTTGCTGCGGTCCGCGCCGGAGAATACGGCCGAGATCCAGAAGGAGCTCGATGCCGTAGCCGTGCAGTGGGAATGGTTCCAGAGCGCCCTGGGGCTCGAGGGTGCCGCATCCTATGGCCTGATCGTGGTCCACGCGAGCGACGCCATACTCGGCGGCATGGAGCTTGTCACGGAAATGTACGAACGGCTGGCGACGCGGTAGCGGCCCGGCCCGAACAAGCCGCTGCGACGCGCCCGCCTTGGCGGTGGGCAAAATCGTCAATCGGGGCTATGTCTTTCCCGGTTCCGGCTCGAGCCCTGGCAGAACCACTTCGATGACGCCGTCGGTCGCGACGAGCCGGCCGCCCATACCCGCCAAGCGGCGCCGTGTCGACATCATCCGTGAATCGGCACGCTCGTCGGCCGGGAACCGGCTGGCGGAGGCCGCGTCGCAACCGATGAGGATCAATACGTCCGCGCCTCGCGTCCGGGTTTCGACCGAGATGCGCCTTGGCGCCTGCCGCCGCCCTCCGTCGTCTTCCACGCAGGCTTGCAGCAGATTCATGAGGGCTTCGGTCAGGTGGTCGGCAACAATGACCCGGGCGGGCAGCTCGGCACCGGGGAAGAACTCGATAGCCGTAGCGCGAAAGCGATTGTCGAAACTCAGGAAGTCGCAGACCGCTTTCACAATCCCGTTGACCTCGACCGGTTCGAGCGTTTCGCCGCGCGCGGCCGCGAAATCCGCGATCTGCCGCGTCTTGTCGGAAATTCTCTGGACCTGCTCCAGGATGACCTCCGGCCTGAAATCGCGGAAGTCTCCCTTCCCTTTCTGGTCGGCAATGTTCTCGGCAATCGCCGTGATCGTCGCCAAGGGATTGCCGATTTCGTGTGCGACGGTGGACGCCATGGTGGCAAGCGCGGACATCTTCTCCCTATGCCATCGCTCCTCGCGCCGGATCAACTGCTCCCGGGCGGCCGCTTGCGCGTCGATGATGCGCTGCGCGTAACGCACGATGAAAAGCAGCACGAAATACAGCGCCGCCAGGAGCGCGCCTACGATCGAAACCAGCACGTACGAGCTCGCATCGACCTTGCCCTGGTTGTCGGCCGCCACCTGTGCAAGTCTTGCCTGATTCAATGCGGACCGCTGCGCGACCTCCGCGGAAGCGCTGTTGATCTTCTGGATCAGCGACGTAACGTCCGAGTAGATCTCGAATACGCCGATGACCTTCGAGCCGCCGCGGGCGAACACGGGGATGTAGCTCGAGATGAGGTCGCGGTCCTCGACCACGCCCTCAAAGGCGCTGAACGTGTCGCGATGAGTCAGCTCGCTCGCCGGCTGGCCGTTGACCGCGCTCCGCCAGCCCTGGTTGCCCCGTTTGTCCTCCCCGGTTTGGTCGCGCTCCGACGAATACACGGTGATCCCGCGCAGGTCGAACACCTTGACCTTGAACACGGTGCTGCTTCTCATCGTCTCCCCGACCTTGGCGTCGAGCGCCCGGAACTCGGGGATCGCCATGATCCTCTTTCCCACTTCGGCAAAGCACGCAAGCGTCGCGCTTGCCCCGGCGGCGGCGTTCCTCGCGTCGTTGCCGTCGGCGATAGCGCGGCAGTGATCGATCGGCACCTGCTGTGCTCTCGCGACGAACGGCGCGAAATGCGAAACCCACAGCGCGTTTGCAAGCAGCCGCGCGAGGTTGACGTGCGCGGCCTCGTTCACATGAAGAAGCTCCCGATGCGCCGCCTCCTCCTGCTGTCTGGCGAAGTCCTTATGCAGTTCCGCGACGAAGATACTCTGATCGAGCTGAACCTGCCGGAAATGCTCGCTTTCCTTGCGCTCGAGGAAGAAGAGGACGACCGCGACGACCAGAAACGCCACCAGGCTCGTGACGGTGAAGTAGCGGACGAGGTGGAAACCGCGTGCATCGGCACCCTGCGCGCCAGCGATCTGGCCCGGCGAATTCCCCTTAGCGCGCTGGATCACGCTTCATCCTTCGTGTGCACCGGTGGCGTTGGGGCGATCATTACGGCCCGAAGTCTTCATGCCGCTCCTCGGTCTAAGCCCACGAAAACGCCCTCGCTGAATGTCATCGGAGACGATGAAGCGGCGCTCAGAGCTCCTTCATCAACCGCCAGTACTGGAATTTCAGCGTGAGCGCCGCGCCGGCGACCATTGAGAAAAACGCGAGAAACGAACCGAGTGCAAGCGTCGAGAGACCTGAAACGCCCTGACCGATAGTACAGCGGAGTGCGAGCACCCCGCCGAAGCCCATCAGCGCGCCGCCGATCAAGTGGTTGATAAGGTCCCAGGCATCGCGAAAGCTCTCGAGGCGGAACGATCGGGTCGCAAGCGACCAGGCGAGCGAACCGGCGAACATCCCGAGCACGGTCGCGATGCCAAAAGTCATCACGCGGCTCTTGTCGCTCCACAAGAGAAAAAGCTCCAGAAAATAGGCCTGCGGCGCAACGAAGGACAACGATTCCATGCGGCCCGAGTTCGTGGCGAGGAACTTCTCTTCGAGTGTGGACGGATCCTCGGTGAGGTACCCGATGTGCCCCGACAACACCCAGCCGCCGACGACCACGAGACCCACGACCAGTCCGCCGAGCACGTTGTCGAAAGTCCGAAATTCGCGCGCCTTCAAGACGAATGCGAGCAGACTTGCGGCGATCGCGAGCCCGAGGGTTGCGAGCACGAGTGTCCTGTCGAGATCAAGCGCTCGGGCGACAAGCGACGGAAGGTCCTGCCTCGTCGCGAGCGTCGCGCCCAGGGGCTCGAACGCCGCCACTCGGAACACACCGAGGATTCCCCTGAGCGTCATGTAGGCGGTGATCGCCAGCACGATCGCAACGATGAGGGATTTCAGATTTCCGGTGCCGATGCGGATGAGCGTCTTCGAGCCGCAGCCCGAGGCGAGCGTCATGCCGATTCCGAACAACGACCCGCCGACAACATAGGAAAACCAGGTGAATCTCGGGGAGGTGTAGATGGTCTTCGAAACATCGATGAGCCCCGAAAGCTGCAAGGCGCTTGCCCCCGCTGTCGCGACGGCGATGGCGAGCAGCCACATGCGCATGCGGTTCCAGTCGCCCATGTTGACGATGTCCGACACCGCCCCCACGGTGCAGAAATTCGTCTTGTTGCCCACGGCGCCAAATAGGAAAGCAAGCGCAAAAGCGCCCCACACGACGATCGAGGCGAGGGCTGCCGGGTTGGGTTCGGTCATGGGCGGTGCGCCACGGGGGCGGCGGCAGTCCGCCGCCGTCCGCCCGCATTACTTGCTTTTCGTCGCGAGCCGCTGCTTGGCCTGCTCGGCCGCCGAGCTGGAGGGATACTTCTTGACGAGCCCGCGGAGCGTCTCGCGCGCGGCGTTGCTCTGTCCCAGCTCCGACTGCGAGCTTGCGATGTTGAGCAGCGCATCGGGCGACTTGGAATTCTCGGGCCAGGTCTTGACCACCTTCTGCTGGGCGGCGATGGCGGACTTGTAATCGCGCATCGCGTAATGAGCGTTGCCGATCCAGTATTGCGCCGAGGGCACAAGCTCGCTGCTCGAGAAACTGGTCATGAAGCTCTGGAAGCCGGTGATCGCGAGCTGGTAATTGCCGAGCTTGAACTGGTTGAGCGCGGTCTCGTACGCCTGCTTCTCTGCGGCGGCGTTGCGATCGCCCTGTGTCAGCTTGTCCTGAAGCTGCGACTGGTTCTGCTCGAGTTTTCTCAGCCGGGTGTCCAGGTCGACGTACAGGTCCTTCTGGCGCCGTTCGAGGGTCTCCGTTTGGTTCGAAAGCACTTCGATCTGCCCGCGCAGTTTTGCGACCTCCTGCTTGAGCGAATCGAGCAGCTGCACGAGATCCACCGCGCGGTTCTGCCCGGAAGAGTCCATCTGCCCCAGTTTCGCGTCGATCGCCGAGAGGCGCTCCTCGATCGACTTGTTGCGGGCGTCGACCTGGTTTCTCAGCTGGATGATCTGCTTGCGTGCCTCCACGTCGTCGAACAGCGCCGCGTGGGCGGCGATCGGAAACAGTAGGATGACAAACGCAAAGCACCACCCCGCCGGCCGACGCCGGCACCCCTCCTTATCAAGGAGGGGAAAAACAGGTGGCAAGCTAACGCCTACTCCCCTCCTCGCATGAGGAGGGGTGGCGCGCAGCGCCGGGGTGGTCATGCCTTTCAAAACTCGCCGCTGTAGAGCATGTCGCTGCGGCGGTTTTGCGACCAGCATCCCTCGCTATGGTCGTTGCAGCGCGGCTTTTCCTCGCCGAGACTGACCGATTCAACCTGCGACTCGCTTGCCCCCATCAGCATGAGCATGCGCTTGACGCCCTCGGCGCGCCGCTGCCCGAGAGCGATGTTGTATTCCCGGCTGCCGCGCTCGTCGCAGTTGCCCTGAACGAGCATCTTGGTCCCGCGACGCTCGGCGAGATACTTGCCGTGCGCCTGCAGAATCGGACGGTACTCGTCCTTGATATCCGACTTGTCGAGCTCATAGAAGACCGAGCGCTTCGACAGGGCGCTGCTCGGGTCCTTCAGCGGGCTCCCGACCGTCACAGGAACCGGACTCGTCGTCACCGACGATCCGGGTGAAGGCTTCTGCCCCGGGGCCGCTACCGGCGCGGGCGCGCCTTCGGGTTCGATGGGCGTGCTGGCGCACCCGTAGAGCAACGCCAACGCCAGGGCGGAGAACAATGTTTTCTTCATGACAATCTCCTTTAGAGTGCTAACAAAACGAGGGATAAGGTTCCCTCACGCTCCCCTGGAACCCGTTACAAAACCCCTAATATCCCCTCTAAGCCCCGTTCATTTCAAGCAACTTTGAAACGGACTTCTGGATTACTGCCGGGACGCTCATTGTATTTGGCCTCTTAATTGGCCGGGTACGGACCCCAGGACGGCTCGCGGACATCTGCCTCCTGCAGGGAAAGCCGTTGCTTCACGCGACCGTCGCTCGACACCGCGGCGAGCACGCCGCGGTTGTCGACGTCGGTAGCGTAAAGAATCATCCGCCCGTTCGGCGCAATGCTGGGGGACTCGTCGCGCTGACCGTCGGTCAAAGCCTGCGTCTGCCGGTTCTGGAGGTCCATCGCCATCAACTGGAAGCGCCCGCTGCTGCGCGCGACGTAGATAAGCGTCCGCCCGTCCGGACTGACGCGCGGGGACACATTGTAGTCGCCCTGAAAGGTGACGCGCTGTTGCTCTGCACCGTTTGCCGCCATGCGATAAATCTGCGGGCTGCCTCCCCGGTCGGAGGTGAAGTAGATGAATTGACCGTCGGGCGTGAAAAATGGTTCCGTGTCTATGGAAGAACCGGAAGATGTAATCCGCCGCAGTCCGCTGCCGTCGGCGTTCATCAGGTAAATCTGGGAGCTGCCATCCTTGGTAAGCACGGCGGCCAGTTGCTTGCCATCCGGCGACCAGGCCGGCGCGCTGTTCGAGCCCCTGTAGTTCGCCACCGGCGCCGGCGGCTGCGTGGCGGAGAGGTGCTGGACGAAAAGGACCGGCTTCTTGTTCTGGAACGAGACGTAGGCCATTCGCGTCCCGTCCGGCGACCAGGCCGGCGAGATGATCGGCTCGGTGGAAGTCACGATCGACCGGGCGCCATGCCCGTCTGCATCGGCGACGCGCAATTCGAAGCGCGTGCCCTGCTTGACTACATAAGCAATCCTGGTGCTGAACACACCGCGCTCACCGGTGAGCTTTTCGTAAATGATGTCGGCGATCTTGTGCGCGGCGACCCGGATCTGCGCGGCGTTCAGCGTAACGTCGAATTCAGCCAGAAGCACCTGCTTCGGGACGTCGAGCAGACGAAAGCGCACTTCGAACCGTCCGTCGGGAAGTTTCCGCATCCGGCCGATGACGAGGGCGTCGGCAAGGCGGTTCTTCCATTCGCCAAAATCGACCTGGGAAATTTCGCTCGGCAGTGGATTGATCCCCCCGACGAAAAGCGAGCGAAAGCGGCCGCTGCGCGAGAGGTCTTGCTCGACGATGTCCGTGACGTTCTGGGGCAGCGCCGACTCCCCCACGAACGGAAGCACCGCGATCGGGATCTGGTTGGCGCCGCCGCCGGTGATCTCGATGGTGAGCTGGGCGCGAGCCGGGAAGGCAACCAACAAGAACGCGGCAAGAAGTATCGCGAGTTTCTGCATGCTTTCTTGGGACAAGTATACCTTCATCGTCCCTCGTTCTACTCCTGCGGCGTGAATTTCAGTATCAGCTCGCGCCTGAACTGATCAGAGCGCTCTGGCTTGGGCAGAGGCGAGCTTTTCCAGATCGCCCTCTCGACCGCCTGGTCGTAGGCCTCGTGGCCGCTCGGTGTTCTCAGCTTGACGGAAAGGACTTGTCCCGTGGGGATCTGCACGACGTCGAAGATCGCCTCCGGATTCCCCCTGATCTCCGGCGGCAGCACGATGTTGGCCTTGATCATGGAGCGGATCTTGTCGACGTAGCCGGCATCGGGCGATGCCGCCGCCGAGGGCGTGAACTGCTTCGACGCTTCCTGCTTTTCGCGAGTCTGCTTCAGCGCCCGCTGCTCCTGCGCGAGCTGCTCCCGGATGAGATTGGTCGTGTCGAATTTGAGCGGCGGATCTTCCTTCGCCGGTTGTTTTTTCGGGGCCTTCTTCTCCCGTTCTACGACGATGTCCGGCTGTTTCGGCTTGGACTCCATCGGCTTCGGCGGAGGCTTGACCTCGGGTTTGGGCTCGATCTTCGGCTCGGGCTTCGGCTGGGGCGGCTCGATCGCCGGCAACTGGTTCCAGAGCTCGACCACCATCGCGTCCGGATGCTTCGCCTGCCAGCGCAAGCCGAAAACCAGCACCACAAGAAACACGGCATGCACCAGCGCCGACAGCACCGCCGGCGTGGCGCCGCCGGGTTCGTCTGCTGAAATGACGGAGCTCACAGGGTCGCGGGCTTCACCAGCAGGCCGACGCGCCGGATGTTCTGCCGCTGCAGTTCGTCCATCACCTTCAACACCGCCTCGTAGCGCACGTCTTTGTCGGCCGAGATCACCACCGGCTGATCGGGGTTGTTCTTCTGCCTCTCGCGCAACGCCGCTACCAGCTGTGCGGTCGTTACCGCACGTTCATCGGATCGGCCCTTGTCGCGCTCGCGCAGCATCAACGACTGATCGCGCCGCACGATCACCTCGAGCGGCGTCGCCGGCGCCTGCGAGGACTTGCCCACGCTCGGCAGATCGACCACGCCCGGATTCACCAGCGGCGCGGTGACCATGAAAATCACGAGCAGCACCAGCATCACGTCCACGTAGGGGACGATGTTGATCTGGTTCATCAGGCGACGCGGGCGCATGGGATCGGTCAGCTCATTTCGCCGGGGCGTGCCGCTGCAGGATGTTTGAAAACTCCTCCATGAAGCTCTCGAAGCGGACGGCGAGCCGATCGACGTCGTGGGAGAAGTGGTTGTAGGCGATCACGGCCGGGATCGCGGCGAAGAGGCCGATCGCGGTGGCGATCAGGGCCTCGGCAATCCCCGGCGCGACGGCGGCGAGCGTCGCCTGCGCCACGTTCGCGAGACCCCGAAATGCGTGCATGATGCCCCACACGGTGCCGAGCAGTCCGACGTAGGGACTCACCGATCCCACCGAGGCGAGGAAGGCGAGGCTCGATTCGAGACGATCCATCTCGCGCTGATAGGTCGCGCGCATCGCGCGGCGCGCCCCGTCCACCATCACGCTCGGGTCGGCGCCGCCGCCTTTCTGAGTTTTCAGCTTGGCGAACTCGCGGAAACCGGCCTCGAAAATCCGCTCGAGGCTCCCGGTCGAATGCCGGTGGTTCACCGCGCTCTGGTAGAGCGCCGCCAGGTCGGAGCCGCCCCAGAAGTCGCGCTCGAACTGCTCGGTCTTGCCCTCGGCGCGGCGGATGGTGAAGACCTTGAGGAAGATGAAGTACCAGGACATGAACGACACGACGATGAGCAGCAGCATGACGACCTGTACTACGACGCTCGCTTGCGCGATCATCGAGATAATCGACAGGTCCTGGGTGAGGTTCATCAGAGGTTTCCTAGTCTTTTCTGGATCGCTTCAGGCACCGCGACCAGCCTGTGGCTGTTCGCGTTAACGCAGGCGAGGGTCAGCTCGGCGCGCGCCAGCACCTCCTCCCCGCGCTTGACCGCCTGATCGAACTCGATGCTCGCGCGGCCCAGCCGCTTGACCTGCGCGGTGACTGTCAGCGAGTCGTTCAGGAGCGCCGGCTTATGGTAGGCGATTTGCGCCGAATGCACCACAAACAGGACGTGGTCCTTGCGGGCGAGTTCTCCCAGATCGAAGCCGAGCGATTGCAGCAGCTCGGTTCGGGCGCATTCCATGAACGAGAAATAGTTGGCGTGGAACACCATGCCGCCCGCGTCCGTGTCCCGGTAATAGACGCGCATCGGCCACGAGAACGTTGTGTTGGGTCGTGCGTCCGACTTGGGGGATCTAAAAGGGGGCGCGCCCCCTGTTTCGATTTCGGAGCCGGCGCGAGCGCTCATTGTCCGAACAGCTCCCCTGCGCCGGCGGGCCTGGGCGCGGCGAGCCCGAGGTGTCGGTAGGCGGAGACGGTGGCGACGCGCCCGCGCGGCGTGCGCTGCAGATAGCCTTGCTGGATGAGATAGGGCTCGAGCACGTCCTCGATCGTGTCGGCCTCCTCGCCGATCGCATGCGCGAGGTTCTCCAGGCCCACCGGACCGCCCGAGAATTTCTCGATCACCGCGAGCAGGAGTTTTCTGTCCATCACGTCCAGGCCCAGCACATCGACGTCGAGCATCTTGAGCGCGGCGTCCGCGACTTCGCGCGTGATCGCGCCCTGGGCGCGCACCTGCGCAAAATCGCGCACGCGGCGCAGCAGCCGGTTCGAGACGCGCGGCGTGCCGCGCGAGCGCTTGGCGATTTCGAGCGAGCCTTCGACCGACACCTCGACCTTGAGGAGCCCCGCGGAGCGGTTGACGATCGTCTGCAGCTCTGCCTCGGTATAGAACTCAAGGCGCGCGACGATGCCGAAGCGGTCGCGCAGCGGGTTGGTCAGCATTCCGGCGCGGGTGGTCGCGCCGACCAGCGTGAACGGCGGCAGGTCGAGCTTCACCGAGCGCGCGGCCGGCCCCTCGCCGATCATGATGTCGATCTGGTAGTCCTCGAGCGCCGGATAGAGGATTTCCTCAACGACCGGCGAAAGGCGGTGGATCTCGTCGATAAAGAGCACGTCGTTCGGCTCGAGGTTGGTGAGGATCGCGGCGAGGTCGCCCGGGCGCTCGAGCACCGGCCCCGAGGTCTGGCGCAGGTTGACGCCCATCTCGCGCGCGACGATGTGCGCGAGCGTGGTCTTCCCGAGGCCCGGCGGCCCGAACAGCAGCACGTGATCCAGCGCTTCCTTGCGGTTGCGCGCCGCCTCGACGAAGATCGACAACTGCCCGCGGATCTTCTCCTGGCCGACATACTCGGCAAGGGACTTCGGGCGCAGCGCGCGCTCGAACGCCTCTTCCTGCGGCGAGGTGGGCGCTGCGGAGATCAGACGGTCGGTTTCAACGGCCATGCGCTATCTTACCTGCGGCGGACAGGCCGTCGTTGAAAAAGGGCGGAGAGCCCGCAGCTCTCCTGGAGGATCTTTTCCAGATCATCGCAGCGGCGTCGTGCCTTCGTCGAGGATCCGCAGGTACTGCTGATAGACGTATAGCTTGTTGCGCTTGCGGCCCGTCAGTTCGCGCACGATGCCCAGGGACTGCAGATTCCGCATCGCCGCGGCCGCGGTCGGCTTGGTCACGCGAAGCGCCCGCGTGGTCGAAGGAACTGAGATGATGATTTTCTCGCACAGCAGTTGGTGCGCGCGCAGCCCCGAAACCGCGGCACGGCCCAGCCCTTCGATTCGGGCTCGATCAGCCTTGAACAGCTCCGTGATGCGCTTCGCCGCGCGGGTCGCCTGTTCGCTCGTCTCCAGCACGCCCTCAAGAAAAAACTCGACCCATTCTTCCCAGTCGCCCTGCGTGCGCACGCGCTGCAGCAGTTCGTAGTAGCGATCCCGATGCGCCTTGAAGTACAGACTCAGATAGAGCATCGGCTGCGACAGGGCCTTTTCGGCGCAGAGGAGCAACGTGATCAGCAACCGTCCCAGCCGGCCATTGCCGTCGAGAAACGGATGGATGGTTTCGAACTGCACGTGCGAGAGCGCCGCCTTGATCAGGAGCGGTGTTTTGACCGGGTCGTCGTGCAGGAATTTTTCCAGCAAGCCCATGCAGGTGGGGACCCGGTCGGGCGGCGGCGGCACGTAGCGCGCGTTGCCCGGCCTCGTGCCCCCGATCCAGTTCTGCGAGGCGCGGAACTCGCCCGGCGCCTTGTTGCTACCGCGGCCGGTGGAGAGCAACACCTTGTGGATTTCACGGATCAGCCGCAGCGACAGCGGAAAACCCCCGCGCAGGCGCTTGAGGCCGTGGTTCATCGCCGCGACGTAGGTCGAAACTTCCTCGACGTCGTCTATCGGAACCCCCGGCATCTCCTTGCTTTCGTACAGCAGCAGATCGGAAAGCGTAGACTGCGTGCCCTCGATTTGCGAGGACAGCAGCGCTTCCTTGCGCACGTAGGCGTAGAGGAAAATCGGCGTCTCAGGCAGGAGCGTCGCGACTCCGTCCAGGCGCCCGAGCGCGCGGTTGGCGCTTTCCATGAGATCCTGGTGCCGGGGGCTCAGCTCTAGCGGCGGATCGGGTGGGAGAGGAGGCGGAACGTAGGCGTCAAAATGTTCTCCGGCCGTGCTGGACCGAACATAACTTCCGAGCCGGGATCCCTTTTTTGTCGCCGCCACCTGGTAAAGGCTGCTTTACTTGTAAAAGTATAAGTAAAAGATAACACGTTATCTTTTACTTTGGTAGCGGCTTAGTAAAGGCAGTGCAATTCTGTCACGCGGCCTTCTGCAGCTCGTAGCCGCGGATCAGAATTTCGGCCGGGAGCTTCAGGCCCGTTGCAAGCCTTCTGATCATCTCGAGCGTGAGCGGGCGCACGCGGTTGAGCACTTCCGCAACCCGCGCGCGGGAGCCGATGTAGCGTTCCAGATCCTTGCGCATCAGGCCGCGCGTTTCCATGACGTGGAGCAGAAAGTCGATCGGGTCGGGCGCCTCGATCGGAGTGTGCTTGCTCTCGTAGGCCTCGATGAGCAGGACGAGCACCTCGAGCCGGTCGGCATCGGCGCTGCCTTCGCGGGCGTTCCACAGCGCCTCGGCTTCTTTCAGCGCGGCCTGGTGTTCTCGCTTGGTGCGAATCGGACGCAGTTCCATTCTTGCCACCTCAAATCGTTCCGGCATCGATTCTGTCGTACTCGCGATGCGTGCCGATGAACCGGACGAACATCATGCGACGGTTGTAGTGCACCGCCACGACGAGGCGATAGTCGTTCCCCTTGACGTTGAAAACCACGCGGCTGTTCGCGATGAAGCTCGCGTTCCGGTATGCAGCCTTGATATCGGCGGGCGCTCGCCAATCGGCGCGGCTCGCCAGCGCGTACCAGGAACGCAGCGGGATTTCGGCGTCGCGATGCGTTTTCCAGAATTCCCGCAGCGCGCCCAGCGCGATGATCCGCATGGACGGCTACTGTACCATGCTCCCACGGTGGGAGCAAGCGTGCGTGCTGGTCGATTTGCTTCCGGCACGGACGCGAGCGTTGACGCACCGCTAGGGCCGGGAGCAGACTGGGGGCGGTGTTGTCCGAACCACACAACCAAGGAGGGAAGCCATGAAGAACACAAATCTGAAAGCTTTGGTCCTGCCCCTGTTGCTGCTTCTGGCGCCACAAGCCGAGGCATTCGACCTCAATCGAGTGCTCCACGGCAAGTACGCGTTTACTTATTCCCGGGTCTGCGCGCAATCCCCGAACGGCTTCAGTCCGCAGGGGGTGGCGTCGCCTCCGCAAACCGAATTAACCACGGCGGTCGAGATGATCCAGACCTACAACGGCGACGGTACGAGCAGTGCAGCCGGACATATGTTGAATATCATCAACAACGCTACCAGTCAGAACGAACTCGACTTCACGTGCACCGGCACCTATCAAGTGAACGCTGACGGCAGTTTTTCGGAGGATATGAGCTGTTCCGGTTCGGCCGTCGCAGGCCCCATCTCCGGCCAGACCTTCGAGCAAACCGGCATTCACCGCATCGGCCATATCGGAATTCTCGCCCAGACGCTGGTCATCAGCAATACGAGATCGAATCTTGAATCCATCACTTTCTCCGGGACCAACATCCCGCTTGCGCGGATTTGCGGCCGCAGCGGTACCGCTGTGAAGATCCGGTAGACCGGTTGCGGCCGGACGGGTAGGAGTTTCCGTTCCGGCCGCGCCTTGATTGCGGCTGCGCAATCGGAGCGGAGCATGGCCGCCGTCCCGTGAAGAGGCGCTTGCCGCCTGATGAATGGCTCAAATCAGCTCTTGGCGAGTGACTTCAGCGCCTGACGTATTCCCTCGGAAACGGAAAGGCCCTCGGAGAGTTGCTTCACCGCGTGCTGCGCTTCCTTATCGTTGTAGCCGAGCGAAAGGAGCGCGTTCGTGACGTCGCTCGCCACCGGCTTGGGCCGGTTCACTGCAACACCGCTGACCGCGTCGCCGAGCTTGCCCTTCAGCTCGAGCAGCAGCCGCTCGGCGGTCTTCCTGCCGATGCCGGGAACCTTCACCAGACGTCCCGATTCCTGCATCGCGACAGCTTCAATCAACTCGCCGACGCTCAGGCCCGAAAGCACCGCGAGCGCGGTGCGCGCCCCGACGCCCGAGATCTTGAGCAACTGCCGGAACGCGCGCCGTTCCGGTTCGGTGCCGAAGCCGTAGAGAAGATGCGCGTCCTCGCGCACGACAAGGTGCGTGAGCAGCACGACGCGCTCGCCCGATGCGGGCAGGTTGTAGAAAGTGCTCATCGGCACTTCGACTTCGTAGCCGACGCCGCCCGCCTCCACGACGATCTGCGGCGGGTTCTTTTCGAGAAGCGTTCCCGTGAGCCTGCCGATCATGGGTTGAACTTCCTGGATTCCCGCTTTCGCGGGAATGACGACATTCCCATCATACGAGCCTGCCTCGTTTCACCCGAAACCCGCGCGTCGGGATGGCGCCCAGGCCCTGCCCGCCGTGCGCGTGGCAAATGGCGCAGGCGAGCGCGTCGGCGGCATCAGCGGAGGGCGTGCCCGCTAGCCCGAGCAGCCGCTTCACCATTTCCTGCACTTGCTCTTTTTTCGCGTGACCGTTTCCGACCACGGCCTGCTTGACCTGGAGCGCGGTGTACTCGGCGACCGGCAATCCCGCGTCCACCGCGGCGCAGATCGCCGTGCCGCGCGCCTGGCCCAGAGCGAGCGTGGAAGCAGGATTGACGTTGACGAAGACTTTTTCCACTGCGACCTGCTGAGGGCGGTGCTCGCCGATGATTTCTCGCAGGCCGGCGAGGATGGTCTTCAGGCGATCGGCCAGGTCGGCGTTACCGGATTTGACGCAGCCGCTGGCGATGTAGGAAAGGCTCGCGCCGTTTTTCTCGATGATGCCAAAGCCGGTCACTCGCAAACCCGGGTCGATGCCCAGGATTCGAACGGTGGAGGCCGGCATTCTGGGATTATTCAGTATCGAGGATCAAGGATCAAGGATTCTCGTTCCTGTTATTGAGAATTAATCAAACGACACTGGATTTCCGCTTACGCGGGAATGACGGCTCTATTCATGGTTGGCCGATCACTGGTCGATCACCGCCGTCGTATAGACCTCCTGCACGTCGTCGACGTTTTCCAGCGCTTCGAGGAGCTTCTGCATCCGCGCTCCTTCGTCGCCCTTCAGCACGCTCTCGGCGGTCGGCTTCATTGTCAGTTCGGCGAATTCAGGCTTGAGTCCGACTTTTGCAAGGCCGTCCCTCACAGCGACGAAATCGGCCGGCGCGCAGACCACTTCCACCGAGCCGTCGTCGTTGGCCACGACGTCTTCGGCCCCGGCCTCAAGCGCCGCCTCCATGACCTTGTCTTCGCTCGTTCCAGGGGAAAAAACAAACTGGCCGCAGTGCTTGAAGAGAAAAGCGACCGACCCATCGGTGCCGAGGTTGCCGCCGTGCTTGGCGAAAGCGTGGCGCACCTCCGCCACGGTGCGGATACGGTTATCGGTCATGCAATCCACCATTACCGCCGCCCCGCCCAGACCGTAGCCCTCGTAGCGGATCTCCTCGTAGTTGACGCCCTCCAGGCCGCCCGCGCCGCGCTTCGCCGCGCGCTCGATCGTGTCCTTGGGCATGTTCGCGTCGTACGCCTTTTCGATCGCAAGGCGCAGCCGCGGGTTCATCGCCGGATCGGCCCCGCCCAGGCGCGAAGCCACGGTGACCTCCTTGATCAGCCGCGTGAAGATCTTGGCCTTTTTGCCATCCGATACCGCCTTCTGGTGGCGGATGTTGGCCCATCTGGAATGTCCTGACATGTGTGGAGCCGCGTCGGGTTCGGGAGAGCCTATAATTTTACATTCGAGCGTCCCGCGAACCCAAATAAAGCTCTCCCCATGACCGAACCCCTGCTCGTCGCAAAAACGAAGACCACGGACCTCGTGTTTCTTCCCGCGCTCGCCAATCGCCACGGCCTGATCGCCGGGGCCACCGGCACCGGCAAGACCGTCACGCTGCAGACGCTCGCCGAAGGGTTCTCGCGAATCGGCGTGCCGGTGTTCATGGCCGACGTCAAGGGCGATCTTTCCGGCATGGCGAAGGCGGGCGGCGGCAACGCCAAGGTCGCCGAGCGCGCCAAGAGCCTCAAGCTCGAGCTCAAGCACGAAGCCTGCCCCGTCGTGTTCTGGGACGTGTTCGGCGCCTCGGGCCATCCGGTGCGCGCCACCGTCTCGGACATGGGCCCGCTGCTCCTCGCGCGCATGCTGGGCCTCAACGACACGCAGGAAGGCGTGCTCAACCTCGTATTCAAGATCGCCGACGATTCGGGACTGCTGCTGCTGGACATGAAGGACCTGCGCGCGATGCTGCATCACGTGGGCGACAACGCCGCGCAGTTCACCACCGAGTACGGCAACATCTCCGCGGCCTCGATCGGCGCCATCCAGCGCGGGCTGCTCGCGCTCGAGACTCAGGGCGCCGACCGTTTCTTCGGCGAGCCGATGCTCAATATCGCCGATCTCATGCAGGTCGAGGGCGGCAAGGGCGCCGTCAACATCCTAGCCGCCGACAAGCTGATGAATTCGCCCAAGCTCTATTCGACGTTCCTGCTTTGGATGCTCGCCGAGCTGTTTGAGAATCTGCCGGAGGTCGGCGACGTAGACAAACCGAAGCTCGTGTTCTTCTTCGACGAAGCGCACCTGCTGTTCAGCGAGGCGCCCAAGGCGCTGCTGGAGAAGATCGAGCAGGTCGTGCGCCTGATCCGCTCCAAGGGCGTGGGCGTGTATTTCGTGACGCAGAACCCGCTCGACATCCCCGAGTCAGTGCTGGGACAGCTCGGCAACCGCGTGCAGCACGCGTTGCGCGCCTTCACGCCGCGCGACCAGAAGGCGGTGAAATCCGCGGCCGAGACCATGCGCCCCAATCCGAAGCTGAAAGTCGAGCAGGCGATCACCGAACTGGGCGTCGGCGAGGCGCTGGTGTCGCTGCTCGACGAGAAGGGGCGGCCGAACGTCACCGAGCGCGCCTTCATGGTTCCACCCGGCAGCCGGCTCGGCCCCGTCACCGAGGCCGAAAGAAAAGCCGCCATCGCCGCCTCGCCCGTCGCCGGGCACTACGAAAAAACCGTGGACCGCGAGTCGGCGTACGAAAAATTGAAAGACCGCGCGGTTGCGCGCCAGGAATCCGCACCGCCGCAAGGGGCGCAGGAAGGCGGCCTCATGGACAAGCTCGGAGGGATCCTCGTCGGGCGCACCGGTCCGCGCGGCGGGCGCCGCGATGGCCTGCTCGACGCCATGGCGAAAGGCGCGGCGCGCACGATCGGCTCGCAGGTCGGCAGAGAGATCGTGCGAGGCGTTCTCGGCTCGATTCTGGGCGGTGGGAAACGCCGCTAGTAGGTTGTTGAAAAAGTGCGCACGAGACTAATTTTCTTGTCATCCTGAGCCCCTCGCTTCGCTCGAGGGTAAACTCCGCGAAGGATCTGCTTTTCTTGCGGATCAATTGCTTACCAAAGCAGATTCTTCGTCGCTACGCTCCTCAGAATGACAGCCCTTCATTTTTTAACAGCCTGATAGTGACCCCTGTTGTTTCCTATCGCGCAATCGGCGTCGCGATGGCTATCGTGGGCGTGGTATGTTTTTCGTTGCGCCCGATTCTGATCAAGCTCGCCTACGGCATCGTGGTCGATCCGATCACACTGCTCGCGTTGCGGATGATCTTCTCGCTGCCCTTCTTTCTTGCGGCCGCGGCCTGGGTCGGGCGCGAGAGCGGGCGCGCTCCCATCAGCGGCAAGGACGCCTGGGCTATCGTGCTGCTCGGCTTTGTCGGCTACTACTTCGCGAGCTTTGCCGATTTCCTCGGGCTGCAGTACATCTCCTCGGGACTGGGGCGGTTGATCCTGTTCGTCTACCCCACGCTGGTGGTGATCTTGTCGCTCGCGTTCCTGCACAAGCGCCCGACCACGCGCGATGTCGTGGCGCTGGGCGTGACCTACTCGGGGATCGCGCTGGTAATGTCCAACGCAGCGGGCGGCTCGAACGCCAACCTCGCTCTCGGGGCGGCGCTGTGCTTCGCCAGCGCCGCCGGCTACGCGGTGTATCTCGTAGCGAGCAGCCAGGTGGTGCAGCGGGTCGGGTCGGTGCGCTTTACCGCCTACGCCATGAGCGTCGCCAGCGGGTTCTGCATCCTGCAGTTCCTCCTTTTGCGGCCTCTTTCGGCGCTGCAAATGCCGGGCGAAGTGTACGGCCTGGCGTTGGCGATGGCGCTATTCAGCACCGTCCTGCCTGTTTTCATCACCAGCGAGGCGCTCAAGCGCATCGGCGCGAACCAGGTGGCCCTGTTCGGTGCGCTCGGTCCGGTGACCACCATCTTTTTCGGCTGGCTGGGCCTGGACGAGATCATGACCCCGGTACAATTGGCGGGCGCCGCGCTGGTGCTGGGAGGGGTTCTGCTGGTGACGTTCAGGGCGGCGAGATAATTTTTTTGGAGTACATGGTGGACCTGGGCATTCGCGGCAAGACGGCGCTGGTATGCGGCGCAAGCAAGGGACTGGGGCGTGGTTGCGCGACGGCGCTCGCACGCGAAGGCTGCCGCGTTACGCTGGTCGCGCGCGAACGCCAGACCCTGGAGAAGACGGCCGGCGAGATCCGCGCCGCGACCGGAGCAACGGTCGCAATCGTGGCGGCCGACATTACGAGCGAAGAGGGCCGCGCCGCGGCGCTCGCCGCCTGTCCGCAGCCGGACATCCTCGTCACCAACGCAGGCGGCCCGCCGCCGGGGGACTTCCGCAAATTCGCTCGGGAGGATTGGCTGAAAGCGGTGAGCGCCAACATGCTCACCCCGATCGAGCTGATCCGCGCCACGGTGGACGGAATGATTTCGCGGCGCTTCGGGCGCATCGTCAACATCACCTCGAGCGCGGTCAAGGCCCCGATCGGCGAATTGGCTTTGTCGAACGGGGCGCGCAGCGGCCTCACCGGGTTCGTCGCGGGCCTCGCGCGCGAGACCGTCGCGCACAACGTCACGATTAACAATCTGCTCCCCGGGCGCTTCTGGACCGATCGCCTGATCAGCAACACCGAGTTTCTTGCAAAGGAGCAGGGCAGGACACCCGAGGAGGTCAAGCGTGAGCGCGAAAAAGCGATTCCCGCACGCCGCTTCGGTACGCCCGAGGAGTTCGGTGACGCCTGCGCTTATCTGTGCAGCGCCCAAGCAGGCTACATCACCGGACAGAACTTCCTGATCGACGGCGGCATCTATCCCGGCACGTTCTAGTTGTCATCCTGAGCCCTACGCTTTCGCTCAGGGTAGACTCCGCGAAGGATCTGCTGCTATCACTTGCCAAAGCAGATTCTTCGTCGCTCCGCTCCTCAGAATGACAGAGCTTAATTTTTCAACAGCCTGCTAACTCATGATCCTTTACGCAGCCACGATTTTCCTGAGCGCCTTCCTGCTGTTCCAGGTGCAGCCGCTCATCGCCAAGATCATCCTGCCCTGGTTTGGCGGCAGCGCGGCGGTGTGGACGATCTGCATGCTGTTTTTCCAGTTGCTGCTGCTCGCCGGTTACGTGTACTCGCACGCCTACGTGAGGATGCGGATCCCAATGCGGCGTTACATACACATCGCGCTGCTCGTGGCAGCGGCGACAACGCTGCCACTCGCCGCGGACGTCGCCTGGAAACCCTCAGGCGGCGAGGACCCGACGTGGCGAATACTCGCGTTGCTCGTAACCAGCGTTGGGTTGCCCTACTTCATGCTCTCCACTACGGGCCCCCTGGTGCAGGTCTGGTACGCACGCGCATTCCAAGGCGCCTCGCCTTATCGGCTGTTCGCGCTTTCCAATCTGGGCTCGATGATTGCGCTCGTCTCCTATCCCCTCGCCGTCGAGCCGCTGCTCGCACTGCGCGCCCAGACGGCAATCTGGTCGGGCGGCTTCGTTGTGTTTGCGCTCGCGTGCGCGGCGCTCGCCTGGCGCAGCAGAGAGAGGGAGGTCGAGTTCGCCCCGCAGGCGCAATCGGACAAGCCAGGGCCGGGCCTGCAGGCGCTGTGGGCGGCGCTTGCGGCCTGCGCCTCGATGCTGCTGCTCGCCTTCACCAGCCACATGACGCTCAACGTCGCGGCGATTCCCTTCCTCTGGGTGCTGCCGCTCGCGCTTTACCTCTTGAGCTTCGTGCTCTGTTTCGAGGCTTCGGGCTGGTACCGGCGCTGGCTGTTTCTGCCTCTGGCCGGCGCGGGCCTCGCCGCGGTGTGCGTGACGCTGACCCAGTCCAATCCGAGCATCTGGACCCTGATCCCGCTCTACTCGGCGACGCTCTTCGCCGCGTGCATGGTGTGCCACGGGGAACTCGCGCGATCCAAGCCCGATCCGCGCCATCTCACCGACTTCTATCTGATGCTCGCCCTGGGCGGCGCCCTGGGGGGCGTGCTGGTGGGCCTGGTGGCGCCCCAGGTTTTCGACGATCTCTACGAGCTGCCGATCGGCATGTGCGCGCTTTCCCTGCTTGCGATGGTTGCGCTGCTGCGCGACCGTTCGAGCCTCCTCTACGGGCGTTGGGGAACAGCAGCTCGAGTGGTTTTCTTCGCACTCATCGTCGGCCTCGGCGTCGCACTTGCACGGACTTATTGGGATAGCGCCGCGGACTCGCGCCTCACCTCCCGCAATTTCTACGGCGTGCTCAACGTTCGCGATTCGGGCGAAGGTCCGGAAGCCATGCGCGTGCTCGCGCACGGCACCATCATTCACGGCAAGCAGTTCCTCGAACCGGATCGGCGCGACTGGCCGACCAGCTACTACGGGATGACTTCGGGAATCGGGCTCGCCATTCTCGATGCGCGCTCCCGCGGACCGTTGCGGGTGGGCGTGGTGGGACTGGGGGCGGGAACGCTCGCGGCTTACGGCAGATCGGGTGACGTGTTTCGCTTCTACGACATCAACCCCAAAGTGATCGAGCTCGCCCGCTCGGAGTTCAGCTTTCTCAAGGACAGCCAGGCACAGTCGGAGGTCGCTCTGGGCGACGCGCGCCTGTCGCTCGAGCGCGAGCCGGATCAGAATTTCGACATTCTCGCGCTCGATGCCTTTTCGAGCGACGCCATTCCGGTGCACCTGCTCACGGTCGAGGCTTTCCGCGCGTACCTGCGGCACCTCAAGCCCGGCGGAGTTCTTGCCGTTCACATCTCCAACCGCTACCTCGACCTGGTGCCCGTGGTGCAACAGGCCGCCCTGCATCTTTCGCTCGAGATTCGTCAGGTGGAGAACGATGACGACGATGACGCAGGGGTCTATCGGTCCGACTGGATGCTGCTCTCCGCCTCACCCGCGGCCTTCGAGGGAAATTTTTTGAAAGAAGGGGCCGAAAGGATCGACTCGGCGCCGAGCGTGAGGCTCTGGACCGACGACTACAGCGACCTGTACCGGATTCTGAAGTAGCGCCGAGGTAAGTGCGGCGCGAGTGTTCGGCGGAGTTTGCCGGAGCTCATCCGGCCTGCGCCAAATCCGCCGGCATAATGCCATTCAGCAGGTATTCGATCAGGTCCCTGACCGGACGAATCTGCTTGCCGAACGGCAACGGCCCAGCCCCGCGAAAAAACAGTCCGCGCTTGACATCTCCAGCAAGCGCCGCCGCGAGGTGGTGGTCGATGCAGAATTGCCCGAAGCGCTCGATGCCGTCGCGCAGCCCGCATTGCTCCAGGCAGTCGAACGCGAGCGTGCACTGGGTACGCGCGTTGGCGCGGCGCTGCAGCACCGGCAGCTTGGCCAAGTATTGCTCCAGCCAGGGGGTTTTGACTGCACGTGCCGGCAGCCCGGCGACGCTCATGAAGGTGACGATATCTTCCGGCTTGGCGTCGGCCAGCACGCGCTTGAAATTCGGATGCGCATCACTTTCCTCGGTCACGGCGAATGGCGTGCCGACCTGCACGGCGCTGGCGCCCTGCACAAACAGATCGTGCACCTGCGCAGGCGTGGCGATGCCACCGGCGGGAATGAGGGGCACCTGCTCGCGTTCGATTCCCAGTTGCCTGAACACCGCGAAGGTCTCTTCCAGCACGCGCGGAAAATCGAAACGCGGATCGTTCAAATCGGCGACCTTTGCCGCCCCCAGGTGTCCGCCCGCATAAAGGGGATGCTCGATAACGATGGCATCGGGCAGGCGCGATCTGCGCAGCCATTTCTTGAGCACGATGGCGATGCCGCGCGAGTCGGAAAGGATCGGGATCAACGCGACATCGGGATACGCGGCCGTCAGATCCGGCAGATCGAGCGGCAAGCCCGCACCGACCACAATCGCCGCGGCACCGGATTCACATGATTGACGCACGCTGGCGGCGTATTCCGAGACCGCCCGCATGACGTTCACGGCGATCAAGCCATTTCCGCCGGCGATCTCCAGTGCCGCGCGCACCTCGCGATCGATGGCAAGCAGATTTACCCGGTTGATGAGTTCCTTGTCGCGGCTCTTTGCGGTTTGCGCCATCAGATCGGGATGATGGCGCCTCAGATCCACGCTCGACAGCGTGCCGACCGCACCGGCACGGGCCACGCTTCCCGCCAGCCGATGCGCGGAGATGCCCACACCCATGCCGCCCTGCACGATTGGTAACAGCGATCTTCCCTTGATGCGCAATACCGGGTTATCGCCTGATTCGGGATTCGACATGCTGGAATGCTCAGTCATCCCTGGCGAGGCCGGACATGTTGAAGCCACCATCAACATAGGTAATTTCGCCGTTGATGCCGCTGGCGAGATCGCTGCACAGAAACGCGGCAGTGTTGCCGACTTCCTCGGTGGTCACGTTGCGCCGCAGCGGTGAATTTTTGGCGACATGACTGAGCAACTTATTGAAATCGCCGATTCCGGCGGCGGCCAGCGTCTTGATCGGCCCGGCGGAAATGCCGTTGACGCGGATGCCCACTGGGCCGAGGCTGAATGCCAGATAGCGTACGCACGCTTCCAGGCTGGCTTTGGCGAGTCCCATCACGTTGTAATTCGGCACGGCCCGCACCGCACCGAGATAAGTCATCGCGACCACAGCCGCCTTGCGCCCCTGCATCAGCGGCAACCCGCCCTTGACCAGCGCGGCCAGGCTGTAGGAACTGATATCGTGGGCGATGCGAAAATTTTCGCGCGTAACAGCCTCGTGAAAATTTCCGGCGAGCGCGTCCCGCGGCACGTAGGCAATGGCGTGGACGATGCCATCGAGAGCGTCCCAGATTTGCCCAAGCCGCGCAAACGTGGCGGCAATCTCCTCATCACTGGCGACATCGCAGGGAAAGATCCGGTTCGAACCAAATTCCGTCGCAAGTGCTTCCACGCGCTCACGCACGCTTTCACCCTGGTACGTAAACGCCAGTTCCGCACCCTCGCGATGCATGGCCTTTGCGACACCATAGGCAATCGAGCGGTTGCTCAATAGGCCGGTTACCAGAATCTTCTTGTTTGCCATCATCCCCATGCGATCACCTTCATGTCGTCGGTCGGGCCCTCGGCTGGTTTGGCGCAAGCAGACCCCGTGCAGCCGATGGCTCCACGGTTGAGATTATCGGAGCAATCACAGCGGACACTTTTGATAGAAATCAAACACCCTGCGTTTGTAGGTGCTCAACTCCGGCGACCTGTACCGGATTCTGAAATAGCCCGCTTTGCGGTAAAATTGTCCCGCTCCGGCCACCTCGGCCGTCTGCATTCCTTTCCCACGGAGCTTCCATGAACGATCCCAAGATTTCCGGCATCGCCGCGCTCAATCTCAAGGACCCGGCGCTGTTTCGCCAGCAGTGTTACATCGACGGCAAATGGGCCGACGCCGACAGCGGAAAGTCCATTCCGGTCAACAATCCCGCCACCGGCGAGATTCTCGGCACGGTGCCCAACATGGGCGCGGCGGAGACGCGCCGCGCGATCGAGGCTGCCAACGCCGCGTTCCCCGCCTGGCGCGCCAAGACGGCAAAAGAACGTGCGACCATTCTGCGTAAATGGTTCGACCTGATGATGGCGAACCAGGAGGACCTCGCAAAGATCCTCACATCAGAGCAGGGCAAGCCGCTTGCGGAAGCGCGCACCGAAATCTCCTACGGCGCCTCCTTCATCGAATGGTTCGCAGAAGAAGCCAAGCGCATCTACGGCGACACGATCCCCGGACATCAGGCCGATAAGCGCATTGTCGTCTTGAAAGAGCCGATCGGCGTGTGCGCGGCAATCACGCCCTGGAATTTTCCGAACGCCATGATCACGCGCAAATCCGGCCCGGCCCTTGCAGCCGGCTGCACCATGGTGCTCAAGCCCGCCACGGCGACGCCGTACTCCGCGCTCGCGATGGCCGAACTCGGCGAGCGCGCCGGGATCCCCAAGGGCGTGTTTAGTGTCCTCACCGGATCATCGTCCGCCATCGGCGGCGAGATGACTTCCAACCCGATCGTGCGCAAGATCACCTTCACTGGCTCCACCGCCGTCGGCAAGTTGCTCCTCGAGCAGTGCTCGAAGACGGTAAAGAAAACTTCCATGGAGCTGGGCGGCAACGCCCCATTCATCGTCTTCGACGATGCGGACCTCGACGCCGCGGTGGAGGGCGCGCTCGCCTCCAAGTATCGCAACACCGGGCAAACCTGCGTGTGCGCCAATCGCCTCCTCGTCCAGGACAAGGTCTATGACGCGTTTGCCGCCAAGCTCGCCGAAAAAGTGAAGGTTATGAAGGTCGGCAACGGCATGGAGGCGGGCGTGACGCAAGGGCCGCTGATCGACAAGGCCGCGGTCGAGAAAGTGGAAGAGCACATCAGCGACGCGCTCGCGAAAGGCGCAAAGGTTCTGGTGGGCGGCAAGCGCCACGCGCTCGGCGGCACGTTTTTCGAGCCGACCGTGCTCACCGGCGTCAACACCACGATGAAAGTGACCCGCGAAGAGACATTCGGCCCGGTCGCGCCGCTGTTCCGCTTCAAGGACGAGAAAGAGGCGATTCGCCTCGCCAACGACACCGAGTTCGGGCTTGCGTCGTACTTCTACGGGCGCGACGTCAACCGCGTCTGGCGCGTCGCCGAGGCGCTCGAATACGGCATCGTCGGAATCAACACCGGCATCATCTCCACCGAAGTCGCGCCCTTCGGCGGCGTGAAGGAGTCGGGCATGGGCCGCGAAGGCTCCAAGTACGGCATCGAGGACTACCTCGTCGTGAAGTATCTGTGCATGGGCGGAGTGGACCGCTAGTTATCGGCTGTGTTGTTTTCCCGAACGAAGTAATCCCTTTCTTCCAGCCGCATCTTTCCGAAGACCGCAAAAAAGGAATTAAGCCTCATTTCATCCCCAACCTGCCTATCCCCTCGTCATAAGGGGTAGCGCGCTCGCACCTGGGGATTTGGCGTGCCGCGAGAAATACTGCCGGCGTTTTCGGCTCTGCCGATTCTGGTCGCGCAATACTGCCGCGCGTTTTCCGCGATGCAGACTCAGAATCCTCGTCCGCATAAAGACGAGGAGAAGGGTTATGCATGCAGCCCCAGCGTCCAGAGCGATTTCCGGTGTTTGTGTGCTTGCGGTCGCGCTGCTGCTCGCGTCGTGCAAGACTCCCAAAAATCAGACCTACTCGATCGGCGGCGCCGTCTCGGGCCTTACCGGCACCGGGCTCGTGCTGCAGAACAATGGCGGCAACGATCTCGCGGTCTCGTCCAATGGCAGCTTCACCTTCTCCACCAAGCTGAAGAAAGACGCGAGCTACAGCGTCACGGCGCCGAACCAGCCTTCGGGCCAGAGCTGCACGGTTGCCAACGGCACCGGGACCGTCAGCTCGAACGTGACCAACGTTGCGGTCACTTGCGTCACCAGTGCCTTCACGCTTGGCGGCACGGTCTCCGGCCTTGCCGGCGCGGGGCTCGTATTGCAGAACGGCGGCAACGATCTCGCGATTTTGGCTGATGGTCCTTTCATCTTCTTCACGGGCCTGGCCAATGGCGTGAACTACAGCGTCACGGTGCGCACCCAGCCCTCGGGCCAGGGCTGCTCGGTCGCCAATGGCGACGGCAACATCGCGGGCGCCAATGTCACGAACATCGCGGTCGCGTGTGCAGCGCCACCTGCCGCCCCGACCCTGAGCCTCGGCTTCGGCGTGAAGGAGCTGAAGTTCAGCTGGTCGGCCATCGGCGGCGCGGATTTCTATCGACTTCTCGAGAACCCAGACGGCGTCTCGGGTTACGTCCAGGTGGCGACCAACCTCACCGCCTTGAGCTACGACCACACGATCCCGGTGCACCGGCGCCTGAACGCTTCCTATGTCATCGAGGCGTGCAACGCAGGCGGCTGCACCGCCTCCTTCTCCCTGAATCTGGGGACCAACCTCACGCAAGCGATCGGCTATGTGAAGGCCTCGAACACCGGGGCCGGTGACCAGCTAGGCATCGTGGTCGCCCTCTCCGGTGACGGCAACACGCTCGCGGTCGGGGCGCATGCCGAAGACAGTGGCCTCACCGGTGTTTCCAGCGGCATCGTGAGCGAAGCAAATTCCGGCAACGCTGCCCCAGAGTCGGGCGCGGTGTACGTCTTCGCCCGCATCGCCGGCACCTGGCTGCAGCAGGCCTACGTGAAAGCCTCGAACACCGGGGCCGGTGACGCGTTCGGCGCCGCGATCGCCCTCTCCGGCGACGGCAACACGCTCGCGGTCGGGGCGCGCTCCGAGGCCAGCGGCGCTACGGGGATTGGTGGTAATCAGACGGACGACTGTGGTGCTGCGAGTCCCATCAACTGCGCCTCAAACTCGGGTGCCGTCTACCTCTACACCCGCACCGCCGGCACGTGGTCCCAGCAGGCCTATCTGAAGGCCTCGAACACCACAACCTGGGCCTTTTTCGGCAGCTCGGTCGCCCTCTCCGGCGACGGCAACACGCTCGCGGTCGGGGCGGTGTTCGAATCCAGCGGCACCACGGGGATCAACAGCACCCCGGATCAGTCGGCCGGTTTTTCCGGCGCGGTGTACGTCTTCGCCCGCAGCGCCGGCAACTGGTTGCAGCAGGCCTATGTCAAGTCCTCGAACACCGAGACCTTTGACATGTTCGGCAACTCGGTCGCGCTGAGCGGCGACGGCAACACGCTCGCGGTCGGAGCGCCTCTCGAAGACAGCGGCCTCATCGGTGTTACCGCCGGCATAGTGAACGAGGCGACTTCCGGCAATGCTGCCTCCGGCTCCGGCGCCGTATACGTCTACACCCGTACCGCCGGCAACTGGTCGCAGCAGTCCTATGTCAAGGCTTCGAACACCGGGGACAGTGACAACTTTGGCACCTCGGTCGCCCTGAGCAGCGACGGCAACACGCTCGCGGTCGGGGCGCCTGGCGAAGACAGCGGCCTCACCGGCGTTGCCGCCGGCATCATGAACGAAGCGACTTCCCTCAACGCGGAGGAGGATGCCGGCGCGGTATATGTCTACGCCCGCAGCGCCGGCACCTGGTCGCAGCAGGCCTATGTCAAGGCCTCGAATACCGGCGCCGGTGACGCGTTCGGCATCGCGGTCGCATTGAGCGGCGACGGCAACGCGCTCGCGGTTGGGGCGCAGAGCGAGGACGGCGGCACTATCGGTGTCGGCAGCACGCCGGACACGTCGTCGATCACCGACGCCGGCGCGGTATACTTTTACGCGCGCAGCGCCGGCGCCTGGTCGCAGCAGACCTATGTCAAGGCCTCGAACACGAGGCCCAGCGACCTCTTCGGCAGCACAGTCGCCCTCTCCGGCGACGGCACCGCGCTCGCCGTCGGGGCACCTCGCGAAGACGGCAGCACTACCGGCGTCGGCAACCCGCCGGATGACCAAGCCGCCGACGCCGGCGCGGTGTATCTGTACTAGGGATAAGCAGCCACCGGCTGATCGGCTTGCATCCTCGGATCGGGCGCTGAACGTGAGCCGCGGCCGTCACGCCGTGGCGCGTAACATCGATTTCCATTCTTGCGTGTCGGGCGTTGCAGACGCCGTGAAGAGAAGCGCCTTCAGCAGAGCGACTTCAAGCTCCGGGTGTTCGGACGCGGCACGCTCCAGCATCTCCCGCGCCAGCACGCGCAGTTGCCGATGCGACTGCTTCAATCGCGCGTGAAATGCTGCATCGTCCAGCACATCGTTCAAGCCTCGATTCAATTCCACAAGCCACGGCAACGCCGCCTGATCAAGCATCACCGCTGGATTGCGTCTTTCACTCACCGTCGACCATTCGCGCAGAAACGCTTGGACCGCGACGTTCAGTGCCTTGCACTCTGCAAGCTCCTCGCGCAGAAGTGACAACGCGGAAAGATCGGTCAGCCGATTCTGAAAGAACAATTGCGACAGCACACCCCAGTAATACGCGTAGTCCCAGAGTACCTTGACCGGCAAAACTTCAGGATCGCCGAACAAACCGTACTGGTCGGTGTAAAGCGTCAGCGTGCTTTCGTAGAATGAGTGATAGATCTGGTCGTAGATTTGTGCGTGCGCTTCGAGCGGCTGGCCCGCACGATCGCGCGCGATGAGTTCGGTTATGTAGGTATTGCTGATCCCGATGAAATCGCTGCCGGGAGAATAAAACGGATCGAGGAACAGTCCCGCTTCGCCGGTGAGCGCCCAGCGGTCGCCGGAGAACACCTGCTTGCAACCGTAGGAGAACTTCTTGAGGAACGCAAAGTCCATCAACAGATGGCGCTTGCCGTCGAGTTCATCGAACAGGCGCGGCTGGTACGTCTTGAACCAGGTCATCGCCTTGTCGAACGAATTGATCCTCTCCAGCGGATGATACTTCGGGTCCGCCACGATGCCGACCGAATGCGAACCCGAGGCCAGCGGAATCAGCCAAACCCAGTAACCCGCGCCGACCAGATGGATGGTCGACAGCCACCTCGCCTGCGGCGTGCATCGTGCACGCCATTCGAGGTTGTCCGACCAGTCGTCAATCGTGATGCGATCGCTGATGCGGAACCAGACGGCATTCGCGTGGTGTGCGTTGGTGTCCGCAAGGTTGAGCTTGCGTTTGATGATGCCGGCACGGCCGCATGCATCGATCAGCCAGCGGCACGACACTTCGTGCGTTGAGCTCGCCTGCGTGTACGACAACCGATGTGCACTGCCGTCGCTTGCTAAGTCAACGCTGCGCACCAGGGACGAGTCGATAAAACCAACACCTCGCCGCTGCACTTCTTCGGCCAGAAAGTTCTCGAAGATGCCGCGATCGAGCTGGTAGCTCAATGCCGATAGATACCGGCTCGCGCCGAGCTCGGTGACCTGATCGATGTCGCGTCGGCCCTCGGAGAAAAAGAAACGCAAGCCGAATTTCTTGAGTTGCTTGTCCTGCAAGTGCTGCGTGAGGTCGAGCACGCTGCTAAAGTAGTGAGCACCAATTTCGACTGACGACTCGCCGACCTTGTGTGCCGCAACCGGTACCGGATGCGAGCGGCGCTCAAGCACCAGCACGTCGATGTCGGAAAATCGCCGTTTCAATTGCAAAGCCAGCGTAAGTCCTGCCAGGCCGCCACCCATGATCACGACGTCGTGTTGCGTCATTTCAGGCTTGTTTAGCGGTTCCGTCCGTGTTCAAAACGATGTTCAATGCAAGCGAAGGTGACACGGGCATCGCGACCGGGTCGGCCGATCCGCGCGCTAGGGATTCGAACAGCGGCAACGCATCGGCAGACCCATTGTGCTGCAAACGCCGCGCTGCGTCGGAGCGGATCTGTGTTACTTGCCCGGACCCCGAACGCAGCGTCCAGGAAATTGTTGCGACCGTGCGTTCACTAGCCATTGGCGATAGTACCAGTGCGACCGCCAGCAGGCCGCGGCTGGCGGTCACCGATACGAGCGCGCCGCTCGCCTCGATATCGTAGCCGACCAGCAGCACAGGACACACGTCGGCCGCGCTTTGGGTTGCGGCCTCGACAAAACCCGCGGCGAAGCTGCAATCGAATGCGCTGAGTGCCGAACTCGGTGCCGTGCAGTGGGTGCCGATGGTCCAGTATCCCGCGGCGGCATTGTGCACCGAGTTGTGAAACTTGGTCGGCGAGATTAGCGCTGGATGTTCGACTAACGTCGAGCACATGTAATCGGTGATCGCCGTGTCGCCATACGCGGTCGCGAATACCGTCGCTACGTCCGCCGGGTTCATTCCCGATTGCGCTATCGCCTGTGAGGCGGCTTCGATTGCCAGCACGACGCTGTCCGGCGCACGACGCCGCTCAGCGGGCGGCAACAATGCGGGCGAAGGCCGTCTCGCGTCGCCAGACTGTGAGGTTTGCTCTCCGAGAAACGCGGCCCGCGCGGCCGGCCAGTCGGGCAGGCCAGTGGCCCAGAAGCCGATGCCGTCGAGGTACAGGATTCGCGAGATCATCGCATCACCTGCGCGCTGTCATCGCGGCCAAAGAGCAGCGCGCAGTTGTTGCCGCCGAAGCCGAACGAGTTCGACAGAGCAACGCGCACTTCTCCGTATTCGGGACGCAGCCGAATCTGCGGGCCACAGACCGGATCGAGCGATTCGGTGTTGACGGTGCCCGGAAGCACGCCATGTTCGAGCGCCAGCAGGCAAATGACTGCTTCGACAATGCCCGCAGCACCCAGCGTGTGTCCGGTGAAACCTTTGGTTGAACTCGCGTGGATGCTATCGCTGAAGCGGCGCGCGATTAGCGCCGCCTCAACTTCGTCGTTCTGCGCGCTCGCCGTGCCATGCAGGTTGATGTAATCGATCGCACCAACGTCGATGCCGGCACGCTCCAGCGCATCGTCGAGCGCACGTTCCGCGCTCAACCCTTGCGGGTGCGGCGACGACATATGAAACGCGTCGCTCGACTCGCCATAGCCGATCAGATTTAGCCGGCCGCCGCCGCGTTCGAGCAGCGCGAAGCCCGCCGCCTCACCGATGCTGATGCCATTGCGGCGCGTATCGAACGGCCGGCACGGCTCCCGCGACAGGAGTTGAAGTGCATTGAACCCGAACAGCACGCTGCCGCAGAGGCTGTCCACACCTCCCACGATTGCCGCATCGACGAGCCCAAGACGGATCAAACGCTCGGCGGATGCAAACCCCTTGGCACTGGATGAGCAGGCGGTCGACAACGTGAAGCAAGGCCCTTCAAGTCCGAGCGCCGCCTGCACGAACATGCCCGGCGAATGCGTCGTGTGCACGCGCGGGTTCAGATGCGCAGGCAGCGATTCGTTGGGGCCGAGTTTTCGATACTCTTCTTCGGTCTCGCCGATGCTCGATGTCGATGTCCCAATCACAACCGCGACACGCTGCGCGCCATAGCGGTCGCGCGCTGCGCACGCCGCGTCGAGAAACCCGTCGGCGTTAAGCCCCAGCCAGGCGAGGCGATTGTTTCGGCAGTCCCACGACGCAAGCCCGGGCGGTAACGTCACCGCCTCCGCACCCGAAACGCGGCCGATCCATGTGTGCAGCGACTGGTGGCTGAAATCGTTCGGCACAAGGCCTGAGCGATGCGCATTGAGCGCAGCCCGCAGTTCGGCCACGCCGGTGCCCGTCGCCGTCGTCGCCGTGTGGGCAGAGACACAGATGGGCAGGACTCGATGGGGACGTGGCCAGCGCGAAGTCATTCGGATATTGGGATGCGCGGTCCGGTTGATCCGACGCTAACGCCAAGGGTGCGGCAAATCATGCGGTCGCCAGGCCCTGGACACAACAAATAAATTAGACGTTGAACCTGTAGTGCATAACGTCGCCGTCGCGCACGACGTAATCCTTTCCCTCCAGTCTCATCTTCCCGGCTTCCTTCGCGCCCTGCTCGCCTTTGCAGGCGACGTAGTCCGCGTAGGCAATCACCTCGGCACGGATGAAGCCGCGCTCGAAATCGGTGTGGATCACCCCCGCGGCTTGCGGCGCGGTGGCGCCGATGGGAACGGTCCAGGCGCGCACTTCCTTGGGGCCGGCGGTGAAGAAGGTCTGCAGCCCGAGAAGCGCGTAGCCGGTCCGGATCAGGCGATTCAAGCCCGGCTCCCGCATTCCCATGTCGGCAAGAAAAACCTGCTTGTCTTCGTCGGAGAGATCACCGATCTGCGCTTCGAGGGCCGCGCAGATCGGCACGACGGGAGCGCCCTCACGCTTCGCATACTCCTCGACCTTAACAAGCAGAGGATTGCCGGCGAATCCGCGCTCGGCAACATTGGCGACGTACATCGCGGGTTTCGACGTCATCAGGAACAAGGGCTTCAGCACTGCCTGCTCTTCCTTCGAGAGCTGAACGCTGCGCGCCGGGCGCACCTCGTCGAGCGCCGGACGCACCTTGTCGAGCACGGCGACAATGCGCTGCGCTTCCTTGTCGCCGCCGGTCCTGGCGACTTTCCCGTAGCGCGCATAGGTCTTTTCCACCGTCGCAAGATCGGCGAGAGCGAGCTCGGTATGGATCGTTTCGATGTCGGAAACCGGATCGACCTTGCCCGCGACATGGACGACATTCTCGTCCTCGAAACAGCGGACCACGTGCGCGATCGCGTCGCATTCGCGGATGTTGGCGAGAAACTGGTTACCAAGGCCTTCGCCCTTCGACGCGCCCGCCACCAGTCCCGCAATGTCCACGAACTCGACCGCCGCGGCGACGACTTTCTGGGGCCTGGCGATCGCGGCGATCGCGGCAAGACGCGGATCGGGGACTTCGACGATGCCGATGTTGGGGTCGATGGTGCAGAACGGATAGTTCTCCGCCGCAATCCCCGCCTTGGTGAGAGCGTTAAATAAAGTCGATTTGCCGACGTTAGGTAGCCCGACGATGCCGCATTTCAACGACATCAGGATTTAGTGTGCAGCTTGAGCATCGCCGCTTCCAGTTCGCCCTCGAGCAACAGCCCGGAGACTTCCATGCAGCGAGCGAGCGCTGCCTCGATCAGTTCGCGCTCAGCCGACCTCGGGGAGTTGAGAACATAGTCGGCGACGAGACTCTTGTCCCCCGGATGCCCGATGCCGATACGCAGTCTCCAGAATCCCTGACTGCCGAGCTGTAAGGCGATGTCCTTCAGGCCGTTGTGGCCGGCGACGCCGCCGCCGAGCTTCAGCTTCGCCGCGCCCGGCGGAAAATCCAGTTCGTCGTGCACCACCAGCACTTCCGCCGGCTGGATCTTGTAGAAGCGTGTCAGCGCTCCCACGGATTTCCCCGAGAGATTCATGTAAGTCTGCGGCAGCAATAGCCACAGATCTCCAGCGGGCCTCGCCAGCTTGCCCATGAGGCCGTGATACTTCGCCACTGCCTTCAGCTCGACGCGCTGCCCGGAGGCGAGGCGGGAGACTAACCCGAAGCCGACGTTGTGCCGGTCCCTTTCGTGCTTCTTTCCCGGGTTGCCGAGCCCGGCGATGAGCTTGATGGTTGTCATAGATAGAAAAGGGCGCGGACCGTGCCGCGCCCTTTTCCGGGGAGAGCGCAAGCCTTATTTCTTGTCGCCCTTGTCGCCTCTGTCGCCCTTGCCCCCTTTGCCGCCCTTCTCCTCCGTGGCGGGAGCGGCCGCCTCCGGCGCCTTCTGCTTGACCGTGGGAACATCGGCGGCGGCAGGAACAGCCTCCCCTGCGGGTGCGAGGGCGCCCTCGACCCCGGCCGCCGCAGCGGCGGCGGCAGCGGCTTCTTCCTCGGCGATCGCCGCCTTCGGGATTTGCGCCGAGGCGACGGTCGGATTCTCCTTGCCCCTCAGGGCGAGCTCCACCCCCTTGGGCAGTACGATCTCGCGCGCGTGAATCGAGTGCCCGACCGCGAGCCCGGACAGGTCCACTGGGATGAATTCGGGCAGGTCAGCGGGCAAGCAGCGGATGTCGATTTCATTCAGAACGTGAGTGATCAGCCCGCCCTGTTCCTTGATCGCGGTAGAGTTCTCCGCATTGACAAAGTGCAGCGGCACGTTGATATGGATTTTCTCGTCCGCCGAAACCCGCTGAAAATCGATGTGCTGCACTTCCGTCTTGTACGGATGCATGTTCACCGCTCGCAGGAGCACCGGTTCCGTCTTGCCATCCAGCGCGAGCGTGAGGATCGAGGCGTGAAATTTCTCGTTGCGCAACTGGTGATACAGCGGATTGTGATCAAGCTCGATAGAGACCGCAGGTTTTTTGCCCCCGTACACAATCCCGGGAACCTTCCCGCTGTGGCGCAGGCGGCGGCTCGCACCCGTTCCCTGCAGGTTGCGCGTTTGCGCGATGACTTCGATTACCATGCTTCACTCCCAAAAGTAAGGCGACATCCGCGACCGGATGAAGCCGTTAAAAAAATCTCTATTCCATAAACAGCGAACTGACCGAATCCTCATTGCTGATGCGCAGAATCGTCTCCGCAAGCAGACCCGCCACCGACAACACGCGGATTTTCTTACACGCCTGCCCCGCCTTCGACAGCGGGATCGTGTCCGTTACCACCAGTTCGTCTAGCGACGACTCGGCGATCCGCTCGACCGCCCCGCCCGAAAGGACCGCGTGCGCGCAGTACGCGACCACGCGGATCGCGCCTTCCTCTTTCAGCGCCTGCGCCGCCTTGCACAGGGTGTTGGCAGTATCGACCATGTCATCCATGATGACGCAGTTGCGGCCCTTGACGTCGCCGATCACGTTCATCACTTCTGATACGTTCGGCTGCGGCCGGCGCTTGTCGATGATCGCCAGATCCGACTCCAGACGCTTCGCCATCGCCCGCGCCCGCACCACACCGCCGACGTCGGGCGACACCACCAGCAGATTCTCGTACTGATGCTTCCACACGTCGCCGAGCAGCACCGGCGTCGCGTAAATATTGTCCACCGGTACGTCGAAAAAACCCTGGATCTGGTCGGCATGCAGATCCATCGTCAGCACCCGGTCAACGCCCGCCGCCTGAAGCATGTTCGCGGCCACTTTCGCGCTGATCGCCACGCGAGCCGAGCGCGGGCGCCGGTCCTGGCGCGCGTAGCCCATGTACGGTATCGCCGCGGTCACGCGGGCCGCCGAGGCTCGCTTCAGCGCATCGATGATCAGCAGCACCTCCATCAAGCTGTCGTTCGCCGGCGCGCAGGTGGACTGAAGCACGAAACAGTCTTTTCCCCGCACGTTCTCCAGCAGCTCCACCATGATCTCGCCGTCGGAGAATTTGCCCACGGTGGCGTGACCGAGCGGGATGTTCAGCCGCCGTACCACCGCGTGCGCGAGCAGCGGGTTGGCGTTCCCGGTGAAAACCATCAGGCTTTCGTAGGCCATGCGCTTTTAACCCAAGGGCGAGGACTGGACGCCAGGGACTCGACCCAAACCCTGCCTGCAAAAAATTAGCCGCGTCGGCGGCTTCCCGTACCTCTGATCCCTAGTCCCAGTTCCCCGAATCCGTTGGCTGGGGAGGAAGGATTCGAACCCTCGCATGGCGGAATCAAAATCCGCTGCCTTAACCAGCTTGGCGACTCCCCAGGCGCTAACCTTCGAAACGAACAAGGGGCACACCCCCTTGTTCCTCCCCCATTTCGGGCGCTGCGGAAGGAAACCTCTTCCGCAGCGCGCTAATCCGCTTCCAAGAGCGCCGCAAGCGGATGGCGATCCAGCCCCCGCACTGCGAAGCCGCGCATCTCCGCGGGCATCCTGGACAAGACCGAGCGCGCTTCGCGTTCGGCCGCAAATTCTGCAAATACACAAGCGCCTGAACCGCTCATGCGCGCATCTCCGTACTGCTTGAGCCATTCGAGATGCGCCGCCACCTCAGCATGGCGCCGGCAGACGACCGGCTCAAGATCATTCCTTCCAAAACCGGCCGAAAAGCCCGATATTTTGATGGTTTTGGAATTTCGTGTCAATTCTGGCTCGGCAAAAATCGTGCGCGTTGACACCGAAACCGCCGGCGCGAGCACGACGTACCACGCCTGCGGCAACTCGAGCGGCGCGAGCCGCTCGCCGATGCTCTCGGCGAACGCGTTGCCCCCAAAAAGAAAGAACGGAACGTCCGCCCCGAGCGAGAGCGCCAGTGACGCGAGCCTCTCCTGCGGCAGATCGAGCCTCCAGAGCCGATTCAGGACGGCAAGCGTGGTTGCGCAATCGGAGCTTCCTCCTCCCAGTCCCCCGCCGACCGGTATGTTTTTCTCGATTTCGATGTTGACGCCCTGCTTCGAACCGACTGCCTCTTTCAGAAGGCGCGCCGCGCGTACCGCGAGTTCATCGGTCTCGGCGATGCCGGGCAGCGGCCGGGAAAGCCTCACCTCCTCGTCGGCGCGCGGCGAAAAGCGCAACCAGTCGCAGCGCTCGATCAGCCGAAACGCGGTCTGCAGCAGGTGATACCCGTCAGAACGCCGTCCGACGACGTGCAGGAAAAGATTCAGCTTCGCCGGCGCCGGATAGCACCGCTCCCAGGGATCTAGTCTGTCCATCGATCCACAACCAGGCGGATTTCGAGATCTGCGCGCGATATGCGCAGGCGAATCGGCCTGCCTTCGCGGAATTCCTCATAGACGACGTGCCAGCCGTCCTGCCGCAGTTCGAGATCCCCGCCAGCTTCGCCGCGCGTCTCCGCCGGCCGCCCCGGGCTCGCGCGTCCCCGCACCCAATCCGGCAGTCCCGCCAGCGGCAGAGGCCAGCCGAGCGCCTGCTCGGTGAGGCTTTCCGCGTCTGCAGCGCGGTACGACTTGTTATCTCCGGTAACCAGGCGGTATTGGTCGCGCTCACGGTTGATGCGCGCGATACCCTGGCCGAGCGGCGACGTGATCAGGATCTCGTCCGCGTCGTCCGAATGCCGCCAGAAGATCCCGCCGGACGCGGCCTCTTTTGCATAACGAATCGCGACGCGGCCGGAAAGCTCGAAGCCGCCCGGAGAAAGGGGCGATGGTTCGGGTAAGGCCGCGCACGCTGCGAGGAGCGCCGCAGCCGCGAAACCGAGCGCATAGCGCACCACGAAAAATCAGCGCTTCAGGCGCTTGATGGTATTGACGAGCGTTTCGTTGTCCGGACTCGCCTGGTTCGCGTCATTCCAGACGCGCTCGGCTTCAGCGCGCTCGCCGAGCACCCAGAGTACTTCGCCAAGGTGGGCCGCGATTTCCGGATCGGGCCTGCCGGCGTACGCCCGTCGCAGGTAGCCGAGCGCATCCTTGGGATTTCCCATCCGGTAAAGCACCCAGCCCATGCTGTCGATGATGAAGAAATCGTCAGGGGCGAGCTTGAGCGCTTTTTCGATCAGATCTCGCGCCTCGGGCAGGCGCAGATTGCGCTCGGCGAACGAGTAGCCGAGGGCGTTATAGGCGTGAGCTTGCTCGGGGCGTATCTCGATCAGCTTGCGAAGCGAGTCCTCGAGAATGTCCACCCGCTCGATCTTCTCCGCCAGCATGGCGTAGTCGTAGAGCAGCTCGGGATTGTTCGGCATGCGATCCAGCGCCTGCCCGACGAGGTCGAATGCGGCCTTGGGCTGGTTGGCTTCGCGCAGGATCTGCGCCTCCGCGAGAATCAGCAGCACCCGCTGCTGGCTGTTTTTCGCTGCCGCCTGCTGCAGACGATCGCGCGCGGCATCGAGCTTGCCCTGCCTGGAGAGCACTTGCGCGTAGCGGATCTGCGCCTGCACATATTGCTCGCCCTCGCCCACTTCGCCGTACCAGCGCAGCGCCTCCGGAAGATCCTTCCGCTCCTCGGCGATCTGACCGAGAACCATGCGCACGCCATCCTTGTCGCGGTACGGGCTGTCGAGCAGGCCCGTGAGGGTGCTCTGCGCCGCGTCGTAATCCTTGAGCTGAAGTGAAAGCAGCGCCACCGCGAACCTCATGTCGGTGCTGTCGGGAACGCCGGTGATGAGCTTCTGGAACTCGGCGCGAGCCTCGGTGAAGCGCTTTTGCGTCACCAGAATGCGCGCGTAGGCGAGTCGTGTTTCGCGGGCGGCGGGATGCTTCTGAAGAAAAGCGTCCAGCAGGGACACGGCCTGATCGACCGAAACCTTCTGCAGCAGCTGCGCCTCGAGCAGAACCGCTGCTTCCCAATCCGGGCTCAGCTGTCCGGCTTTGCGGACTTCCTCGAGCGCCGCCCGATCCTCACCGGCGCTGACGGCAGCTTGTGCGACCGCATAGTGCGCCTGCGGCAGCGAGGGGTAGTCGGTGGCGAGACTGCGCACGAGTTTCAGCGCAGCCTGCTTGTCCTGGGCGTTCGCGAGCGTCCGCGTAAGCTGCGTGAATCCGATTGCCGGATCCGTTCCCGAACTCGCCAGCAGTTTCTTGAGATTGGGCAGGGCTTCGCCGTAGCGACCCGCGGCGACCAGCAGTCCGGAGAGAGCCTGAAGCGCGCGCGCCGAGCTGGGTTCGGTCTCTTGCCAGATAATCGCGGCATCGATCGCGGCGTTGTTCATTCGCGCGTAGAGCGCGATCTCAGTGGCGCGGCGCGCGATCCGCGGGTCGCGCGTGCGTCTTGCAAGGTCAACGTAGGCCTGCGCCGAAAGCCCGGCGTTGCCGCGCTGGCCGGCGATTTCGGCGATCAGAAATTCGTAGAGAAGGCTTTCGGTAAGCTCCTGTTTGGGAAGCAACGAGCGGTCCACCGAGTCGGGGGCCGCTCCCTGCAGACCCTCCGCGTCCCCTGCGTCGGGTGCTTCCTCTCCGGCCTCAGCCGGTTGCGGCGGGTTAGCCGCGCATCCTGCAAATACGGCAAACGCCACAACCGCGAGCAGCCGCAAGGCGCGCGCCGGTATGGAAAAGAGGTTGACTGCATTCACCCTGGAGGCCTTTGCTGTGATGACGGATTAGTTTAGGTATATTTCCGAAGCCCGACAAGGAGAATGCGGCCCGCTGTGCCAGAGCTTCCCGAAGTTGAGATCACCCGCCGCGGTATCGAGCCTTTCGTTCTGGGCAAGACCATCACCGGTGTCGTCGTCCGCAACCCCAACCTGCGCCGGCGCGTGCAGCGGAATATCGCCCGCCTCATCGTCGGCCGGCTCGTAAGTCGAGTCGTGCGGCGTGGAAAATACCTGCTGTTCGAATGCGAAGGAGGCTCGCTCATTGTGCACCTGGGCATGTCGGGGAGCCTGCGCGTCATCGCGCCCCAGGCGCCCCCGCGAGCGCACGATCATTTGGACCTCGTTTTCGGCGGCACGGCCCTGCGCCTGCGCGATCCGCGCCGTTTCGGGATGGTGCTCTGGAACGAGGGCGACGCTTCCCGCCATCCTTTGCTCGCGCGCCTCGGTGTCGAGCCGCTCGGGGAGCAGTTCTCCGCGGAATTTCTCCATAGGACGACGCGCGGCCGCAATGTGGGCATCAAACAGTTGCTGATGAACGCCAACGTCATCGTCGGAATAGGAAACATCTATGCGAACGAAAGTCTGTTCAGGGCGGGCATACATCCGCGCACGCGCGCCGGGCGCCTCTCTCGCGCGCGCTGCGAGCGGCTGGTCGCGGCCGTGAGGAACACGCTTCTCGCGGCGCTCGCCGCCGGCGGGTCGAGCCTGCGCGACTTCGTGCACTCGGACGGCACTCAAGGCTATTTTCAGCAGCACTACTATGTATACGACCGCGCGACGCTGCCTTGCCGGGTCTGCGGCGCCGCGATCCGGGTGGCGCGCCTGGGCCAGCGCTCGAGCTTCTACTGCGCGACCTGCCAGAAATAATGCCGCCGACCTACTTCCCCGGTTTCCCCACCTTCGCCGCGAGAGCGCTTGCCACCCGCGGATCCACGAACTTGTCCACCTCGCCTCCCAGAGAGGCGATTTCCCTCACGATGGTGGCCGAAACGAACATGTACTGATCGCCGGGGGTCAGAAACAGAGTCTCGACGTCGGGATAGAGATTGCGGTTCATGCCCGCCATCTGAAACTCAAACTCGAAGTCCGACACGGCCCTCAGGCCCCGCAGGATTACCTGTGCTTTTTCCGCGCGGACAAAATTCATGAGCAGGCCGCTGAAGCCCTCGACTCTCACATTGCGAAGGGGCTTGAGCACGTCGCGCGCGAGGCGCAGGCGTTCCTCCAGCGTGAAGAAGGGATGTTTTCCGCGGCTGTCCGCGACGCCAACCACGATTTCCTCGAAGAGCATCGCGGCGCGCCGCACCAGATCCTCGTGGCCGCGCGTGATCGGATCAAACGTGCCCGGATACACCGCTTTGACCATCGGGCTCTCTCCCCAGAAGGTGAAAATGCACTTTACCCGCGCGGGCATGTTTCACGATAACCCAGCCGCGGGACGGCCCGATCACGGCGTCGTTCTCCACATACACGCGTCCGTCTTCGGCGAGAAGCCCGGCCACGAGGCCGAGAGCGGCGGCCTGCAAACCGAGACGATACGGTGGATCCACGAATACGACATCGAAGCGGGAGCGTGCGCCGCGGGCGAATTCTAGCGCATCGCCGCGCACGAAAGTCACATTCTCTGCGCCGAGCCTAGTCGCGTTCTCGCGCAGCGCGCGCAGCGCGACGGCGTTCTGTTCGACCATGACGACGGAGGCCGCGCCGCGCGAAAGCGCCTCGAATCCGAGCGCGCCGCTGCCCGCGAAGAGATCGAGGCACACCGCACCGCTGAGATTCCGGCCGAGCCAGTTGAAGAGCGTCTCGCGCACTCGGTCCGGAGTCGGCCTCAAGTCCGCCACATCGGGAAACTTGATAACACGGCTGCGCCAGACACCGCCGATGATCCGGACTGTATTGGCTTTAGTCCGGCGCACCGACGACGACAATCGATAGCTTTGCGGGATCGACGCGTCGCGTGAAAGCATCGCGGATCTGCGCCAGAGTCACGTTCTGGATGTGGGTGGGGTACTGGTCGAGCCAGTCGAGCGGCAGCTTGTAGAAGCCGATCGAGGCGGCCTGCTCGAGGATCTTGCGATTGGTATCGATGCGAAGCGGAAAACCGCCGATCATGCTTTTTCTTGCCGAGGTCAACTCGGCTGCCGTGGGGCCTCGCGCCACGAACTCTGCGACCAGCTTGAGGGTTCGCTCAAGCGCTTCGTCCGCCTGATCGTGCCGCGTCTGCAATCCAACCAGGAACGGACCCTCTAGCTTGGAAACGCGGAAATAGCTGTAAACGCTGTAGGCGTAGCCATGCAGGCTGCGCACTTCCTTGGTCAACCGCGACACGAATCCGCCGCCTCCGAGGACGTGGTTGCCGACCAGAAGTGGAAAATAGTCCGGGTCGCCGTGGGACAAGGCCGCAAGACCGAGCAGCACATGACTTTGAGCAGAGGGATGCGCTATACGGACGGTCTCGCCTCGGGGTGAAGGCGCAACCGGAGTGAGATCGGAGTCTTTGCCCTGCGCGAGGCGCGAAGTCAACTCCTCGGCGAGCGCACGAGCGGCATCGCGGTGCAAGTCGCCGACGATGGTCACCACCGCGCGGGCAGAGCCGTAGTGGGCACTATAGTGGCGCTCCACGTCTTCCCGCGTGATCGCCGCCAGAGTCTCCGGACTTTCGCTGAAGCCGTATGGATGAGCGGGATAAATGAGCTCGTACAGGCGCTTTTCGGCAACGCGATCGGGTCGCGTATCGGCTTCCCGGGCATTCGCCACGGCACGCGCTTTTTCGCGCTCGAAGGGCTCGTTTGGGAACCGCGGCGATTGGAGCATGTCGGCAAGCGTTTCCGTCGCCATTTTGCGCTCGGTCTCCGAGGACAGGACTCTCAGCGAAAACCCGGCCCGATCGACATCGAAATTGCCTCGCAGTTCGCCACCGGCGTCGGCGATGCGGCGGCCCGCCTCGGTCTCGGAGTAGCGAGACGAGCCCGCTTTGAGCATCGCAAGAGTAAGCCGTCCAAGTCCCGCCCGTTCGCGGGGATCGTAGGCGCTGCCCGCGGAGAACTCGATGGCAACGTCGAGTATGGGCAGCGCACGGCTTTCGACGAAGTACACGCGGGCCCCCGACTGAGCGACCCAGTGCTGGATTGTTATTCGCGCTTCGACCGGCAAGGAAAACGTCAAAAACAGACACAGCCACGAGAAACGCGAGAAAAACCGCAGTAACAATCCCCGGCGCTTCTGGCGCGCCCACGGCAACGCGGAGCCTTGGGAACGCACGCTCAGTGCCTTGTCGCCGGTGCAGCCACGCTAGGCGGACGCGCAGGCAAGGGCTGCGGGTCGAGGAGGGCCACGGTCAGCCCGTCATCGATGAGGTACTTGGCTGCCACGATCCGGACTTGCTCGACGGTTATCGCCTTGAGCCGTCCTGGAATGCGTTCGGCGTCGCGAAACGAAAGGCCGCTCGACTCGAGCATCCCGAGCTCGAGCGCCTGCGCGAAAAACGAGTCGCGCTTGTAGATCGTTTGCGCGATCTGCTGCACCTTGGCCCGCTCCAGTTCCTCGGCGGATACGCCCTCGGCGGCGATACGGGCGACAATCTCTCGCAGGTTTGTTTCAAGCTCGGGACCGCTCCGCCCCTGTGCCGCAGCCGCGTGCAGGAACACCATCCCGGGACCGCGCGAGATCATGTCGTACTCGGCACCGGCGGAAGTCGCCAAGCGCTTTTCGCGCACGAGGATCTGGTTGAGCCGCGCCGCGTCGCCGCCACCGAGCAGCTCCACCAGAAGCGAAATTGCGAACGGTTCCCACTCGTTCACAGGATCACGCAGGGCCGGCGCCTTGTACGCCAGAAGCACGTACGGCAGCTCCGCCGTTGCTTTGACAATAACGCGCTTCATGCCCCGCTGGGCCGGCTCGGCGAGGTTCTTGCGCGTGGGGATCGGCTTGCGCGCGAGCGCGCCGTAGTGGCGCCGGGCCCAGGCGAACACCTGTTCCGGTTCGACGTCACCGACAACGACGACGATCGCGTTGTTGGGTGCGTACCATTGCCTGTACCAGGCCAAGGCATCCCTCCAGGTCATGTTCTGGAGATCCTGCATCCACCCGATCACCGGCCATTTGTACGGATGCGCGGCGAACGCGGTGGCGAGGAGACTTTCGTACAAAAGCGAACGCGGCCGGTCTTCGTAGCGCCAGCGCCGCTCTTCCATGACGACCTTGATCTCTCGGGCGAACTCTTCAGAGCGGATCACGAGGTTGGCCATTCGATCGGCCTCGAGACGCATCATCAGGGGCAGGCGGTCGCGGTGAACTTGCTGGTGATAGGCGGTGTAGTCAGTGGAAGTGAAAGCGTTCTCGCGCCCCCCGGCTTCAGCGACCAGACGCGAAAATTCCTCCGGACCGAGGCGCCGGGTTCCCTTGAACATCATATGCTCGAGCACATGCGCGACCCCGGTCGTGCCCGGCGCTTCATCCATGCTTCCGGCCCGATACCACACTTGATGCACGACGGTAGGCGCACGATGGTCTTCCTTGACGATCAGGCGCAGGCCGTTTGGAAGGTCGAATTCACGAGGATTCGCCTCTGCCGCTGCGGCAAGCGCCAGGGCGGCTGCGAAAAAAACGGTGTGTACGAGGACCATTACAGCCGGATGCTAGAATCCGGCGCTATTCTATAGCGGTTTTCTGCGAACTCGTTTTTCTTCGGAGCCCATGCTCGAACTGTTCTCCAGGAACGCCAGCGCTCGGGGCTCCTCGGCCGCTGGACTCAAGGTCGGGCTCACAAAAACGCAGTCGCGGCTCTCCGGACTTTTCCTCGGTCGAACCATCGATCCGGCGCTGTTCGACGAACTCGAAACCGTATTGCTCACAAGCGACGCCGGCGTGGGCGCAACCGGGTTTCTCCTCGCGGGTCTGCGCAAGCGCGCCGGTCGCATCGAGACTGCGGAGAAATTGAAGTCCGAATTGCGGGCGATGCTCGTCGAAATGCTCGCGCCGCTTGAGCAACCCCTAGATTTCGAGGGCAAGAAGCCCCGCGTCATCATGATCGCCGGGGTGAACGGCGCAGGGAAAACCACTTCCATTGGCAAGCTCGCGAGGTACTTGCAGAATCAAGGTCTCTCGGTGCTGCTCGCGGCGGGCGACACTTTTCGCGCCGCTGCGCGCGAGCAGCTCGCCGCCTGGGGCGAAAAAAACGGAGTTGCGGTCGTTACCCAGTTGGGCGGCGACCCGGGGGCCGTGGCTTTCGACGCCGTGACCGTGGCGCGCGCGCGCGGAATCGACGTGGTCATCGCCGACACCGCTGGGCGCCTGCCGACACAACTGCACCTCATGGAAGAGGTAAAGAAGATCAAGCGCGTCATCGCCAAGGCCGAAGCCGGCGCTCCTCACGAAGTGTGGCTCGTACTCGACGCCAATACCGGTCAGAACGGCCTCAACCAAGTCAAGGCTTTCGATGAAGCGCTGGGTCTCACGGGGCTCGTTCTCACCAAGCTCGACGGCACCGCCAAGGGCGGCGTGCTCTGCGCCATCGCGCATTCAAGAGATCCTCGGTCGCAACCCCTGCCGCTTCGATTCCTGGGCTTCGGCGAGGGGATAGACGATCTGCGTCCCTTCGTCGCGCGCGAGTTCGTTTCGGCCCTGCTCGACTAGACCGTCGGCGTGGCCATCATCTCGTTCAGCCAGGTCAGCAAGCGCTACCCGGGCGGATTCGAGGCGCTCAAGGCGGTCAACTTCACTGTCGATTCCGGCGAGATGATGTTCCTCACCGGCCACTCCGGGGCCGGCAAGACGACGCTCCTCAAGCTGATCGCTGCGATCGAGCGCGCCAACGGCGGCACGGTGCTCGTCAACGGTCAGAACGTCTCCGCCATGCGCCCCGCCGCGATCCCCTACTTGCGGCGCAATTTGGGCTTGGTATTTCAGGGGCAGAAGCTGCTTCACGACAGGAGCGTGTTCGACAATGTCATGCTGCCGCTCATCGTCACCGGACAGCCCTACCGCGAAGCCGCGCGGCGCGCGCGCGCCGCGCTCGATAAAGTCGGGCTCCTCCGACTCGAAAAAGCGAACCCGGTCACTCTCTCAGGCGGCGAGCAGCAGCGCCTGTGCGTCGCTCGCGCCGTGGTGAATCGGCCGGCCATCCTGCTGGCCGATGAGCCCACCGCCAGTCTGGATGCGGCTTACGCGGACGAGATCATGGAGATGTTCCACGCCTTCAACCAGGTCGGCGTCACCGTGCTGGTCGCCACCCACGACCGGCAATTGATCGCAAAGTGGCGCAAGCGCGTCCTCACGCTCGACCACGGGAAACTCCAATGAGGGCCTGGCTGCAGCATCACAGTTTGAGCTTTGCGCAAACGCTCGCACGCCTGGCTCGCTCGCCCTTTGCCACCGCGCTCAACGTCGTGGCGATCGGGGTCGCGCTCGCACTGCCACTCGGGGCCTACTGCGTGCTCGGCAACCTGGAGCTAGTCTCCGGCAGGGTTTCGGTTGACCCTCAGCTCTCGATCTTTCTTGCCCGGGATGCGGCGAAAGCCGATATCACCGCTGTCGAGGCGCGGCTGAAACGCGCCGAAGGCGTGCGCGCCGTACGATTCGTCTCGCGCGACGCGGCGCTCGCGCAGCTCGGCCGCACTGCCGGAATGGATGAAGTGATCGCCAGCCTGCGCCACAATCCGCTGCCGGATGCCTTCGTGGTCACGCTTTCTTCGAGCGATACCGCGCTCGCGGACCGGCTCGAGCTCGAGTTCAGGTCGCTCCCCAAAGTCGACCGCGTTCTGGCGGATGCGGCCTGGATGAGGCGCTTGGATGCGCTGCTGCGCCTGGGGCGGACCGCGGTTGTCGTGCTCTCGGTGCTGCTCGGCTTCTCACTCGTTGCGGTGACTTTCAACACGATCCGCCTGCAAATCCTCACCCAGTGCGACGAGATCGAGCTGTGCCGCCTGATTGGAGCAACCCACGCCTACATCCGTCGGCCCTTTTTCTACCTCGGGTCACTGCTTGGCCTGCTCGGCGGGCTTGCCGCCCTGGCGATCGTGGTGGCGGCGCTCGCGGTCCTCAATCGCGATTGGATGCAGCTCGCGCTGCTCTATGATTCGACCCTGCGCCTGCGGTTCCCCGACTTGAGCGAAATGCTCACGGCCCTTGCTTTCTCGGTTGCCCTGGGCTGGCTCGGCGCCTACCTCTCAGTAAGCCGGCACTTACTTTCGACATACCGCAGCGAGCTCTAGGGTCCTCGCGGCTGAGGGTAGGATGGGAACTCACTCCATCCTTAGCACTCTAAGGTCGTGAGTGCTAAAATGTGTCGAATGTGAAATGGCGTTGGACCGGACACAGGTACCGGTCGACGCCCGTGACCAACCATGGGGGCACCTCAGTCCTGGTCAACATCGGAGATACAGCAAATGAGCAACATCAACGCAATGGCATTGCCGGTACCGGTAGGAAGTCTGGAGAGCTACATCCAGGCAGTCAATCGCTTCCCCATCCTGTCCGCCGAAGAAGAGCAGAGGCTCGCGCGCAAGTTCAGATCCGAGGATGACGTCGAAGCGGCGCGCCAACTGGTGCTCTCGCACCTGCGCCTCGTCGTGGCCATCGCCCGCAGCTACATGGGTTACGGTCTGCCGCAAGGCGACCTAGTCCAGGAAGGCAACATCGGCCTGATGAAAGCGGTGCGGCGCTTCGATCCTGAGCGCGGGGTTCGGCTCGTGTCGTTTGCGATCCACTGGATCCGCGCCGAGATCCACGAGTTTGTCCTGCGCAACTGGCGCATGGTAAAAATCGCCACCACCAAGGCGCAGCGAAAGCTCTTCTTCAACCTGCGCAGCATGAAGTCTTCGCTCAATCCGCTGACGCGCACCGAGATCCATTCGATCGCCAAGCAGCTTCGGGTCAAGCCCGAAGAGGTCCGCGCGATGGAAATGCGGTTCGCGGGCCAGGAGATCGCGCTCGAGCCCGCCGGCGACGAGGACGACACGTATTCACCTATCGCCTACCTCGCCGACCGTTCCCCGGAGCCTCAGGAGGTGCTCGAGGCGAAACAGAACGAAAACCTGAAGGCGCGCGGTCTGGAAGTCGCCCTGGCGAGTCTGGATGCGCGCAGCCGCCGCATCATCGAAGCGCGCTGGTTGCGCGAAAAGGATTCGGCGACGCTGCACCAGCTTGCCGACGAGTTCAAGGTCTCCGCCGAGCGCATTCGCCAGATCGAGGAAAAGGCGCTGGCGAAGATGAAAGGGTCAATGGCCAAGGCTTAGTCTTCCGCCGCCGGACCTCCCCAACAAAGCCGCGGCGAACCCGCGGCTTTCTTATTTCCCCGTGAACACCACGAAGCGGTTCCGGCCCTGCTGCTTCGCTTGGTAGAGCGCCTGATCCGCGCGCTGTACCAAGTCCTCGGGGGGGCTCTCTTTTTCGGGGATCAGCGATACAACGCCCTGGCTTAAGGTGACACTGGGGCTCACAATTGAGCGTGCGTGCGGGATGGCCAGGCTGCCGATCACACGAGACACCGACTGCGCCACATCGACGGCGCCGTCCAGATCGGTTCCCGGCATGACCATCGCAAACTCCTCTCCACCGTAGCGGGCGGCGAGATCGGCCGGACGCCGCCCCGCGGAACTCAGCGCCGCCGCCACTCGCCGCAGGCAGTCGTCGCCCGCCTGATGCCCGTAGCAGTCGTTGAAAGCCTTGAACTGATCGACGTCGGACAGAATCAACGACAGCGGCTGGTGCTCGCGCGCAGCGCGCCGCACTTCCGTCGATAAGTAACCGTCAAAATACCGCCGGTTTGCAATTCCGGTCAGCCCGTCCTGCCGCGACAGCTTTTCCAGCTCGCGATTGGCCGCAGCAAGGTCGCGCGACATCTCGAGCTGCTTGCCGTGCATGGCATCGAGTCGCTGCAGCGCCCGGATCTTCGCGTTGAGAACAACGAAGCTCACCGGCTTCACAAGGTAGTCGTCGCCACCCGATTCGATGGCCCGTTCCAGGTCCTGATCGTCCTCCCTGGAGCTCAGAAAGATGATCGGCACCCACTCGTCGGTACCGGTCACGCGCATGCGCCGCGCCGCTTCGTATCCGTCCATCACCGGCATCACCACATCGATGAGCACGAGGTCCGGCCGGTCCTGCTGGTACAGCTCCAAACCCTTCTTGCCGTCATCCGCCTCGACCACGGAGTGGTCCATGCGCTCGAGCAGGCTCCTCAGCGCCGCGCGGCTCGTGGGTGAATCGTCGACGATCAGAATTTTCATGGTTTCCGTGATCTGCGACCGTTTGGAAGAACTCTCTGTTCAGACGGACGTTCGCAGCAGGATCCTGATGTCCTCAACGAGGTTGACCGCGCTTCCGTGCCGCGCGAAAAGCCGCAGCCGCCCCTGCGGGTCGAAGATGTAGCTTCCGGCCGTGTGATCCACCGTATAGCTCTCCGGCGTCTTGCCCGGCGATTTCTGGTAGAACACCCTGAAGTCCTTCGCCACTTTGGCAGTGGCGGCCATATCCCCGTACAGCCCGAGAAAGCTCGGATCGAACGCCGGGACGTAGTCTGCGAGGAGCTTCTGCGTGTCGCGTTCGGGGTCGACTGTAACGAAGAGGACCTGCAGGCGCTTTCCCTCCTCACCCAGCTGTTCCTTGACAGCTTTGAGCTCTGCGAGGGTTATGGGACACACGTCGGGGCAGCGGGTGAAGCCGAAGAACATCACTACCACCTTGCCGCGGAAATCGCCGAGCGTGCGCGCCTTGCCGGTGTGATCGGTAAGCGCGAAGTCCTTGCCGTAATCGGCGCCGGTGATATCGGCGCTCTTGAATGCGGGGCCGGAGCCACCGCAGCCCGCGAGGGCAAGCGTCAGCGCGGCAAGAACGAGGCCGAGCGGGGGCCGAACGGAAACGCGCTCAAAAATAGTGATCGACCAGAAGTGCGGCAAAAAGCAGCGCGAGATACACAATCGAGTAGCGGAAAGTGCGCCGCGCCAGCGCATCGCTGTAGCTTACGTACAACCGTACCGCATAGGCGACAAAAGCGCCGTTGAGCGCGAGCGCCGCGGCGAGATAGATCCACCCGCTCATGCCGTAGGCAAAAGGCAGCAGCGCGCACGCGAGCAGTATCAGGGAGTAGAGCAGAATGTAAAGCCGGGTAAACCGATGGCCATGTGTGACAGGCAGCATAGGCAGGCCGGCTTTTGCGAAATCCTCGGTGCGATAAAGCGCCAGCGCCCAGAAGTGCGGCGGAGTCCAGGCGAAGATGATGAGGAACAGGAGCAGCGCTTCGGGCGCGACCTCCCCCGTCACTGCGGCCCAGCCGAGCACCGGCGGCATGGCGCCTGAGGCCCCGCCGATCACGATGTTCTGAGGCGTTATCGGTTTGAGCAGCACCGTGTAGACGACGGCGTAGCCGATGAACGTGCCGAAAGTGAGCCACATGGTGAGCGGATTGACGAAGTGGTACAGCATCCACAATCCGACACCGCCCAGTGCGCCTGCAAACGCAAGGGTCTGAAGCGAGGTGAGCTCTCCGCGGGGCAGCGGCCTCGCGCGGGTGCGCGTCATGACGGCGTCGATCCTCTGCTCGACCAGGCAGTTCACCGCGGCGGCCGCGCCGGCGACCAGCCAGATACCGAGGGTCGCGGCAAGCAACAAGCTCGGAGGCACTATGCCCGGGGTTGCGAGGAACATCCCGATCACCGCACAGAACACGATGAGCGACACGACACGCGGCTTGGTGAGGCTCAGGAACTGGCGCAGACGGAAGCTGGCGACGGTCGAGGCGAGCTGCATACGGGAAATTTTATCACGCTTCCTTCACCACCTTGGACGCGCAGGGCGGGAATCCCTTCCGCCACGTGGAATCGGCAGAGGATTGCCGACCCAGGGTTGCGTCAGCCGATGCGCGAAGCCTTCAGCAGCCGCGCAAGATCCCTCATCATCCGCCCCGGATCCGGCTCACTCGGAAAGCGCAGCATCAGGTTGCCCAGGGGATCGACAATGTAGATGTGATCGACGCTGCTTCGCGCCGCCGGGAATTCCGCGAGGACCGGGTTCCCGGCAGCGCGCACGAGCTGCGTGCCCTCGAACTCGAACTCGCGCGCGGCGTCGGGCGCGCCTGGGTCGGTGAGGAGCCACACGCGCTCGACGCGGTCCATATTCTTTCCCAGCGCGAGGCGCGCTTGGCGCATGTAGAGGAGCTTCTTTCTGCAGCCTTCGGCGCAGGCGCCCGAATCGAGCTGCAGCATCACCCATTTGCCGCGCAACTGCGAGAGCCGGAACGGCCTGCCGTCGACAAGACGCAACTCGGGATCGCTCAAGGGGCGCGGCTCGATCAGCTCGCCGTAGTTCCCCCGCGACTCCGGCTGCCACCACTGATAGCCGGTTGCCTTGATGGTGATGTCGGGGCTGGCGGTGTCCTTGAGGTTCAGGATCGATCTGGTCGCCGGCCAGGCCACGGCGATCAGGATCAGGAACGGGATGATGGCCCAGATGATCTCGACGGTGATGTTCTCGTGGAAATGCTCGGCCTTGTGGCCGACGGACTTGCGATGAGCGTAGATCGAATAGAACATCACGCCAAACACGCCGATGAAGATAACCAGGATGACCCCCATCATGATGAGGTGCAGGTCGTAGATTTCGAAGGCGACGCGCGTCACCGGGGTCGGCAGGTTCCACTCATACGCCGCTTTCGCCGCCCCGGATAGCGCCAGGAGTGCAGCGCCGGTTCCATTGACCATCCTGTTCGTCATCATGTCTTCGTTGGCGCCCTTGATGGCCAGGCTGAACCCAGATTCTACTGCCGCCGTGTGCACTCCAGTGTCCACAAGAAAGCGTTCGAAGCAGCCCGAAATGCATTCGGAAAGTGTGCGAAAAGATCCGCACACAATCCGAGGTAAATTAGCACACTCTTGCACCCCGGGCAAACCGCTGCGAGAGTGAAAGCGCGGGTTTCAGCGCGATTTTTTTGCGTCCAATTCTACTTTTATGATCTGCCTACCGTCGACGGTGGTACGCGGCTCGCTTTTCCACGCGTGCCCGTAGATCACCTCGATTGTCGCCGGCAGCCTGCCTTCCTTGCGCATGCGCTCATACGAAGCAAGCATGTGCTCCCACGCACCGCGTCCCATGAGGCCGCGCTGTCGATCGCGCGCCGCGCAGGTCTCGCCGGAGGCTTTCAGGTCACGCAAGAGTGCCGGGACCTCGGAGTAGGTCAGCGTGATTACTTCCATATCCATGACAGGCGCGGCAAATCCGCTTGCGACCAGCATGTCGCCGAGGTCGTGCATGTCGATGAAGGAATGCACGTGGCGTGCGGCCGAGCCTGCACCGAAGGCCGCTTTGAGTTCCTTCAGCGTGTCGGGCCCGTAGCTCGAGAACATCAGCAGCCCGCCGGCGATGAGCGCGCGGTGAACCTCGCGCAGCGCCGCGAGCGGATCGCCCGCCCAGGCAAGCGCAAGATTCGACCACACCATATCCACGCTGGAGGCGCGAAGCGGCAGTCGCGCGAAATCCGCGCACAGATGAAAGCGCCCGGAGCCCGACACGAGGCGCCGGGCGCGCTCGAAAATAGATTCTTCCCGTTTCGCCTCGCCGAGTACGCCAGGTGCAAAGTCCATGCCCAGAAGATCCGCCTTGGGATAGCGCCGGCGCAGCAGTTTCAGGCCGTGTCCCACGCCGCAGCCGTAGTCGAGCACGCGATGCGGCCGGCAGCGGATATAATCGAGCCGCTCGAACATGCGCCGCTCGACTTCCCGCTGAAGCACCGCGGCGTCGCCGCCCGCCGCTGCGGCGCGCTCGAAGGCGCGCCGCACCTGTGCAGGGTCCAGGCCGAATACCTGTGCGTTCATCCGGATAGTGTAATATTCGCCTGCGAAATTTTGTCCAATTAACCGGGGCCACCGCTATGGTCGTAGCAATCGTATTGGTTTTATTGGTCGTTGGCTCCGTCATGTTTCACTTGCTGAGCCCGTGGTATTTCACACCGATCGCCTCCAATTGGAGCACGATCGACGACACGATCAGCCTCACATTCTGGGTCACGGGGTTCGTCTTCGTCGCCGTCAATTTGTTTATGGCCTATTGCGTGATCCGCTACCGTCAGCGCAAGGGGAGCCGGGCGGCGTACGAACCCGAGAACAAGAAGCTGGAATGGTGGCTCACCGGATTGACCACAGCGGGCGTGGTCGCCATGTTGGCCCCAGGCTTGTTGGTATGGGCGAAGTTCGTCGACGTCCCGAAAGACGCGGCGGTGGTTGAGGCCGTGGGCAAGCAGTGGCAGTGGAGCTATCGCTTCCCCGGGGTGGACGGCAAGCTCGGTACCGTCGATGCCCGGCACGTCAGCGATAAAAACCCGTTTGGTATTGATCCCGACGATCCCAACGGACAGGATGACGTCCTGGTAGCAAGTCCGGAGGTACATCTCCCTATCGGCAAGCCGGTCAAGGTGCTGCTCCGCTCGATAGACGTCCTGCACAACTTCTCGGTGGCACAGATCCGGGTCAAGATGGATCTGGTGCCGGGCCTGGTCACCTATGTCTGGTTCATCCCCACCCTGACCGGGAAATTCGACATCCTTTGCGAAGAATTATGCGGCATTGCACATTTCACCATGCGCGGCAGCCTCGTAGTGGATGAAGAGCGCGCGTTTCAGGCGTGGTTAAGCAGCTATCCGACGTTCGCGCAAACCTCGGCTCGGGCAGCCGGCGATGCCGCCGCAGGCAAACCACTCTATGCGGTGTGCGCTGCCTGTCATGGCTCGCAAGCGGAGGGTAATGCTGCGCTGCATGCGCCGAAATTGAGTGGCCAAGGAGACTGGTACCTGCAACGGCAATTGAAATATTACAAGCAAGGCGCCCGGGGGGCGCATGAACAGGACGTCTTCGGGAAAACGATGGCGCCGATGGCGGCGACGCTGGCGGATGACGCCGCCATCGACAACGTCAGCGCCTATATCGGGACGCTGCCGGACAAGCCCGCCCCCGCCACGGTGAAGGGCAATGCGAGCGACGGTCAAAGGCTTTATGTAACGACCTGTGGCGCCTGTCACGGTCCGGATGGGCGGGGCGTGCGGGCGACGAATGCGCCCGGCCTGAAGGGCATGAGTGATTGGTACCTGGTCACGCAATTGAAAAATTTCAAACAGCGCATTCGCGGCGCCCATCCGCAAGACATGTACGGACCCCAGATGGCGCTGCTGTCCACGGCCCTGGTCGACGAGCGGGCCATCAACGACATCGTCGCCTACATCAATACCTTGCGCTGAGGAGATCCCGATGGATTACGTTGCGCATGACGAGACCGCATTTGTCGCACCGGCGGAAGTCGAGGAGATGGAGCTCTATCATCCGAAGACTTTCATCGGGAAGTACATCTGGAGCCAGGACGCCAAGGTCATCGCCATCCAGTACGCGATCACCGCGATCGGCATCGGCCTGGTGGCGCTGGTGCTGTCGTGGCTGATGCGGCTGCAACTGGGCTTCCCGAACACGTTCTCCTTTATCGATCCCAGCAACTACCTGCAGTTTGTCACCCAGCACGGCATGATCATGGTCATCTACCTGCTCACCGCGCTGTTCCTGGGGGGATTTGGCAACTACCTGATCCCGCTGATGGTCGGCGCGCGCGACATGGTTTTCCCCTATGTCAACATGGTGAGTTACTGGGTCTACCTGTTCGCCGTGCTGTTGCTGGTCGCTAGTTTCTTCGTTCCCGGCGGGCCCACGGGCGCCGGCTGGACCCTGTACCCGCCCCAGGCCATCCTCGAGGGCACTCCAGGGGCCGATTGGGGAATTATCCTGATGCTCGTCTCCCTGGCTTTCTTCATCATCGGTTTCACCATGGGCGGCCTGAACTACGTGGTGACGGTGTTGCAGGCGCGCACGCGGGGCATGACGATGATGCGCCTGCCCCTGACGATCTGG
>CAYSFD010000053.1:0-25360 GCA_964430565.1 uncultured Enterobacteriaceae bacterium
CTACGACCTGCACCAGGATTGCGACGTGGAGATCACCGATACCTATCACTGGAAGCCTCAAGCCGAGGTGAAGCGCTACGAGTGGGAGGCGGGGGACGTGATCTACATTCCGCCCAACACCATCCATCAGCACTTCAACGCAGCATCGGACAAGCCCGTGCGGCTGATCTCGGCGATCAACCGTATCTACAAATACTGCGGGCTGAACGATCTGGAGCAGATCGAGGACGCCCCCGAGTACGACTCCGAGGTCGTGCTCGACGCCGAACTCGTCAACCGGTACCTCACGGGAAAGATGAAGGAGCTCGCCTGAGGGCGAGCGAGCATTTCATGGCCAGAAACGCCGTCGTTTCGGAAGAGCTCGCAAGCAAGTTCGCCACCGAAAAAGACACGCCCTATACTCGCTGGGTGCGCAGCGAGGGTTTGGATATCATCAGCGCACACTACGTCGAGAACCTGAATACGGTCGGGCTGAAGCCCTGGGCAAGACGCGGCGGGTCCGGCGTCTACGTCAACCACGATGCCTCGCGGACCTCGAACGACTGCTACGTTTGCGAGATTCCCGCGGGAGGGAAGCTTGCGCCGCAGCGGCAACTGTTCGAGGAGATGATCTACGTGTTGAGCGGGCGTGGGTCGACTACAGTTTGGGACGATTCGGATCGGCGCATTACGTTTGAGTGGAAAGCAGGGTCTCTCTTTGCGATTCCGCTCAACACCTGGCACCAGCACTTCAACGGATCGGGCAGAGAGCCGGCGCGCTACATCGCGGTGACCAACGGGCCCGCGGTCATCAACCTCTACGAAGACATCGATTTCGTGTTCAATACGAAGTACGACTTCAAGAACCGGTTTTCCGGCGAACCGGACTACTTCAGTAACAAAGGCGAGCAGAAAGGCCTGCTGCTCGAAACGAACTTCGTAGCCGACGCCGTCAACCTGCCCCTCATCTCGGCCAAAGAGCGTGGCGCGGGCGGCGGGCATATCCGCTTCAACATGGCGCGCGGATCGATGAACAGCCACATTTCCCAGTTTCCGGTCGGCACGTACAAGAAAGGGCACGCGCACGGCCCGGGCGCGCACGTGATCATGCTCTCGGGGGAGGGTTACACTCTCATGTGGCCCGAAGGCGACGAACCGCGCCGCTACGAGTGGCGGGTCGGGACGATGATCGTGCCGCCGAACATGTGGTTCCACCAGCACTTCAACACGGGCACGACGACGGCGCGTTACCTCGCCTTCAAGCACGAAGCCGTTTCGATACGCAACCAGCAGGGAGTACCGAAGGCGTGGATCAGCCGGCGGCTCGGCGGCGACCAGATCGACTACGCGGACGAGAAACCGGCGATTCGCCAGTTATTCGCGGCGGCGCTTGCCAAGAACGATTTGAATCCGCGCATGGACGAGGCCTACAGGGCGGAGCTAGCCGAATTGCCATCCAAGGCCGCTTAACCGCCTGGATGCCCAAACTGGCGTGGTCCGGAGTTTTCCGGCACAATCCGCCGCAGTTGCTTGTTTGGCCGGGGGAATTCGGATCCGGCATTGGAGACATGGCATGGCGGGCGAAATTCCGCTGATCTTGACCCTCGACAATCACGGCGTGCCTCACCGTTGGGTGACGTGGCAGCAGGCGTGTTTCTACTACGCAAAAAATCTGGTCGCCTGGACGCTGGGTGAGCGCGAGTTCGTTTTCCACGGCGGCATCTCGCGAGCGACCGGCAGGCGCTCCAGCATCACTGCGCGTTCGATCATCGCAATCAAGGGCAAGGCGATGGCGATGAAGGGTTTCAATCAGGTGCCCCCGCTCAACAACCGCGAGTTGTTTCGCCGTGATCGCCACATCTGCGCGTATTGCGGCGGGGAATTCGGCTTCCTCAAGCTGACGCGAGACCATATTCGTCCGGTATCGCGCGGCGGTACCGACACCTGGATGAACGTGGTCACGGCGTGCAGGTCTTGCAACGGCGTCAAGCGCAACCGTATACCGGAAGAGTCCGGGCTTGAGCTGATTTACGCTCCGTACGTGCCGAACAAGGCGGAGTACCTGATCCTCACCAACCGCAAGATCCTCGCGGATCAGATGGAATTTCTGGTCCAGCACGTGTCTTCCCACAGTCGCGTATTCACGTTGGCCGGCGCGGCGGCCTAGCCGACTCCGCGCTGCGTCTATCGCCCTCGCGCCGTGCAGGATTTCTGGCGCAATTCGGGCTTTCATCTGCTTGAGCGCGACGGCGAGGGGCGGCTCTCGGTCACCGACGATTTCCTGCGCGCCTACCTGATGCGCCCTGAGATCCGACCAGTCGAGGAGTCCGGGGCGAACGAGATCGCGCTGCATGAAGCGCTGATCGAGGATCCGCGCCAGGACTTGGACGCGCAGGCCCTGGAGCGCATCGAGGACGCCGATTCCCGCGACAATTACCGGGTGCTGCTCGCGTTTTTCGAAAGACTCAAGCGCGCTGCGTGTCTGGAGTCCTGCTACTTGAATATTTTCTCGGGTGCGGTCAGCGTCCCGCCGCTTTTCATCGACCAGCTCGCACAGATCATCGTACGCAACATTCTCGATGGCTGCGAGGATCCGCTCGAACCGCGCGCGGCGGAACTCTTCTTCCGGGAACAAAAGGCGAACACCGAGGACGGCGTGGTTATGCTCGCCGATCTCGAAACCGTCGAGGCGCACGCCTCAGGCAGCAGCCTGGGCAACCTCGGTCGGCTCATCGTCGAGGCGCAGGCGCCGCTTGCGAGCGTCAATCTAGAGGTGCTCGATACCGAAAACGCTCACGTCTACTGGCAGCGCGATCAGCGCCACGATTTAGTGATCAGCATGAATTTCGGCCGAGCGGCCAACCAGGCGTTCTGCCGCGTAATCGAGAAGTGGATACGGCACTTTCACGGAGTCACTGTGAGCGTTCAGCCGCTGCGCGCGATCGAGGACCGCAGTTGGGCCTGGCACATCGGGTTGGACGCGGAGTCCACCGTGCTGTTGAACGACCTGTGGCGTGGTGAGGAGATCGAGCAAGGAAGATTTCGCCGGCTGCTCGCGCTGTTTCGCCTCGATTTCGAAGAGCCTGCCGCGATGCGTCCGGATATCGCCGGCAAGCCGGTCTATCTGGCTTTGTCGACGGACGAAAACGGCGTGGTACGCATGAAGCCGCAAAATCTTCTGCTCAACCTGCCGCTGGTCCCGCGCGCTTGAAGCGGCGCGTCCCACCCGACTACTGGTATCGGGCCAAACGCGCGCTCGCACGGCGCGATAGGGTGCTTGCGCGGATCATCCGCGATCATCCGCGTATCGCTCTGGAGCCCCGCGGCAAGCCGTTCTTCACTCTGGCGCGCTCGATCGTGGGCCAGCAGATATCGGTCAAAGCAGCAGCGAGCATCTGGACGCGCCTCGTTGCGCTCGCGCCGCGCATGCTGCCGCAGCAGATTCTCGACGCGGGATATCCGAGGCTCGTCGCTTGCGGTCTCTCCGGACGGAAAGCCGAGTACGTCGCCGAACTTGCGCGCCACTTTGTCGATGGGAGTCTGCACGTCGCCGAATGGGCAGAGATGGAGGACGAGGCGGTGATCACGGAATTGGTGCAGGTTCACGGTATCGGTCGCTGGACCGCTGAGATGTTTCTGATTTTCGGCATGCTGCGCCCGGATGTATTGCCGCTCGGCGATCTGGGGTTGCAGCGTGCGATCGGGCTCAACTATTTTGGCGGTCGGTCCATCACGCCGCGCACGATGCTTCGGGTCGCCGCCGCCTGGGCCCCCTGGCGCTCGGTCGCGACCTGGTATCTCTGGCGCAGCCTCGACCCCATCCCGGTCGATTATTGAACCCCGGGCCGCGCCCTTGGAGCAAGGGCGCTCCCTCTATTGGGGTACAATAATGGCCTGTTTTTCCGGGCTTTTCTTCGTATGAAGACGGCGTTTCTGGATTTCGAGCGGCCGATCGCGGAGCTCGAGGCGAAAATCGAGGAGTTGCGCTTTGCGCAGGACGACACGGCGACCGACATCTCCGACGAAATCCATCGCCTGCAGAAAAAGAGCGCGGCGCTTACCAAGGAAATCTACGCAAAGCTCACCCCGTGGCAGGTCGCCCAAGTGGCGCGTCATTCGCAGCGGCCTTACACGCTCGATTACGTGGCGGCGTTGTTTACCGATTTCGAGGAGTTGCACGGCGACCGGGCGTTTGCCGACGATCCGTCGATCGTCGGCGGTCTTGCCCGTTTCAATGGCCAGTCGGTGATGGTGATCGGGCACCAAAAAGGGCGCGACACGAAGGAGAAAATCCTGCGAAATTTCGGCATGCCGCGCCCAGAAGGCTATCGCAAGGCGCTGCGACTCATGCGGCTCGCCGAGAAATTTGGCATTCCGGTCCTGAGCATGGTCGACACTCCCGGGGCGTATCCGGGGATTGGCGCGGAAGAGCGCGGACAGTCCGAAGCGATCGGCCGCAACCTGTATGTCATGGCGGAACTGAAGGTGCCGATCGTGTGCACCATCATCGGCGAAGGCGGCTCGGGCGGGGCGCTCGCCATCGCTGTAGGCGACATCGTCATGATGCTTCAGCATGCGACTTATTCGGTGATCTCTCCCGAGGGCTGTGCTTCGATCCTGTGGAAGAGCGCAGACAGGGCGCCTGAAGCCGCGGAGACGCTCGGCATCACCGCGGGTCGTCTGAAGACTCTGGGACTGGTCGACAGGATCATCAGCGAGCCGCTGGGCGGCGCGCATCGCGATCCGGCGGCCATGGCCCAGGCCCTGAAGAGAGCTCTCGCCGACGCGTTGCGCGGTCTCGCCGACAAACGGCCCCAGGAACTCGTCGAGGAGCGTTTCGAGCGCCTGATGGGCTATGGGAAGTTCAGGGAACTCGAGCCCGGGTGATCTGCCCGGCAGGGTGGCCCCGGGGATTGCGCCGGCGATTTTTCCGGGGGCGCACCTCGCGCTGGGCCTGTCGGGGGGCATCGATTCCGTAGTGCTGTTGTCGGTATTGCTTGAGCTTGCGCCTGCGCTCCAGTTCTCGCTTCGCGCCGTACACATCAATCATGGCATCAGCGCGAACGCCGAGCGCTGGGCGGAGTTTTGCGCCGAATTGTGCGGGAAGTTGAAAACTCCGTTCCAGCTGGAATCCGTGGACATCGTCCCTTATCGCGATCTCGGACTCGAAGGCGCCGCCCGGCGGGCCCGCTACCAAGCGTTCGCTCGCGTTGAAGCCGATTTCATCGTTCTTGCACATCATCGCGACGACCAGGCCGAGACGCTGCTGCTGCGGTTGCTGCGGGGGGCGGGCCCAAGGGGCCTTGCCGCCATGTCTCCCTTGAGGTCGTTGGCCGGGGCGCGTGCGCGGCTGCTGAGACCGCTGCTTGGGATCTCCCGGGCGGAGATCGAGACTTGCGCGCGCCTGCGCGGTCTCGTGTGGGTCGAGGATGAAAGCAACGCCGATATGCTCCGTCAGCGCAATTACCTTCGGCGGGAAGTATTTCCGTTGATCGAACGACAGTTTCCCGCAGCGAGGACGACCATCGCGCGAGCCGCGGCACACCTCGCGGAGGCGCGGGAGCTGCTCGATGGGATGGCGCAAACCGACCTGGAGAGCTGCGGCGGCGCTGCCCTCGATAGCGGGGTCTTGCGCCGGCTGGGGGAGGCTCGCGCCAAGAACCTCTTGCGATATTGGTTCGACGCGCGGGGCATTCAGCCGCTCTCAGCCGCGCGGATCACCGAGCTGCTGCGCCAGTTGAGAGAGTCCCGCGGTGGTTCCCGAGTTAGCCCCGTGGCGCGAGGTTGGGAGCTTCTGCGTTACCGGGAGAAGCTCTACCTGCGGCCCGCCGCAAAGGCAGTTGGGCGGGATTTCAGCGAAACCTGGGATGGCGGCAACGCCTTGCCGCTGCTGGCGCTCGGTGGAGTGTTGAAGTTCAAACCGGAAGAGGGACGGGGCCTGAGTCTTGCGAAGCTGCGCGCGAACGCGGTCGCGGTGCGCGTGCGCCGAGGCGGAGAGCGTCTGCGGTTGGATCATCGCAGGCCGCGGCGCACTCTGAAGAATCTGTTCCAGGAACGGGGCGTTCCGCCTTGGTATCGTGACCGCCTGCCGCTGCTTTTCTGCGGCGAGGAGCTGGTTTCGGTGCCCGGCATCGGCGACGCATGCGAATTTCGGGCAACGCCGGGTGAGGCGGGCCTGATCGTGACTTGGGAACCATTCGACGAGCGCGACACCTCGGCAAATGGCTGATAAACTTGAAAGTTAGCTTGCATCGCTTCCCGAATCCCAGTGGAGATCTTGAATGGCCGTTGAGAGGACCCTGTCCATCGTCAAACCCGACGCCGTGGCCAAGAACGTCATCGGCCAGATCTATTCGAGGTTCGAAAAGGCCGGTCTGAAAATCGTCGCGGCGCGCATGTTCTCTCTCTCGCAATCGCAAGCCGAAGGCTTTTACGCCGTGCACCGAGAACGTCCGTTTTTTCGCGATCTGGTCAAGTTCATGGTGTCCGGTCCGATCATCGTTCAGGTGTTGGAGGGCGAGGACGCGATCGCGAAGAACCGCGAGCTGATGGGCGCGACCGATCCGAAAAAAGCGGCAAAAGGCACGATCCGCGCCGATTTCGCCGAGAGCATCGATGCCAACGCAGTACATGGCTCCGATGGGCCCGAAACTGCGCGCACCGAGATCGGGTACTTTTTTTCTGCCTCCGAGGTATTTTCTCGCTAGATGAGCGTCAACCTACTCGATCTGGACGGCGAGCGGCTCACCGGATTTGTAGCCAGTCTGGGCGAAAAGCCGTTCCGCGCACGCCAGCTCAAGCGCTGGATGCACCGCTTCGGCGAGTCGGATTTCGCGCGCATGAGCGACCTTGCAAAATCGCTGCGTGAGAAACTTGTGGGGACGGCGAGCATCTTGCCGCCGCATATCGTTAGTGACAGCGTGGCCGGGGATGGCACGCGCAAGTGGCTGCTTGACGTCGGCAAAGGCAACGCGGTCGAAGCGGTGTTCATTCCTGAAACCAACCGCGGCACACTATGCATCTCGACCCAGGCGGGCTGCACCTTGGCCTGCCAGTTCTGCTCGACCGGTAGGCAGGGATTCAACCGCAATCTGTCGGTGGCCGAGATCATCGGGCAGCTCTGGCTTGCCAACCGCGAGCTCGGCGCGATCCCGGGAGGCGAGCGGGTCATCAGCAACGTCGTGCTGATGGGGATGGGCGAGCCACTGCTGAATTTCGATAACACCGTATCAGCCCTGAAGCTGATGATCGACCAGGATGCGTACGGTCTTTCGCGACGTCGCGTGACGCTGTCCACTTCCGGAATCGTGCCGATGATCGAACGCCTTCGCGAGGAGTGCCCTGTGGCGCTTGCAGTGTCCTTGCACGCGCCGAACGACGCGTTGCGCGACGAGCTCATGCCCATCAACCGCAAGTACCCGCTCGCCGAATTGCTCGCCGCCTGTCGCCGGTATCTGGAGCGTGCGCCACGGAACTTCGTTACCTTCGAATACGTCATGCTCGAGGGCGTGAACGATAGCGAGGAGCACGCGCGCCAGCTCATAGAGCTGGTTTCGCGGATGCCGTGCAAGATCAACCTGATTCCATTCAATCCGTTTCCAAATTCCGGTTTCGTGCGCTCGCCGCGCCACGTCACCGATCGCTTCAGCGAGATGCTCAACGCAGCCGGAATCGTCACGACTACGCGCAAGACGCGTGGGGATGAAATCGACGCCGCTTGCGGACAGCTGGCGGGAAAGATCCAGGACCGAACTCGAAGGTCGTCAACCCTGGAGGGGATGACCTCTTGAAGCAGCCGTTCCGCGCTTTGGCTCCGCTTGCCTGCTTGGCGGCGCTTTTCGGCTGTTCCGGAGGGCCGCTCTCTGGCGACATACCCGGCGCAACCGAATCCGGACCCGTCATCAGCGACAAGGCTAGCGCGCGGGAGCGCGCGCGCATCCATACCGAGCTGGCGGGAGCCTATTACGAAAGGGGAAACCTGGGCGTTGCTCTGTCCGAAGCGCGCATTGCTGTAGCTGCGGACTCGGGTTATGCACCTGCCTACAGCATGCTCGCTCTCGTCTACGGTGACTTGCGGGAAAATAGCCTGGCTGAAGAGGCGTTTGAACGCTCCCTCAGACTGAACCCCAACGATCCGGACGCCAATCATAATTACGCTTGGTTTCTTTGCGAGAACAAGCGCGAGGAAGAGTCGATCCGCTACTTCCTGATGGCGATTCGCCACCCGCTTTACGCTACTCCGCAAAAATCCTATGTAATGGCCGCGGTCTGTGCCCAGCGCAAGAACAACGAACGCGACGCTCAAGAGTATCTCGAGCGCGCGCTGCGGCTCGACCCGAACTACACTCCGGCCTTGATCAATCTTGCGCAGATCAAATACCGAAGGGGAGAACTTGAAGCCGCGCGCGGGCTTGTCGGCCGCTACAACAAGCTCGCCGAGCCGACTGCGGAATCTTTGTGGCTCGCGCTGCGCATCGAACGCAGGCTGGGTGACTCTTCCACTGTGACAAGTTACGCGAATCAGTTGCGCAGGCGCTTTCCCGGGTCGATGGAATACCAGGAGCTGCAAAAAGGGCGATTCGAATGATGCAGGCGGCCGAACCCATGGCGGCGTCGATTGAAATCGGACCGGGAAGGATGCTGGCGCGACTGCGCGATGAGCACAAACTCTCGGTCGCCGATGTCGCGCAACGCTTGAAGTACGGCGCCCGTCAGATCGAAGCGCTTGAAGCCGAGGAATTCGACAAGTTGCCTGGGGCTACTTTCATCCGCGGGATGGTCCGCGGCTACGCCAAGCTTCTCAACGCCGATCCACAGCCCGTACTCGACGCGCTCGATCGGCGATATGTACCCGGGGAGATCGACCTCGATCTGCGTAACAAAGGCACCCCTTTTTCAAAGAGCGGCAGACGGGGTACCTGGATCTACCTTGCTCTATCCGTTCTGGTCTTCATCGTCGTGGCCGGAGTGCTCTATGAATGGCGTACAGGGGCTTTCCCCTGGGCACAATTCGGGCAGAACACGGTGTCGCAAGAGCCGTCCCAACCCCGTCCCGTCGAAACACCCGCCGCATCGCTTCCCGAGTCTCCCGCGACGGTTCCGAGCGCGGCGGTACAGACCGCCGCTGCACCCCCCCCCGTCGCACCCGAGGCGCCTCTTGGCGAGGGGCGAATTCAGCTCCAATTCGGCAGCCAGTCTTGGGTCGAGATCAAGGAGCACGACGGTAGGACGCTCATGTCGCAGCTCAACTCTCCCGGAACCCGGAGCGTGGTGGTCGGACGGCCCCCGATGACCCTGGTGATCGGTAATGCTGCCGACGTGCGGCTCGTATACAACGACAAGCCGGTCGATCTGAAACCTTACATCCAGATCGAAGTCGCGCGGCTGACCCTGAAGTAGGCGATTCATATGAATATCCCGAGGCACGGGACGCGCCAGGTCCGCGTCGGAAACGCGTTGATCGGAGGAGACGCGCCGATCCTGGTGCAGTCGATGACGAATACCGATACCGCCGACGCCGAAAGCACCGCGAGTCAGGTGTTTGAGCTCGCCCGCGCAGGTTCCGAGATCGTGCGGGTCACGGTCAACACCGCCGCGGCGGCGGCGCAGGTGCCTCGCATCCGCGAACGGCTCGACGCCATGGGTTGCGACGTGCCTCTGGTCGGCGACTTTCACTTCAACGGCCACAAGCTGCTCGCAGAGCATCCCGATTGCGCTCAGGCGCTCGCGAAGTACCGAATCAATCCGGGCAACGTCGGTAGGGGCGCCAAGCGCGACGAGCAATTCGCGGCCATGATCGAAACCGCGTGCCGTTACGCGAAGCCCGTGCGCATCGGCGTCAACTGGGGAAGTCTCGATCAGGAATTGCTCCTGCGGCTGATGGACAGGAACGCGCGGGCGGCCGAGCCCCTCGATTCCGACGCGGTGACTCGGGAAGCGCTGGTCGTCTCGGCGCTTGAATCTGCGGCGCGCGCACAAGAGTTGGGTCTTGCGCAGGACCGCATCGTGCTCTCGTGCAAAGTCAGCGGCGTGCAGGACCTGATCGCCGTATACCGCGAGCTTGCCCGTCGTTGCGACTATCCGCTGCATCTCGGTCTCACCGAGGCGGGGCTGGGCACAAAAGGCATCGTGGCCTCCACCGCGGCGCTCGGGGTTCTGCTCCAGGAGGGAATCGGCGATACGATCCGCATTTCGCTGACGCCGGAGCCGGGCGGGGACCGAACGCGCGAGGTCGTCGTCGCCCAGGAAATACTGCAGACCATGGGCTTGCGCTCGTTCTCGCCCATGGTGATCGCCTGCCCAGGTTGCGGCCGCACGACCAGCACGTATTTCCAGGAACTTGCCGAAAAAATTCAGCGCTACCTGCGCCAGCAGATGCCGCACTGGCGGGAGCGTTATGCTGGGGTCGAGGACATGCACGTGGCGGTCATGGGCTGCGTCGTCAACGGCCCCGGAGAGAGCAAACACGCCAACATCGGTATCAGCCTGCCCGGATCCGGGGAGCGCCCGGTCGCGCCTGTGTATGTGGACGGCGAGAAAACCGTCACGCTGAAGGGCGAACACATCGCCGAGGAATTTCAGCAGTTAGTGGAGGAATACGTTCGCACGACCTACGGAGAAGGCGGCCGCCTGCGAAGCGACGCGCCGGTGAAGAAGAGAAGCATTCCGATCAAAGCTGCGGTGTAGCTTCGCGCTGGGCGAGACGCATATGACCGAACCTATCCGCGCGGTGCGCGGAATGAACGACATCCTGCCCGATGAGGCCGAGCGTTGGGAGGCTCTCGAAGAGCTTCTACGCGACTGGCTTCGCAGCTACGGCTACCGCAATGTGCGCACGCCGGTCCTCGAGCACACTGCGTTGTTTCGCCGCGCGATCGGGGAGGCGACCGACATAGTCGAGAAGGAAATGTACAGCTTCACCGACGAGCTGAACGGCGAGGAACTCACCCTGCGTCCCGAAGCCACGGCTTCTATTGCGCGCATGGCGGCTGAGCACAGCCTGCTCCACGATGGCGCGCAGCGGCTCTACTACATCGGGCCCATGTATCGTCACGAAAGGCCGCAGAAGGGCCGCTACCGGCAGTTTCACCAGGTCGGCGCCGAGGCGCTGGGTTTCCCCGGTCCGGACGTCGATGCCGAGTTGCTCCTCATGTGCGCGCGCCTATGGGACGATCTCGGGCTGTCAGGAATCCGGCTGCAGTTGAACTGCCTTGGCTCGACTAAGGAACGCTCCGCGTACCGCAAGTCGCTGGTAAGGTACCTGGAGGAGCACCAAACCGATCTGGACGAAGATTCGCGCCGCAGGCTGCAAACCAATCCCTTACGCGTGCTCGACAGCAAGAACGCAGCAATGCAGCCGATCATCGCCGGAGCTCCACGCCTGCTCGATGCGCTTGGCGAGGAGTCGATCAGGCATTTCGAGGGCGTGCAATCAATCCTTAGAGATGCCGGGCGCCAGTGCGAAATCAATCCGCGCCTGGTACGCGGGCTCGACTACTACAATCTGACCGTGTTCGAATGGGTATCGGACAGGCTTGGCGCGCAGGGAACGGTTTGCGCGGGCGGACGCTACGATGGTCTGTTCGAGCAAATCGGCGGCAGACCGACCCCGGCCTGCGGCTGGGCCTTGGGTATCGAACGGCTGCTCGCGCTCGTTGCCGATTCGGGCCGTCCCTGCCCGGACGTGTACCTCGTGAACCAGGGAGAACAGGCGGTGCGCTCTGCGTTTCGTGTGGCGGAGGCCCTGCGCGAGGCAGGTTTCAGCGTGGTGCATCATTGTGGCGGGGGCAGCTTCAAGTCGCAGATGAAGAAAGCCGACGCGAGTGGCGCACAGGTTGCGGTCATCGTCGGTGACGACGAGGCCCAGGCGGGCGAAGCGAGCGTCAAGGCTTTGCGCGAAGAACGCGAGCAGTTCAGTGTGCCGGTGGAGCGCCTTCCGGAGGCGATTTCGGATCTGCTTTTTGGAACGGGTGAAGAAGAATGAGTGCCTACGATCTCGAAGAGCAGGAACAACTCGCCGCGCTCAAAGCCTGGTGGAAGGAGCACGGCGGCACGGTCATCCTCGGCGCGACCGTGGTGCTCGCCGCGGTTGCGGCATGGAACGGCTGGACGTGGTATCAACGCACGCAGGCGGCGCAGGCCGCCGGCCTGTACGAGACGCTGCAGAAGGCGGCCCGGGCCAACGACGTGAAGGTCACTCGGGATACCGCGGGGACGATTCTCGAGAATTTCCCGCGCACGACCTACGCGCCGCTCGCGGCGCTCGTTTCGGCCAAAGTGCAGTTCCAGGCGGGAGACCTGAAGACCGCGCGCGCGCAGTTGCAGTGGGTCGTCGAGAACGCGAAACACGATGAGATCCGCTCGATCGCGACACTGCGACTGGCAAGCGTGCTGCTCGACGACGGCGATCCCGATGCGGCGCTCAGGGTTCTCGAGGCAAAGCCCCCCTCGAGTTTCGAGGCGCTCTATGCATCGCAGCGTGGGGATATCCTCGCTGCGCAGAAAAAACGCTCCGAGGCGCGCGCCGCCTACAAAGCTGCACAGGAAAAAACCGAGCCGGGCACGCTTCTCGACGCACTGCGACTCAAGCTCGAGGCTCTCGGGGACGGCTGATGCGGCGACTCGTTCTCGCCGGCATGATGCTCCTCGCCGGCTGTTCCGGCTCAACCGGCCCGCAGATGGCCGAACTGTCGGAGCTGCCTGCGAAGATACCCGTTCGCACGCTGTGGCAGGCGAGCGTCGGTGAGTCCGGGGATGCCATATTCTTTCCTGCGGTTGCCGTCGGAGGGGTCTACGCGGCCGCGCAGGACGGCACCGTCGCGCGTTTTGACGCGATCGCCGGGCAGGAGTCATGGCGCGTCAATACCGGGGACGCGCTTTCCGGCGGAGTGGGCAGCGACGGCAGCCTTGTTGCGGTCGGGACGCTGGAGGGCGAGGTCGTGGCGCTCGAAGCCGGGTCGGGGAAGCTGCGCTGGCGCACGCGCGTGTCGAGCGAAGTTCTTTCGGCGCCGGTTGTGACCGGCGACCTCGTGATCGTGCGAAGCGGTGACAGTCGCTTGTTCGCGCTCGACGCTCGAGACGGAAAGCGCCGCTGGTTCTATCAGAGATCGAGTCCTCCCCTTTCGGTGCGTGCTCCGTCGGGCATGGTCGCCGACCGGGGTTTTTTATCTACCGGCTTTGCCGGAGGCAAACTGGTGTCGCTTGCGCTTGTGAACGGCGGCGTACGCTGGGAAGCGACCGTTGCGCTGCCGCGGGGAGCTACGGAACTGGAGCGCGTCACCGACGTGGTTGGACTGCCGGTGGTCAGCGAACGTGAAGTGTGTGCCGTCGCTTATCAGGGCCGGGTCGGCTGTTTCGACCTCGTCAGCGGCAATCCGGTCTGGTCGCGCGAGATGTCGAGTAGTGCAGGGCTGGCGATCGACGCACGCTACGTCATAGTGAGCGACGAAAAGGGCGCCGTGCATGCGCTCGATCGCGCCGGCGGGGCAACCATCTGGAAGCAAGACCGATTGTTCCTGAGGCGGCTCACGGCCCCCTTGGCTCTAGGCCGTGAAATCGTCGTGGGCGACGTCGAGGGATACGTGCATTTTCTGTCGCGCGAAAACGGCGCCTTCATCGGCCGTGTGGCTACCGACGGCAGCCCGATCCGGTCGTCCTTGGTGAGGCTAGACAGCGGGTTCCTGGTGCAAACGCAAGACGGCAACTTGTACGCCCTGAGTACCCAATAGGCAGGTCGAGTTGGGCGAACCGACATACCGGCTCTCTCTCAACCTTCCCATGAAACCCACTCTCGTTATCGCCGGCCGGCCGAACGTCGGCAAGTCCACCTTGTTCAACCGGCTTACCCGCACGCGCGATGCGCTGGTCGCCAACTTCCCGGGCTTGACGCGTGACCGCCACTATGGCGTCGGACGCATGGGCGAACGCCAGTACCTCGTGGTCGATACCGGAGGGCTCGATCCGCAAGGAAAGGGCGTGTTTGTTGAGATGGCCAAGCAAGCCAGGACCGCCATCGCCGAAGCCGACGTCGTCGTGCTGGTCACCGACGCTCGCGAGGGTCTCACGGTGCAGGACCGCGCGATCGGGGAGGAACTGCGGCGCATGGGCCGGCGCGTGTTTGTCGCCGTAAACAAAGCCGAAGGCATGAATGCGGAACTCGCTACGGCCGAGTTCCACGAATTGGCGCTCGGCGCGCCCTGGGCGATTTCGGCTGAGCACGGGGAAGGGGTGCGCGACCTGGTGGACGCCGCGCTTGCCGCTTTTCCTGTCGAAAAGGAGAGCGACGAACCGGAAAGCGCTCCGAAAATCGCCATCGTAGGCCGGCCGAACGCCGGCAAGTCCACGCTTGTCAACGCACTGGTCGGAGAAGAGCGCGTCGTGACCTTCGCTGAGCCCGGCACGACGCGCGACGCGATCGATGTCGAACTCACGGTGAGGGGCCGCCGCTACGTGCTGATCGACACCGCTGGATTGAGACGCCGCGGGAAGGTGTTCGAAAGCGTCGAGAAGTTTTCCGTCGTGAAGACCTTGCACGCGATCGATCGGGCCAACGTCGCCGTCCTGGTCCTGGACGCTCAAAGCGAGATTGCGGAGCAGGACGCGCATATCGCCGGATTCATCCTCGAGAGCGGGCGGGCGCTGGTAGTGGCGGTAAACAAATGGGACGGTTTGGACGGCGATGCGCGCGACACGACAAAGCGCGCGATTGCCCGGAAGTTGAAATTCCTCTCGTTCGCCCGCTTTCACTACATTTCGGCCCGCGAAGGCCGCGGCCTCGCCCAGCTGATGGATTCTGTCGATCGAGCCTATCGGGCGGCGATGGCCAAACTGCCCACTCCGAAACTCACCCGCGCCCTTATTGCAGCCGTGGCCAGGCAGGCGCCGCCACGCTCGGGACTCTCCAGGCCCAAACTGCGCTACGCGCATCAGGGCGGCAGCAATCCCCCGATCGTCGTCATCCACGGGACGGCGCTTAGCTCCGTACCCGACACCTATCGCCGCTACCTCGAGTCCGATTTCCGCAGCGTGTTTCGGCTGGAAGGCACGCCCCTGCGAATTGAATTCCGCAGCGGAAGGAACCCCTACGTGGATAGGCGCGCCTAACGGTCAGAAAACAGGACGAGGGTAGTGGGAATTTTGACTTCGCTCCTGGCGCGGCAAACGACACGCTAGCACCCGTAGTACATTGGCATTTGCCGAAAAACCATTTACAGTAGTATTTCAAAGAACACGACTCCGGGCTAAAACCATGAGTAATAAAGGACAGTTACTACAAGATCCGTTTCTCAATGCCCTGCGCAAGGAGCACGTGCCGGTGTCGATCTATCTCGTCAACGGCATCAAACTTCAGGGCCAGATCGAGTCCTTCGACCAGTACGTCGTGCTTCTCAAAAACACCGTGACCCAAATGGTGTACAAGCACGCCATCTCCACGGTGGTTCCTTCGCGCGCAGTCAGCCTGGCGGTCGACCATTCCACTCCCGAGAGTTGATTCGGTCGCGCCATTGACCTTGACCCGGCGCGATGCTTAAGCCTCCGCTGGAGCGCAACGGGGCTGTGCTCGTCGGACTGGACTTCGGGGGTGGCGGCTACGTTGAGGGTCTCGTAGAACTTAAACTGCTTGCAGCAAGCGCCGGAATCCGGACTCTGGCCCTGGTGCGCGGACGCCGGGATCGTCCCGACCCCGGACATTTTGCGGGCTCGGGAAAGGTCGAAGAGATCAAACGCACGCTGCAAGAGCAGGGTGCTTCGCTGGCGGTGTTCAACCACGACCTCTCGCCGGTGCAGGAACGTAACCTCGAAAAGGCGCTCGGCTGCCCGGTCGTCGACCACACGCGGCTGATCCTCGACATTTTCGCTCAGCGCGCGAAGAGCCACGAAGGCAAGCTCCAGGTCGAACTCGCGCAACTTCAGCACGCGGCGACGCGGCTGGTGCGCGGCTGGACGCACCTGGAGCGGCAACGAGGCGGTCGAGGCTTTCTCGGAGGCATGGGCGAGACCCAGTTGGAAGTCGACAGGCGGCTGATCGCGACCCGCGTCAAAGTGCTCAAGGCCAAGCTTGGTGAGCTTCGGCGCCGGCGCGAAGTGCAGCGGCGCGCGCGGGCCCGGGGCAGGTCTTTCTCGGTATCGCTAGTGGGTTACACGAACGCCGGCAAGTCGACGCTTTTCAATACCCTAACTCACGCGGGAGCGCTTGCCGCCGATCGGCTCTTCGCGACGCTCGACACCACGACGCGCAGGCTGTACCTGCCCGAAGCCGGAAACGTCACGATCTCCGATACGGTCGGATTCATCCACAATCTTCCGCACACGCTCGTGGCGGCGTTCCGGGCGACGCTGGAAGAAACCATCCACGCCGACTTGCTCCTGCACGTCGTGGATTCAGCGAGCGCGGCACGCGACACCCAGGTCGAGGACGTGACCAAGGTGCTCGTCGAGATCGGCGCAAGCGCGATTCCCCAAGTCCTCGTATGGAACAAGATCGACCGCAACGGCGTGCAGCCGGGAATCGACCGGAACGAATATGATAGAATTTGCCGCGTTCGTCTGAGCGCAAGAACGGGCGACGGCGTGGATGGCCTGCGCCAGGCCCTGATCGAGGCTGCAGCCTCGAGAAAATCCCCGACGAGCCCGCTAAGTTCGGCAGATTCGCAGACACTGGGCCAAGCGGCCACAACGTAGGAATTCTCATGTCATTGAACGACCCGCAATGGGGCAAGCGAGGCGGCGGCAACCAGGGGCCACCTGATCTCGACGAGATGTGGCGCAACTTCAACCAGAAGCTGAACGGCCTGTTTGGCCGGCGCCGCGGCGGGGCTTCGGATCAGGGTGAGCCGCCCAGCGCCAGGCAGCTCGGTGGAGGAGCCGGCCTCATCGGCCTCGTCATATTGATCGCTTGGCTCGCGAGCGGTTTCTACATCGTGGTTGAGGGCCAGCGCGGCGTCGTGCTCACGTTCGGCCGGTTTTCCGAAGTGACCAACGCCGGGTTGCGTTGGCGGCTGCCGTATCCCGTTCAGAGCCATGAGATCGTGAACCTGGCCGGCGTGCGCACGATCGGGGTGGGTTACCGCGACGTGAAGACCAAGGTGCTCAAGGAATCGCTCATGCTGACCGACGACGAGAATATCGTCGACATCCAGATGGCGGTCCAGTACACGCTCAAGGACGCGAGAGACTACCTGTTCAACAATCGGCGGCCCGACGACGCCGTGTTGCAGGCCGCCGAAACCGCACTGCGCGAGGTCATCGGCAAGAGCAAGATGGATTTCGTGCTCAATCAGGGTCAGGCCGTCGTGGCGAAGGCGATGCCGGTCATGCAGGATATTCTCGACCGCTACAAGACCGGAATCCAGATCAGCGCCGTGAACATCCAGAACGCGCAGCCGCCGGAGCAGGTCCAGGCGGCGTTCGACGACGCAGTCAAGGCGAATCAGGATCGCGAACGGCTGAAAAACGAGGGACAAGCTTACTTCAACGACGTGGTGCCGAAAGCCGGTGGGGTGGCCTCGCGGCTCCTGCTCGAGGCCGAAGGCTACAGGCAGCGCGTGATCGCCAATTCCGAAGGGGAGGCGTCGCGGTTCAGGCAGATCCTGGTCGAGTACAACAAGGCGCCGCAGGTGACACGCGAGCGCCTTTATATCGAGACCGTTCAGCAGATGCTGGCGAGCACCTCGAAGATTCTGATCGACGCCAGGGCGGGCGGCAACCTGCTGTACTTGCCGCTCGACAAGATCATGCAGATGTCGGGCGCGGCATCACCGGAACTGCTCGGGTCGCAACGGTCATCCCAGGCGGCCGAGCCGCCGGCCCCGCCGGAGTCCGGCGCCCGCTCGCGCGAAGCGCTGCGTCCACGCGAGCGTGGGGAGCGGCAATGAATACCCGCTTAAGCGTTTCGCTCGCCGTCGTCGTCGGCGTGGTCATGCTGGTGAGCATGTCCGCGTTCACCGTGGACCAGCGGGATCGCACCATCGTGTTCCAGCTTGGCGAAATCAAAGAGATCATCGACGAGCCTGGCCTGCATTTCAAATGGCCTCTGATCCAGAATGTGCGGAGCTTCCCCAAACTCATCCTGACCTGGGATGATCCGGAGGCGCAGAGATTCATCACCGTGGAAAACAAGCCGGTGCTGGTTGACGCGTTCGTCAAGTGGCGCATCGTCGACGTGAAGACGTTCTACGTCTCGGTGGCTGGCGACGAAATCGCGGCCGCCCGGCGCATCAACCAGACCGTCAACGGCCTGCTGCGGGAGGAATTCGGCAAGCGCACGGTGCACGATGTGGTCTCGGGCGAGCGCGACGACATCATGAGCACCGTGCGCGAGAAGGTGGACCAGGACGTACGCGCCCTGGGCATCGAGGTGGTGGACGTTAGGCTGAAGCGCGTCGATTTGCCGCAGGAGGTCAGTGTCGACGTCTATCGCCGGATGGAGTCCGAGCGCAAGCGCGTCGCCTCGGAGCAGCGCTCGAACGGTTCCGCCGAGGCCGAGAAGATCCGCGCCGACGCCGACAAGCAGCGTGAAATCATCATCGCCGAGGCCTACCGCGACGCGCAGCGCATCAAGGGAGAAGGCGACGCGAAGGCCGCGGCAATCTACGCGCGCGCCTTCAACGAGAATCCCGAGTTCTACGCGTTTTACCGCAGCCTCGAGGCTTACCGCGCCAGCTTCAAAAGTAGGAGCGACGTGCTGGTGCTCGACCCGAATTCGGAGTTCTTCAGGTACTTCAGGAACCTGGGGAAGGGCAGCAAGTGAATGGGCACCACGTTTCTCATGGCGATCGCCCTGATGCTGGTGATCGAGGGTGTGCTGCCGTTTATCCTGCCGAAACTCTGGCGCGAGACATTTCGCCGCATCACCGAGTTTACTGACGGGCAGATCCGCTTTTTCGGGCTCTCCTCGATGTTGGTTGGCCTGTTAATTCTCTATTTCGTCCGGTAGCGCGTCGATGCGTCGCTGGCTCCTTCCGGAAAGCATCGAGGACATCCTGCCGCCGCAGGCTCAGCGGATCGAACTGATGCGCGCGAAGCTGCTCGAGCTGTTTCGCCTTCAGGGCTACCAGCTGGTGATTCCGCCGATGCTCGAGTACCTCGAGTCGCTCCTCACCGGTACCGGGCACGACCTCGATCTGCGCACCTTCAAATTGGTCGATCAGCTCTCGGGACGCATGATGGGTGTTCGCGCCGACATCACGCCGCAGGTTGCGCGCATCGATGCGCACCTCTTGAACGGCAAGGGAGTCACGCGGCTGTGCTACAGCGGAAGCGTGCTGCACACGCGGCCGCGGGGGCTCGATTCGACCCGGGAGCCTCTGCAGATCGGCGCGGAAATCTACGGTCACGCCGGAATAGAGAGCGACCTGGAAATCCAGCAGCTTCTGGTAGAGTCGCTGGCCGCCTGCGGCATCGCCGATGCGCGTCTCGACATCGGCCATGTCGCCGTGTTTCGCGCGATCTGCCGGCACGGCGGAGTCGGGCCTGAGCTCGAGTCCGACCTGTACGAGGTGCTGGCGGGAAAGGACCTGCCCGCGCTGCGTACGGTGACCAGGCGCCTCCCGAAAGCGACGCGCAAAGCGCTGCTCGCTCTTCCCGAGCTGTACGGAGACAGCGCGATGATCGAGCGCGCCGTCCGCTCGCTGCCCAAGTATGCTGAAATCAAGGCCGCCCTGCGAGACCTCAAGGCTCTCTCGCGCAGGGGCAGGATTCCCGTGTCGGTTGACCTTGCGGACCTCCGCGGATACCACTATCACAGCGGGGTCGTGTTTGCGGCTTATGCGCCCGGGGTGGCCAACGCGATTGCGCTCGGCGGGCGTTACGATGAAGTCGGCAAGGCGTTCGGACGCGCGCGCCCGGCTACCGGATTCAGCATGGACCTGCGCGATCTCACCCGCGCAGCCCCGCGCGAGACGCGGGAGGCCGCCGTGTGCGCGCCGTACTCGACCGATCCCGGGCTCGAGGCCGCCGTGCGGAAGCTGCGGTCCGGCGGAGAGGTCGTCGTGGTCGCGCTTCCAGGCCACGCCGCCGCGCGCATTCAACCCGATTGCGACCGCGAGCTGGTGAAGCACCACGGCAAGTGGATCGTGCGGAAAATGAAATGACCGCGATGATGGGCAAGAACGTCGTAGTCATAGGCACCCAGTGGGGTGACGAAGGCAAGGGAAAGGTGGTGGACTGGCTCACCGACCATGCCCAAGGCGTAGTTCGCTTCCAGGGCGGACATAACGCCGGGCATACGCTGGTGATCGGCGGCAAGAAGACCGTGTTGCACCTCGTTCCCTCGGGGATTCTCCGAGATGGAGTGACCTGCTACATCGGCAACGGCGTGGTGCTTTCGCCCAAAGCGCTGGTCGAAGAGATGGACGAGCTCCAGCGCGCCGGGGCGGACGTCGCCGCCCGGCTGCGAATCTCCGAAGCCTGCCCCCTGATACTTCCGTACCACGCGGCAATCGACGTCGCGCGTGAATCGGCGCAGGGCGCGGCGAAAATCGGCACGACCGGCCGCGGAATCGGACCCGCTTACGAAGACAAAGTAGCGCGCCGCGCGATCCGCCTTCGGGACCTCATGGTGCCGGAACGCTTTTCGGCGAAGCTTGAGCCGCTCCTTGATTTCCACAACTTCGTGCTGACGAAATACCTCGGCGCGAAGCCTGTCGATTTCGCGAAGGTCCGGGATGAGACGCTTGCGCTCGCGCCGCGGCTGAAGCCGCTGGTGGCCGATGTTTCGCGTGCTCTCTACGATGCGAATCGGGCCGGCAAGAACCTGCTTTTCGAAGGCGCGCAAGGCGCCCTGCTCGACGTCGATCACGGCACCTACCCGTACGTGACCTCGAGCAACTGCGTCGCCGGCGCGGCGGCGGCCGGCGCCGGCATCGGACCGCAGATGCTCCACTACGTTCTGGGCATCGCCAAGGCGTACACGACGCGGGTCGGCTCGGGCCCTTTTCCCACGGAGCTCGCTGACAGCAACGGAGAGTTGCTCCGCACCCGCGGCCAGGAATTCGGCGCGACGACAGGGCGGCCGCGGCGCTGCGGCTGGTTTGACGCGGCGGCGCTCAGGCGCTCAATCCAGATCAACGGCGTGTCGGGCCTTTGCATCACCAAGCTCGACGTGCTCGACGGGATGGAGAAAGTCAGACTGTGCACCGGCTACCGCATCGACGGCGCGATCCACGAGCTGCTGCCGCTCGGGGCTGAAGACGCTGCACGGTGCGAGCCGATGTACGAGGAGCTTCCCGGATGGCGGGAAAGCACCGTCGGCGTGAGCGCCTACGAGAGGCTGCCCACGCAGGCGCGCGCTTATCTCGATCGCCTGCGATCGCTCTGCGGCGTGCCGGTCGATATGATTTCCACCGGCGCGGACAGAAACGAGACGATCGTTCTGCGTCACCCGTTTCACTGAGTTCTGTATACGGAGGGCAGGGTGTTGGAGGGTGTGGTCCCGTTTCCGCCGGAGTTCGCAAAACGCTACCGCGAAAAGGGCTATTGGCGGGACAAGTCGCTCGCCGAGGAATTCGCTCGGGTGTTCAAACAGTACGCCGACCGCACCGCGTTCATCGATCGCGACTCGTCCTTCACCTACGCCGAGGTCGACCGCGTCTCCGGGCGCCTGGCGCTGAACCTGCTCGAGGCGGGACTCGCGCCGCTCGATCGGGTGGTCGTGCAGTTGCCGAACGTCATCGAGTTTGTGTTTCTCTATTTCGCCCTTCAGAAAATCGGTTGCATCCCGATCGCGGCGCTTGCCTCGCACCGCTATCTCGAAGTGAACCAGTTCGTGAGGCTCTCCGGGGCGAGCGCCTGCATTACGCCGGACCGGCACGGAGATTTCGATTTCGCCGGGATGGTGAGGCGGATACGCAAGGAATCACCTTCGCTCAAGCTCGGCATCGTCCTGGGCGACGCACCCGAGGGATTTCTCTCGCTCACAGAGCTCATATCGCGTCCGGCGAAGAGTCCCGCGGAGGATCTCGCCAAGCTCAGGATCGATCCCAGCAACCCGGCGATATTTCAGCTCTCCGGTGGCACTACCGGCGTACCCAAGCTCATTCCCCGGACCCACAACGACTACGCCTACAATTCGAAAATCGCGTCGAAGGTGTGCGAGGTCACGGAAGAATCCGTCCTGCTGCTCGCGCTGCCCATCGCGCACAATCTTCCGCTCGCCTGTCCGGGCCTGCAGGGCTACATGTTCAGCGGAGGCAAAGTCGTACTCTCGGCGAATACCCGGCCGGAGGACCTCTTCGGCCTCATCCAGCGCCACCGGGTGAGTCACCTGAAGGTCGTGCCGGCACTGCTCATCCGTCTGATCAACGATCCGGCCATCGGCAAGTACGATCTTTCCTCGCTGCGCATTATCCAGAGCGGCGGCCAGCGCATGCAGCCCGAGGTGAGGCTGCGCACGAAAGAGCTCATTCCGAGTGTCACGGTGCAGGAGAACTTCGGCATGTCGGAAGGGATGCTCTTCTTCGTGCGCCTCGACGATCCGGAGGATGTGCGACTGGAGACTTGCGGTCGGCCCCTTTCGTCCGACGACGAAGTCAAGCTTGTGGACGACGAGGGCAGCGAGGTCACTTCCGGAGAGGTGGGCGAGCTAACCTGCCGCGGGCCCTATACGCTGCGCGGTTACTTCGGCGTACCCGAATACAACGCCCGGCAGTTCTCTCCGGACGGGTTCTACCGTTCCGGGGACCTCATGCGCTTGCACCCCTCGGGCAACTACGTCGTCGAAGGCCGCAAGAAGGACCTCATCAACCGCGGCGGCGAGAAGATCAGCGCCGAGGAAATCGAAAACCTGATTCTTTCGCATCCCTCGGTGCAGAATATCGCCTGCGTGCCGATACCCGATCCTCACCTGGGCGAAAGGATGTGTGCCTGCGTGATCCTGAAGAGAGACTGCGCCCTGACGTTCGGCGAGCTGGTTGCGTTTCTCATGGAAAAGGAAATCGCCAAGTTCAAGCTGCCCGAACGCCTTGAGATCCTGGCGGATTTCCCGGTGTCCACCTTCGGAAAGGTTTCAAAGAAGGCGCTCACCGAGATGCTCGCGGCAAAACTTACTCACGAACGCACGGCCAGCGCCTGAACCGAAAACGCCATGCGCATCATCGACCTGCACTGCTACCCCGGCACGAAAGAATGGATCACGAGCCAGGGTCCTTACGTCGATGCGCTCGCCAAGTACTGGAACCGCGGCTGGGCCGCCAAGAAGGAAGACGAGGTGGTCCGGGACTTCACGGACGCGGGTGTCGAAGCGGTGCTGGTTGCTCTTGACCTTGAGACTACGATCGGGACCCCGCCATGCAGCAACGAGTACGTGCACGGAATGTGGAAGCGCCATCCGAAGCGCATTATTCAGGCTTGGGGTGCGCTCGAGCCGGCGAAGGGCGATGTCGCAATCCAGCAGGCAAAGAAGGCCGTGAGGGAACTGGGCATGATCGGTTTTCATTTTCACCCGATCATGCAGCACTTCGCGGTGAACGACAGGCGCTACTACCCCTTGTTCGAGGTTATCTCCGAGCTGAACGCCGCGGTGATGATCGATGTCGGAACGACCGGGATGGGCGCCGGCCTGCCAGGGGGGATGGGCGCAAGGATCCGGCACGCACATCCTTCCGCGATCGACGACCTCGCCGCGGATTTTCCGACGTTGAAGATTATCATGGCGCATCCGGGTTGGCCGTGGGTCGACGAGACGACCGCGGTCGCGCTGCACAAGGGCAACGTCCACTGGGAGATGTCGGGCTGGGCGCCAAAGTACTTTCCCGCCCAGCTCAAAGTGGACATGCGCGCGCGGCTGCAGGACAAGATCATGTTCGGCAGCGACTATCCGAGCCTGCCCTATGAGCGCATCCTCAAGGAATGGCAGGAGCTCGGCTACTCCGATGCCGTCATGGAGAAGATCTTCCACCAGAACGCCGAGCGCGTCCTTGGTCTGTAAAGGCGCCACCCATGTCAATCGACCATTCACGAACGACTCCACATGTCGACGGCCGAGCATAAACCCGCAGCGCTGGTGACCGGTGCGGCGAGCGGCATCGGAAGGAGCGTTGCGCTCGCGCTCGCGCGCGCCGGATACGACGTGGCCGTCAACTACAGTCGCAGCGAGGCCGCTGCAAGAGAGGTCGCCGTTGAGGCCGAGCAGGCCGGCGCCCGCACGCTGCTTGTGCGTTGTGACGTTGCCGACGACACCGCAGTCCGCGCGATGCTCAAAGCGGTCCAAGACAAGTTCGGGCGGCTGGACGTACTCATCAACAATGCGGGCACCACGAGCGAGGTCAAGGCCAAGGACTTTGACGCCATGACGGTAGAGGAATGGGACCGGGTGTTCGCGGTCAACGTGCGGGGCGTTTTTCTCGTGACGCGGGCTGCGGTGCCGATGTTGCGTGCGTCCAAGGGCTGCATTGTCAACACGGCGAGCATCGTGGGCTTGAGGCCCGGGCCTCAAGCCCTGCCGTACGCCGCCAGCAAGGCCGCGGTGATCAACCTGACCAAGACGCTCGCCTACAATCTCGGGCCTGAAATTCGCGTCAACGCCGTGGCCCCGGGCTGGATGGAGGGCGATTGGATGCAGCGCATGCTCAAGGACAAGTACGACGATCTCATGGCGCGCCGCGCTAAACTCACACCCTTGAAACGCTGTGTCACCGCGGAGGACGTGGCGCAGACGATGATGTCGCTCGTCCAGTCCAACCGCTTCGTCACGGGCGAAGTGATCGTGATCGACGGCGGGTTCTCGAGCTCGACCTGATCGAGGATGTCGGCTCGGAGTGGGGCGGCTATAATACGCGCTACTTTGAGAGGATCGAATCCTTCGAGACGATCGTCCCGGAATCGTCGGGAAACCGCAACTCGGAGATAGGAGTGGGGATATGAACGAGCCCGCGATGCAAAGGGTGCCGAAAGACAACGCGCTGACCGCCGACGAGCTCAAGCTGGCCCAATTGATTGTCGCCACGCTCAATCTGGAGACGCAGCCCGCGGCAATCGACCCGATCGCCCGACTGTATGGAGAAGGCATGGGGCTCGATTCTATTGATATCCTTGAGGTCGCTCTGGCGATCTCCAAGGCTTACGGCGTCAAGCTGCGTTCTGATGACGAGCACAATCTCGAGATCTTCAGTTCCCTGCGCAGTCTGAACCAGCACATCCAGCAGCATCGGGTGAAGTAGACGGCAAGGCCCCGCTTGGCCGGCGCGTTATGGCTGATATTCCACTGATTCGCAATTTCGGCGCCGGCGCGGTCTTCGCCTTTCGAAACAGGCGCCCCATACGCGTCGAAGAGTTTCTCGGCGAGGTCCGGCGACTGGCCGATTCGCTTCCGGACCGGCATTACGTGGTGAACCTGTGCTCCGACCGCTACCAATTTGCCGTGGGCCTTTGCGCGGCCCTGTTGCGC
>CAYSFD010000054.1:0-20762 GCA_964430565.1 uncultured Enterobacteriaceae bacterium
GGTCGTAGTTCTTCGCCTCCCCACCGTACTTCTTCGCCAGCACGTGCGTCATCGCCGCCGTCAGCGTCGTCTTGCCGTGGTCCACGTGACCGATCGTCCCCACGTTCACGTGCGGCTTGGTGCGCTCAAATTTGCTCTTGGCCATGATGTGTACCCCTGCTTTTACGCTTGTTCGTTGGTGCCGTTGGTGCGGATTGAACGCACGACCTCTCCCTTACCAAGGGAGTGCTCTACCACTGAGCTACAACGGCGACGTGCGCTACGCAAAAATTGTTACGCAATCTGGAGCGGGTGAAGGGAATCGAACCCTCGTCGTAAGCTTGGAAGGCTTCTGCTCTACCATTGAGCTACACCCGCGCCGTGTAACCAACCTTACGACTGAACCCTTCGTCAAAACCATTCGAGGCGACCGATGACCTGGTGGAGGAGGTTGGATTCGAACCAACGTAGGCGCAAGGCCAACAGATTTACAGTCTGCCCCCTTTAACCGCTCGGGCACCCCTCCGAACGAAACCGTTGATTATGGTCAGTTTCCCCAGGACTGTCAACGAAGGCTGGCACGTATTTCGCTTCTGCCGCCGGCCCGTTCAACACTCAAAGCCGTTTCAACGCTGATTCGTTTTAAGATCGTCGGCGCTTTCAGGGCCTCAGGTCCGCCGGGTGAAACCGGGGGGTAAAATAGCCGGGCGAGTGAGTTCTGCTGCTTCGCGCAACGCCACGCCACATGAAAATGACATGAACGCCCCCGCCCTTCCCCGCGAAATCGGCCTGGAGGACAAGTACACGCTGCCCTCCGGCCGCGCTTTCATGACCGGTACCCAGGCGTTGGTGCGCCTGCCGATGCTGCAGCGCGCGCACGATCTCGCTGCCGGCCTCAATACCGGCGGCTTCATTTCGGGCTACCGCGGCTCGCCGGTCGGCGGGTTCGACCAGGCGCTGTGGAAGGCCCAGAAGCATCTCGCCGAGCACCACATCAAGTTTCAACCGGGCGTCAACGAAGACCTCGCCGCCACCGCGATCTGGGGCACTCAGCAGGTCAACCTCTTCCCTGACGCGAAGTACGACGGCGTGTTCGCGATGTGGTACGGCAAGGGCCCGGGGGTGGACCGCTGCGGCGACGTCTTCAAGCACGCCAACTCCGCGGGCACGTCAAAGCATGGCGGGGTGCTGGTGCTCGCCGGAGACGATCACGCCGCCAAATCTTCGACTCTGGCGCACCAGAGCGAGCATGTCTTGAAGGCGTGCTGCATTCCGCTTCTCAATCCTTCAAGCGTGCAGGAGTATCTCGACCTCGGCCTGCACGGCTTCGCCATGTCGCGTTTCTCCGGTTGCTGGGTGGCGTTCAAGTGCGTCACCGACGTGATCGAGTCGGGCGCGGTGGTCGAGCTCGATGCGCAGCGCGTGAGCGTCCTGACACCGCCGGACTTCGCCATGCCTCCGGGCGGCCTCAACATCCGCTGGCCCGACGGCTTCCTCGAGCAGGAAGCGCGGCTGCTCGACTACAAGGTGTATGCGGCGCTCGCCTACTGCCGCGCCAACAAGCTCGACCGCATGGTGTGGGACAGTCCGCGGGCGCGCCTAGGCATCATCACTACCGGCAAGTCCTTCGGTGATACTTTGCAGGCTCTCGCCGACCTCGGCATCGACGAGCGCGTGGCGCGAGATGCCGGCATCCGCCTGTACAAGGTGGCGATGTCCTGGCCGCTCGAGCCGCAGGGCGCGCGCAAGTTTGCCGAGGAGCTGGAGGAAATCCTCGTGGTCGAGGAGAAGCGCCAAGTCATCGAGTACCAGATCAAGGAGGAGCTGTATAACTGGCGCGAAGGCATGCGCCCGCCGCGCGTCGTCGGCAAGTTCGACGACAACGGCGAATGGTCGATCGCGGAAGGGCAGCCGGCGGGCAACTGGCTGCTCCCCGCGCATTACGAACTGTCACCCGCGCTGATAACGAAGGCCCTCGTCAGCCGCTTTGCGAAACTCGGGCTCGACCAGCGCATGGGCGATCGTTACCGCGAGCGGGTCGCCTATCTCGAATTCAAGGAGAAGGCGCTCGCCAGGCCGCGGGTCGTCGCGAACCGCTCGCCCTATTTCTGCTCCGGCTGCCCGCACAACACTTCGACCCGCGTGCCCGAGGGCAGCCGCGCCATGGCGGGCATCGGCTGCCATTTCATGGCGCTGTGGATGGACCGCAATACCGCGACCTTCACCCACATGGGCGGCGAGGGCGCGTCCTGGATCGGGCAGGCACCTTTCACCGAGTGCCCGCACGTGTTCGCCAACATCGGCGACGGGACTTACTTTCATTCGGGGCTCCTCGCAATCCGTGCGGCGGTGGCCGCCGGTGTGAGCATGACCTACAAGATCCTGTACAACGACGCGGTCGCGATGACCGGCGGCCAGCACGTCGACGGCCCGCTAGACCCGGCGAGGGTCTCGCGCCAGATCGCCGCCGAAGGCGTGAAACCGATCGTCGCGGTGGTGGACGAGAAAGAGCCGCTACCCGCCGGACTCGACTGGGCCCCGGGCGTGACGATCCGCAAGCGCGAGGAACTCGACGCCGTGCAGCGCGAACTGCGCGAGATGAAGGGCGTGTCGGCGATCATCTACGTGCAGACCTGCGCCAACGAAAAGCGGCGCCGCAGGAAACGCAATGAATTTCCCGATCCGCCGAAGCGCGTGGTAATCAACGAACTGGTCTGCGAAGGCTGCGGCGATTGCAGCGCCAAGTCGAATTGCCTCTCGGTCGAGCCGCTCGAAACCGAGTTCGGACGCAAGCGCACCATCAACCAGTCCGCCTGCAACAAGGATTTCTCGTGCCTGGGAGGCTTTTGCCCGAGTTTCGTGACGGTTGAAGGCGGCAGCCTGAGGAAGGGCAAGGCGGCCTCCCCTGATGGCGATTTGGATTTTCCGCCGTTGCCCGATCCCCAAGCGCCCGCGCTGGACAAACCGTACGAAGTGCTCGTGACCGGAATCGGCGGCATGGGCGTGCTCACCATCGGCCAGATCGTGGCGATGGCGGCGCACCTCGAGGGCAAAGGCGCCACCGTCCTCGACATGAGCGGCCTCGCGCAGAAGTTCGGCCCGGTGATGTCGCACGTGAGGATCGCGCGCGCGCCCGAAGAGCTTCATTCGGTGCGGGTCGGCACGGGAGCCGCCGACCTCGTGCTCGGCTGCGACCTCGTCGTCGCTTCGGGTCTCGAGGCGCTCTCGAAAATGAACGACAAGAGCACCATGGTGCTGATCAACGCCACCGTATCGCCGACCGCCGCTTTCGTGAAGAACCCGGACTGGCAGCTTCCCGGAACCGACCTGCAGGCGGACATCGTCGAGGCAGCCGGGGCGAAAAACGTCGATTTCGTGCCCGCCGGAAAACTCGCCACGGCGCTCATGGGCGACGCCATCGCGACGAACATGTTCATGCTCGGCTATGCGTTCCAGAAGGGTTGGGTCCCGCTCGCGGAAGCGTCGCTTTCGCGCGCGATCGAGTTGAACGGCGTCGCGGTCGAATTCAACAGGAAAGCGTTCCTGTGGGGGCGGCGCGCGGCGGCCGATCTCACGCGAGTCGAGCGCATCGCGACGCCGGCCGAAGTGATCCCCATCTCGCAGGCGTTCTCGCGCAACCTCGACGAACTCATCGCGCGCCGGGTCGAGTTTCTCACCGCCTATCAGGACGCCGCCTATGCGTCACGCTACAGGACGCTGGTCGAGCGCGTGCGCGCCGCCGAGTCGAAGCTGGGCGCCGGCACCGCGCTCACCGAGGCAGTCGCGCGCTACACCTTCAAGCTCATGGCCTACAAGGACGAATACGAAGTGGCACGCCTGCACTCCGACCCGGCGTTCATGCAAAAGATCCAAGGCATGTTCGAAGGCGATTACAAGCTGAAATTTCACCTCGCTCCGCCGATCTTCAACAAGCCCGATCCGATCACGGGCGAAGCGAAGAAGTCGGAGTTCGGTCCCTGGATGAGGGTGGCGTTTCGGGTGCTGGCAAAGCTGAAGGGCCTGCGTGGCACCGCGCTGGATATCTTCGGCCACACAGAGGAGCGCCGGACCGAGCGAAGATTAATCGTCGATTACGAAGCAACCGTGGGTGACCTTCTCGATCGTCTGACCCGTGAAAACCACGCGCTCGCCGTAGAAATCGCGAGCGTTCCCGAGCATATCCGCGGTTACGGCCACGTCAAGCGCCGCCATCTCGACAGCGCGAAGAAAAAAGAAGCCGAACTGCTCACGCAATTTCGCGCGGGACGCGCCGCGGCGAAAGCCGCATAGCCTGGGCGCCGAAGTTGTCACCGCCCCCAGTGTTCAGGGCTCTCATGCACCAACGAACGGATTGCGAATCCTGACCGATCCAATCAGTTGTCCATCGGAGAAGTCCTCGGACAGGATCTCATCGAGGCCGTAGTGCTCGGCATAGGCCCACAGATGCGCATCGAACCAGCTCAATTGATAGGTGGCGACTGCGCGGATTGCGGTGCGTACCAGCGATTCGGTGGGATACAGGATTTCGAACTGAACGAGCAGTGCTTCGGCTTCGCGCAGCGCGTCCGCCCACGGCAGTAAGCCGGCGCCTCCCCGTCCGACCGGGCGCGCAACCGCCTGCACGAATTCGAATTGCCTGGTGCGGTACGCGCAGGACTTCCTGCTCCAGACCTTGCCGAAGCAATTCGCGCGCTATACGCTGCTTGGCGGGGTGCTTCGGATCGTGGCGGTAGACCAGTACATTGGTATCGACCAACGCACTCATCGCGTGTAGAGGTCCTCGCGCTTCCAGCCGCGGCTTTTGCCGCGCGGCAGACGCCGTTTGCGCTCGCGCTCCGACCGGCGGGCGGTCGCGGCATCGAACAGACGCAGGCGCTCGCGCAACGTGATTCGCGCCGTCGCACGGGTCGCGAGACGCGCGCGTAGCGTGCCTGCCGCGTCCTCCCAGGCGAGATGGCGCCTCGATCCGGAATCCGCTCAGCGATCTTCGCGGGTGTGGAAAATACGCAGCACAAACACATCACGTACGGTCAGCTCGTAGCGGATCTCGTAGTCCCCGATCAGTATCCGCCGTACCTCGCGTGGCGCGAATTCCCGCAGGCGCTGGCCAAGCCGCGGGCGCGTGGGGATGCGCTTCGCGCCTGCGATGAGTTGGCGAACGGCCTGCGCAGCGGCCCGACGGTTGATCGGCTCAAGGAACTCGTGGAGCCGCACCAGGTCCGAGCGCGCACTGGTGGTCCAGCGCAGCGCCACGGTCAGCGGCGTGCCTTGCGCTTCGGAGTCCCTAAGCTTCCCGCCCAAGCCTCGATTTCGGCGTGCTCGTGTGCGCGCCCCGCTCTCACGTCGGCCAGCGCTTCGATCGTCATGCGACCGCGCTCTTCCTCCAGGGCGACGTAAGAAGCGATCGCCTCTTTTACGATCCACCCCTTGGGGCGGTCGAGGCGCTCGGCCAGCCCGTCGAGCTTTTCGGCGAGTTCGGCCGGCAGGTGGCTCGTTACGACGCGCGTTTCCATCGGGTAGTCATCTTTAATCAGATTGATTAGCGCATGCTAGCCGATGCACCCCGGTGGCGCAAGGTCCGCGCCTCAAGCCGGCCGCGCAGATTTGAGGGGATTCGTCGAATTCGACAACCTGCTAATCTTCGCGAATGTCCCTCACCCGCGCTGATCTAGAAAACGACTTGCTGCGAAAAAATTTTCGCCAGGCGCATCCCGAGGCGCCGGTGCTGTCCGATGCCGACCAGGAAGCCTCGCTCCGCGGACTGCTCGAAGGCCATCCGCCGGGCGCCGACGTGTGGCTGTTCGGCTACGGCTCGCTCGTCTGGAATCCCATCGTTCACTTCGACGAGCGGCGCGTTGCTCGCCTGCACGGTTTTCACCGCAGCTTCTGCCTGTGGTCACACGTCAACCGTGGGTCCCTGCAAAAGCCGGGGCTCGTGCTCGCACTGGATTCAGGCGGCAGCTGCCGAGGCGTGGCGTTCCGCATCGCCGGGCGCCATGCTGAAGACGAGTTGCGGCTTCTGTGGCGGCGCGAGATGGTGCTCGGCGCCTATTGTCCGCGCTGGGCCAAGGTCGATACCGGCGGGGAAACGCTTCAGGCGATCGCGTTTTTCGTCAACCGCGAGCACGCCAACTACGCCGGCAAGCTGCCGCTCGAAACGGTGATCAAGACCCTGGTAAGCACGCGCGGCCAGCTGGGCACGCCGGCCGAATATCTGTTGGAGACGGTGCGCGGGCTGATCGAGCACGGCGTGCGCGACGCGTACCTGCTCGAGCTTCGCAAGCGCGTGCTCGCCATGCATCCCGAGCTCGCGCGCTGATACAAACGATCAGGCTTTCGCTTCCTCGCGCAGGGCACGACGCAGGATCTTCCCTACGTTCGTCTTCGGCAATTCCTTCCTGAACTCTATTTGCTTGGGCCGTTTGTAGCCGGTGAGATTCGCCTCACAGTGCTTGCGGATGTCGGCTTCGGTCAGCGCGGGGTCCTTCTTCACTACGAACAGCTTAGGCACCTCGCCGGCGTTGGCATCCGGCACGCCGATGGCCGCGCATTCGAGCACGCCCGGGTGCATGGCCACCACCTGCTCGATTTCATTCGGATAGACGTTGAAGCCCGAAACCAGAATCATGTCCTTCTTGCGGTCGACGATGCGCACGAACCCCTTCTCGTCCATCTCGCCGACATCGCCGGTGGCGAGGAAGCCGTCGGCGCCCAGCACCTTGGCGGTCTCATCGGGGCGATTCCAGTAACCCTTCATTACCTGCGGCCCGCGCACGCAGATCTCGCCGGGCTGCCCGCGCGCCACTTCCTTGCCGGCGTCGTCGCGCAGGACGAGCTCTGTCGAAGGCATCGGCAGGCCGATCGAGCCGCTGTACTCGGCGAGGTTGAGCGGATTCATCGTCGCGCAAGGGCTGGTCTCGGTGAGGCCGTAGCCCTCGAGCAGAGTGCGTCCGGTGACCTGTTTCCAGCGCTCCGCCACCGCTTTCTGGACCGCCATGCCGCCGCCGACGCACAGCTTGACCGCGGAAAAGTCGAGCTTTTGGAAATCCGGGTTGTTCAGAAAAGCGTTGAACAGCGTGTTCACGCCCGTGATGATGTTGTAGCGGTGCTTCGAGAGCTCCTTGACGAAGGCGGGGATGTCGCGCGGATTGGTGATCAGTACATTCAAGCCGCCGACCTTCAACATGCTGAGGCAATTCACCGTGAGCGAAAAAATGTGATACAGCGGCAACGCGGTGATGATCACCGCCCGCTCGTCTCCGAGGCCGGGCAGCAGCCACGCGGTGGCCTGCTCGATGTTGGCGAGTATGTTTCGATGAAGCAGCATCGCGCCCTTGGACACGCCGGTGGTCCCGCCCGTGTACTGCAGGAAAGCGATGTCCTCGTGGCCGACCTGCACCGGCTTGAGCTGCATGCCTGCCGCCTCGCGCAGCACGTCGTTGAAGCGCAGCGCGCCCGGCAACTCGAACGCCGGCACCATTTTCTTCACCTTGCGCACCACGAAATTCACAATTACACCCTTGAGCCCGAGCATGTCGCCGAGCGCGGCGATCACCACGTGTTTCACCGGAGTCCTCGCGAGCACCTCCTGCACCGTGCGCGCGAAATTCTCGAGAACGACGATGACCTCGGCGCCGGAGTCCTTGAGCTGGTGCTCGAGCTCGCGCGGCGTATACAGGGGATTGACGTTCACGACCACGCACCCGGCGCGCAGCGTGCCGAACATCGCAATCGGGTACTGCAGGCAATTGGGCATCATCACCGCGACCCGCGCGCCCTTCGCGAGGCCCTTCGCCTGCAGCCAGGCGCCGAAGTCGCGCGACATCCGGTCGAGGTCGCCGAAGCTGATCGTCTTGCCCATGTTGTAATACGCCGGGCGCTCGCGGTAAGTCGCGACGCTCTTCTCGAACAGATCTCCGATCGAGCGGTATTGGCGGTAGTCGATCTCGGCCGGGACACCTTTCGGGTAGTGCTTGAGCCAAATTTTTTCCATGCTCGTCTCCCAATGTCGCGCCTTCTGCCAGGTTCCCGGTCACCGGGGCGGGAGAGCGCGCCTCCGCCCCGATCCAGTCGCCTAGGTTATCGCATTGGCGCGCCGGATGCTGGCGATCATGCTGCTGACAAGCAGAAACTCGCGCCTGCCCTCCCGGCTCGCCGCCTGGCGGCGCAGCTCGTCGAAATTCCTCCTGCGCCCCTCTTCGGATTTTTCATTGAGCCGTTTCAGGTTCCTGATCGAATGCTCCTGCACGTATTCGAGGTTCACGGTGCGGCGCTGGCGCACGTAAAGGTCAAGGAGCGACTCGTCGGCCTCGCCCCGGCATACTTTCCCGAGCTTCCCGGTAAGATTGATCGAGTCGTGGATTCCCCCGTTCAGGCCGAAAGCGCCCATGGGATTGTTGAGGTGCGCAGCGTCCCCGGCGAGCAGGACGCGCCCGACGCGGAATTCCTTCGCCACGCGTTGGTGCACTTTGTAGATACTCTTGTACTTGATCTGGTAACGCTCCCTCCGCGCGAGGAAGCTCTGCATTCGTCTCTCCACCATTTCCTCGGACAGTGTCAGTGCCTCTTCCTCCTCGGGCGGCACCGGAAAAATCACGCGCCATATTCCCGGCGGTCCCTCGTCGGGCATCTTGAATATCGCGGACCATTCTTCCGGATCGGCGAGGTACGCGTTCATGGCGTAGCCGTGCGGCGCGTAGTCGTAGGTCGTGCTCGCCACGAGGAAGCGCTCGTCCCAGGTGAAGCCGTCGAAACCCACGTCGGCGCACCTGCGCACGGTGCTGCGACCGCCGTCGGCGCCGACCAGCCAGTCGGCCTCGAATATTTCCGTTCCGCCCGGCGTCGCTGCGCTCACCGTCACCTTGTCGGCGGTCTGCGAGAGATCGGTCACCTTGTGCGAGAAACACACCCGGGCGTTCGGGCATTCCTTGAGCTTTGAAAGAATGATCGGCGTGAGCCGGTGCTGCTCGAGGTGCAGGCGATAGGGATACGGCGTGAGGTCGCCGATTTCCGTCACATCCCACTCGACGATGATGCCTTCCCTGCGGTCGCGGATCTGCCAGCGCGGCACCTTGATCGCCGTCTTGTGCATCTCATCGGTAATGCCGTACGGCGCCATCATTTCGAGCGAGGGCGGGTGGTAGGTGCCGGCGCGCAAGTCGATGGTCAGAGCCGGCTCGGCTTCGAGCACCAGCACCGAGACGTCCTGCTTCGCGAGCGCGAGCGCAGTCAGCAGCCCGACCGGCCCTGCGCCGGCGACGATCACCTGGGGGTTTTTTGCCATTCCCGTAAGTCCACGCTCATCTTACCGTGGCGCCTCGACCGGACGCACTCGGCGCGCGAGCGCGATGCAGGCAAGCGTTCCCGCGGCGGAGAGCATCCCGATCATCCAGTAACCTGTCAGCTCGCCCTCGGCGGACCGACCCACGATAAGGCTGGCGACGAACGAGGCCGCGCCGGCGCCGAGCTGCTGGATCGCCGCATTGAAGCTCATGACGCTGCCGCGCAGGCGCGGCTCGGCGCCCGAGGTAACGAGCGCCATCGCCGGCACCATGCGTGCGGAGGAAGCCGCGAAAACCAGCATCGAAACGAGCACCGCGACCGCCAGCGGCGCACGCGGCAGGCTGGTCATCGCCAGCACCGCGACCGCCGTGGCCACGGCGCATCCGGCGAACACCGGGCGCCTGCCGATGCTGTCGCTCCACCCGCCGACGAAGCGCGCGGCGAGCAGCGCCGCACTCCCGGCGACCAGGTACACCAGGGGCAGGTCGGCCTCGCTCACGCCGACATTCGCCACCAGGTACGGCGCGATGAACGGAAACACCAGGAACCCCGAGAACACCAGCAGCGCCGAGAACGCGAAAATCCTCAGGTGGTTGGCTTCTCCGAACACGGCCCTCCACTGCGCGAGCGCGTTGCGCTCGCCGCCGAGCGTCAAATGCGCGCGTACCGGCGGAATCACGAACCAGGCCGCGAGCAGGACGCTCGAGCACAGCGCGGCAAGGAACACATAGGGCGCGCGCCAGGTGAAATGCAGCGCGAGGACCAGGGCGATCGGCACGCCCAGGATCGAGGCAAGCGAAAAAGCCGACATCAAAACACCGAAAGCCCGGCCGCGCCGGCCTTCGGGGACCACGTCCGCGACGATGGTGAAGATATTCGCCGCGACCACGCCGCCGAAAGCGCCGGATATCGCTCGCGCGGCCAGCAGCGTCGCGTAGCCCGGCGCAAGAGCGCAGGCCGCCATGGTCGCGGCAAAGCACGCGTACAGGGCGAGCACGGCGGTCCTGCGATCGAAGCGGTCGATGACAAACGCGGAGAGAAAGCCCGAGAGACCCGCGGCCAGCGTGTGGATCGAGACGAAGAACCCGAGCTGCGTCGGCGTGATGTCGAACTCGCGCATGAGCTGCGTGCCCAGGGGCATCAGCACCATGAAATCGACCATCTGGCTGAATTGGATTGCCGAAAGCACGAGCAGCAGCAGCCACTCGCGAGGCATTTCCCGCGGCGCGTCCATCGCTCCTAGGCCGCCCGGCCGGAGGCGCGCGAGCGGATGAAGCCGGCCATGAAGATGCCCCCTGCCCCGAGGCTCGCGAAAGCGAGACCCCAGGCGAGCGGGCCGCCTCCCGCAAGGTCGAGCACGGCTCCAAAGACCAGAGGCGCAACGAACCCTGCGCCAAAGCCGAGCATGGAATGCACCGCCATGGTCGCGCCGCGGATGCGCTCATCGGCGCGCGTCACCACGCCCGCGGTCAACGCCGAGGAGTCGCCCATGATCAACGTCATGTGCAGCATCACCAGCACCGCAAGCAGATACCATGGAAGGAAAGAGAGAAATCCAAGCGCGCAGGTCAGCACGCCCGAGGCGAGCATCGCCCTCCAAATCAACCGCTCGCGGCCATGGCGCATGGCGAGCTCGTTGCCGAATATGCTGGCCGCCGGCCCGAACAGATTCGCCACCGCCGCGATCGTGACCGCCGACCAGACGGCAGGGCCCGCGCCCTCGGCAACCCGAAACTCCTGCGCAAATACGATGAACGCAACCAGCCACGAGCGCGAGCCGAACAGCTCCCAGCAATGCACCGCGTAGCCGAGAATGAAGGGCCGCACTTCGCGGCTCGCGAGCACGGGGCGGAAGTCGAGCACATGCGTGTCGGTGTGTCGTACGGGCTTTCGCGCAGGCAGGGCGAGCACCATCAGCCCCGCGACCAGCGGCCCAATTGCGCCAAGCCCGAACGCCCAGCGCCAGCCCATCGTGTCGGCGATCCAGCCGGAAAACAGGATGGACAGGCTCGTTCCGAGTCCGAACACCGCGGTGTAGAACGCGACCGCCCGGCTCTGCGACTGCGTGCCCTGCACGCTGTCGGTCAGTGCGCGCAGTCCCGGCATGTAGGTGCCGGCGATCCCCGCGCCGGCGAGAAGTTGCAGCAGTGACGCCGACGTCACGCCTTGTGCCAGCAGTGCAAGCCCCGCGAGGGCGAGCGCCGCGACGACGCACGACGCTAAATAGATCCGCCGCGCATCCACGCGATCGGTCAGGCTGGTCAACACCGGCACCGCGGCCATATAGCCGGCGAAGAACATCCCGCCGATCAAGCCCGCCTGCGTGTTGTTCATGCCCCACTCATCCTGCAACCGCGGGAGCAGAGTGGCGTAGGTCGCGAAGCCGGCCATGCTCGCGACATGCGCTAAGCACATCCAGGCAATCACGCGCCAGGCGGGCGGTTGCATCACCTTGATATTCCCTCTCCCGCTTGCGGGAGAACGTGAACGCCCCTCACCCGCTCGCTTCGCTCGCACCCTCTCCCGCTTGCGGGAGAGGTTCGGGGTGAGGGCCGCTCACTTGTGTTTAAAGTTGGGCTTGCGCTTTTCCACGAACGCCGCCATGCCTTCCTTCTGGTCCTCCGTCGCGAACAGCGCGTGGAACGCTCGCCGCTCGAAAAGAATGCCCTCGGCAAGCGGCGCCTCGTAGGCGCGGTTGATCGATTCTTTCGCCATCATCACCGAAGGCAGCGAAAACTCCGCGATCTGCGCCGCCGCGGCGAGCGCTTCATCCATCAGCCGCTCCGCCGGCACCACGCGCGACACGAGTCCCGCGCGCTCGGCCTCGGCCGCGTCCATCATGCGTCCGGTCAGGACGAGGTCCATCGCCTTCGCCTTGCCTAGCGCGCGCGGCAGGCGCTGCGTGCCGCCCGCTCCGGGGATGATCCCGAGCTTGATCTCAGGCTGGCCGAACCTGGCGCCCTCCGCAGCGAAGATAATGTCGCACATCATCGCAAGCTCGCAGCCGCCGCCGAGCGCGTAGCCCGCGACTGCGGCGATGACGGGCTTCCTGACCGATTTCATCCGCTCCCAGTTGCGCGTGATGTACTCGCCTTTGTATACGTCCATGTAGCCCCAGTCCTTCATTGCGCCGATGTCGGCGCCCGCGGCAAAGGCCTTGTCGTTTCCGGTAATCACGATCGCGCCGATCGCCTCATCGGCATCGAACCCGGCAAGCGCCTCGCCCAACTCGGTCATGAGCGCGTCGTTGAGCGCATTCAGCGCCTTGGGCCGGTTGAGCGCGATCAGGCCGACGCGGCCGCGGGTCTCGACGATGATGTTTTCGTAGGCCATTGGGGTACACTTTCGCGAAGCGGAAGGAGGAGCGGCCGATTCTATCAGTCCGTTCCTGCCGGATTCGGAAATGGGGTCGGCATTCATGGCAAAACGCGGGAAATTCGATGTCGGCGGCGTGCTGCTCGAGCAGCCGTTCAAGATCCGGCGTCTGGGGCACTTCGGGCTGAACGTCCCCGATCCCGCGGCGTGCCTCGATTTCTACTGCGAGGGGCTCGGCTTGCGCGTCTCCGATCCGCTCGATATCGCCGAGCACCACGCGAAGCGCGACGAGCTGAAGGCCCTCGGCGACACCAACATGTATTTCCTGCGCCACGGCACGGACCATCATTCCTTCGTGCTGTGCAATGGCGCCATCTACAACGCGGCCGGACGCGGCGGCGACCTTCCCGCCGACGTCACCGTGAACCAGATGACCTGGCAGGTGGCGAGTCTCGCGGAAGTGTCGAACGCGATCGACTGGTTCAATTCGAAGGGCGTGCGCATCAGCCGCGCCGGCCGCGACATGCCGGGCTCCAACTGGCACTGCTACCCGTACGACCCCGAAGGCCACCGCAACGAGTTGTACTACGGGATGGAGCAGATCGGCTGGACGGGCCTCTCCAAGCCGCGCGCGATGCACGAGCGCGGCTTTCGCGAGCGGCCGCCGCTGCCGCAGATTCCGGAGTACGAAGAAGTGAAGCAGAGCGTCGCGCGCGGCGTCGATCTCGACTCGGGCTTCCGCCACCCGGAAAAGATGCCCGCGAAGTACGACGTGGACGGCATCCTGCTGCCGCGCCCGTTCAAAGTCGTGCGCCACGGCCCGATCCGGCTTTTCTGCCGCGACGTGCGCGCGATGGAAGCCTTCTACACCGGCATCATGGGTTTCACGCGCACCGAATCCATCACCTGGAACGGGCAGCGCTGCGTGTTTCTGCGCTGCAGCACCGAGCATCACTCCCTCGCGCTCTATCCGATAGCGCTGCGCAACAAGCTCGGACTCTCGCCCCACACCACGGTGATGAGCTTCGGCGTGCAGGTCGCCACCTACCGCCAGCTAAAAGCGGCGATCGGCTTCCTCAAGGATCGCGGCGGCAAGTTCGTTGACATCCCGCCCGCTCTCGCGCCCGGGATCGATTACAGCGCCCACGTGCTCGACCCGGCCGGGCACGCCATTCAGCTCTATTACTACATGGAGCAGGTCGGCTGGAACGGGCGGCCGCGCGCGAAGAGAGTCCGCGCCCCCGCGCTCGTCGCCGACTGGCCGAACGCAGTCGAGCCCAAGTCCGATACGTATACAGGCGAGCCTTATCTCGGGCCGTGGGGCTGATCGTGGATCGGTTCATGAACGCGCGGTTCGCCTTGCGACGCTCAAGGCTCCTTGGCGCTGCGGCGCTCGCCGCTCTCGTGCTCCTTGCCGGATGCACGGCTCTCAAGAAATTCGCCTACGAGGGATTCGGCCGGGACGACTGGCAGCAGCCCGAGAAAGTCGTGCAGTCGCTCGCGATCAAGCCGGGTGACCGCATCGCCGATCTCGGCTCGGGCGGCGGCTATTTCACTTTCCGGCTCTCGCAGGCGGTCGGGCCCACGGGCAGGGTGTACGCGGTCGATGTGGACAAGGACATGCTCGAGGACTTGACCGAGCGCGCGAACAAAGACGGCTACCGCAACATCGAGAAGGTCCTCGCCAAATACGATGACCCCTCGCTGCCCGAATCGGGCGTGGACCTCATCTTCACGAGCAACGTCTATCACCACATCGAGGCGCGTGCGAAGTATTTCGCCGACGCCGCGAAGTACCTGCGGCCCGGCGGGCGCATCGCCATCGTCGATTTCAACGGCAAGCACTGGTCCGCGACCTTCGTCGGCCATTATTCGCCGGTGGAGCTCATCAAGAAGGAAATGGACGAAGCGGGCTATCGCCTGGAGCGCGAGTTCGATTTTCTCGACCGGCAGAGCTTCCTCGTTTTCGCGAAGAAGGCCCGCTAGCCGGCGTGCCCGCCCATCAAAGGACGAACCGTCATGCGTGAATCGAAGAAGTCGCTTAACGTGATCGCTCTGGGATGCGCGCTCGCAGCAGCCGCTCTTGTCGTGTCCTGCGGCGGCGGCGGGGAGACGGCCGACACCGCAGCGGTCGCGGTCTATATCAAGGCGTCGAACACCGGATTGGGGGGCGATCAATTCGGCGGCTCGGTCGCGCTCTCCGGCGACGGCAACACGCTCGCGGTCGGCGCGCCGCTGGAAGACAGCGGCCTTCTCGGTGTTACCGCCGGCGTCGTGACTGAAGTGACTGCCGGCAATGCTATCGCCGACTCTGGCGCGGTGTACGTGCTCATCCGCAGCGGCACGGCCTGGGGGCAACAGGCCTATGTGAAGCCCTTGATCACCGGCACCACCGGCGCCGGTGACAACTTCGGCGCGTCGATTGCCCTGAGCGCCGACGGCAATACGCTCGCCGTCGGAGCGCCGCTCGAAGACAGCGGCACCGCGGGAATCAACATCACGCCGGATGAGTTGGCGCAGAACGCCGGCGCAGTGTACGTCTTCACCGGCGCCGCTGGCGTTTGGTCGCAGCAGGCCTACATCAAGGCCTTGAACTCGGGCGCCGGCGACAACTTCGGCGTCTCGGTAGCCCTCTCCAGCGACGGCAACACGCTCGCGGTCGGGGCGCATCTCGAGGATAGCAACACGACCGGCATCGGCACTACGAACAACGAGCTCGCACCCGATGCCGGCGCGGCGTACGTCTTCACCCGCAGTCCCACTGGCGTTTGGTCGCAGCAGGCTTATGTCAAGGCGTCGGACACGGCGAGCGGTGACAACTTCGGCTTCTCGGTGGCCCTCTCCGGCGACGGCAGCACGCTCGCCGTCGGCGCGCCGCTCGAAGACAGCGGTACCGCCGCCGACGCCGGCGCGGCGTACATTTTCACTCGCGCAGCCGGTGTATGGACGGAGCAGGCCTACATCAAGGCTTTGAACCCGGAGGCCGGCGACGAATTCGGCAGCTCGGTTGCCCTGAGCGGCGACGGCAATACGCTTGCGGTCGGAGCGCCGTTCGAAGACAGTGGTACGACCGGTATCGGCGGCACTCCCAACGAGTTGGCCACCGACGCCGGCGCCGCGTACGTATTTAGCCGCAGCGGAACGACCTGGACGCAGCAGGCGTACGTCAAGGCCTCGAACACCGGTGCCGGCGACAACTTCGGCGGCTCGGTCGCCTTGAGCAGCAACGGCAATGCTCTGATGGTCGGGGCAATCAACGAAGACGGCAGCGCCACGGGGATCGGCGGCACGTCGAACGAGCTGGCTGCCGCCTCTGGCGCAGTCTATGCATACACCCGCAGCGGCACAGTCTGGACGCCGCAGTCCTACGTCAAGGCTTCCAACACCGGGGCAGGCGACGGCTTCGGAGTTTCCGTCGCGCTGAGCAGCAGCGGCAGCACGCGCGCGATCGGCGCGCAGTTCGAGGATGGCAACGCAACCGGAATCGGCGGAAACCAGAGCAACAACACCGCGGCCGATGCAGGCGCGGTCTATGTCTTTCAGTAGGAGCGCTTCAGAAGAACGCGTGCCACTGCAGGAAAAAATCGGTGGCGTTTTGCGCGTCGTTCTGGGGAATGCCGTTATTTTTCCGCACGCCCACCCGAAACTGCGTGAACTGGAACGGCACGTATTCCCAGACCACGCTGTAGCGTTCGCGCTGGTCCTCGCGCACGTCGGTGTTCGGATCGTAGCTCTCGTAGGTGAGCTTCAGGTTGTGGCCCTTGGCCGCTTCGACGTTGCCTTCAAAAAGCGTCGCCCACTGCCTCAGCTGCCCGCTCGGCGTGCCGTCGTCGGTGACGTTGACCCACGAGGCGAGCCAGCTCACGATGCCGGTGCGCAGCCCGGCGAACACGCTCTGCATGCGGCGGTCCGCGGCATCGTTGGAATTCGTGCTCGCGCTCCCGCCCATGCGCCAACCGGGCTGCACAAAGCTTAATAGCGAGCTGACCTGCTTGCCGCGGTTGGTTTCGGTGCCGCCGCCCGCTCCATTTGTAACGGAAACATTCGCCGACCAGGACCCAAGCTCCACTCCGCCTTCGACGCCGTCGTCCGATGAATTGAAGGTCGTGCCCGACACCTGGCGGATGAAGGCTGTGTCGTCCTCGATGCGCAGCCCGAAGGGAATGAACATGCGGCCAGCCTTGACGTACACGGACCGGCCCGCGGTCCAGAGCATGGCATAGGCCTCGCGGTTGATCGCCGCGCCCGGAGCGAAGCGCTGGTCGAGATAAATCGTCAGCCGATCGACGATCGGTTTGATTTCAAGATAGACCTGCGCGCGCGTCGGGTCGAACGCGTACCTGTCTTCCGTGTTCGGGATAATCGTGGCCTGCGCAGTGGCGCGCAGGTCGCCGCCGATGGCGAAGTGATCGTTTATTTTCCCGGACCACAGTGCGGGTTCCGAACCGGCGCCCGTGGCCGGAAGGGGTCTGCCGGTCGCGAGGTCGAGGCGCTCGGCGGCGAACGCCGTCTGCCCGTAGAGATTGCCGAACTCCGTGCGCTTGCCGCCGCCTGTCGGATTGACGTGGCACGCCACGCATTTCGCGCCGGAGCGCACTGCGAGATACGGCTCGGCGCGCGCGGGAGAGAGAATCAACGCGGCGAGCAGCGCCGCTGCGACCTTCAACGCGTCCGAACCGATGCTTAGGCGATGCGTCACTGCGGTGCGCCGTTCAGGATCCATTCCTTGATTACCTGGATCGTCACCTGCTGGAGAGGGGAGGCCCCGCCATCAGGCATGCGATTGCCTACGATTTGTCCGCCTCCGGGCAGCATCCCTTCGAGCTTGTGGATGAGGAAGCTCCCATCAGGATCCCCGGGCCTCACGCGACATCCGCTCCCTCCGGGAGCGCACGTGGCCGCCGCATCCTGAGGGCTCACGACATTGAATAGATTTCCCCAACTGAGGCCGGGCTCGAGGATCAGCCCCTGTTGACCCGGGCTCTGGTGGCAGCTGGAGAGGGCGCAGGTCGGCGTAAATATGTTGGCCTGGATGGACGCGAGCGTCGGCTGAAGCCCCCCGCCGCCGCCCATGGGAGGTGGACTGTCCTCGCCGCTTCCGCCCCCGCAGGCCGCAAGTGCAAGCAGCATCGCCGCGATCGTTGAAGGGGCGAGAGCCCGCAATACCTTTCCAACCACGCCAGCTATGCGCACTAGACCTCCGGCACGAATCACTCGGGTTTCCGGGAACTTCCTATGACCGCAGCATAAGTGCCGCGGAATCAATCGGTCAATTCGGCGTCGAGGTGTCCGAGGAATCCGTCACGAAAGAAGAGGACAGACCAAGTGCAATCGGGCGGGCAATCCGATCGGACGTTGCGCTTCGACGAACTTCGCCGCCCGTTTTCCGTGAAATTCGAACATGCCATATTCGAATTTCCCGCAAGACTACGGAGCGAGGGAAACTTCCCCTCCCCGCGCCAGACAGAGCCGACCCTCAGTACACCGGTCGATGACTTCCACAGGAGCTCATGCGCAGTTCGGCGGCAATCCGATCGGGTGCGCCGCTTCGACGAATTTCGCTACGGTAAGAATCATCGGCTCGGAGAATCGCGGGCCCACGATCTGCAATCCCACCGGCAGCTTCGCGGCGGTGAGGCCCGCCGGCACGCTCGCCGCGGGCAGCGCCGCGAGCGACACGAGAAACGTCGGGCCGATCCAGTCCATGTAGTTCTGGAGCTTGCGGCCACGGATCACTTCGGGGTAGTTTTTTTCCACCGGGAAAGGCGGCACCGGGGCGGTCGGGGTCAGAACAAAGTCGTAGCGCTCGAACAGCGCGCGCCAGCGATGCCAGATCTCGGCGCGCTTGTGTTCGGCGCGCGCGATCTCGCTGATGGTGAGCGCGAGGCCGGCGCGGATGTTGCCCGCGAGATTGTCGCCGAGCTCGCCGATCCGCTCCAGGCGCTCGAGATGGTTGCCCACCATCGCTTCGCCGCGCAGCGCGAGAAACGCGTCGCGCCCGTCCGACATATTGATTTCGATCTCCTCGACCGCGGCGCCGACGGCCCGCAGATCGAGCGCCGCCGTCCGGCAGATTCGCTCGATCTCCTCGTCCACGCCTATGCCCGCAATGTCCGGCGCGTAGGCGAGGCGAAGGCCTCTCAGGTTCCGCGCTTTGGCGAGGCGCTCGCGCGCGCTTTTCCACGGCGCGGCGCAGGAAAGCGGCGATTTCAAGGAGAGCCCGGTCATCGCATCGAGCAGGAGCGCGCAGTCCTCCGCCGAGCGCGCCATGGGCCCGGCGACGCTCTGGTCATGCCAGGGCATCGTCGCGGGATACCTCGGTACGAGGCCTGCGGTCGTGCGCAGGCCCACCACGCCGCAGAACGCCGCCGGCGTGCGCAGCGACCCGCCGAAGTCGGTCCCTTCGGCAAGCGGCGCCATGCGCGCAGCGAGCGCCGCCGCGCCGCCTCCGGTCGAACCCGAGGCCGAGAGCGCCGTGTTCCAGGGATTGCGCGTTGCGCCGAACACCTTGTTTACAGTGTTCGCGCCGGCGCCGAACTCGGGCGTGTTGGTCTTGCCGAGAACGATCGCGCCGGCCGCCTTCAGCCGCAGCACGATTTCGGCGTCCTGGGCGGGAACGTGGTCGCGAAACAAGGTCGACCCCCAGGTCGTGCGGATCCCGGCCGTCGCCGTGAGGTCCTTGATCGCGACCGGTACGCCGTGCAGCGCCCCGAGCTTCGCGCGCTTCTTCATCGCGCCTTCGGCCTCGCGCGCCCAGGCGAGCGCCTTCTCCGCGGCGACGGTGCAAAACGCGTTGACCGCGGGGTTGAGCCGCTCGATCGCAGCGAGGTGCGCCTCGGTCACCTCGACCGGGCTCGCCTTTTTGGTGCGGATGAGCCGCGCGAGCTCGGTCGCGGAGAGGTGGGTAAGGTCGGACTTCATCGAACGGGACTAGCGCACCGACCGCGCCTCGATCAGCTCGCGAAGCGGCCCCGGTAGAAAGCCGCGCAAACGCTCCGACCACTGCGCCTCGCGCCGCTGCCACAGCACGCCCAATCCGATGATCGCTAGGCCCACGACCGAGAGCGCGAGCGGAAAGATCAGGCTGTCCTTGAACACCTTGTAGGAAAGATAGCCGAGGTAGCCCGCGACGCCCAGTCCGCCGAACACCGCGAACACGCGCCGACCGAGCACGGCGCCGATCAGGATCATCGCCACGTTGACGCCGCAGTAGCCGAGCTTGCCCCACTCGCTTCCCGATCCGATCAGCGACAGCCCGCCCCAGAAGGTGAGCACGCCGAAGAGGTACAGCCAGAACGCGTAATCGCGCGAGAAGCGCGAGCGCAGGTCCACCCAGAAGGCAACCAGCGTCATCGCGAGGCCGAACCACAGCGAGATGAACTTGCGGATCTCCCAGTCGTACACCCGCTCGGCGCCGAGCAGGTACGGAACGAGGTCCATGCTCATGTACCAAAGCGTCACTGCGATCGGCATCAGCATGAACGGAAAGCGGTAGCGCCACAGCAGCACCGCGCCCGCGGCGAGCGTGCCGAACTCCATCATGATCCAGCGCCAGTCGATGAACACGTGATAGTCGCGGTACGACTTGCCTTCGCCCCAGTAGCCGAGCGCCATCTGCGCGCCGAAAATCGCCAGCGGCACCATCACCACCGCGAGGGTTGCCATGATGCCGGCGGGAATGGCGAGCTTGCGTTCGACGAACCAGTGCGTCAGCGCGAGCGCGAGCACGCCGTAGCACACGGCGGTGAAACAGCCGCCCCACCCGCCCAGCGCGTTCCAGCCCAGCGTCATGAAGAGCGACATCGCGCCGATGGCGATCATGCCTCCCAGGTAATAGAGCACGTGCACGAAAGTGAAGCGCGCCTGCTCCGTGGCAGGCGACGCTGCAAAAAACTCAACCAGCCGGTCGGCCTGCTCGGCGGTGAGGATGCCGGCGCGAACGGCGGGGTCTAGTTCGGGGCGTTGAAGGCGTGTCATGCCGGCATCATGCGCCCGGGCGGGCGTTGCACGCAAACATGCGCGGAGCCACCGGGAGAATTTGCGTTAGCGCAACAAAAAGGCGCGGTATAGTGACGCAGAAGCGGCCGCGCGTAAGCCGCCGCCAGGGAGGACAAATGACGAATCCAGCGTGGGTACGTACAGGCATGCGGTCGGCGCCGCTCATCCCGGCGCCGCGGGTGATTAAC
>CAYSFD010000055.1:0-41485 GCA_964430565.1 uncultured Enterobacteriaceae bacterium
GTGAGCGGCCAGAAGGCGGACGTGCCGCGAGGCAAGGGCACAGTGGAGTCCTGCACCCTGTGCGTGCATCGCGTGGATCGCGGCGAGACCCCGGCCTGCGTGGAGGCGTGCAACCGGGACGGCGGCAAGGCCATGGTGTTCGGCGATCTCAACGATTCCTCGGCGGAGATCCACCGCCGCCTGCGCAGCGAGCCTTCGAGCCAGGTGCGCGCCGATCTCGCGCTCAACACCGGCGTGCGCTACCAGGGCTTGTAGCCGTGGCCAGCGTCCAGTACCGCGAGATCGACGGCCGCAGCGGCGGCTTTTACGCCCTGCTCGGCGGGCTCGGCGTTCTCATCGCGGCCGGCCTCGGCGCCGCCTGGTACATGGAGCACTTCGGCCACACCGTTACCGGGATGAGCAACCGGATCGTGTGGGGCACGCCGCACGTGTTCGCGGTGTTCCTGATCGTCGCCGCCTCGGGGGCGCTCAACGTTGCCTCGATCGCTTCGGTGTTCGGCCGAGACCTCTACAAGCCGCTCGCCCGGCTCTCCGGGCTGCTGGCGCTCGCCCTGCTCGCCGGCGGCCTGGCGGTGCTGGTGCTCGATCTGGGCCGGCCCGACCGGCTGATCGTGGCGATGACCTATTACAACTTCAAGTCGATCTTCGCCTGGAACATCTTCCTCTACACCGGGTTCTTCGCCGTGGTGGCGCTGTACCTGTGGACCATGTTCGAGCGGCGCATGCACGGCTACAGCAAGCGCGCGGGCCTGCTCGCGTTTCTCTGGCGTCTGGTCCTCACCACCGGCACCGGGTCGATCTTCGGCTTCCTGGTGGCGCGCGAACCCTACGACAGTGCCTTGCTCGCGCCGCTGTTCATCATCATGTCCTTTTCCTTCGGCCTGGCGATCTTCGTACTGGTGCTGATGACGTCTTGCCGGTGGACCGGCCGCCCGTTGGGCGACGTGGTGCTGAAGCGGCTCAGGAACCTGCTCGGCGTGTTCGTCGCGGCGGTGCTGTACTTCGTCGCGATCCAGCACCTCACCAACCTTTACATCGCGCGCCGGCACGACGTCGAGAACTTCTTCCTCTGGGATGGCGGCGTTTACACGGCGCTGTTCTGGCTCGGGCAGGTGCTGATCGGTGGCGTTCTGCCTCTCGCGCTGTTGTTCGGGACCGCATCGCGCCGCGCTCTCGCAGGAGCGGCGGTGTGCGTGATCCTGGGCGGTCTCGCGCAACTCTACGTCCTCATCATCGGCGGCCAAGCCTACCCGCAACTGATGTTCCCGGAAAAGGAAGTCGCGAGCAGCTTCTTCGACGGCGTGGTGGCGGCCTATGCGCCGAGCTTGCCGGAAGTGGCCCTCGGCGTGGGCGGCGTGGCGCTGGCGCTGGCGCTCACCGCCGTGGCGCTCAAGGTCCTGCCGTTCCTGCCGAAGAGCCTCGCCGACGGCGACGTCGGTGGCGGCACCGCATGAACCGCCTGTTCATCTCCGCCGCCCACAAGTCCTCGGGCAAGACCACGGTGTGCATCGGATTGTGCGCGGCGCTGGGCGCGCGCGGCGAGGTGGTGCAGCCCTTCAAGAAGGGCCCGGATTACATCGATCCGCTGTGGCTGGGGCTGGCGGCCGGACGGCCGTGCTACAACCTCGACGCCTATCTGATGGGTGCGGACGAGATTCGCGCCCAAGTTACACGCGGCATGTTTGGGGCCACGCTCGGCATCATCGAAGGCAACAAAGGCCTGTACGACGGGCTCGACCTCGAGGGCAGCAACAGCAACGCCGCGATGGCGGCGCTGCTCGGCACGCCCGTGGTGCTGGTGATCGACGCGCGCGGCATGACGCGCGGCATCGCGCCGCTCATCCTCGGCTACCAGGCGTTCGACCGGAACATCCGCATCGCCGGCGTGATCCTGAATCAGCTCGGAGGCCCGCGCCACGAGGCGAAGCTGCGAGCCGTGATCGAGCATTACACCGGCGTGCCGGTGCTCGGCGCCGTGCAGCACGATGAGCGCGTGACGATCCCCGAGCGTCACCTCGGGCTGGTGCCGAGCAACGAGGCGGAAGGCGCGCGCAGCCGTATCGGCGAGATCGCGGCGCGCATTGCCGCCCAGGTCGATCTCGATCGATTGCTGGCGATCTCCCGGCAGGCTGCGCCGCTGCAGGGCAGCGAGCCGGCGCCGGGCGCGGCCGGCGGCCCGCCGGTGCGCATCGGCATCGCGCGCGATGCCGCGTTCGGCTTCTACTATCCGGGCGACCTCGACGCTTTGCGCTCGGCCGGCGCGGAACTGGTGAGCTTCGATGCCTTGCATGCCGAGCATCTGCCGAAGGTCGACGGCGTGTTCATCGGCGGCGGATTTCCGGAAACGCACATGGACGCGCTCGCCGCGAACGAGAACCTGCGCCGCGAGTTGCATGATGCGATCGAAGCCGGCCTGCCGGCGTATGCCGAATGCGGCGGGCTGATGTACCTGGCGCGCGGCATCGAGTGGAACGGGCGCGCCGCGCCGATGGTCGGCGTGATTCCCGCGGATATCGCCATGCACAGCCGGCCGGTAGGGCGCGGCTACGTGCATCTGCGCGAGACCGGCCGCGGGCCGTGGCCGCGGCCGCAGGCGCCGCTCATCCACGCGCATGAATTCCATTATTCGAGCGTCGAGAACCTCGCGCCCGGCGTCCGCTTCGCCTATGACGTCGAGCGCGGCCATGGCATCGACGGCCGGCACGACGGCATCGTGCACAAGAACCTGCTCGCATCGTATGCGCACCTGCGCGACGTCGCCGGCAACCCGTGGGCGCGGCGCTTCGTCGATTTCGTACGCAATTGCAAGCTCGGCCGTGGGCCGCTCCGGGTCGCGCTGGAAAAAGCGTCATGATCACCGTCACGCCGCAGGCCGCGGAGCAGATCGCCAAGTCGGCGCAGCAGGCCGGCGCGGGCAGTGCGTGCCTGCGCCTGGCCGCGCGTCTGGACGACAAGGGCGTGGTCGAGTACGGCATGGGCTTCGACGACAAGGCCGACGGGGACACGAAGGTGGACACGAACGGCGTCGCGATTTTGATCTCTTCCGGCAGCATCGAGCTGCTGACCGGCGCCACCCTGGACTTCGTCGAGATCAATCCTGGCGAGTGGCGCTTCATCTTCATCAACCCGAACGATCCGTCGCACAAGCCGCCGCCGGCGGCGCGCTAGGGCGCGCCGCTGGACGCCGCCGCGGCATGGGGTTAGTCTGGTTTGCGGTATGCCAGAGTCCAATATCCCGAAGCAGCCACAGACCCAAGCGGTGCGCCTTGCGCGCAAGACGCAGTCGCTCGACATCCTGTATGCGATTGCGACCGACCTCAGCCAGCCCGGCAGCCTCGAGCAGCTGCTCGACGGCTTTCTCGACACCTTCATCGAGCTGGTGGACGCGCGCGCGGCGAGCGTGCGGCTCGCCACCGGGGACGGCCACACCCGGCTCATCGCGAGCCGCGGGCTCGCCCCGAAGGTGGCCGAGAGCGACCGGCTAATGCCGACGGGCGGGTGCCCCTGCGGCTGGGCCGCGAGTGAGGGGAGGTTGCGCATCCAACGCGGCACCGCCCCCTGCGCGGCGCTCATCGGTCGGCCGATGCTCGAGCGCGACTGCACGGAGTTCGTGGCGGTTCCGGTGCAGTACCAGGACCGCATCCTCGGGGTGTACAACCTGTTCCTCGACCGGCCGCTCGCGGCCATGGGCGAGGACATGCCCGACCTGCTGATCAGCGTGGGCCGCCACCTGGGTCTCGCCATCGAGAAGGCGCGCCTGGAGGGCGAGGCGCGCCGCTTCGCCATCATGGAGGAGCGCAACCTCATCGGCAACGAGCTGCACGATTCCCTGGCGCAGTCGCTGATCGGTATGCGCCTGCAGCTGAAGCTGCTCGGCGAGTCCCTGGAGCGCAAGGACTTCGGCGCCGCCCAGTACGAGGCGAACCGCCTGCGCCGCGCGATGACGCAGGCGAACGCCGACCTGCGCGAGCTGCTGACCAACTACCGCCTGAAGATCGACGATGCCGGGTTGGTGCCGACGGTCGCCGGCCTGGTCGAGCGCTTCGGCCGGGAAACCGGCATCGCGGTGTTCTTCCAGAACGAATGCCGGGCGCTCGCGCTCACGCCGGCCCAGGAAATCCAGGTCTTCTACATCATCCAGGAGGCGCTCACCAACATCCGCAAGCACAGCGGCGCGGGCAACGTGCGCATCCTGCTCAACAACGAGGATGACCTGTACACCGTGCTGATCGAAGACGACGGCCTGGGCATGGCCGGCACCGCTGAGGGCCTGCCGGGCGAGCACGCGGGCCTTGCCATCATGCGCGAGCGCACCGAACGGCTGCAAGGCCAGATCGTGATCGAGAGCGAGCCCGGCGAGGGCACGCGCATCGTGCTGATGTTCACCGCGCCGCCGCCGGCCGGCGCGCCGGCCGCGGCGGTGAGACGCTGACATGCGGGTGCTGCTGATCGACGATCACGCGCTGGTGCGCAAGGGCATCGAGGAGCTGCTACAGAGCCGCGGCGTCCAGGTGGTGGCCTCGGTCGGCTCGGGCGAGGAAGGCGTGCGGCGCGCGCGCGAGTTGTCCACCGACCTGATCCTGCTCGACGTCAAGATGCCGGGCATGAACGGTATCGAGACCTTGAAGCAGTTGCGCGCGAGCGGCGTCGGCGCGCCGGTGGTGATGCTCACCATGAGCCGCGAGGATGCCGATCTGAGCGCCGCGCTGCGCGCCGGCGCGCAGGGCTATCTGCTGAAGGACATCGAGCCGGAGGAGCTGGTGCCCGCGCTGGAGGCGGCGCTGCTTGGTAACAACGTCGTCGCCCGCGAGCTGGTCGGCACCTTGGCGCGCCTCGTGGGCGGCAAGGAAGCCGGCTCGGAACGCGCGGTGCGGCGCCCGGCGGCGCCCTTCGCCGAACTCACGCCGCGCGAGCTGGAGATCCTCGAGTGCATCGCCGACGGCTCCAGCAACAAGATGATCGCGCGCGAGCTGGACATCACCGACGGCACCGTCAAGCTGCACGTCAAGGCAATCCTGCGCAAGCTCGGCATGCGCTCGCGCGTGGAGGCGGCGGTGAGCGCGGTCGAGCACGGCCTGGGCAAGAACAGGAAAAAACCCGGGCCCGCGCCCGGCGTCTGATTGACGTAGATCAATATGGCCGCACGCGCAGCCGGAACAATGCGCGGACGGTGGCACGGCCATGAATTCCCCCCCACTCGAAGGCGCCCGGACGATGCTCGATACGGCCAAGGCGCCCGATGCGCGCAGGGCGGCGCGGGAGTTCGTCGCGCAGGCGGGCCGCGATGCCGCGTTCCAGCTCGAGTCCTGCGTGCACTGTGGCCAGTGCGCCGACGCCTGCCACTTCCATCTAGTCACCGGCGATCCGCGCTACACGCCGATCTACAAGCTGCGGCCGATGCTCAAGGAGTACCAGCGCGAGGCGGCTCCCTTTGCCTCGGTGAAGAAGCTGCTCGGCCTCGCGCCGCCGGAGGTCACGGCCGAGGAGCTGCGCGAGTGGTCCGAGCTCCTCTACGACTCGTGCAACCTGTGCGGGCGCTGCACGCTCGTTTGCCCGATGGGGATCGACATCGCGGGCCTGGTGCGTTTGGCGCGCGAAGGCATGGCGGCGGGCGGCTTCGCGCCGTCCGACCTGTATAAGGCCGCGGAAAAGGCGCTCGAGACCGGCAGCCCCATCGGCGTGCGCTGGCCGGCCCTCAAACGGCAGATCGAGCTCCAGGAACAGGAGACGGGGCTGCGTGTGCCCGTCGACGCCGAGGGCGCCGAGTACATGGTGGTCCTGACCTCGATCGAGATCATGGGCTTTCCCGAGAGCATCGGCGCCCTGGCGCGGATCTTCCGGCAGGCGGGCGCGTCGTGGACCATTCCCAGCGCGGGCTTCGAGGCCACCAATGTAGGGGTGCAGATGGGTTCGCGCGACGTGGCCGCCGCGCTGCTGTCGCGCATCGTCGGCGCGGCCGAGCGGCTGAAGGTGAAATGCGTCATCAGTCCCGAGTGCGGCCATGCCTACTCGGCGCTGCGCTGGGAAGGCCCCAACCTCCTCGGCCGGCGCTACGGCTTCGAGGTGGTGCAGATCAGCGAACTGCTGGACCGGTTCGTGCGCGAGGGCCGCTTGCGCCTGCGCGGCAAGGATGCACGCCGCCTGACGTTCCACGACCCTTGCCAGCTGGTGCGGCGCGGCGGGCTGACCGAGGCGCCGCGCCGGTTGGCGGGCGGGGTGAGCGCGAATCTCGTCGACATGCCCGGATCCGGCGCGGCGAATTTCTGCTGCGGCGGGGGCGGCGGCGTCAGCGCGATCCACCGCGCCGAAGGCCTGCGCTTCGCTGCATTCGAGATAAAGAAGCGGCAAATCGAAGCCACCGGCGCCGAGGCGCTGGTCACGGCGTGCGGCAACTGCCGCAACGTGCTCGAAGAGGCGATCGAGCATTACGGGATGACGTTGCCGGTGCTCGGCCTGACCGAAATGGTGGCGCAGTACCTCGAAACTGAAACGCCCGCAGCATGACGGCCACGGCGCTCCTGGAATTCGCGGGCGGGCCGGCGCTGTGGGCCTCGCTCGCCGTGCTGGTCGCGGGCAGCCTCTGGCGAGTCGTCGGTATCCTCCGGCTCGGGGGCACGCCGGATCTTTCCGAGCCGCGCAGCACGCGGTGGCTCGCCGGCGCGATGCGCGGCATTTTCGCGCGCATGATTCCGAGGCGAGAGTTCCGGGACAGGGGCAAGCTCGGCGTCTGGAACGGCTATGTCTATCACGTCGGGCTGGCCGTGATCGTGTTCGGCTACCTGCCCCACATCGATTTCATCGAGCGCCTCACCGGGCTGGCGTGGCCGCCGCTGCCGGATGCGGTGGTGTATTTGTCCGTCGGCCCGACCTTCGTGTCGTTGTTCATCGCCCTCATGGAGCGCCTCACCGACCCGGTGCGTCGCCTGCTGTCCGGCTTCGACGACTACTTCAGCTGGTTCGTCGTCCTGCTGCCGCTCGCCACCGGCATGATCGCGATCCACCAGTCGTACGCGCCGGGCGCCGCCCCGGCGCCGCCGCTCTACCCGCTGGCGGTCGCGATACACCTGTTGAGCGTCGAACTGCTGTTCCTATGGTTGCCGTTCGGCAAGCTGGCGCACGCGTTCCTAGTGTTCGCTTCGCGCGGGGTCACAGGGGCCGCGCTGGCGCGCAAAGGCGCCCCCCTGTGATCAGGACTCCAGCGTGTCGACGAACAATTGCGCGCGCGGCAGCCCATGTTCGAGCAGCTGGAACTCGGCCGCGTTCGCCCACGGGCCGGGCCCCGCAAGGTAGACATCGCAGTCCGCCAGGCGAGGCTGCTCCTGCCGCAGCGGTTGCAGCAGGCCCTGCAGGACGTCTTCATCGGAAAGGGCGTCCTTCGCCGTCAATGGGGTGTAGCGGAAGTTGTCCAGCGCGTCGCTCCAGGAGCGGCACAGGTTGTCGAGATACAGGCCGCTCCTGTCGGAGGCGATCCAGCAAAGGTGCAGCGTCTCGGCGGTATCGAGCGCCATGGCGTGCTCGATCAGGCTCTTGATGGGCGCAAAGCCGGATTCGCCGGCTATGAACACGAGTGGGCGCTGCGAATCCTCGTTCAGCACGAACGTCCCGCGCGGTCCCTCCACGCGCACCGAGTCCACGCCCTTCAGCCCCCTGAAAACGCGCTCGGCGAAGGCGTCGCCGGCGCGCTGCCTTACATGGAATTGCAGGTTGCGGTCGTCGCAGGGGCAGCTCGCGACGGGCAAGGATGCGCTGATGCCGCCGGCCAGCGACAGCGACGCCGACTGCCCGGCAAGGAAGCGCAGCCGGTTGCTGCGCGGCGTCTGCAGGTGCAGCAGCCGCACGTCGTCGCCGAGAGGGCTCACGGACTTGACCCTGGCGTCGATGGTCTGCAACGGCATGTCCGCCGCACCGTGCGCTTCGCGCGCCTCGATGACGAGGTCGGTCAGGGCGGTGTTGCAGCACATGAGCATGACGCCGGCGTTCTTCTCGGCTGCGGTAAGGGCGTAGTCGGAATGGTGCGTCCGGTGCACCTGGCCCGACACGACCCTGGCCTTGCATTTTCCGCAGCTGCCTATGCTGCAGCCATAGTCGAGCGACAGCCCCGCGCGCAGCGCCGCCTCCAGCAGGCTGTCGCTGCCGTCGACGAAAAACTCCCGGCCGCTCGGCTTGACCTGTACGTGCGCGGTCATGATCCTCAGAAAACTCTCCTGTTCCATCGGCGGCTGCCCGCCCTGCGCGACGGGCTCCAGGCGCTGCTGCAGCCATGGACAGTGTAAGAAGCCGGGGCATGCACTTTCCTATTTGAATCTATCATAGCGAATAGTCCGCGTGCGGTCGCGCGCGACGAATGCCATGGACTTCCTGCCGATCTTTCTCGATATCCGGGGACAGCACTGCCTGGTCGTGGGCGGCGGCGAGGTGGCGGCGCGCAAGAGCGCGCTGCTGCTGCGCGCCGGCGCGCGGGTGACGGTGCTCGCGCCGGAACTGAGCGCGGCCTTCGACGCCGATCTCGCGGCGGCGCGCATCGCGCACCGCGCAGCGAGTTTTCGGGACGAGGACCTGGACGCGGTAGCGCTGGTGATCGCCGCCACCAGCGACGACGCCGTGAATCGCGCGGTCGCCGCCGCTGCTAGGGCGCGGCGTATTCCGGTGAACGTGGTCGACCAGCCCGCGCTGTGTTCGTTTATCCTGCCTTCCATCATCGAGCGCGCACCGCTCATCGTGGCGGTGTCGAGCGGCGGCGCCTCGCCGGTGCTGGCGCGGCTGCTGCGCGCGCGCCTGGAAACCCTGATCCCGGCGGGCTACGGGCGACTCGCCGCGCTGGCCGGGGCGTTCCGCGACCGGGTCAAGGCGCGTTTCAAACCGCAAGAGCGGCGGCGTTTCTGGGAACGCGTGCTGCAGGGCCCGATCGCCGAGCTGGTGTTCAGCGGCCGCGATGGCGAGGCCCGCAAGGCGCTGCAGGAATCGCTCGACGACACGCGCCTCGCCTTCAGCGGCGGCGAGGTGTCCCTGGTCGGCGCCGGCCCGGGCGATCCTGACCTGCTCACTTTCCGCGCCCTGCGCCTCATGCAGCAGGCCGACGTCGTGGTATACGACCGGCTGGTCTCGCGGCCGGTGCTCGACCTGGTGCGGCTCGAGGCCGAGCGCATCTACGCCGGCAAGGAGCGCGCGAAGCACACGCTGCCGCAGGAGGACATCAATCAACTGCTGGTGCGCCTGGCGAGGGAGGGCAAGCGCGTGGTGCGTCTGAAGGGCGGCGATCCGTTCATCTTCGGGCGCGGCGGCGAGGAGCTCGATACGCTCGCCGCCGAAGGCATCCCGTTCCAAGTGGTGCCCGGCATCACGGCGGCGGCAGGCTGCGCGTCCTACGCCGGCATCCCGCTCACGCACCGCGATTACGCGCAGTCGGTGGTGTTCGTCACCGGCCATATGGAGAACGGCAGCATGAACCTGAACTGGACGGCGCTCGCGCAGCCGGGCCAGACCATCGTGTTCTACATGGGACTGCTCGGCGTCGAAGTCCTGTGCCGCGAGCTTACCGCGCACGGGCTGCCGGCCGCCACGCCGGCCGCGCTCATCCAGCAGGGCACGACGCCGCAGCAGCGTGTGCTCACGGGTACCCTGGCGTCGCTGCCGGCCATCGTGCGCGAGAGCAGCGTCAAGGCGCCGACGCTGATCATCATCGGGGAGGTCGTGAGGCTGCGCGGCCGTCTAAAATGGTTCGAACCTGCGGCATGAGATGGAGATGACGCAAGAATTCATCGAAGCAGCAAATGCAGGCGAGCTTGCGCCCGGAACGATGAAGCGCGTCGATGTCCGCGGCCGGCGCATCCTGCTCGCCAACGTGGACGGGCGCATCTGCGCCGTGGACGATACCTGCACACACGAGGAGGCGTCGCTCTCGACGGGCGTGCTGAAGGGCGAACTGGTCAAGTGCCCGCTGCACGGCAGCCGCTTCAACGTCTGCACCGGCGAGGCGCTGGAAGAGCCGGCGGAAGAAAATCTCAGGAGCTATGCGGTGCGGATGGAAGGCGAGCGCATCCTGATCGGCTTGCGCGAAGAGAGGACACCATGAGCGCTGCCTTGATGCACTCGATCCTCAAGCGCATCGCCACCGGGCCGGAACTAAGCAAGGACATCTCGCGCGAAGAGGCCCGCGCCGGCATGCGCCTGGTGCTCGACGGAGAGGTCGATCCGGTGCAGGCCGGGGTATTCCTGATCGCGCTGCGCATGAAGCGCGAGACCGACGACGAAAATCTCGGCATGCTCGAAGCGATCCGCGAGGCGACCGGCCGGGCCACCGCGCCGGTGGACGAGGTGCTCGACATCGGCGATCCCTACGACGGCTACAATCGGACGCTGCCGGCGGCGCCCTTCCTGCCGGCGGTGCTCGCCGCCTGCGGCGTCGCTGCGGTCTCGCACGGCGTCGAGCGTATGGGGCCCAAGTACGGCGTCACGCATCGGCAGGTGCTGCGCGCCGCCTGCCTGCCGGTGGATCTCACGCCGGCGGAAGCCGCTGCGCGCCTGGGCGACCCCGGCATCGGCTGGGCCTACGTCGACCAGAAGGCGTTCTGCCCGAAGCTCTACGCGCTCACCGAGCTGCGCACGCTCATCGTCAAGCGGCCGGCCATCACCACTACCGAGGTGATGGCCGGTCCGGTCTGCGGCCGCCTGAAGACGCATCTGGTCACCGGCTACGTGCACAAGCCCTATCCGCGCATCTACGCGATGCTCGCGCGCCACGCCGGCTTCAACTCCGCGCTCATCGTGCGCGGGGTCGAGGGTGGCGTGATTCCTTCCCTCGCGCAGACTGGCAAGGCCTTCCACTATCACGGCGGCGGCGAGGAGACCTCGACGGAGTTCAAGCCGGCGGAGCTGGGGATCGAGCAGTCGGTGCGCGCGCCGCGCATTCCCGGTGTGCCAGTGACAGAGGCGGGCGAGGAGGGCCCGAGCGAGGCGCCGCTCGATTCCGCCGCCGTGGCGAAAGCCGCCGCCGCGGCCGGCATGGCGGCGCTCGCCGGCGAATCCGGCGCTACGCGCGACTGCCTCGTCTACGGCGCCGCGCTGTGCTTGTGGCACCTCGGGCGCCACGGCTCGCTGAAAAGCGCCGCCGACGCCGTGCGCGGCGTGCTCGATCGCGGCAAAGCACTGGAGCATCTACGATGAACGAAGCCAATCCCGCGCAGCTCGTGCCCTACGTCACGGGCGGTGCGTTCGTCCTCGCGTTCATCTTCGGCGCGGTCGGCAACAAGACCAATTTCTGCACCATGGGCGCGGTGTCCGACTGGGTCAACATGGGCGACCGGAACCGCATGCGTATGTGGCTGCTCGCCATTGCGGTGGCGCTGCTCGGCTCGAGCGCGTTGCAGGTCGCGGGCGTTGTCGATCTCTCCAAGTCGATCTACCCGGGGCCCAACTTGACGTGGCTCTCCTATATCGTCGGCGGGTTCCTGTTCGGCGTCGGCATGACTCTCGGCTCGGGCTGCGGCTCAAAGACCCTGATCCGCATCGGCGCCGGGAACCTCAAGTCGCTCGTGGTCTACGTGTTTCTGGGCATCGCGGCGTACATGACGTTGAGGGGCCTATTCGGCGCGTTCCGCGTCGGCGTGCTGGAGAAGGCTACGGTGACCTTGCCGGTGGGCCAGGACTTGCCGTCGCTCGCCGCCGCCGCGACCGGTATGGCGAAGAGCACCTGGACGGCGATCCTCGCCACCGCGGTCGGCAGCGCATTGGCCGTGTTTGCCTACGCCAGCAAGGAATTCCGCGGGAGCTTCGACTACACCCTCGGCGGTGTGGTCACCGGACTCGTCGTCGTCGGCGGCTGGGTCGTGAGCGGTAAGCTCGGCTACATCGCCGAAGATCCGCAGACGCTGCAGGAAGCCTTCGTCGCCACCAACACCGGGCGCATGGAGTCGTTCTCCTTCGTTTCGCCCTTGGCCTACACGCTCGAGTACCTGATGCTGTGGACCGACAAGTCGAAGATCGTCACCTACGGCATCGCCTCCGCTCTCGGCGTGATCGCCGGCTCGGCCGCCTACGCGCTCGCCACGCGCAGCTTCCGCTGGGAGGGCTTCCGCGACGCCGAGGACACGGCGAACCACATCGTCGGCGGGATCCTGATGGGCTTCGGCGGCATTACGGCGCTCGGCTGCACCATCGGGCAGGCGATCACCGGCATCTCCACCCTCGCTCTCGGTTCGTTCCTCACCTTCGCGGCCATCGTCGCCGGGTCGGCGCTTACGATGAAATACCAATACTGGCGGATGACATGAAACCCACCCTGCTCTTTCTGTGCCTCGGAATATTCGCTCTCGCCGCCTCGGCCGAGGGCACCCACTCGATCAAGCTGCTCACGCCCGAGACTGCGCTCAAGGCGGCGCAGGCGGCGCTGAAGAAGTGCCGCGACGGTGGGTTTCAGGTGACGGTGGCGGTGGTGGACCGCATGGGCGTCGCGCAGGTGCTGCTGCGCGACCGATTTGCCGGCCCGCACACCGTGGACATGGCGCGGGCCAAGGCCTTTACCGCGGTGAGCTTCCGCACCGACACCACGGCGCTCGCCGAGGCGACACAGGCCGGCCGACCGCAAAGCGGCATCCGCCACCGCCCGGAGGTCGCCGCGGTGGGTGGCGGCCTGATGATCGAGGCGGGTGGAGGGCTCCTTGGCGCCATCGGGGTTTCCGGCGCGCCCGGCGGCAAGGAGGACGATGCCTGCGCGGCGGCGGGGATCGCCGCGATCCGGGACGACATCGAATTTTGAGTTTGAGCGGCCTGCTAAATCGTCTTCTCGACCATCGCCCTTAGCTCCGCCGTTACCTCTGGCTCGATGCCGAACCAGGCCTTCCACGCCGGCCGGCCCTGATTCAGAAGCATCCCCAGTCCATTGATGGTGCGGTTGCCGCGCGTGCGCGCCGCGGCGAGGAACGGCGTCTCGAGCGGGATGTAGATGATGTCGGCGGCAAGCGCGGTTTTCGCCAGCTTGTCCAGCCTGATGTCGAGCGCACCCTGGCCGACCATGCCGCAACTCGTGGTGTTGACCACCATCGCCGCACCGTCCAGAGCATCATGGCGCTGCTCCCAAGCTAGCGCCCTGATCGGGCCGCCGAACTCTTCCGCGATGCCCTTGGCACGGTCCGGGGTGCGGTTGATCAGGCGAATCTCTTTCGCTCCCTCCCGCGCGAGACCGTAGCACACCGCGCGCGAGCCGCCGCCGGCGCCGATCACCACGATCGGTCCCGAGTCCGCCCGCCAGCCTGGCTGCTCCCTCTTGACGGCATGGATGAAGCCGTAGCAGTCGTTGTTGGTGCCTGCGAGCGACCCGTCAGACCTCACGACGACGCAGCTGATCGCGCCTATGCTTCTCGCCAGCGCGTCCACTTCATCGACGATCTTCATCGCTTCCTGCTTGTGCGGGATGGTCAGGTTGCAGCCGGCGAACCCGAGCGGGTGCAGCGCGCGCAATGCCGCGGCGAGACCCTCGGGCCGGATCGCGAGCGGCAGGTAGGTCCCGGCCAGACCGCGCTCCTTGAACCAGTAGTTGTGCAGCATCGGCGAGCGCGAATGCATGACGGGCCAGCCCATGACGCCGGCAAGCAGGAAACGATCGGGATGGGTCATCGGAAACCTTCATCTCCATTCAGATTGTCGCATCGCATTTTCTCATGCAATGCGGCTTCTGATAGGCTGAAGCAATGTTTGCTTCGGTCAAAAGAGGCCCGGAACGCCTTCAGGTCATCGACCGGGTGGCGGAGTGGACGCGCGAGCGCTTCAAGCTCCCCAAAGGGTCGGCAATCTTCGTTTCAGAAATCGCCTGTCCCCTTCCGGGCTGCCCGCCGCTGGAGACCGTGGTGGGGTTCTGGATCGCGGAACAGCGCTACCAGTTCAAGCTTTTCAAGCCCGTGGAGGAAGTCGTTATCGACGACCTTCCCTACGCCTGGCTGAAGGATGCCCTTGCCGTGCAGGAAGGAGTCGGCTGGGAATGCTGCTGAATCAGCAGAGGCTGCGCGATGACTAGCCTCGTACTCTCAACGATCGCGTTTTTCGTCGCGAGCTTCTACATCAAGCGTTACCTCGACGGGATTGGGGTGCCGAAGACTATGACGCGCGGCCTGGTGATATTCGTGCTGGCTTTGGCGATTGCGTACGGAGTTGCGTTCATCGTCGGTTGGGTGATGCCCCAGCAGGGGTTTTAGACGAACGCTCAAACCGCAAGATCACTCCATCCATCGTTCCACCTGCCGGCCTATGGCCGGACTTGACGATGGGCGGCCGCGCGGGAAGAGAATCATGCCGCCGCCGTTGACAGCCAAGTGGGTGAAGGGGGACGATAAGCCGCTCGAGTCCCTGTAACCGGGGCGTGGAGCCTGGCTGACCCAAGGAGCAAGCATCATGGCTGTTCAGGAAATGACGAGGAAACCCGAGGTCAAGAAGAAGCCCCAGGTCGCGACCATGAACGCGGTGCACGATCTGCCCGTGCTGGTCGCTCGCGACAAAGGCTTCTTCAAGGACGAGGGCTTGGACCTCGAATTCGTGACCACGCCGGGGATGGCGCAGGTCACGACCTCCCACTTCGTCAAGTTCGATTCCGTGTTCGACCGCCCGCTCGACTCGGTGTACAACGAGGGCGGCATCGATCAGTACCGCATGTGCGAATGGGGCATCATGAAGCGCGCCGTCGAAGCCAATACGCAAGGGCTGCGTGGGCGCAAGATCGTGGCGCTGGGCGCCTCGATGTCCAAGTTCGCCATCGTCGTCGCGCGCGACTCGAAGTACTACGAGCCGGAGATGCTGAAGGACCAGCCGATCGCGGTGACGCCGAACAACGGCTCGGACTTCACCACGCTCAAGATGATGGAAGGCTTCCTTGCGTTAGAGCACGTCAAAAGAACCCACGCGGGGTCGATGTTGAAGCGCCTCGAGGCGGTGCGCGACGGCAAGGTCGCGGCGGCGAGCGTCATGGAGCCCTGGATCAGCGTGGCGCAAAAGTGGGGCCTGCGCATCCTGATCGAGTCGCACTCGACGAGAAGCGAAGCCGCCGGCGACGACCTCGATGGTGTGACGCTCGCGAAGATGTTCCGCGCACAGGCGAGGGCGGTCGAGCTCATCGAAAAAGACCCGACGCCTTTCGTCCACTATTTCATCCGCGAGACCGGCGGGCTGCTCGAGCCTCACGAGTTCCAGACCTGGCGCCTGCTGCACGCCGCGCCGCAGCCCTACACGCGCGAGAGGTTCGACGATACCTACAACTGGACAGTCAAGTGGAACATGACGGTGTCCGGCGCTACGTATGAGAACACCGTCGACAACCGCGCCTGGCAGTAGCGCGATGCGCTTGCGGTAGGCGAAAGGACAGGCGCGAAGACCTCCGCTTCAGGCGTAAGAGCGCAAGCTCTGGGAGAACTCGACCAGAGGTGTAATCCCGCTCGCCTCTGCACGCCGGCACCAGTCCTGCAGTTGCTTGACGAGTTGCTCGCGCGTCGCTGTAGAGCGTCCCCATAGCGCGGCCAGCTCGTGGCGCATCGAAACCATGATCTGCAGCGCGCGTGATTTCGGCAGCACTTCGGCGAGCCGAGTGCGTTCCCGGTCGCTCAGCATCTTTTCGTCGCGGTTCAACCAGGGCTTGAGAGCCCGTAACGCGCGCGCGTCCGGCGGCGAGAGCCGGCGCAGCTTGGCAAGTTCCTCGGCGTAGATGCGCTTCAGCGACCGCGCGTACTTCGCCAGCACGTCGTAGCGGCAGGAGATGACCGCCTGCAGGGTATCGGGATCCACGGTCGGCTTGGGCGCGGTGAAATGCGGCCTCGGGGCAATGTGCTTGACCTTGGCAAGCCCCACCGCTTCAAGAATGCGGATATACAGCCAGCCGATGTCGAACTCGTACCACTTGTTCGAGAGCTTGGCAGACGTGGGGTAGGCGTGGTGGTTGTTGTGCAGTTCCTCGCCACCGATCAGAATGCCCCACGGCACGATGTTCGTGCTCGCGTCTGGCGTGGGCCAGTGGCGATAGCCCCAGTAATGACCGATGCCGTTGATCACACCCGCGGCCCAGAACGGGATCCACGCGATCTGCGTCACCAGAATCAACACGCCTGGAACAATGCCTAACAGGACGATGTCGATGACGCCCATTAGCGTCAGCCCGAGGATCTTGAACTTCGAATAAAGATTTCGTTCGATCCAGTCGTCCGGCGTGCCATGGCCGTAGCGCTCTATGGTATCGGGCCGGTTGGCCTCCTTGACGTACAGAAACACTCCGCCCCACAGCACGCGATTGATCCCCAGGATCTGCGGGCTGTGCGGGTCCTCCGGGGTCTCGCACTTGGCGTGGTGCTTGCGGTGCACGGCGGCCCATTCCTTCGTCACCATGCCCGTGGTGAGCCACAGCCACAGGCGGAAGAAATGGCTGACGACCGGGTGCAGATCGAGCGCGCGATGCGCCTGATGACGGTGCAGGAATATCGTCACCGCGGCGATGGTGATGTGGGTCAGCGCCAGGGCGACCGCCACATCGCCCCACCATCGCAGAGCCAACAGGCCGGAAAACAACGGAGATTCCATTTGAATATCCTTGGTAGTTTACGTGTTTAAGTACAAATATACCCCAGGACAGCGCGACATGTTTTGACCCAAGTCAAATCGCGGCGCGCGGCTGTGGGTTTGTTGATACCATGGCGGAGCAGTGCAAGATTCGTAACTTTCGCACCAACCGTCATCAACTCAGGAGGAGATCGCAATGAAACGCCTGTCCATTGTCACCTTGGCGCTTGTAATCGGTCTTAGCGTTTTTGGCTGCTCGCTCATGCCGGGCCAAGCCGACTCGGGCTGGACCACGCTCATCGACGGTACCACCGGCCTAGACAACTGGAACCGCATCGGCGACGCTAACTGGCGGGCGGAGGATGGTGCCATTGTGGCCGACAAGGGTAAGGGCGGCCATCTCGTCACGAAAAACTCCTACACGAACTTCCAGATCCGGGCGGAGTTCTGGGCGGACCACAATACCAACAGCGGCATCTTCATCCGCGCCTCCGATCCCAACAAGGTCGGCGCCGACAATTCCTACGAGGTGAACATCTACGACCAGCGTCCCGGGCAAGAATACGCCACCGGAGGCATCGTCAATTTCGGCAGAATACCGGTGCCGAGCAGCTACAAAGCCGGCGGCAAGTGGAACACGTTCCTGATCACGGCCAAGGACACGCACATCAACGTCGAGTTCAACGGGATCCAGACCGTTACCATGTACGACAGCAAGTTCGCGAGCGGGCCGTTCACGCTGCAGTTCGGCAACCACGGCAAAGAGCCCGGCGGCGCCATCAAGTGGCGCAAGGTCCAGGTCAGGTCGCTATAGCCTGATTTAACGCGGCACTTTCTCCAGGAACTCCAGCAGCCGCGCTGGAGCGGTCTGCTCTGTTTGTCCGTCGGGAAGAACGTCCCAGTACTCCGCTTTGGGCAGGCATTCTTCCAGGTACCTCGCCGCCGAGGTCGCGTGCGACGCGTCGCGGCCTGGGATGATGAGCGCGGGAATGTTTATTTTTTGCATGTCCTCCGGCTCCGCACCCGGCGAAGTGTCGCGGTCGAACAGCGTGCGATACATCTCTGTCACCAGCTGCTTGTACTCCTCGACGTCCAGCTTCGCATAGGAATCGGCAAAGGCGCGGTCGCTCCTGATGACCGACGCCCAAGGCCCGCCTCTGGGCTCGGCGTTGAAGGCCTTGCCCTCCTGCGTAACGAGCGACACGACACCCGCGAGGCCGTGCTGCTCGACGTACGCGAGATGATCTGCAAAGCGCTGGTGCGTGCTGATGCGGTATTTGGCGCCGCCCACGGGCCAGTAGAGGATCATGCTCAGCACCATTCCGGGATGGGCGACACCAAAGGCGACCACCGGGCAGCAGCCCATGCAGCCGCCCAGCAGATGCGCGCGCTCGATGTTCAGGTGATCGAGCAGTCCCTTGCCCTGCGTCACGTAGTGCGCCCAGGTGACATGCTCGACGCGGCCGCCCGATTGGCCGCACTCGCGCCGGTCGAAGATGATGCAGGTGTATTTCTTGGACAGGTGATCGAGCAGCTTGATCCTGGCGTACACGCCCTGGGTAGTCCACTTGTCCAGCGTTGCGTCGAACCCTGCGGGGGAGTACATCAGCAAAGGCAGCCCGTTGCCGATCACCTCGTAGCGGGTGCTGATGCCGTCGATGACAGCGGTAGGCACGTCAACCGCCTTTGATCTGCCGGCCTGAACGCACGTCATCGATCAGGGCACGGAAGGCATCGAGGCTCAGCCTCGCGGCATTGCCGTAGGTCTCGGTCTTGGCGTCGATCCACTTCGCCGCATAGCCGATGGCGGTATGCGCCAGGCGCACGCGTCCGTCGAGCCACGGCCCTCCACCCAAGCCCCCGATCACCGGAATGGAAACCGCGCGTACGACGGCAGGACCGGCCGAAGGACCCGAATGCCTGAAGTCCAGAAGCGAGGCGCCGGCATCTTCCAATCGCTTTGCGTCCTCCACCAGCTTGTCGACCGGAAGTTTCTCGCCATGGATCTCGGCAAAGACCGGGATGCCCGCGCGAACGATGGCCTTCACCACGCCGGGATCGCCCAGGATCTTCACCATGTCGGCCCCTCCTTCTTTTGCAAGACTGACGGCGGCACGGACTGCGGCCTCGGTTCCCGCTCGCGTCGGACCATTGGGAATATCGCAACTGACGAGGGCGCGCTTCGCGCCGCGGCGCACGGCTTTGCAGCAGATCAGCATTTCTTCGACGGTCACTTCAACGTCGGTCGCGTGCCCCCAGAGATTCACGCCGACGGAGTCGCCCACCGAAATAAGATCCACCCCGGCGCGGTCCGCGATCTGCGCGATCGGGTAGTCCCAGGCGACGACTCCGACGATCTTGCGTCCGTCGAGCTTCATTTTCTGAAGCGCGAGAATGGTTACCTTGTCCACGGTCTTTCGCTCACCGCGCGCCGGCGAGCCGCTCGATCGCGGCGATCATCGCGCCGGGATCGGCGCGGTTCTTGCCGGCGATGTCGAGCGCGCTGCCGTGCGCGACGGAGGAAAACAGCACCGGCGTGCCGATGGTGAGGGCCGCGGTGCCGGCGAAAGCGTGGGTCTTCGCCATGATATGGCCTTGGTCGTGGATCATGACGACGAAGGCGTCGTAGCCCTTCTTTAGGAACATGGTATCGGCGCCAAAGGGGCCCTCGGCGGTGACGCCGTTCCTTATCGCATCGGAGATCGCCGGGCCGATGATTTCCCGCTCTTCGTCGCCAAAAAGGCCGCCCTCGCCCGCGTGCGGGTTCAGTCCCGACACGGCGATGCGCGGAGACGCGATGCCCATGCGGTGCAGAGCGGAATCCGCCGAGCGGATCGCGTGCACAACGCGTTCGCGCGTGACGAGCTTGATCGCGCGGCGCAAGCTCGTATGCAGCGTCGCGTGCGCGATGCGCATTTCGGTCCCGCCCGAGTGGAAGCAGATCATCAGGAACGCGTCCTCGGGCGGGACGCCCGCGCAGCGCGCGACGAAGCCCGGATAGCCGTCGAACTCGATGCCGGCGAGCTTGATCGCGCTCTCGGTCTGCGGCGCGGCGACCACCGCGTCCACTTCGCCCGCGAGCGCCGCATCGATCGCGGCCTTCGCCGAGTCGAGCGCAGCTTCACCGTGCGGCGCGGCGATCGCGCCGATGTGCAACTCTCCCGGAGAAAACTGCTTGCGCTCTATAAGGTTGACCGCGCCGTTGCTCCAGTTCGCGTCTGCGGCGAAAGCGATGGACCGGATGTTCGGCGCAAGGCCGCAGGCGGCGGCGTGCTTCTCGAGCGCCCCCCGGTCGCCGACGAGCAGCGGCCGGCAGATCCTTCCCACGCGGGGGTCGAGCACCGCTTTCAGCGCGATCTCCGGGCCGATGCCGGCGGGGTCGCCGGTGGCGATGGCAATCCGGGGTAAATTCACGGGGCGAAATTGCCGTCATGCCAGCGAAAGCGGGCATCCAGGGACTTCTGGCTGCGACTCTGGATTCCCGTCTTCGCGGGAATGACAAGTGCGACCGCCATCAATCCACTTTCACCTGAGCCGATTCGATCACGCTTTTCCAGCGCTCTCCGTCGCGCTTCATGAAGGCGGCCATCTCGGCCGGCGTGCCGCCGATCGGCTCGGCCGACATTGCGGCGAGCCTCTTCGCCACGTCCGGATGCCCGATCGCCTCGGAGACGGCGGCGGAGAGCTTTTCGGCAATCGGCGAGGGTGTCCTCGGCGGGGCCACGATACCGAACCATGCGACAGAGCTGAAACCTGAAAGGATCTCCGACATCGCAGGCACGTCGGGAAGCGAGGCTAGCCGCTTCTCGGTGCATACGGCGAGCACCCTGAGCTTGCCGCTCTTTACGTGCTGCAGCGTCACGCCGAGGTTGTCGAAGATGAAGTCGATCTCGCCGCCGAGCAGGGCGGCGATAGCCGGCGCCGAGCCCTTGTAGGGAACGTGCGTGATGTTCAACCCGCCGGCCATCGATTTGAACAGCTCGGTAGTCAGATGCGAGGTCGTGCCGTTGCCCTGCGAGCCGTAGTTGAGCTTGCCCGGGTCTGCCTTGGCGAGCGCGATCAACTCCTGCACGCGGCTCGCGGCGAGATTCGGGTTAACCAGAAGCACGTTCGGGATCGCGCCCATGATGGCGACGGGCACGAACTGCGCCGGGTCGAAGGCGAGCTTGCGGTACAGGTTCTGGTTGACGACGAGCGGCCCCGGTGCCGTTGCGAACAGCGTGTAGCCGTCGGGTTCGGCCTTGTAGGCGATTTCGGCACCGACGTTGCCGCCCGCGCCGGGGCGGTTTTCGACCAGCACCGGCTGCCCCCATTTGGCGCTGAGCTTCTCGGCGAAGATACGCGGCAGGAGATCGGCGCTGCCGCCCGCGGGGTAGGGAACGATGATGCGGATCGGCTTGGTCGGATACTCCTGTGCCTGCGCGGAGGCGGCGAGCGCGAACCCGAACGCGGCGGCGAGCAAGAATCGGCGAATCATGTTTTCCCCTTAGTCTCGGCGGTATTTTACCGGTGCTAGAATCCTCCTGATCTGCTATTTTCCTCTCGGAATTCATGTCCGCAATCCCCGAATCGCGGGTCTGGCCCGCTGAAGGCCTCACGCGCGTTCCCTACTGGGTGTACCAGGACGAGAGCATTTACGCGCGCGAGCAGGAGCGCATCTATCGCGGCGCGACCTGGAATTTTCTTGGCCTGGACGCCGAGTTGCCGGATACGGGCGATTTCAAGACGACTTTCGTCGGCGAGATGCCGGTGGTGGTGACACGCGATCTGCAGGGAGCGTTGCGGTGTTTCGAGAACCGCTGCGCGCACCGCGGGGCACTCCTGTGCCTGAAGGACCGCGGCAACGCAAAAGAGATCGCTTGCGTCTATCACAACTGGACCTACGATCTCGAAGGCAACCTCACCGGTGTCGCCTTCCGGCGCGGCATCAGGGGGCACGGCGGCATGCCCGAGGACGCAAGGCCGGAGAGTCAGGCGCCGAGGAAACTGCGCGTCGAGGTGTTTTGTGGCCTGATGTTCGCCACGCTTTCCGAGGCAACGCCTCCGATCGAGCGCTACGTCGGCCCGGAAGTCGCTGCAAGGATCCGACGCGTGATGAAGGGTCCGGTGCGCTTGCTTGGCGGCTACAGCCAGGTTCTGCCGAGCAACTGGAAACTCTACTTCGAGAATGTGAAGGACACCTACCATGCGAGCCTGTTGCATCTTTTCTTCTCGACTTTCCGCTTGAATCGTCTCGAGCAGAAAGGCGGTGTGATCGTCGGCGGGGACGGCGGCAGCCACGTGAGCTTCACCATGATGAAGACCGACCTCGCCGGCGACGAGTACGAGCGCGCCGGCATGCGTTCTGCCTCGGGCGGCTACCGGCTGGAAGCGCCCGAGATGCTCGAGTCGGTGGACGAGTTCGGCGACGGCATCACGCTTCAGATCCTGACCGTGTTTCCGGGCTTCGTCCTGCAGCAGATCATGAACTGCCTCGCAGTGCGCCAGGTACTGCCGAAGGGCGTGGGCGGCACCGAGTTGGTGTGGACCGCCTTCGGCTACGCCGGCGACGACGAGGAAATGAGCGAGCGGCGCATGAAGCAGTCAAATCTGGTGGGACCGGCGGGCTACATCTCGCTCGAGGACGGCGCCGCGACCGGGTTCGTGCAGCGCGGCGTAGCGGGTGCCTCGGCGTGGACCTCGGTCGTGGAAATGGGTGGGCGCAGCGTCGAGTCGAACGAATCGCGCGTCACTGAGACGTCGGTTCGCGGGTTGTGGCAACAGTACCGGAAACTCATGGAACTCTGAATGTCATCCTGAGCGAAGCGAAGGATCTGGTGTAAAAGCAGATTCTTCGGGCTGCGCCCTCAGAATGACAAAGCCTAGATGGACATCGAACTCCAGCTCACCGTCGAGAACCTGCTCGCGCGCTACGTCCACGCGCTCGACGACGATCGGCTGGAGGAGTGGCCCGACTTCTTCCTGGAGCAGTGCCGCTACCGCATCACCACTGCGGAGAACTTCGAGCGCAAGCTCCCGCTGCCGATCATCTACGCAGACTCGCGCGCAATGCTCAGGGACCGCGTTTCGGCGCTGCGCCACGCCAATATCTATGAGGCGCAGCGATACCGTCACGTGGTGTCCTCGACGCTCGTCGAAAGAATCGATCCGCTTACCGTGGGCGCGATCTCGAACTTCCAGGTCGTGCGCATCATGCGCACGGGGGAGTCGGTGCTCTTTGCGAGCGGCCGCTACCTCGACCGCATCCGCGTTGACGGCAAGGACCTGCAGTTCGAAGAAAAGACCGTCGTGCTCGACAGTCGCAGCGTGGACACGCTGCTTGCAATTCCGCTCTAGCGGTAGGAAAAATTCTTTCGCGTCGCGCTGGCCGCGCCGCTCATGGATTTGAGCGGATCAATGAGAGAGTCCTGTCCTTTTCAGTCGGGCGCCTTTGTGCCAGATCGATGACTTTCCTCTCAGGGGCGGCCTCGATGTTCCGAGGGTGGCCCACCCACTCGACGATGGGCATGAACTCTCCGCACTCGGTGGTTGCCGCTGAAGCGTCCATCTCGAAGATTCCAACCCCCGTCTCCGCGGCCTTGATGTACACGTCCGAATCGCTGACGCGCGCGAGAAACGGCAGGCCAAGCGAAGTGAGAAACCGCTCGAGCGGCTGATATACGGGCATGGAACTGCGTACCCGGTTCGCGACGATTGCAAGCCGGATATTGCGTGTTCGGATCCGGCCCGCGAGCAGCAGGTCCCCGACGAATTTTGCCGTGGCGTGGATGTCGATGGCCGATGGGGCTACCGGGATGATGATGCAATCAGGTTTGCAAAGCATTTCCTGCAAGAGGAGTCCCGACGCGCCGGCGGGCGCATCGATCACGAGCTGTTGCGTGTCCGCCGGCACATGCATCTCGACGCTGCGTATGCGGCCCCCTTTCTGCGGCGCGGCGTTGGCGCCGTAAATCCTCGATCCGGGCAGGGCGCGAAGCCGCAGCCAACTCATGCTCGAACCCTGCGGGTCGTAGTCCATGACGGTGGTCGGAACACCGTGCGCCGCAAAGTAACTTGCGAGGTTGGTCGCGATGGTGGTCTTTCCCGACCCCCCCTTCGAATTGATTACCAGCGTAGTGTTCATTTTCACGACCTTCGCCCCTTTTCCCTCTCCGAGCGACGGAGACGGAGCAAGACTATGCCACAGTCATACCTTTGCTCAGTAACTACTTCACACGGATTCAAAAAAACCGTGTTCCGGGGGGGCTCGCGGCCTGGCTTGAGCCCGTACCCCGGCTTGAACGCGGCGGGGGCGTGTTTCAGTCGCTCGAAACCCACTGTGTCGATGCACTCTCGGGCATATAGAGCCCCGATTCGCTAGAGGCCTCCGCCGGATCGCTTGCAGTTGAAGATGACTTCGTAGGCCTTTTCCGCCACTTTGTCATCGAGCAGGCAGGCGATCGCCGCATTGAAATCCCGTGGCGCCTGGGCAATCAGAAGATCCGAGACCCAGGCGTGCAAGAGCGCCTGGCGCTTCGGGTCCGGAAGCGAAAGAAGTTTTGCGAGCCGGTCGTTGATCTCGCGGTCTTCGCAGGCGACGCTTAGCATCGTGATGAAGCTCTGGATTTCGGCGACTGAACGGGGCGTGCCCTGGGCCATAGGGTCCATTGTGCTCCCTCGGTCAGGCTTCTTTCAATCCGTTTGGCGACTGTCACCCTGACGAGACTGTGCCAACTATTTGGTGGTCGTCTGCAATTACCCCTTTTGAGGGTTGCAAGCGGCGGGCTAATATCCGCGTGCTGGCCTTCCGTTGGCTATCGATGCCGAAGATATGGTCCTGACGCGTTTCCATGCGGAATTCCCTTCCCGCTTCGCCTGGGCGGTAACGTATTGGCGAAACGACCTTCGTCTCTTCTGGTACACAACCGACAAGGGCCTTTGGTTGTCTGCCTTGACCCTCGGCCTGATCGCGGCAACATTCATTTTCGCGCTGCAAGCGGTCGATGCGTATCGAGACGAAAAGCGCAATCTCGTCTGCCTTGCGCGGAACGTGTATTTTGAAGCTCGCGGCGAACCCATCGCGGGTCAATATGCGGTGGCCGAAGTCACGATGAACCGCAAGGCCTCGGGCCGTTACCCCGATACGGTCTGCGGCGTCGTCTATCAGCAAAACTGGGATCCGCGTCGCAAGCGCTATGTAGGCGCTTTCTCGTGGACGGAGTTGAATTCAGTGCCTACCCCGATGGGCGAGGAATGGCGACGGGCCTGGGACGTGGCCGAAGCGGTCTACCGCGGGCGGCATACGCCGGTGCTGGAGGACGCCTTGTTCTTCCATGCTACGTATGTCAAACCGAGTTGGGCGAGAGGCAAACGGCCGGTCGCCCGCATCGGCAGGCACGTCTTCTACAAATAGATCACTCGGGTTTCACGCCCGCGGCGCGGATGACGCTGCGCCAGCGCTCGGCGTCCTCCCTCATGATCGCCGCCATTCCGGCGGGTGTGCTTGCGATCGGCTCGGCGGACAATCCTTCGAGGCGTTTGGCGACATCGGGCTGCTTCAGCGTTTCCACTATCGCTGCGGAAAGTTTCTCAGCGATCGCCACCGGCGTCTTCGGAGGCGCCGAAATGCTGAACCACGCAATCGAGACGAAGCCCGGATAGAACTCCGCCATCGCCGGCACATCGGGAAGCGACGGCGCGCGCCGCACGCCGCCGACGGCCAGCGCCTTGAGCTTCCCCGCGCGAACGTGCTGTACCGTCACCCCGAGATTGTCGAACATCATCTCCACTTCGCCCGCGAGCAGCGCCGCGAGCCCGGGTGCAGTCCCCTTATAGGGCACATGCGTGATTTTCAGGCCGCCGGCCGCTGTCTTGAGCATCTCGGTCGTGAGAAATGAAACGGTGGTCGTCCCCTGTGATGCGTAGTTGAACTTGTCCGGGTTCGCGCGCACGAGCGCGATGAATTCCTGCAGCGTGTTCGCCGGGACTTTTGCCGCATTGACGAGCAGCACGCTTGGGATCGCAGCCATCACCGTCACCGGCACGAACTGGGTCGGATCGTAAGGAAGCTTCAAATACAGGCTGGGGTTGATGACAAGCGGCGCCGGCGGCGTCGCGAGCAGCGTGTAGCCGTCGGGCTCGGAGCGCGACACCGCCTCCGCGCCAATCGAGCCGCTTGCTCCCACCCGGTTCTCGACGATGACCGGATGCCCCCATCTTGACGCGAGCCTTTCAGCGACGATCCTGGGCAGCGCGTCCGCCGCGCCCCCGGCGGGAAAGGGAACGATCAGTCGAATCGCCCGGCTGGGATAGCCGGTGACAGGGTCTTGCGCAAAGGCGGCTGAAGCGGCCAGTAAGGCCGCAACCCATGCCAGTCGGAATGGGTTCATGTGGGTTCTCCTATGTTTTCCCGAAACTGAAGATCAATCTCCGTAACCGGATTTCTTGAGAAACTCGGCGCGCTCCTCCAGGTCGGCGAGGTTCTCCGCGAGCCGCTGATAGAGAGCCCTGAGGTCGCCCCCTTGCGCGGCGGATTTCCTCACTACCACCTTGGCGATCGGACCGAGATAGGGTGCGAGCCGGCTCGCGGCCTTGTCGATGTCAACCGCCTCGATCGGCTTTCGAGAAATATCTGGAGATGACCGCTCCGGCGTCGTTTCGGCCCGGGCGCGTACAGAAACCTTTTCGAGTGCCGCCCCGGCGAACGCCTCTCTGTCCTGCTCGGACGGAATGCTCGCGGCGAGGAGGCGCACCAGCGCCAGTCCGTCGGTCGTAGTCTTCGCCGATTTCTTGACGAGCACTCTGGCGATCGGGCCGAGATATGGGGCGAGCAGCTCCTCGAGCGCACGCAATGTCTCTACCTTCCATCCCGGGGGTGGAGAAGTCGTGTCTGGCCGAGGTTTCTCCACATTGAGTATGGTGAGAAGTGTGGTCACCTCGGACGTCGCCGGCATGTCGCCACGGTTCTCGAAACCCATGGAGAGCGCCTTTGCGAATTCCCGGGCGTTGGCGTACCGGTCTTCGGGTTTCTTCGCGAGAGCCTTGGTGAGGATGGCGTCGAATACTGTAGGAACGCCCTGAGGGTTGATTTCCGAGGGATTGCGGTGGGGTTCGTGACATATCTTGTACCCGACGGTCTCGGTCGGGCCTTCAAACGGCTTGACGCCGGTAAGCAGCTCGTAGAGAACGACGCCGCAGGAAAAGATGTCGCTGCGCCGGTCCACCTGCTGCCCGACATATTGCTCCGGCGACATGTAGGCTGGTGTGCCCATGATGGACCCCACCTGGGTGAGGTTGGAGCGGTCGATGCGGGCAATTCCGAAGTCTGCGAGCTTGAGGCTGCCGTTCGAGGTCATGATGATGTTCGCAGGCTTGATATCGCGGTGGATCACCCCGTGGTCGTGGGCGTAGTCGAGCGCGTCCAGCAACTGGGCCATGATGGCCATCACGTCCTGAAGGCCGAAGCGCTGCTGCCGCGCGAGAAAGTCGCGCAGCCCGTGGCCTTGCACGAACTCCATCGCGATAAAGGCGAGCTGCTTGGTCTCGCCATAGTCGTAGATGCCGACGATCGCGGGGTGGGTGAGGCGGCTCGCGGCGAGCGCCTCGTTCTTGAACCTCGCGATGATCTGCTCGGCAAGGTCCGAGTCAACCAGCTCCTTGCGCATGGCCTTGAGCGCGACATGTCGCTCGAGCACGGGGTCGTATCCCTTGTAGACGACCCCCATCGCACCCTTGCCGATGACTTCGACGATCTTGTACTTGCCGAGTTGCTTGAGAACTGCCACTAGCCTCCGGGGACAGCTATGCCGGCTTTCACTCTTCGAGCATCTTCATCGCCTGCACGAGGCTCGTTCTCATGCGGTTGAACGACCCGGCGAGGATCGCGATCTCGTCCTTGCCCTTGCTGGTGAACTCCGGGGCGTCGAGATCCCCAAGGCTCACCTCATCGGCTATCTTCGACAGCCGGGTGACAGGTCGGATCACGATAGTGTAAAGCATGAGATTGAGGGCAATGAAGACGAAGGCGAAGACCCCGGTGAGCGAGATCACGAACACCTTGAAGGTGTCGTCGGCGCGCTTGATGGGCAGGGTCATTGGAACGGACACGATCTGCGCGCCGATCACCTCATTCAGCTTCCAGCCGAAGCCGTTCGCCGGGCCGTAGAGCTCGATCATGGTCTTGGGCGCGGCGTCCACCGTGCTGTGGCAGGACAGGCACGCCGCGTTCTTGATCTGAAAAGGGCGGGCCATATACAGGGTGCGACCGCTCGGCGTGTCGCGCTCGCCGACGATCTCGGTGCGCTCCGGGGTCTGGCGGAATTGGTTGACGACATCGGTCTCCCAGTCGGTGGCGCGGTTGCGCGGATTGGTCGGATTCAGCGCCGCCTCCTTGTAGTCGTAATCGGCGAATTTCTTGCGCAGTTCGCCGAACTGCTCGGCGACCGCAAACGCGGGTATCGATTGCGGCAGGAACTGGTACTTCATCTGCGTCTCGAGCAGCGGGCCCACCTGCTTGGCGGTGTAGGCCCGCGTCGCGAGCGCCGATTCCATCATGATGCGGGCGTGCTGGAGCACCTCCTCGCGCGCGTTCTCCCGCAGCAGTTCGCGCGATACATAGGCGGCAATGACCAAGCCGACGGCAAAAATCGCCAGAAACACGATGTTGAACTTGATGATCAGTCTCATGATCGTTGCCTCCTATTGTTGTGTGCCGGGTGTCCCGCTCTTCGGGCCGTTCGAGTCCTTCGTTTCATACTTCTCGGGGAACAGCACCCGGTCCCATTCGGGGTGCTCCCGGAGATTTTCGATCAGCTTGCGGCGGAATTCAGGATCTTTGGATCGAATCTCGAACCGCTTGACGAAGTTTCTTCTGATCGAGGAACTCGCTTTCAGCCAAACTTCGACCTCCGTGTATGTCACTTCGTGCTCCCGCTTGGGTTCGGATCGCTTGTTCTTGACCCGCTCGATCAAGATGGGAAGGTTATCCTGGAAATGCCGCGGCATGTTCTTCAGGAAATCCGCCGAGGGCCGCGGGGCGAAGGCGGCCGCCTGCTCGCCCCGGCGCACGATGAACTCGCCGCCCTTCGCGTCGCGCGTGGCTCTCTGAGTCCCTTTCCTGCCGATTTCGGAGAATCTCACGGTGCCGGATTCGACGTATATGGCGGTGAAGTCGTCGCCGGAGTTCAGGACCGCAGTGGCTTCACCCGAGGCGATCTCGGCGAGCGGCATGAGGTACCGGTAAGGCGTGCTTTTTCCGGATTTTTTCTGGGTAAACTTGGCCCAGCCGGACAGCATCGCGATCTCCGACTGAGCGCGCCCCGGCGCCGCGCCAGTCAGCATGGCGCGCGCTCCCTGGCTGAGATTGAGAATGGCGCCGTCCTGGAATTCCACTTGCGCCTGCCCTTTGGGGTCGATCGCCAAGATGTCTCCAGACTCCAGCCTCACGCCCTGGGCAGCGGCGTAGAGCGTTGCGCCCCGAATCAGCGCAAGACGCCCTTCAACCAGTGTCAACGTGCCGGCTGTTTGGGCGGATGCGCCGGCGCAAAACAGGATTGCCGCCAGTTGGAAACAACTTCCGACCACCCTACGGCAGCTCCAGCGCATGGCTTCTCCCGACGTCGGTTCTGTTCCGCTTCTGGAGGTCATTTTAGAGCAGATGGCGACGAGCGCTCAAGTGCGATTCGGGCCGGAAGAAGAGCATTCTTCGGAGCCTTTGGCTTATACTTTTCGGGCCAGCAGAAGAGTTCGAATTGTGCGATGGAAAAGAAGCCCGTGAATCTGGCGGTTCTGTTTGCCGACATCTCCGGGAGCATGCGCCTGTACGAGAAGCTCGGCAACGCGCGAGCGGCCGAGTGCGTCGCGCTCTTGCTCAAAATCATGCGCGAATCGGTTCTCAGCGCCGAGGGGCGCGTGGTCCAGACGATCGGCGATGAGGTTTTGTGCGTGTTTCCGACCGCCTTGGCGGCGGCCCAAGCCGCCGTCGAGATGCAGTCACGGGTCGAGATGCAGGAATCGGTCTCCGGGCAGCGTATTCAGATCCACGTCGGGCTGCAATTCGGTCCCGTGCTGGAGAAAGGGCAGGACGTGTTCGGCGACTGCGTCAACGTGGCGGCTCGAATGGTGAAGCTGGCCCAGCCTTCCCAGATCATCGCCGGCGGGGAGTGCGTGGAAGCATTGAGCGAGCCTATGAAGTCGCAGACCCGTGTTCTCGACAGGCTTCCGGTCAAGGGGAGACAGCAGGAGGTCGACGTCTATGAGTTGTTGTGGCGGCAGGGCGAGGAATTGACGTATATGGCGAGCCGGGGGCCTGGCCCGCCAAAGCAGGCTCAGGTGCAGTTGCGCCTGAGACACAACGGCAAGGAAGTCGTCTCGGGCCGCGAGCTGATAAAGCTCGGCCGGGAGAGTTCGAGCGACGTCGTGATAGCCGACCGCAAGGCGTCTCGCGAGCACGCGCGGATTGAACGCCGGCGCGACAAGTTCGTTCTGATCGATGTCAGCTCCAACGGCACTTTCGTCACGTTTCACGGCGAGCCTGAAATGGCCGTAAAGCGCGAGGAGGTCGTGTTGCACGGCCGCGGATCGATCAGCTTCGGGCATCCTTACAGCTCCGATCCGACGGAAGTGGCGGCATTCGACGTTGAAGCTCTGACCTGATAGAGCGGGGCGATGCAGTGAGAACGGCCAAGCCTGTTCGGCTTGGCCGTTTCGAAGAAGCGCTTCTCCGGTCGGCGCAGGATCAGGCGGCGATCCAGCGAGCGCGGCGCCGCCCGGATTCCGCGATCCTCAGCCAGCGCGATGAACGAACAGCTTGCTCAAGAGTCCCTCGGCGGACCGGAGGTTCTCCGCGGCGCGAAAGATCAGGTCGGCCACGAAGTCTGCGTCGCGCAAGTGTTCTTTGGCGATCTGCCGGTCGCTCTCGCTCACGCGGATGGTGTCGATGCGCTGGTCCATGCTGGAGTACCCGTTCATCTTGATCATGGCTTCTGCTCCTTGTCCCGTTGTGTTCCCGGTTTGTCCGGGGCCATGCAAACCTTCATTTGCACGGTCACCAGCTTAGTTCTCGGGCGGGGACGAAGGCTGTGAAGCGTTCCACCGTGTTGTTGTGGAATATTCACACCGGACGAGGCGCGGGAACGGCCGCTGCCGAACAGCGGCGCAGGGATTTCCCCTGATGCGGAGCATTCTTAGCAACCTTTTGGCTTATACTTTGCCGCCTTGGAGTTCGAACGGTCCGATGGAAAAGAAGCCCGTAGAGTTAGCCGTTTTGTTCGCCGATGTCAGCGGTAGCACGCGCCTGTACGAGAAGCTCGGAAATGCGCGAGCGCTCGAGTGCGTCGGGCTCTGTATCAATATCATGAGCGAAGCCGCTCTCGCCTGCGGGGGGCGGGTGGTCAAGACTATCGGCGACGAGGTCATGTGTGTGTTTCCGACCGCCGCGGCGGCGACCGAGGCCGCAGCTGAGATGCAGTCGCGGGTCGAGATGCAGGAGCCTGTTTCCGGCCAGCGCCTTCAGATCCGCATCGGGGTGCAATTCGGGCCTGTGTTGGAGGAAGGACAGGACGTTTTCGGAGACTGCGTCAACGTCGCCTCTCGAATGGTGAAGCTGGCCAAGCCTGGTCAGATTATTGCCGCCGGAGAGTGCGTGGAACCCTTGAGTGCGGCGAGAAAGGCCCTGACCCGGGTTCTCGACAAGCTTCCGGTCAAGGGGCGGCAGCAGGAAGTCGATGTCTATGAGGTTCTGTGGCAGCAAAGCGAGGAACTGACGTACATGGCGGGCCGGTCGCCCAGCCCGGCAAAACAGCCCCAGGTCCAAATGCGCCTGAAGTACAGCGGGAAGGAGACGACCCTTGGCCCCGATCGCGAACTGATAAAGCTTGGCCGAGACAACTCCAGCGATATCGTGATTGCGGACCGCAAGGCGTCTCGCGAGCACGCGCGGATCGAACGCCGTCGAGACAAGTTCGTCCTGGTCGATGTCAGTTCCAACGGCACTTTTGTTATCCTCCAAGGCGGGCCAGAGATGGCCGTAAAGCGCGAGGAGGTTGTGCTACAGGGACACGGAACGATCAGCTTCGGGCATGCCTACAGCGCCGATCCGACCGAAGCGGCCGTAGAGTTCGACGTCGAAACTCTGACCTGATCGAAAACCGTGGTCTGTCCCCGGTTTGTCCCTACGCGGCGCGGCGGTGCTCGTGCGAGCCTTCCAGCGCGCGGGCGAGGTCGATGAGGCTCGCGACGTTGTGCACCGGCAGAAATTCATCCACGTGCGGGAGCATCGCGCGCACGCCGGCTGGCCGCGCCTCGAACCCCGGGTAGCGCAGCAGCGGATTGAGCCAGATGAGTTTCCTGCACGACTTGTGCAGGCGCTCCATCTCCCGGGCGAGACCCTCGCCGACGTCCCCGTCCAATCCGTCGGAGATCATCAGCACGACCGCATTTTGCCCGAGCACTCTGCGCGACCAGCGCAGGTTGAATTCGGCAAGACACTGCCCGATACGCGTGCCGCCCGACCAGTCGGCGATCGCCTCAGACACCCCGCTCATCGCGATGTCCACGTCACGGTGCCGCAGGTAGCGGCTGATGTTGGTGAGGCGTGTTCCGAAAACGAAGCTCGTCACCCGGTCGCGGTCGTTGGTGATCACGTGAAGAAAGTGCAGGAACATGCGCGAGTAACGGTTCATCGAGCCCGACACGTCGCACAGGATGACGAGCGGCGGGTGGCGCCGCTCGGGCGAGCGGCGCTTGAGAGGGATGATCGTGGCGCCGTGTCTCAAGCTCGCGCGCAGACTGGCGCGCAGGTCCACGCGAGCGCCGCGGGCATCGGGCTTGAAGCGCCGTGTGCGGATTTCCGGAATCGGCAACCTCAGGTTCGCGATCAGCTTTTTCGCCTGCGCCAACTCTTCGCTCGTCATCGTCTCGAAGTCGGCATGTTGCAGCACTTCGCGCGAGGAAAAGCTGAGGGCGGCATCAAGCTGAGTCTCCTGCGGCGGCTCGGCGGGCTCCTCCTTCGGTTTTTTCTGCCTGTGGCGCAACGCTTCGGCGACGCGGCCGGATGCCGGGCGCTGCTCTTCGCGGGCCTGCCGGCCATAGACCTGCGGCAAAAACATCGCCATCACGCGCTCGAGCAGCTGCGGGTCGCGCCAGAAGATATGGAAGGCCTGGTCGTAGATTTCAAACTGCTCGCGTCGGGCGAGAAAGACGCTGGCGAGCGTCCAGTAAAAGTCGTCGCGCCGCTCAACCCCGGCGACCTCGAGCGCGCGCACCGCATCGAGCATCCGGTCCGGGCCGATCGGCAGGCCCGCCGCGCGCAGCACGCGCGCGAAATGCATGACGTTTTCGGCGAGACGCCCATCGGCGGTCGACTCGCCGAGGTTCAGCGCTCTTCCGCGTTCGCGCGCCATGGCATTCCGGGAATCATCCCCTCCATCATTTCTTCGCCGGTTCGCGCAACTCGGTGTCGATCGTCACGTTGACGCCCTTGGCGCCGACCTTCACCGGTTTGCTCAGGCCCTGCAGGTCACCCGGCCGAGCGCTCGCGTCCGCGGTTTTCGAGACGCGAACTCCGATCACCACGCGCGGTTGCCCGGAAAGCTTCGCCGCAGGGCTCATCGCCATCGAATCGTCGAGGGTGAATTCGATCGGAAGGTCGCGCCCCTGCTTGCGTAATATGGCGAGCGGCATGCGCGAACCTTGCTCCGCGCGCGCGAAGATGAATACGGTGTCGTCCGGCCCCACTTTTGCGGCCAGCTCCGGAGCGACTTTGACCACGCCCTTTACCTGCCCGCGGTCGGCTTTGCTTCCAGGCCCCGCGGCCTGCCGGCCCGCGCCCAGTTCACGCGCTTCCGCGATGCTCGCGCGAACCCTCTGCGCCATTTCGGATTCGCCCGGGACGGTGTCCAGAATTCGCTCCCAGTGACGTATGGCGCCGGAGTAATCGTTTCTGTTGAAAGCGGCGGTGCCGGCGAGCATGAGCGCCTTGACGTTCAGCGGATCGACTGCGAGCGCGCGGGCGAGTATTTTTTCCGGCTCACCTTGCAGGCGACGGCCTTGCGCCATCGCGAGGGCGTCGGCATAGTCGGCAAGCAGCTGTGCATCTCGGGGTATGCGTGCCGCCGCCTCGGCATAGGCCTCGGCGGCCTCGGCGAAGCGGCCGATCACGGCGTACGAGCGGCCCAGCATCATCCAGCCCTCGGCGTCCTCCGGGTTGTCCTTCAGTCGCATCGCCAGTCGCGCGATCAGCGCCTCGAACTGCTGCTCGTCCACGCCGTGCTGGGCCAGGGTCCCGCCGGCGCCCGGGTTGAGCGCTCCGAGATTGCCGACTGCGAGGTAAACGGCCAGCGCGCAAACCGGAACGGCCAAGCCCAAACCGACTGCCGCGGCGCGCGAGCCGCGCGGGGATTTCTCTGGAGCATCGTCCTTGTCCACGTCGGCGAGCAGGCGTGCTTCGATCTCGGCGCGCGCTTTCTCATGCTGATCCGGGGCCAGCGTTCCGGCGCGCAGGTCGGCGTCCAGTTCGCGCAGCTGATCCCGGTATACCGCGACGTTGACGGCATCGCGAGTCGCGCCCCGGCGCGAGCCACGGCGCAGCAGAGGCGGCACGACGAACAGCAGAGCGACGGCGACGAGGAGGGCGCCGAGGACGATGAATGCGGTCACCGGCGCTCCGCCTCTTTCCCGGCAAGAAGCTCCGCGACGCGGCTGCGCTCCGCGGGGGTCATCTCGACGTCCTGCGCCGGTCGCCGGCGCAGGAGCCGGCGGAGCAGGACGAGCAGCCCGGCGAGGAGGAGCAGCAGCGGTCCGAACCACAGCAGGAGCGTCGTCGCCTTGACCGGCGGGCGATAGAGAACGAAGTCGCCGTAGCGCTCCACCATGAAATCGATGATCTGCGAGTCACTCGCGCCCTGCCGCATCTTCTCCCGAACCTGGTTCCTGAGATCCTCGGCGAGCGGCGCGCTCGAATCGGCGATGGTCTGGTTCTGGCAGACGAGGCAGCGCAGCTCGTTGGAGAGCGCCATGACCCGCTGTTCAAGCGCCGGGTCCGGCGCTGCGGAGGTCGCTTCCTTCGCGGATACCCACGAAGAAGCGACCAGCAGGAGAAGTGCAAGCAGCCTAACCACGGCCGAGCTCTTGCACCAGAGGCAGCACCTTGCTCTTGACGATCTCCGGGGTGAGCGCGCCGATGCGCTTGTAGCGGATGACGCCGCGCTTGTCGATCACATAGGTCTCGGGCACGCCGTACACGCCGTAATCGATGCCGACCCGGCCTTCGAAGTCGTGGATTGAAAGCTGATAAGGGTCGCCAAAGCTCTTCAGCCACGCGAGGCCTTCTTCGCGCTTGTCCTTATAGTTGAGCCCGTAGATCGGCGCCACGCCGCTTGCGGCGAGATTGATCAGCACCGGGTGCTCCTCGCGGCAGGTGACGCACCAGGAGGCCCAGACGTTGAGAATCCAGACTTTGCCAAGCATGTTCTTTTCGGAGAAGATCCTCGTCGGCTCATGCAGCTGCGGCAATTCGAAATGCGGAGCGGGCTTGCCGATGAGCGGCGAGGGCACTTCGCGCGGATTGAGCGTGAGCCCAACTCCGAGCAGCGCGATCAGCGCGGCGAAGACGGCCAATGGAAGCACGAATCGGTTCATCGCCCGTCATTCCGGACGCGCGCAGCGCGAGCCGGAATCCAGAGTCGTTCATCTTGGACAGTCACTGGATTCCCGCTTGCGCGGGAATGACAGTGAGAAAATCGGTGCGTCATCTGCGTGGGAACTCTCAACCCGGCGTAGCGGGCGCCGCAGCGTACTGCTCGTCGCGCCGCTTCGCCGACACCCGGTAGCGGCGGTCGCTCGCCGCGATTGCGCCGCCAAGCGCCATCAGGAGGCAGCCGCCCCAGATCCAGTCGATGAAGGGCTTGTGCTGCACCTTGACGACCCAGGCCGTCGCGCTGACCGCTTCGCCGAGCGACACGTACAGGTCGCGCGTAAAGCCGGTGTCGATCGCGGCCTCGGTCATGGGCGAGTTCTGTACCGTGTAGATGCGTTTCTCGGGGTAGAGCGTGGTGACTGCGCGGCCGTTCCGGGTGACCTCGATCCGAGCGCGCCCGGCAACGTAGTTCGGCCCCCGCACATCGCGCACGCCGATCAGGCGGAACGTGTAGCCGCCGAGCTCCACGCTGTCGCCCGGCTCCATGCGCACGTCTTTCTCGCTCTCGTAACCCTTGACCAGCGTCACGCCGACGACAAACACCGCCACGCCGAAATGCGCGAGCAGCATGCCGTAGGTCGCGCGCGGCGTGCTGCGCAGCCGGGTCCAGGCGCTCGTTCCACTCGCCGCGTTGCGAACTTTCTCATACAGCTGAACGACGGCGCTCGCGGCGATCCATGCGGCGAGCAAGAGCCCAAGGCCGACGAGCACGCTCCAGCGTCCCATTGCAAAGGGGAGGAGGAGCCCCGCGACGAGGCTTGTCGCAAAAGCCCAGCGCAGACGCGCCGCGAGGTCGGGGAGGCTCGCCTTTTTCCAGCGGGCGAGCGGGCCAACGCCCATGAGAAAGAGCGCCGGCGCCATGAGGGGAAAGAACACGGTCTCGAAGTAGGGCGGGCCGACCGAGATCTTGCCCAGGCCCGAGGCATCGAGCGCGAGCGGATAAAGCGTCCCGAGCAGCACCGACCCGGCCGCCGCCGCGAACACGACGTTGTTCGCGAGCAGCATCGATTCGCGCGAAAGCGGCTCGAATTCGCCGCCCAGGCCGATGCGCGGCGCGCGCCAGACGTACAAGAGGAGCGATCCGCCGATCACCAGAACGAGCAGCGCCAGGATGAATACGCCGCGCGCCGGATCGACCGCGAAGGCGTGCACCGAGGTGAGGACTCCCGAGCGCACCAGGAAGGTTCCGAGCAGGCTCAGGGCGAACGCCAGGATCGCGAGCAGCACGGTCCAGCTGCGGAAAGCGCCGCGCTTCTCGGTGACCGCCAGCGAATGGATCAGCGCGGTCCCCACCAGCCAGGGCATGAACGAGGCGTTTTCCACCGGATCCCAGAACCACCACCCGCCCCAGCCCAGCTCGTAGTACGCCCAGCCGCTGCCGAGCGCGATACCGAGGGTGAGGAAGCACCACGCGGCGGTGGTCCACGGGCGCGACCAGCGCGCCCAGGCCGCGTCGAGCCGCCCCGCGATAAGCGCCGCGACGGCGAAGGCGAAAGCGATCGAGAAGCCGACGTAGCCCATGTAGAGCATCGGCGGATGCAGCACCATGCCCGGGTCCTGCAGCAGGGGATTCAGGTCGCGTCCGTCGGCGGGCGCCGGAAAGACCCGCAGGAAGGGATTCGAGGTGAACAGAATGAAAAGCACGAACCCCGTGCTGACGAGGCCCATCACCCCCAGCACCCGCGCCACCATGTCGTCGGGGAGCTGGCGGCTGAAGAGGGTCACGCCTACCGTCCAGACGCACAGCATCAGGATCCACAGCAGCATCGAGCCTTCGTGGCTGCCCCAGGAGGCGGCGAAGCGGTAAAACCAGGGAAGGCTGGAATTGGAGTTGGTGGCGACGTTCAGAACCGAGAAATCGTTGGTGACGAAGGAATGTATGAGACATCCGAAAGCGAGGGCCGTGAACAGGAACTGGCCTTGCGCCGCCGGACGCGCCGCGTTCATCCACGCGACATTGCCGCGCGCTGCGCCCACAAGCCCGAACATCGACTGGCAGAGCGCCAGGCACAGCGCGAGTGCGAGCGCGAGCTGGCCGATTTCGGGGATCATTTGCGACCGGCGCTCCCCTGGATCACCAGGGTGTGCGCCGCCTTTTCGTTGATCGATTGCGCCTGCTTGATCGCGTCAGCCGCCGCCGGAGGCATGTAGTTCTCGTCGTGCTTGGCGAGCACCTCGCTCGCCTCGAACACGCCGTCCGCGCCGAGCTTGCCCTGCGTCACCACGCCTTTTCCTTCGCGAAACAGGTCTGGAAGGAGGCCCCGGTAGGCGACGGTGACGTCCTTCGCGGTGTCGGTGACAACGAATTGCACGGTCACTCCATCCACCTGGCGCTTCACGCTCCCCGGCGCGACCATCCCTCCGACGCGGAACGCGCGTCCCTGCGGTACTTGGTTCGCAGCCACCTGGCTCGGAGTGAAGAAGAACACGAGATTTTCCTGGAATGCGGCGAGCACGAACGCCGCTGCCACGCCTAGCGCGGCGAGGCCGCCTCCGATCATCGCAAACCGCTTGTGCCTGGGTTTCATTGGTTACCTTGTCCTGTGGCGCCTCGGGCGCGAAGACGCCCGAGGGCAGTACGCTTACGCACCGCGAGCAGCGCGACTTCCGCGAGTATGAGGCCGAGCGTCACGAGATACGAGCCCCAAACATAGAACCCGTAGCCCCCCATTGCAAGGAAATTTTCCCAGCTGCCCCAGCTCACGCGGACCCCTTGGCGTAATCCGCTGCCCAGTCGCTTGAGTGCTCGCGCTCGAGCATGATGCAGCGCGCGCGCATTAGCGCCGCGGCGATGCTGTAGAACCAGAATCCGAGGGCCATGACGATCATCCCCGCGAACATGGTTGCCGCCATGGTCGGCGCCTGGGTGAGACTCACCGAGGCGCCCTGGTGCAGCGTGTTCCACCACTTGACCGAAAAATAGATAATCGGAATGTTAACGACGCCCACCAGCGCGAGCACCGCTCCCGCCTTGTCGGCGCGGCGCGGATCGTCGATCGCCGCCTGCAGCGCCATGAAGCCGAAATAGAGAAACAGCAGAATCAATTCCGAAGTCAGCCGCGCGTCCCACACCCACCAGGTGCCCCAGGTGGGCTTGCCCCACAGCGAACCGGTCCACAGCGCGACAAACGTAAACAGCGCGCCGGTCGGCGCGAGTGCGCTCGCCATCATGCCCGAGAGCCGGGTATTGAACGCGAGCCCCAGTCCGGCCCAGAAGGCCATGACCAGATACAGGAACATCGACATCCAGGCCGCCGGAACGTGGATGAAGATGATGCGGTAGGCCTCGCCCTGCTGGGCGTCGGTCGGGGCGACGAAGAATCCGATGTACACGCCGGTGCCGCACGCGACCAGCGCCAGAGCGCCGAACCAGAAGGCGAGCTTTCCCGCCAGGGGGAAAAAAGTCTGGGGCGAGGAATACTTGAACCAGTTGACGCTCATACCGAATCGCTACTCCACTGAAATACGCAGTGCCACCGCCGCCGCCCAAGGAGCGAAAGCAGCGGCGAACACCAGCAAGCCGCCGAGCAACAGGAGCTGTGCTTGGCCGCCGAGGCCTGAGGCTGCCGCTTCGGCGGCGCCCGCGCCGATGATCAACACGGGAACATACAAAGGCAACACCAATAGCGACAGCAACGCTCCCCCACCCCGAAGACCCAGCGTCAGCGCCGCGCCGATCGCGCCGACCAGCGACAGCACCGGCGTGCCGAGCAGGAGCGAGGCCACCAGCAACGGCAGCAGATCCGGTTCGAGGTCGAATTGGAGCGCCAGCACCGGCGCGAGAACGACGAGCGGCAGCCCCGACACCAGCCAGTGCGCGAATACCCGCGCGATGACGATCATGCCCAGCGGCGTGGCCGCGAGCAGCATCTGGTCCAGCGTGCCGTCGGCGTGGTCGGACTCGAAGGTGCGCGTGAGCGAGAGCATGCACGCGAGCAGCGCCGCGACCCAGATGATGCCCGGCGCGATCGCGCGCAGCAGGTTGGGTTCCGGTCCGATCGCGAGCGGAAACAGGCTGACCACGATCACGAAGAACAGCACCGCGGTCGCGACATCGGAACGCCGCCGCCACGCGAGCAGCAGGTCGCGGCGGATGACAGCGCTCAAGGTGGCGGTCATGATTGCCGGTCGAGGTTGATGTCGGTCACGGACGGGGCATCGATGCGCGCTTCCTGGTGGGTGGTCAGCACCACCATGCCGCCGCGCGCGAGGTGCGCGCCGACCAAAGACTGCACCTGCCGCACCGCCGCCGCGTCCAGCGCCGCGAACGGCTCGTCGAGTATCCACAACGGCAGCGTTTCGCTCAGCGCCAGCCGCGCCAGCGCCGCGCGCCGCCGCTGGCCTTGCGACAGCGCCCTCACCGGCAGGCGCCGGCGCCCGCCGAGGCCGAAGCTCTCGAGCGCGGCGCTGGCGCGCGCGGAAGGCACGGCGGCGCCCGAGAGCGCGCAGGCGACGGCGAGGTTTTCCTCCGCCGTCAGGTCGTCCTTCAACGCGTTGGCGTGGCCGACGTAGACGAGGTGCTTCCAGTATTCCTCGCGGAGCCCGCGGATGTTTTCCCCCTTCCAGCGCACTTCTCCGGCCGCGGGCAGGAGCAGCCCGCACAGCGCGCGCAGCAGGCTGGTCTTGCCGCTGCCGTTGGCGCCGGTTACACGCAGCAGCGCGCCCGGCGCGAGCGCAAAGCCGAGCCCGCGGAAGAGCGTCGTCTCACCGCGTGTTGCTTCGAGTTCGCGTGCTTCGAGCATCGGCTGGTTGGATCGTGTATTGCGAAGGGGCTGTCTGGAATGGTGCGTTACGCTACCACAGAAGCGCCGATTCAAAAATAAACAACGCCTTGTGGACCATGCCCGCGCGGCGCATGGCGGATTGCCGAATACAGGGGCCGTTCCAGCGAGAATTCAGTCGCAACCTGGAGACACGCTTGATCTGGATCAACCGTGGAGGTGGCCCTCGCTGCTAAACTCAACAAGGTTGGCGGTGATCGCGGGCGGTGGGTTTGCTATCGCTCTGTTCTAGAGGCCTCGAAATCCGAATACGCATGTCAGGAGACATCATGATGAAAGCGAGTACTTTGATATCTGTGGCAATTACTGCAGCGGCGGTAGCTACCGGCTGCGCGATGTTTGCTTCTGATTCCGGAACCCTGGACTGGAAGCGGGTCCCCACCAAGACGCTGACGCTGTTTTACCCGGCACAGGCCTCCTATCAATGGGTGCGCGGCGCCGACCACCCGGGGGCGTCGATGGTGGCTCAAGGGACATCGTGCGTGACCTGCCACAACGGCCAGGAAGAAAAGCTGGGTAACAAGCTGGTGAGAGCAAATCCGCTCGAACCCACACCCGTCAGCGGGAAGAATGGCGTAATCAATCTGAACGTGCAGGTGGCTTACGACAACGAAAACGCCTATTTCCGGTTTCAGTGGAAGACGCAGGGCAACCAGCCGGGCGACGCCTATCCGGTCTATCGCTTCGACGGCAAAGAATGGAAGGCGTACGGACAGCCCAGGCTTCATCCGGCGGCGCGCAAGGGCGAGCAACCGGGCATCTATGAAGACCGTCTCTCGATGATGATCGACGACGGGTCGGTGCCGGGCTTCGCCAACCAGGGCTGCTGGCTCACCTGCCACCGCGGCGAGCGCGACATGCCGGAGCAGCCGACGACGGCTGCGGTACAGAAGAATCCGCTGTATGCCGCCATCAAGCGCAACGACGTGCGCAAGTACCTGCCGTCGACCCGGACCGATGACCAGGCGTCGTGGGAGAAGGGGAGAACCGTGGCGGAGATTGAGAAGATCAAGGCATCAGGCAGCTTCCTCGATCTCATCCAGTGGCGCGCGCACCGCTCGAACCCCGTGGGAATGGCGGATGACGGTTACGTGCTCGAATGGCGCAACTTCGATGCCGGCAGAAATCCGTTTACCTCCAACCTGGATGCCAAGAGCGGGCAGCCGAGATACATGTACGACGCGAAGATGGTCGGAGCATCGGCGCTCACCGAGGCCACGATGCGGAAGTCGCCGTCGGCGCTGTTGCTTGGGGAGAACGCCGTGCCCTTCGATCCCAATACGGGATGGAAGACGGGCGACCTGCTGCCCCAGTACTATCTCAACCGGGCCGACGCAGCAGGCTCGGCCGCCGACAACAGGAACGTCAAGGGCGTGTGGAAGGATGGCATGTGGACCGTGGAGTGGGTCCGCCCCCTCAATCTGGCGAACGCGGACGACAAGGCGCTGCGAGAGGGCAAGGTCTACAACTTCGGGTTCGCGGTCCACGACGACAACATCACGAG
>CAYSFD010000056.1:0-107324 GCA_964430565.1 uncultured Enterobacteriaceae bacterium
GCCCAGATGAGCGGGAGAAACCCCTTGTCGATCTCGCTGTCGGTGCACTTGATGAAGTTTCAATCCACTCCCGCCCAGATGAGCGGGAGAAACGCGACGGCGGGGTAGGTGAGGAGGGATGTCATTTGTTTCAATCCACTCCCGCCCAGATGAGCGGGAGAAACCGTGGAAGATGCCGGCTCCGATGCCGGCAAGAACGTTTCAATCCACTCCCGCCCAGATGAGCGGGAGAAACGCAATCGCTGGGCCGGCGTGAAGTTCGAGTTCTGAGTTTCAATCCACTCCCGCCCAGATGAGCGGGAGAAACTCCGCGCGGCGGCTTTTTCGAAGCGCTCTTTCATGTTTCAATCCACTCCCGCCCAGATGAGCGGGAGAAACCCCACATCAGCGCGGCATTGGCCAGCCCGGAGATGTTTCAATCCACTCCCGCCCAGATGAGCGGGAGAAACTCCGCGCGGCGGCTTTTTCGAAGCGCTCTTTCATGTTTCAATCCACTCCCGCCCAGATGAGCGGGAGAAACGCCCACTACAAGGCGTGGCTCGGAGAGCCGAATCGTTTCAATCCACTCCCGCCCAGATGAGCGGGAGAAACCGCGAAGCCTGCGGCAACGACCCGACCATCCTTGTTTCAATCCACTCCCGCCCAGATGAGCGGGAGAAACATCGTTCAGGAAGTCGAGTGAGCCAGCTTTATCAAGTTTCAATCCACTCCCGCCCAGATGAGCGGGAGAAACCCACGCCCTCCGAGGCGCTTGAGCACCTCGCTCTCGTTTCAATCCACTCCCGCCCAGATGAGCGGGAGAAACTCGATGGCAACGTCGGCACCTCGGGCTCGGACCTGTTTCAATCCACTCCCGCCCAGATGAGCGGGAGAAACGCCGAAAGAATACGGCGGCGAGTCGGCGTTCCTGTTTCAATCCACTCCCGCCCAGATGAGCGGGAGAAACCCGATATCGTGGTTTGGACTTCGGCGGCGAACCTGTTTCAATCCACTCCCGCCCAGATGAGCGGGAGAAACCACCCTCGCCGGCACCGACCAGTGGAGCGACTACTCGTTTCAATCCACTCCCGCCCAGATGAGCGGGAGAAACTACGCTGGGTGTCCCTGTGATACGGTGGGGTATAGTTTCAATCCACTCCCGCCCAGATGAGCGGGAGAAACTTACGACGCAGCGAAGTCTTACGCGGCCGACTGTGTTTCAATCCACTCCCGCCCAGATGAGCGGGAGAAACCACGTCCGCGCCAGACGCTGCAGCTTCTCGGCATGTTTCAATCCACTCCCGCCCAGATGAGCGGGAGAAACGTGCTCTTCTTCACCCACACGCGCGAGGCGTCGTGTTTCAATCCACTCCCGCCCAGATGAGCGGGAGAAACACATGCCATCGCGCTGATCGAGCGCGCCGCCAAGAGGTTTCAATCCACTCCCGCCCAGATGAGCGGGAGAAACTGGCGAGCCTCCTACGATGAACGCGGGCCACTTCTGGTTTCAATCCACTCCCGCCCAGATGAGCGGGAGAAACTTCATTCCTGCAACTTCATAATTTTCAACGGCAATCATCACAATTTCCGCGAAAGTCCATCTTTGCGTCAGCGACAATCGATATTGCCGCGAGACGGAAGTAGAAATCTAATTGTTAAAGAGCAACTTGGCGCTTACGCGAACACCAAGGCAAAATCGTCATCACTACAGGTCCGCGCTACACCACCAGCGGACCGTCAAAATCCGCAGTTCGAAACCGTCCGAACTCTTTGATGTGCTCCTCCACCGGTTCGTTGAGCCGATATAGACGCAGGTTGTCCTCGTCGAGATCAATTTCGCCCAGAAGCCGGTTCTCCAGAATCTCGTAGGTTGCCGCGTCGAGCTCGCATTCGAATACCGACTTCTGGACTCTTTGTCCGTAGTCTTGACAAACCTTGGCCACGCGTCGCAGACGCCGCCGGCCCTTTGCCGTTTCGGTCGAAACATCATAAGCGATGAGTATTAACATTGCGTCACCGATGGAGATAGGGCACGTACGCTGGAGCATCGCCGCGCAGGAAGCGCGCCAGCAGGCGCGCTTGCAGATGCGGGAGCAGGCCGATCGGCACCTGCTGTCCCAGGATCGGGTGCGTAAGTGTTTCCTGTTTGCGTTCCTGATAAGCGGCGATGACCGTTTTCCGGCCCTCTTCGTTCAGCAGCACGGCATCTCCTTCGCGCTTCTCAAAGTGGTTCTCCTGGATCTGTTCGCGGTTGACCAAGGTCAGCGCGAGGCGGTCGGCGGTGACCGAGCGAAACTCCTCCAGCAGATCGAGAGCCAGCGCCATGCGTCCCGGCCGGACGGCGTGCAGGAATCCGAGTTGCGGATCCAACCCCACGCCCTCCAGCGCGCTGCGGCAGTCGTTGAGCAGCAATGCATAGAGGAAGGAAAGCATCGCGTTCATCGAATCCCTCGGTGGTCGGCGGCTGCGCGCGTCGAAGACGAAATCACCGCGCACAGACTTGCGAATGAGGTATTGGAAGGATTGAAAATAGATTCGAGCCGAATCGCCTTCCTTGCCCCGGAGGGTATCCAAGTCTGCCGCATACGGAAGTTTGCGCAGGTGTCCCGCGACAAGCCGAGCGTTGTGCACCAGGGCCGCGCGCTCGGCATCGTCCTGAGTGTCGCGCGCACCGCGCAGCAGCACATTACGGCTGTTGCGCAGCTTCCCCGCCAGAAAGGCGCGCGCAAGCTCAAGAACTCTTGCCGGATCGTCTGAAGCGCGGTATTGCGCCTGCCGCAGGAGAATATTGCCGTTTACCGGGCCTTCCATTCGCGCCTGGAAGCGACCACCACGGGCCAGCCACACGATGCTTCGGCCTTCCTCCATGCAGCGCCCCATCAGGGCGGGGCTCAGCATGACGTCGCCGAAACATACCACTCCGCCAAGATGATGCATGGGCACCTGCAGGCGCTTTTCCTTTTCCACCATCACGCAGAGCGTCTCGCCTTCGAGCCGCAGATACGCATCGGGTGTCGTCACGTATAGCGTATTGAGCAGGACGGTCACGGCACGTCGTCGTCGGGTGTAAACAGCGCTTCGTGCAGAACCACCAACTTGGGGCTGGCGCGCGCAAGGTCCGGCTGACAGATGTCATGCAGCGAGCATTCCGGGCAGCGCCGTGAGTCGTCCACCGGCGGAGGAAGTTTCTTCTCGGTGAGAAGCCGGCGCACCTCCTGCGCTGCCGTCTCCACGGCCTCCCGAAGGGCGGCGTCAATGACCACCTCCCGTCGCCGCCGGGATTGCTGATGGAAAATCGCGCCCTTGATTACAGGCCGCCCGAGCACCTCCTCCAGACACATCGCCTGCGCGGCGAGTTGAAGGTCATCGTTGATCCAGCGCTTGCGCTTGCCGTGCTTGTATTCGACCGGATAAACGCTGCCGTCCGGATGGAATTCCACTACGTCGCACTTCCCGGTCAAGCCCAACCGATGGCTCCACACACGCATCCCGTATTCCACCCGCACCCCGGCGCTTACTTCGTGCTTAAGGCTGTCCACTCGCTCGTGCTCGAAGCGGCCACGCAGCGTATGGACGTTCTCGGCAAACGTCTGCTCCATGTGAATCAATGCGCACTGGCGTGGGCAATAACTGTAGTGCTGCAAGGCAGAGATCATGATGGGATCGTCCGCCTCGTTGTCAGCCATGGGCTAACCAACCTCTCTTTGATCACGAAGGCAGCTTGCCCATCAAAAGCCACCGAGTTCTTCGGGTTTCAGGTCATGGAAGTTGGCCAGTTCGTAATTTCCATCGGGTTTGACGGTCAGCGTGCGGTGGACCTTGGCAGAGGAATACTGCCCCGCTTTGCAGTTGTGCTTCCACCAGATTACTTTGAGCACCTCCATGCTTCCTTCCGGCCTGGCGGATGAAGCGTCATTCTCGAACAAGCGTGGTAATACCTGTTTGATAGTTTCAGCATCTGCATCGCGGAAACCGGTTCTTTCCGCCAACTGCGGATTCATGCTCCCGTAGAAAACGTACACGCCGCGGTCGACGCGGTGTTTCATACCCATTGTGTCTGAGCCGCGTTTACCATCGTCGCTTTCAGAACTCACGCTTTTTGTTATCTGTGTGCTAGTGATGACTTGACTCACCGGCTCCACGCTAAAAGCAGACTGCACCGAAACAGGCCCGCGAATACCAACGGATATGCCGGTGTCTTCTTCCTCATTCTGTTCACCCTTCTTTTTCTTTGTGGACTTGCCTTTCAGTGCGAATAGCTGCCCAAAGGCGCGCACGTCAAACCATTTCTTAGAGGCCAACTCGGTCGTCTCACTGGAACCGAGCTTAGGGCCAAGCCCTGCTTCTGCTCTCGCTCTGAGGCTTTTGTACTCATCCTCTTTCCGATCGTCGGACTGTACGAAGATCATATTCCCGTCATCTTTCTTGCCATTTGCGACCCAGCCCTCAAGAAGCCGATCCCTGATCTTTCGCTTGATACAAACGTCTGTTACTTCGCCGAATCCGTCGTAGTCAGTACGCGGACGATTGCCGTTAAGCGGGTCACCATTGGGGTTCGCTTTAGCGACACGAAAAACTACGGCAAAGTCAACTTTGTTTTGCAATGTGGCCATCGTTACTCTCCTTGATTGGTTTCATTTTTTGCGGTTTCTTCGTTCCGGTCTGATTCGGACTTAGGTCGCAGGGCTCGTCTTTGACAGTGGTAACCCAACAGGAACTCCCCGGCGAGCCTTCTCTCGTCCATGAAGTCTGTCTCCTTGAATGAACAAACGATTTCATCAATCTGTTTTTCCATCTCGTTCAGGAAGGACGGGCGCTTGGACCGGAGGCGAGTTTTATAGGGGATCAACGAAAGTTCGATGGTCCTCCATGTGGAATAAGGTCGGTCCGCGAAACGTTGCATCAGTTTCGCGGCGCTCGTATCCCGTTTCTCATCGGCAAGATAAAGCGCTCGGCCTTCGATGTGCTCTGCGATCGCTAGCAGGCGTCCATACAAGTAGTCCCGGCTGGTTCTGTTGGTTTCTAGAGTCATTTGATAGCCCCTCTCTTTCTGATGTCCTCGGAGCAAAGCGCAAGCAATGCCCAGGTTCTTTTCCCATTCCCACTGTTTTCCTTTCTTGTACGACGCTCGATTGCATGTCCTGCGGACCGCCGATTCCACAAGGTCACGGGAAATGGATTGCCCGTCAATGATGCATGGGAGCAGTCGCTCGACCGTCGCCTTGCGAAGATTGTCATCCAGTCGGCGTCCGAATGCGGCTTCGGCAATGTCCTTGGGAGACGGCGCTCCGACGAACCTGATCTCCTTGGAGTAGTTTTGGTGCCAAGCAAATCCCTCATGCCAGGATTGCACGCGGTCAAGGAATTCCGAGCCGGTAAGCTCTCGATAGAAAGTGACCGCCATACGCCCCGGTGTGGCGGAGTCCAATCCTAGGACGACGATATCGTCGGTCGAACCCAATTCTGCTCGGTAACCGGCGATACGTCTGGAGAGTCGACGTGCGAACGCTTGGCCGACATCTCCCGGAGTTACAGCAGGCTCCTCGACAGGCTGATCGGTTTCAAGATCGAACATATCCCGAGTGTTGGCAAAGGGATCGGGAATTGATTTGCCGGCTACCGCCCATGCAACGATAACCTGATCGCCATTCCTGAATGTCTGACGTCTCTCAATGAGCCAACGCAAGGCGTTGTGGGCCATCTGCGTAACTTCGTAACCGACACCGCAGGCTTGTTCTGCGTCCGTGAATCGCCCCAGAAACGTATACCCACTGGTATCGTTTGAAGAGATCAACTTTGCGCCGTCGGCGCTATGCCTCAATCTTTTCGGATGACTCTTTGCCAACAGCATGGTCTTGCCCGTGACCATGCAGAGACCCTGGGTTTGGTTTTGACTGGCATCGAATGCAATCCATGCATCCATGAGACTTTTGTCTTCCCAGGTTGCCGAGAGGGGACTGCCGGGAGTCTGGACACGCCAGCGAACAAAGGCATCACCTTGGTCGCGTTCGCCATCTTTTGCGGTAAGGTACTTGAATATTTCTGGAGTCGGCTGGTCGGAGTCCCAGAATTTCAGGAGGGCATCGTCAGTGCCGACATGGAGTATTCTTTCCCGGACGAGGTCGGCGACAACTGTTCCTTTGCTGACATATGCGAGTACGGCCTTGGCTTTGAGATGAGAGAAACTGGAGTTGCACCAGAGTTTTAGCTGTTCGATATACGTGGAATGGAAAGATTTCTTTTTCCCGCCGTGCGTTAGATAATCCGCAGCACAGTATTGAATCTTGTCGCACAACGGATGCGGTGCCTCACCGCTCGTTCGACCAGCGGACTCTTCCGTGGCGGGAATGACGGTTTCTTTCTTGGGCACAGTTGCGGCATGGAGAAATTTCCCGCGATCGTTCAGCGTGATTTCAATGTGAGCCTGCTTGCTCGTATGGCTGATCGGCGGCAAAGGATCGCTTGCAAATTGTGGAGCGTCCGCACATCGCTCATAGGTGTCATAGAGTTTCTGAATCCAGCTCATATCAGCACTCCAGCCCCGTTGCCTCGGCTTCAACGCCGATGAGATTCCGCCCCTGCGTGAACTGCTTGGGGTGCATTTCCCGGATGTACTTCCGGACTTCGCATTGCTCGGGACGGGAAAACCGTATGACGCCATCAACCATCGTTGGTCGCCAGAACCGGGCCTGGAGTTTGTTTTCGCCGGTTTCATCGGGGTAGTCGAAGCCGTGAAACGTCAGGCCGAATCCCAGTTCGCCAGCGTTGTTGTAATGCCCTTGCCCGGAACCAAATTCGCAGGGTTCGATATAGCCTTGGCAATCCCGCGTGCCCAGGAAAATGTCCTGGCGTCCTCCGCGCTCAAGCATCCGCTTGGCAATGCAATGATGTTTGGCGTCAATCCGGTCCTCCTCCAGCTCGGGGCGATGTCGGTTCCATTCAAAGTGCGCCTTCACCTGATACTCGACATCCGCGAGAAAGGTGTAGATGGCCAAGGTGTTCCCACCGCCATATTCCAAGGGCTTGGTTCCCTTGGTCTGGGTGCGAATTCGATTCACGACGCGCACTTCATCTATGATCCAGATGAAGGTGGGTTTCCAGTAAATAGACTTCGCGATTCCCTTGAGCGCTTCGTAGGTCGGGATGTGATAGGAACACTTCTCGCCGCCGATCTTCGTCAAAGGGTCTGTGAACAGGGCAAACCGACTCCATACCTTGAATTCAATGCTGTTCTTGAACAAGCTAGCCATAAAGCACCTCCATTTTTCCATCGGGTATGGGACCGAGACCGAACTCCTGGCTGTAGTAACGCGCGTCCAGATAAAGGATGTCCACGCCTTCCTGGATTTCATGCACGGCTCGAGCCTTTTGCAACTGCTCGAGGATGCGCGGGAATACGTTGACCGTGTATTGCTGCGCCTTGCGTAGAAGTTTGTATTGCTTTTCAACCTCGAATGCCGCGCAGAGATCGCTGATGAGTTTCTTCCCTGACTCTCCATAGGGCGCAATGATGCCGCGTGTCGGTGCATCGATCGCCTTGAATGCTTTGGCGGCAGACATGAAAGACTGGCGAAGGAACAGGTTGGGGGCTGAGCCGTGATGGCGTCCGTATTCCCCTGTCGCGATCGAATTTACGGAGAGGAGGTTCAGAAGCGTGTCGTCATGGCCAATCATTTGTGCGGAGACTGGGTAGTCCATTTCATTCCGGCGGTCAAAAAAGTAGTAATCGAAATACCGGGCCATAGCCTCTGGTCCTAGCAGATCGCCGTCGAATTCCTTGATGCCGCCCTCCGCAGCCGCAAGCAGTCTCTCGGTAACGCCCTTGCCACACTTGATATCGCTGAGCATGTCTATACTTTCGTCGCTCGGATTGACGATGTGGACCCGCCCCGACTGCCGGAGTGCATTGCGATTGCAACGCCCCGCGGCCTGAGCAACAGAGTCGAGCCCCGCCGTGAAGCGAATGACCGAGCCGAAATCCACATCCACTCCGGCCTCAATCAACTGTGTGCTGATACAAAGCACTGGTAATTTGTCATCAAGTAGCTTTCGGAGTTGCCCGAGAATCTCCTTGCGATGCGCGGGACACATATTAGTGCTCAGGTGGTAGGTCGGTATTCGCGTCTCCTGCCGGCAGCGTTGGGAAAGCGCTTGGGCGGATCTCTTGGTATTCACGATCACCAGGCAACTTCCACTCTGACCTACTTCCTCTAACGCGAGACGCGCAATCTCGTCGTTCGTCCAGCCGCCGGGCTTCCGGCGATTCAACACTTCAACGCGCTTCAAGTCGCCGAAAAGCCCTTTCACGTCGGGCATGATTTCGTCTTCTTTTGCGAACCGCAAGGCACCTTTGCTTTGATCCACGCGGTTCAGAAGTGGCTGGGTTGCCGTGCATAGCACCACAGAGCTACCGCAATGTTCGACCAGAAAATTAGTTGCGTTGTTGAACAGGTGAACGCAATTGACGGGCAAAGTCTGAATTTCATCGAACACGAGCACAGCGTTGGCTAGCTGGTGCATCCGCCTAGCTCCACGCGTGCCCGCGCCGAAGAGGCTTTCGAGAAACTGCACGCTCGTTGTGTAGATAACGGGTGCATCCCAGTTTTCGGTCAGCATCTTTTCTTTCCAGCCTTGTTCCTCCGGCGTGAGGTTCGAGTGATGCTCGAGCACCACGCGACCGCGATCCTGTTCTGATGGCTCGAGGATATCGCGAACCACCTCGGCATTCTGGTCGATGATCGTAGTGAACGGAATGATGCAAATTATCCGATCCATTTCCCACTTCTTTGCGTGGTGCAAGGCGAATCGAAGGCTGGCGAGCGTCTTGCCGCCTCCAGTGGGCACGGTAAGCGTGTAGATGCCCTTTCCACGTGTGGCGCTGTCACGGCAGTGTTCAGATACCCGGCGCCTTATTTCATCAATCGGATTCCCGGCAGCGAATCCTTGAAGCCGCTTTTCAAGACGTTCGATCAGCAGGCTCCATTCGGTATATCGCCCACTGAGTCGGTTCTTTGCAGCTTTGGGATTCTCGAAATCAGCGGTATTGACTCGGTCCGCGTCGATCAAACAACTGAAGAGATATCGCACGAGAAGCCCTGTTTTGAACTGGGCAATCGGATTTTGGCTTGGATCGATCCCTTTGATGTCATTACGGAGCATCACTTGACGGATTGATTCCTTAAGACCGTCAATCAGTCCTGGATTGCTTACCAACTCCCGGAGGCGCTTGGCGATCGCCGCGTCCATCTTGCTAATGGCTTCCCGGAGATGGGTTCGGTCATCTCGCTTGCCGATCCGCCTTGTGAAAATATCCTCGACAGGCTTAGTGGTGTCCGAGGACAGGCAATCGATCAGCCCGGAATGGTGTGAGGCGATGCACAAGGCGAGAATCTGACCAGCAATTGGACCCACGCCCCCTTGCTTGGACAGCTCCTCCCACACCAGCTGCGCCCCTGCTGTGGAATGGTCCACCTTGCCCCTGAGCCCCCGCGCATCGACGAAATCATCTTCGTCGAGGTTGATGAGACCGACAGCGGACTTGAGATAGGCTTGGAATTCATTGCTGTACTTACCCAGATCGTGAAGTAGTCCGACAAGCTCGCCCTGTTCCTTCAGGCCTATTTTGACGGCCAGTGATTTGGCAATATCAGCGACTCCCAACAGATGATCTTCGAGCCGTTGTACGGCTCCATCTGTTTTCCGTTGATGAGCAATGTAGTTGGGCGCTTCAATACTCATTGTTCGATTTCTTGCTTCCACTGTGTTCATTGAATCCGGCGGGCACTGCGGAGGTATCGAGGAATCCTCCACGTTTCACGCGTGCGTTGCTCATTCCAACTGTCAATCTACGCCATTGGAGTCTCAAATCTCGATAGTGGACGAACCAGCATGCTGCTCACTTGGGCCGTTTTCGGGCGCCGCTGTTCTTGGCCTTATTGAATCCCCCGCGCTCTTCGCGCTGCGTGTGGTTCCCAGTGTCCTGGTAAGCCTGCGCGGCGAGCAGCAGCTCGGCAACAAGATCTTCGTCCCAGGCGGCCCGCTCGATCAGGAGGGCCATCAACGCGTGCTTGTCGATCGTTTCCACAAAAGCCCGGATTGCCTGAAGTTCCGGCGTGTTCTCCGGCCCATCGTTGTCGAATCCACCCGACAGCCACGCCAGGCCCGTGGCGACGAGATGCTTGCAAAACTCGCCGTCGATTCCGAGCGGGCAGGTGCAGCCCCAGCGCAATTGTCGTCCCTTTGACCACAGGCGTACCGCATAGGGCTGCGTGCCCACGACGCGCGCCGAAATGCCGTCCTCCCCGGAACCAAGGTGCGCGACGGTGCCGGCATGGAAGTACGCAAGGCCGCGTTCAAAATACCGTTTACCAGCCAGTCTCTTGAGACCGGTTCTGGAGATGAGACTAGCAAGGGTCGTCTTTGCCGCCATATTGGGATAGAGCCGCTTTCAGACTCTCCACGACCGCGCTGCGCAGCGCCTCCGGTTCCACCACTTCCACCTCCGGCCCGTGCCGCAGGATGTCCATGATCAGCTCGTGCGCGTCACGGTACGGGATGCGAAGCTCGAAGCGACCGTCTGTGAGGTACTGTCCGGCCTGCTCGGGATGCCAGCGCTCGTCCGCCACCCAGCGGGCGCGCTCCGCAGAAAATCTCAGCACTGCGGTTTTGTTGGCCTTGCCGGAGAAAATGCCGTAGGCGCCGGCGAAGTGCTCGTCAAGCTCGGCGTCCGGAATATCCCGCGCCGGTTCCTTGAGTTCGTGAGCGTGCTTGACGCGATCCACGGCGAAGCTGCGCAGGGCGTTCCGCGAGTGACACCAGGCGTCGAGATACCAATTGTCCCGGTAGTGGACGAGCCGTTGCGGCGAGACCATCCGCTCGGAGATTTCATTCCTGCTGCGCGAGTGGTAGCGCAGGTCCAGTCTTTGACGCTGAAGGGTTGCGCCGGCGAGCACGTGAAACCACTCACCGGCAGGCCGCGCGGCCATGCCGAGAGCGCGGACGCGGTGGGCGGCTTCAGTCAAGCCGAGGCGCTGGTGTTCGAGGAGTTCCGTGACACGATGCACGAGCGGCGCGAGGTGTTCGCCGAGCAGGCCGGGTTCGAGACTTTCGAACAGCCTGTCGAAGACGAGCAGCGCCTGCAGCTCGCGCGCGTTGAACCAGAGCCCGGGGAGCTCGTAGCTGCCGCCTTCGGCACTTCGTTCGTAGCGGTAGCCTTCGCGTTCCTCGTCGTACTCCAGTGGCGCGCCCAGGTATTCACGCAGGATGCGGATCAGCCGGTAAACGGTGGGCTCGGAACATTCCAGGCGCCGCATGAGTTCCTCGCGGCTGATCGGCATGTGCCTGTCACGGAGGATGTTGTGGAGCTGGTAGATGCGATCGAATTTATCCACGCCCCCCTCCGATCATCAGTGCAGCAAGTCCGTTTTACACGTGCAGCTCGAGCGCTGGACCCCAATGGGCGTGTAGGCAGCGTGCAGGTCACGAGGCGCACTTTGTGCTACGACAGGGAATGATAGTCCTGTGGCCGGGCTACCGCGATCTGCGAGGCAACGGGAGACGTACGGCGCCTGCTCAACCGCACGCCCCCCGCGCGGAAAGCTATTCAGCGGTCCTGACGGTGGTGCAAGACGCGAAGAATCTGAATGCTCGATCGTTTAATGCGGTAATAAATCGTGAACGGGGTGTGCGGGACGGGGTGACGCCGTCGCTTCTTCTGGTCCGGCGTGCCGAGAGCGGGGTCGGTTTGGATCAGATCAAGGGAGTGTTCAATGCGGCGCTGCACTCCCTGCGCGGCGGTAAGGTTTCGCTCCGCGATCCACTCGAGTTGGTCGAGGTATTGGCGCCGTGCGGTCCGCGTCCAGTCAAGCCGCCTTTTGGCGCGCATGGCGGCGGATCAGTGCACGGGCTTCGGCCATTACCTCTTCACTCGAAACCAGTTCGCCGCGGCCGGCCTCGGTTTCGGCGCGATCCAGCTCGCGCTCCAGCCAGCGCTCGAAGCCGAGTTCCTTTTCCAGGGCGGTCCGCAGGATGTCTACCGGTTTTTCTCCGGTGCGGGCTGCACGGGCTTCAATGCGCTTCGTCAGGGTTTTCGGGATTTCGAGGTCAGGCATGTCTGAACTTGGATCGAGTAGGAATGCGTCGATATTCTAGCACCCGCTGTTTGAAAAGGAGCCTCGCAGGAGCGCGACGGGCTGCACGAACTCAACCGCGCTTGCGGTCCCAAACGTAGCGCACAAAGCGTTGCCAGCGGTTCGGCTTTTGCGCGAGTTGGTTTTTCATTTTCTGTGACTCGCGATCGCGCGCAGCGGATTTCCGTACCTGCTCGTGGATCTGTCGCAGTGTCAGGCCGCCGGGGCCTTTCATTTTGTCGGGATCGTTTTCGGCCATGTGGTTCAAGGGTTTGCGATGACCCCTATGCTAAACTTCGAGAGGATTCTTAGCGAGAGATTCCATGTCCGGCAACACCTTCGGTCTTCTGTACTGCGTGACTTCATTCGGCGAGAGCCACGGGCCCGCCTACGGCGGCGTGGTCGATGGTTGCCCGCCGGGGCTCGCGCTCGCGGAAGCCGATATCCAAAAGGAACTAGACCGCAGGAAGCCTGGCAGTTCGCGCCACGTAACGCAGCGCCAGGAGTCCGACCGTATCGAAATCCTTTCCGGTGTGCTTGAGGGCAAGACGACGGGAACTGCGATCGGTTTTCTCATCCGAAACGAAGACCAGCGCAGCAAGGACTACAGCGCGCTCGCCGACACTTTCCGTCCCGGCCACGCCGATTACACGTACTGGCAGAAGTACGGACTGCGCGACTACCGCGGCGGGGGCCGAGCCTCGGCGCGCGAAACCACGATCCGCGTCGCGGCGGGGGCGATCGCGAAGAAATGGCTGCGCGAGCGCTACGGCGTCGAGGTGCGCGGCCATCTCGCCCAGCTCGGACCGAACAAGATCGCGTTCAAGTCCTGGGACGCGGTAGGCGAAAACATTTTTTTCGCGCCGGATGTGACGGTCGTACCGAAGCTCGAGCAGTTCATGGACGAGCTGCGCTCGTCGGGCGATTCCTGCGGCGCGCGCGTGAATGTGGTCGCGAGCGGCGTCCCGGTAGGCTGGGGCGAGCCGGTCTACGGCAGGCTCGATTCGGATATCGCCGCGGCGATGATGGGCATCAACGCGGTAAAGGGCGTGGAGATCGGCGCGGGCTTTGCCGCTGTCGAGCAGAAGGGCTCGGAGCACGGCGACGAGCTGACGCCGCAGGGCTTCCTCTCGAACAACGCGGGCGGCACGCTGGGCGGCATCTCGACCGGACAGGACATCCTGGTCGGCATCGCGCTCAAGCCGACCTCGAGTATCCGCATCCCGCGCCGCTCGATCGACCGCAAGGGCGAGCCGACGACGGTGCAGACCACCGGCCGCCACGATCCTTGCGTCGGCATCCGCGCGACGCCGATCGCAGAGGCGATGCTCGCCTGCGTGCTGATGGACCACGCCCTGCGCCACCGCGCGCAGTGCGGCGAGGTCAAGCCGCCGATCAAGCCGATTCCGGGAAAAGCGAAGTAATCTACTTCAGCTCGAACGCGTGGGCGTAAAGCAGCCGCAGGCCGATGTCGGCGGTGTAGTCGGCGTCCTCGGGATGGCGATTCCACAGCGCGCTCGCCTCGGCGCGCTTTCCCTGCGCGAGATGCCCGGCCATGCCGGCCGCCAGCAGGTATTGCCTGTGCCCGGTCGGGAGATCGCTTGGCAACTCGAGCAGCGCCTCGGCGAGCCGCGCCATTTCCGGCGCTGCGCGATTGCCCACCGCCTTCATCAGTTCGATCCATTGCCGCTCGTTGGAGTCCACGCGCGCGCTGCACGGCGAGCGCTCGATTCGTTCCCAGACCGCTTTTACCTCCTCGACGGAGAGCATCGGGTTCAGAACACGCGCGAGCTGGTAGAGCGAGTGGAACCAGATATCGGAGCGTTCCGGATCGCGGCATTCGATCAGCCGCGCGCGCGTGAGTTCGAGGTCTTTCTGGAACGGGCGCGGGATTGCGTCGGGCTCTGGCGGGCTCGGGCGCAGGAGAAAGTCCCTCGCGTAGCGCGCGCGACGCGTGAACTCCAGGGCCTCGAGGTATTCGTCACCGTCCATTTTCGATTCGACCGAGCGGCTTTTCCCTCGCCCTTCCAGCAGGGACGTCACGGGAATGCTGTAAGTGAGCAGGCCCGTCAGCTCTTCGGCGGACCCTTGCAGGAAGCGGTGTTTCGCCGCATGCAGATCGAGGTAGGGGTAGAAGTCGGAGTTTGCCGGAACGTCGTAGGAAAGAAACATCGGTGCGAGAAGACGCTTACCTCCGAGCCGGCGAAGCTCGATTTCCGCGATGGAATTCACGTGTATGCGGCGCAGTTCCCGGGCGACGCCGGGCATGGTCATGACGTCGGCAAGCGGGCGCTCGAGCGTCTGGGCGTCGCCCGCGACGATCAGCAAGTCGCTGCCGGTGGCGGCGTAAATGGCGTAGTCCGGGAAATTGTCCCCGAGCGCGTTCAGCACCGAAGCGACGAGGCTTGCGTCGATCTCGTACATCTGGAACCATTGCACGAGGATCCCGCTCGGATTGAGGTAGCGGCGCGCAAGGCGATAGAACTCGGCGGTGAACAGGCTCGAGACTCCGCTCACCCACGGATTGGAGGGCTCCGAGATGATGATGTCGTATTTGCGGTTGTGAGTGGAGAAGAAGGTCTTCGCGTCGTCGAAGATGATGTGGCTGCGCGGGTCGGCGAAGGCGTTGGAATTGGTCGGAGCGAAGCGCCGCGACGCCTCGGCCATCGCGGGCTCGATCTCGATCGTTTCGACCGAGCGCAGCGCACTCGAGCCCAGCAGCGTGTGCGTCGTCAGGCCCGTGCCGATTCCGATGATCGCGGCGCTCGTCGCGTCGGGCTTGTAGGCAAGCGGGACTACCGCAGTAAGCGTCATCGTCACTTCGTCGGAAATGCGCGCGCCGTTCGGGTCCATGTTGATCGCGCCGTCGGACTTGCCATTGGTGCGCAAGCTCCGGCTGGCGCCGAAATCCATGAGACTGACCGTTGTCGTCTTGCCATCGCGATAAAACTGCATGCTTGCGTCGCTCTCGGTGTAAAGGGCGCCCCGCCGATACACGCCCGACGCCATCTTGTAGCTGTCCAGATGCACAGCGGCAAGGACCGCTGTGAAGCAGGCGAGCGCGAGCGCCGCGGCAACCATGCTCGGTCGAGGCGCGTCCGCGAACCGCCACAGAAGCACGAGCCCCAGCGCGACGTCCAGCGCCGCGCCCGCCACGAGCAGACCCTTCAGGCCGAGCAGCGGCATGCCGATGTGCGCGGCTGCGAATACGCCCAAGATCGCCCCCAGCGTATTGGCCGCGTAGACCGCTCCGATCGCCTTTTCGCCGTGGCCGAGCAGGGCGAAGGTGATGAGCGGCAGCGTCATGCCGGCGCAGAACGTCGCCGGAAACATGACGGCGAGCGCGATGCCGTGGCTGGAGAGCAGGAACAGCGCGTAGCCCGAATCGGTCTGGGCGAGCGCGCTCATCACAGCCTTCATCAGCTCGAACATCTGGCCGTACAAAGGCAGCGTCGCGAGCGCGAGCAAGCCCATCGCCACCTGCACGATGCCGAGAAAACGCACCGGATCGCCGATCGAATCGATGCGCCGGCGCACCCACAGGCCGCCGCAGGCAAGGCCGAGGATGAAAGCCGAGAGCATCAGCTCGAAGGAATGCGTCGAGCTCCCGAGAACGAGCGACAGCATCCGGATCCAGCCGATTTCGTAGATGAAGGAGGCTGTGCCGGTGAGGAGCGCGATCACGAGGAGCAGGCGGTACGGTGCGGGCGAAGCCCCCTCCACGCGTGCCTTGCTTCCGCTCGCGATGCGAGGCTCGGCGCCGCGGGCGAGAACCCAGACGACGGCGGCGAGGCCGAGATTAAGGGCTCCGGCCGTCTGCACCGTGCCGGGCAGGCCGAGCTTCTCGATCATGAAGAACCCGCTCGCCAGGACGCCGATCGCCGCGCCGAAGCTGTTGGTGAAATACAGCATCGCTAGCGATTCGCCCGGCGCGAGCGGGTAGCGGCGGATGAGCCCCGCGCTCATCAAAGGGAACGTCATGCCGAGCAGGATCGACTGCGGCAGGATCAGGAGTCCCGCGAGAGTCCATTTGAACAACGTCGCCGGAATCTCACCGCCGAGCGCAGGCAGAATGCTGGTGTAGGCCGCGTCGGTTGTGGCGACGAAAACCGGGTGGAACACGAGCGCCAGGAGGCCGGTGAAAGCCTCGGCGAGCGCGTAGCCTCGAAGGAGATTGGCCCAACTGCCCGACCACCGACTGCACAGCCACGATCCGATCGCCAACCCACCCATGAAGAGCGCGAGCACCAGCGTCTGGGCGTACGCCGCGTGACCGAGAAACAGCTTGAGATAGTGACTCCAGATCGACTCGTAGATGAGCCCTGCGAACCCGGAGACGGAAAAGATGAAGAAAAAAAAGCTGCGAGGGACTCGGTTCACGTGAGGAGGGTGCCTTGTGGTCGGCGAAGAAGGCGGCATTATACGGGGCGGGTGTCCCTCGGGACTTGATCGCGCCGCTAAACCGCGGAAAATGCACTCCCTGAGTCAACCCCCGCCCGAGAAGCGGCGTTTGGGATGGTCTGTCCTGGAGAAAAACATGAGGCTCACGGTGTTGTTCGGTGTCCTTGCGCTCGCGGCGATCGCCGGCTGCCAGACGGTGCGCACGACCGAAGGCGGCGCAGTCGGCGTGGAGCGCAAGCAGTCGATGTCGACTCTGATTTCCTCGGCGCAGATGGACCAGAGCGCCGCGAAAGCTTACGGCGAGGTTCTGGCCGATGCGCGGAAGAAGGACCGGCTCAACCGGAACGCGGCACAACTCGAGCGCGTACGCGGCATCGCCAATCGCCTGAGCCCGGCCACATCGGCGTTTCGTCCCGACGCGCCGCGCTGGAAATGGGAAATCAACGTGATCGCTTCGGACGAAGTCAACGCCTGGTGCATGCCCGGTGGCAAGATCGCGGTGTATAGCGGCTTGGTCGACAAGCTGAACCTTACCGATGACGAGCTGGCCGCGGTCATGGGACACGAAATCGCGCACGCCCTGCGCGAGCACGGTCGCGAGCGCGCGAGCGAGCAGATGGCCCAGCAACTCGGGGTCAGCGTGCTGAGCGTCGCGCTGGGGCTGGGCGATTTTGGCACGCAGCTCACCCAGACTGTGCTCGAGGTGACGCTCTCGCTGCCGAATTCGCGTACGCACGAAACCGAGGCCGACCGCATCGGCGTGGAGCTCGCCGCCCGCTCCGGTTACGATCCGCGCGCCGCCGTTTCGCTGTGGCAGAAGATGGGGCAATTGGGCGGTGGCAAGCCGCCGCAGTGGCTCTCGACGCACCCTTCGGACCGGACCCGAATCCGCGACCTACAGAACTACTCCGAGCGGGTCATGCCCTTGTACGAATCGGCGAGCAAGCGCTGAGCGTCGGCTTGGCTCTATCACGCAAGGTTCCCGTAATTCGGGACGCGATCGCAATCCGGTATAATTTTTCCCTTTCCGGCACGCAGAAATGACGCCACGCACTCTTTACGACAAGCTTTGGGAGTCCCATGTGGTGCATGCCGAGGAGGACGGCACCACGGTTCTCTATATCGATCGCCATCTGGTGCACGAGGTGACCAGTCCCCAGGCGTTCGAGGGTCTCAAGCTCGCGCGGAGGAAGCCCTGGCGCGTATCGGCCAACCTCGCCGTAGCGGACCACAACGTCCCGACCACCGATCGCTCCCGCGGAATCTCCGATCCCGAGTCGCGCCTGCAGGTCGATACGCTCGACGCCAACTGCGCGGAATACGGCATCGTCGAATTCAAGATGAACGACCGGCGCCAGGGCATCGTGCATGTAATCGGCCCGGAGCAGGGCGCGACGCTCCCCGGCATGACCGTGGTGTGCGGCGATTCGCACACGAGCACCCACGGCGCGTTCGCCTGCCTCGCGTTCGGCATTGGCACTTCGGAGGTCGAGCACGTGCTCGCTACACAATGCCTGCTCGCCAAGAAAGTGAAGAACATGCTGGTGCGCATCGAAGGACCACTTTCGCGCGGGGTCACCGCGAAGGACGTGGCGCTTGCCGTGATCGGAACAATCGGTATCGCGGGAGGCACGGGCTGCACCATCGAATACGCCGGCAGCACGGTGCGTTCCCTTTCTATGGAAGGGCGGATGACCCTGTGCAACATGTCGATCGAGGCAGGCGCGCGCGCCGGCATGGTGGCGGTGGACGACGCGACCATCGGCTATCTGAAGGGCAGGCCCTTTGCGCCGCGGGGCGAGTCGTGGGACCGCGCCGTCAGGCACTGGCGCACGCTGAAAGGCGATCCTGATGCGAAGTTCGATCACGAGGTGACCATCGATGCGCGCTCGATCAAACCGCAGGTGACCTGGGGTACATCACCCGAGATGGTGACGACCGTCGACGAGCGCGTTCCCGACCCCGACAAGGAAAAAGACGCGATTCGCCGCGAAGGCATGGAGCGGGCGCTCACCTACATGGGGCTGAAGCCGAACACGCTGATCACGGACATCCGCATCGACAAGGTGTTTATCGGCTCGTGCACCAATTCCCGCATCGAGGATTTGCGCGCCGCCGCGGCGATCGTGCGCGGGCGGCGCGTTGCGTCGAACGTCAAGCTGGCTATGGTCGTGCCCGGTTCAGGGCTCGTGAAGTCGCAGGCCGAGAGCGAAGGGCTCGATCGGGTCTTCAAGGACGCCGGCTTCGAGTGGCGGGAACCCGGTTGCTCCATGTGCCTTGGGATGAACGCAGACCAGCTCGATCCGGGCGAGCGCTGCGCTTCAACCTCGAACCGCAATTTCGAGGGACGGCAGGGAACGCTCGGCAGGACCCATCTTGTGAGCCCGGAGATGGCCGCCGCGGCCGCGATCGCCGGGCATTTTGTCGACGTGCGTCAGTGGAGATGAATTGATGCAGAAGTTCGCCGTGCTGAACGGGCTGGTCGCGCCGCTGGATCGGGCTAACGTCGATACCGACCAAATCATCCCGAAGCAGTTCCTGAAATCGATCCGGCGCTCGGGGTTCGGACAGAATCTGTTCGATGCGTGGCGCTATCTCGACGAGGGGCGGCCGAACAATCCCAGCGCCGGCCGCCCGCTCAACCCCGATTTTGCGCTCAACCAGCCGCGCTATAGGGGGGCGAGCATCTTGCTCGCCCGAAAGAACTTCGGCTGCGGCAGTTCGCGCGAGCATGCCCCCTGGGCTCTTGGCGAGTACGGCTTCCGGGCGCTCATCGCGCCGTCCTACGCCGACATCTTTTACAGCAACTGCTGCAAGAACGGCCTGCTGCCGGTCGCGCTCACCGAAGCGGAGGTCGACCGGCTATTCCACGAGGCCGCTGCCTTTCCGGGCTTTCGGCTCGTGATCGACCTGCAGGCGCAGACCGTCAGCACGGCGGACGGCAGCAAGCTCATGCATTTCGAAATAGACGCCTTCCGCAAGTTTTGTCTCATCAACGGATTTGACGACATCGGACTTACCCTGCGCCACGCGGACAAGATTCGCGATTTTGAGGAACGGCGCCGAGCCGAGCAGCCTTGGTTGTTCGCTTAGAAACTCTTTCATCATGAAAATTGCGGTGCTGCCCGGCGATGGCGTCGGCCCGGAAGTCATCGCGGAGGCGGTCAAAGTGCTGACCGCCGTCAAGCCAGGAGGTCTGGCGCTCGAGATGGAGCACGCTCCCGTTGGAGGCGCGGCTTACGACGCAACCGGCGATCCGCTGCCTTCCCAGACACTTGCGCTTGCAAGACAAGCCGATGCCATCCTGTTCGGCGCGGTCGGCGGCCCCCGGTACGACCTGTTGCCGCGCCAAAAACGCCCTGAGCAGGCCCTCCTGCGGCTGCGCAAGGAACTCAATTTGTTTGCCAACTTGCGGCCGGCGACCGTTTTCCCGGAGCTTGCGGATGCATCGACACTCAGACCGGAGGTGGTCGCCGGCCTCGATATTCTCATCTTGCGTGAGCTGACCGGCGATATCTATTTTGGCGAGCCGCGCGGCATCCGCGAGCTCGAAGGCGGGGTGCGCGAAGGCTTCGATACGATGCGCTACACGGACGTTGAGATCCGCCGTATCGCCCATGCGGGATTTCGCACCGCGCTCAAGCGCAGGAGGAAACTGTGCTCGGTGGATAAGGCGAACGTGCTCGAGACCTCACAGCTGTGGCGCGAAGTGGTGAGCGAGGTCGGCAAGGAGTACGCCACCGTGGAACTGACTCACATGTACGTGGATAACGCGGCGATGCAGCTTCTCAAGAATCCGGTGCAGTTCGACGTCATCGTTACCGGGAACATGTTCGGCGACATTCTCTCCGACGAGGCGTCCATGCTGACCGGTTCGATCGGCATGCTGCCTTCGGCTTCGCTCGACGAAAACGGCAAGGGGCTGTACGAACCGATACATGGTTCGGCTCCGGATATCGCCGGCAAAAACCTCGCCAATCCGCTGGCGACCATACTTTCTGCGGCGATGATGTTGCGCTATACATTCGACCAGGGTCTCGCCGCCGGCCGGGTCGAGGCCGCGGTGAAGAAAGTCCTCGCCCAAGGGTACCGGACCGCCGATATTTTCCAGCAAGGGTCCGTCAACGTGGGCACCCGCGAGATGGGCGATGCCGTGGTCGCCGCGCTGCTCTAGAACTCCTGGAAACCGTGCAACCTTTTTCAACTCAGTGCGTTAGCATGCGTAGATCGGACTTTGAGGGATCGCGATGAAGCGAGTGGGACTTGTCGGCTGGCGCGGTATGGTCGGATCGGTGCTTATGCAGCGCATGCATGCCGAGCGCGACTTCGCATTGATCGAGCCGGTTTTTTTCTCGACTTCGCAGGTGGGCGCCTTGGGGCCGTTCATCGGCAAGGAAACCGCGCCTCTCAAGGATGCAAGGAACGTCAAGGAACTCTCCGCGATGGACATCGTCGTCTCTTGTCAGGGCGGCGAGTATACAAACGAGGTGTTTCCGAGACTGCGCGCAACGGGATGGAAGGGGTACTGGATCGACGCGGCGTCCGCGCTTCGTATGAAGGACGATGCCGTCATTATTCTCGACCCCGTGAACATGCATGTCATCAAGGATGCGCTTGCCAAGGGCGTGCGCAATTACATCGGGGGCAATTGCACTGTGAGCCTGATGCTCATGGGGATGCACGGGTTGTTCAAGGCGGACCTCGTCGAGTGGATGACCTCGATGACCTATCAGGCGGCATCGGGCGCGGGCGCAGAGCACATGCGCGAGTTGGTGAAGCAGATGGGATTCGCACACGAGGCGGCAAGATCGATGCTTGAAGATCCAGCCTGCTCCATTCTCGATTTGGACAGAGCCGTGACCTCTGCCTTGCGAGAGCAGTCATTTCCAAGCGAGCAATTCGGGTTCCCGCTGGCGGGCAGCTTGCTTGCGTGGATCGACAAGGATCTCGGCGACGGCCAAAGCCGGGAAGAATGGAAAAGTCAGGCCGAAGGCAATAAGATCCTCGGCCGTGAAGGGAGCCCGATCCCTATGGATGGCATCTGCGTTCGCATCGGCGCGATGCGCTGCCACAGCCAGGCGCTTACCGTGAAGCTCAGGCGCGATATACCTCTCGTCGAGATCGAACAGATACTCGACGAGGCCAACGACTGGGTGCAAGTTGTGCCGAACGAGCGGGAAGCAACATTGCGCGAGCTCAATCCAGCGAAGGTGAGCGGCTCTCTGCAGGTGCCGATTGGACGGCTGCGCAAGCCCGCCCTCGGGAATGGTGGCGCCTACCTGACCGCGTTCACTGTGGGGGACCAGCTGCTCTGGGGCGCCGCCGAACCGCTGCGGAGAATGCTGCGCATACTCCTGGAAGAGTAAGTCCCTTTCCCGGGCTCCTCCAGGCTCGGGCCAGATGACCTCAAACCCCATGGTATGCACAGGGGAGATCAAGCAAATTGTTTGAAAAATAGCCACTTGACGCAGCTTCCGAGATGAAAGTTGAGCTTGCAAGGCTAAGGCTATGATGGTATGTTAATTTGTTTCCACGGCTTAGGGTGGCAGGTGGGGGAGTTCGCCTCAAAATTTTGCTTATCGGCAGTAGCGTGCCTTCTTTTGCCCTCGTTCGCGTGGGCGGCGGGCATGGGCAAACTGTCCGTTAACTCCACGCTAGGGCAACCGCTCCGAGCGGAAATAGAGATCGTTTCTCTGCAGCGCGGTGAAGGGGATTCGCTTGCCGGGCGGCTCGCGCCCATGGACGCATTTCGCCAGGCCAATATCGAGCTGAACCCCGCGCTGCTCTCGGTCAAGTTCGCGATCGAGCGCCGATCGGGCGGCCAATACGTGATGACGCTCACGTCTGTGCAGCCTGTCAACGAGCCGTTTCTCGACGTGCTGGTGGAACTGAACTGGGCGAACGGGCGCCTTGTGCGCGAGTACACCTTTCTGCTTGATCCTCCGGAATACCGGGGGCCACCGCAACAGCTCAAGCCGATCGAAGCCGTGCCGCCTCCGCTCGTTGCCGCGTTGCCGGATCGGGCTCCGCCCGCCTCCCGTGAGGCACCCACAGGGAGAACCGTACCGGTACCGGTTGCTCCAGTGGGTTCACCAGCCGCTCCGGTAGATTCGAACGATGCTCCGATAGATCCGGCCGGCGCTCCGATAGATACGGCCGGCGCTCCGGAGCATTCGACGACCGCTCTTGTGGATCCGACCCCGACGGTCGTGCCCGCTCCGGTTGAGCTGGTTCAAGAGCGTGGCGTGCCGCTATCCTACGAAGTCAGGCGCGGCGACACGCTGTCGAAGATCGCGATTCGAAATCGCATTGAAGGAGTCAGCCTTCAGCAGATGCTCGTCATGCTGTTCCGTGCAAATCAGGCAGCGTTCGTCGCCGACAACATGAACCGCCTGCACGCCGGCAAGATCATCAGTATCCCCGAGGAAGCCATTGAAGTCGCCAGCGTGGCCGATGCACGCCGTATTGTCTCGGCCCAGTATGCCGACTTCAATGAGTACAAGCGCAGCCTCGGTATCGCAGTTGCTTCGAGGTCAGCATCGCCTGACGGTGGCCGCCGGGTGTCCGGCCGGATCAGTGCACCCCAGGAAGAAAAGCCCGCGCCATCCAAGGAACCCCCCAAGGACCAATTGCGCATCTCGCGCGCGGACGACACCAAGCGTGGAGCGAAGGCTGCGGCAGGCACCACCGTTGCCGACGATCTGGCAGCGAAGGAAAATGCGCTAAGGGAAGCCAACGAACGCATTGCCCTCCTCGAGAAGAATCTGCAGGACCTGCAAAAACTAGCGCAGTTGAAGAGCCAGGCGGGAACTCAGCTGCAGCAGCAGGCAGAAGCGGCGAAGGCGGCGCCTACCGCCAAGGCAGCGCCGGCTGCAAAAGGGCCCGATAGTGCTGCGAAGGCAGCAGAGGCAGCCAAGGCGGTTGAAGCTGCCAAGGCCGTCAAAGCGGCAGAGGCGGCGAAAGCGGCCGAGGTGGCCAAAGCTGCGCAAGCAGCCAAGGCGGTGGAAGCGGCTAAGGCAACTGAAGCGGCTAAGGCAGCTGAAGCCGCCAAGGCAGTCGAGGCAGCCAAGGTGGCGGAGGCGGCCAAGGCAGCCGAAGCGGCCAAGGCAGCCGAGGCGGCCAAGGTAGCCGAAGCGGCCAAGGCAGCCGAAGCGGCCAAGGCAGCCGAGGCAGCAAAATTGGCGGCAAAAGCGTCTGAAGTAGCAAAGGCACCCGAAGCGGCAAAAGCGCCTGAAGCAGCGAAAGTTCTGGAGTCGGCTAAATCCCCCGAGGTAGCGAAGGCTCCCGAAGCGGCGAAACCGGATGCCAGCAAGGCGGCTCCCAAGGCCGCGGCTAAAGCGGCAGCGGCGGCATCGCAGATTGAGGCGAGCTTCGTCGATGAATTGCTCGACAATCCCGTGGCGCTCGGCGGCGCGGGTGGGGCGCTGATGCTCCTGGTGGGCTACGCGGCGTACGCCTGGCGCAGGAAGCGCAGCTCGCAGTTCGAGAACAGCATCATGAGCGCGATACCTTCTGGAGCGAACTCTGTGCTGGGCACAGATGGGGGCCGCAGTATCGATACAGCTAGCTCGTTCCAGAGCGAATTCAGCCAGGGTAGTGTCGGCAAAATCGATGCAGAGGAAATCGATCCTATCGCGGAGGCCGACGTCTACATGGCCTACGGCCGCGATGCCCAAGCCGAGGAGATCCTGAAGGACGCACTGGCGAAGGATTCCACTCGCCAACCGATTCGCGTAAAGCTGCTTGAGATCTATGCCAACCGCAAGGATGCAAGGGCATTCGAGTCTTCGGCAAACGAGCTCCACGCTGCAACAGGCGGAACAGGTGCAGATTGGGAAAAGGTTGCTGGCTTGGGATTGTCGATCGATCCGACTAACCCGCTTTACGGTGGTAAGCCGCATGCTTCAGCGCCGGTGTTTGGGGATACCAGCCAATTTCCGGCGGCCCGCATGGCGGAGGCAGAACCCGATGTGACGATGCATCCGGAGGCTCCACTCAATATCGATTTCGATATCGGCAGTACGACTTCAGGAGGGGCCCCAGCGTCCCCCGACATCAATCTGGACGCGGGCGTGCCCTTTTCGGCAGAGACAGCGGTGGGACTGGACTTCGACCTGGGTCTGGGCGCAGACAAATCCATCGGCGACGCCACGATTGTGGTGCCCGCCCAGTCGGAGACGGTTCACGCATCGGAGCCCGCCCTCGGCATGGATTTCGATCTGCCCCTCGGCGATAAGCCGGCTCAGGGCGCGTTCGATACGGCTACCGGTTCCCCTGTCCCGGAATTGGGATCGATCGATTTTGATATTGGCATGCCTGCCGGCGGCAGGGAGGAACAAACGGAGTTGTCCAAGACAACCTCGGTGGACTTGAATTCAATCAGTCTTGATCTGGGCGCGCCTGGTGGGGGGAATGGCTCAGGCGGTGCTCTGGACGCGGGATGGCAGGAAGTCGCGACCAAGCTGGATCTCGCCAAGGCATACGAAGAAATGGGCGACAAGGATGGTGCTCGCGAATTGTTGAAGGAAGTGATGAAGGAAGGCGATACGGCACAACAGCAGCAGGCGCAAACGATGCTGCAAGCACTCGGCTGATTTTCAACCGTTGCCTATGACAATCGGCGCCGCGAGCGCCGATTGTTGTTTTTGGGAGTTTGTAGTGAGAATCGCCATCGGCATTGCCTACTGCGGCACGGGGTTGGACGGCTGGCAATCACAGCCCTCCGGCAATACCGTGCAGGACCATCTCGCGCGTGCGCTCTCGGAGATCGCCGGAGAGCGGATCGAGGTGACAGGCGCGGGCCGCACCGACGCCGGGGTTCACGCGTGCGCCCAGGTGGCTCACTTCGAAACCGGCGCGACGCGGCCAGATTCCGCCTGGGTGCGCGGCGTAAACTCGCTGCTGCCCAGGTCGATTGCAGTGCAGTGGGCGATGCCGGTTGCAGCGGATTTCCACGCGCGTCACTCCGCCATGTCGCGAAGCTACCGCTATGTGCTTTTCTGCCACGCTGTACGCCCAGCGCTGCTCGCAAGCCTTGTCGGATGGTTCCATCTGCCGCTCGACCTGGAGCGCATGAGGCGGGCCGCACAATCTGTGCTCGGCGAGCGCGATTTCTCCAGCTTCCGCTCCTCAGAATGTCAGGCACGAAGCCCGGTGCGGACGATAGAACGCGCTGAGATCTGCGCGAACGGCCCGTATCTTCTGTTCGACTTCACGGCTAACGCGTTTCTCCATCACATGGTGCGCAACCTCGTCGGCAGCCTCGTCTATGTCGGTAAGGGCGAGCATCAAGAACAATGGCTAGCCGAGCTGATCGCCGCGCGCGACCGACGGCTCGCTGCGCCCACGTTCGCAGCCGAGGGACTTTACCTCTCGCAAGTGCGTTACGAAGCGCGCTGGAACCTACCGGCCTTCGCTCGTATGATGCCGTTCGAAGTGGAAGCGTTGCGATGAGGACGAGAGTCAAGATCTGCGGCATAACGCGAGTCGAAGACGCCCAGGCTGCTGTCGCCCAGGGCGCGGACGCGATCGGGTTCGTTTTCTATCGCCCGAGCCCCCGCTACGTTGACTTCGGGCTCGCGCGCGGGATCGCCGAACAGACCCCGGCATTGGTCTCTACGGTGGCCGTGTTCGTCAATCCTTCTCGCGACGAAGTCGAACAGGTCATACGCGAATGCGGTGTCACGCTGTTGCAGTTCCATGGCGATGAATCTCCGGAGTTTTGCGGCGGTTTTTGGGTGCCGTACATCAAAGCGGCCCGGATTCGCCCAGGGTTGGATTTGGTAAAATACCTGTCGCCCTACACGGCGGCCCGGGCATGGATGATCGACGCTTTTCATGACGAACTCTGGGGCGGAACGGGTGCTGCGTTTGACTGGAGTCTGGTGCCGAGAGACATGGCGAAACCGATCATTCTCTCGGGCGGCCTGACAGCAGGCAATGTCGCCGATGCCATCCGCCGAATTAGACCTTACGCCGTCGACGTTTCCAGCAGCGTCGAGGCCGCAAAAGGAATCAAGGACTCCGCGAAAATCGCGGCTTTCATCGGAGCGGTGAAGCATGAAGATGTATGACTTTCCGGACGAGCGGGGGCATTTCGGCCAGTACGGCGGCGTGTTTGTCGCCGAGACGCTGGTGCACGCTCTCGACGAGCTCAAGCGCGCCTATGAGCGCTTCCGCAAGGATCCTGAATTCATCGCCGAGCTCGAGTATGAGCTCAAACACTACGTCGGACGCCCGACCCCTGTCTATCATGCCAAGCGCTGGTCCATGCTGCTTGGCGGCGCGCAAATCTATATCAAGCGGGAAGACCTCAACCACACGGGAGCACACAAGATCAACAACACCGTTGGCCAGGCGCTGCTCGCGAAGCGCATGGGCAAGCCGCGCGTGATCGCCGAAACCGGCGCCGGGATGCACGGGGTGGCAGCGGCGACGGTCGCCACGCGCTACGGCATGGAATGCGTCGTCTATATGGGCTCGGAGGACATCAAGCGCCAGGTGCAGAACGTCTATCGGATGAAACTGCTCGGCGCCACGGTAGTGCCGGTCGAATCGGGCTCGAAAACCCTGAAGGACGCCCTAAACGAGGCAATGCGCGACTGGGTCACAAACGTGACCAACACCTTCTATATCATAGGCACCGTCGCGGGTCCACACCCTTACCCGATGATGGTGCGCGATTTTCAGTCCGTGATCGGCAGGGAATGCCTCGAGCAGATGCCCGAGATGTGCGGGCGCCAGCCGGACGCGGTGATCGCCTGTGTGGGAGGGGGCTCGAACGCGATGGGCATTTTCTACCCGTACATTCCGTACGAGGACGTGAGGTTGATCGGCGTCGAAGCAGGTGGTCTCGGCATTGCCACCGGCAGGCACGCCGCGTCGCTGTGCGCGGGCAAGCCCGGTGTACTGCATGGAAATCGTACGTACTTGCTCCAGGACGAGCACGGACAGATCGTCGAAACGCATTCGATTTCAGCCGGATTGGATTACCCTGGAGTAGGTCCCGAGCACGCTTGGTTGAAGGACACGGGCCGCGCCGAATACGTTGCGATCGACGATGCAGGTGCGCTCGAGGCTTTCAACGATCTGTGCCACCACGAGGGCATAATCCCGGCGCTGGAATCTGCACATGCGCTCGCTTACGCAGCGAAGCTTGCGCCGACGCTGCCGAAGGACAGGATTCTGCTCGTCAATCTCTCTGGTCGGGGCGACAAGGACATGCACACGGTTGCGGAGAAATCGGGGATTCGGTTTTGAGTCAAGTCCGCGCGACGCTTTTTAATCAGGATTTTTTCTCCGGCGTCGAGCGCGTCTGCGACGCGAGCGTCGATCTCGTTATAGCGGACCCGCCCTACGGGCTGGGCAAGGACTACGGCAACGATTCGGACCACCTGAGTGGGGAAGCCTACCTTGCCTTCAGCCGGCGCTGGATAGATGCGGTGATTCCTAAGCTGAAGCCTGACGGAAGCCTCTATGTTTTTCTCACCTGGCAGCACAGCCCCGAGGTTTTCAGCTACCTGAAGACGCGGCTTGCGATGGTGAACGAAATCATCTGGGACCGGAAGGTACCGAGCATGGGCGGGAGCACGCGCAAGTTCTCCTCGGTACACGACACGATCGGCCTGTTCGCGCGTTCGAAGGACTATTATTTCAATCTCGACAGCGTGCGCATCCCTTACGACGCCGAGACCAAGCGAGCGCGCACGCGCTCTATTTTCGTCGGGAAGAAATGGCTTGAGGTGGGTTATAACCCGAAGGACATGTGGAGCGTGACGCGGATTCACCGTCAGGACCCGGAGCGCGAGGACCATCCCACGCAGAAACCGCTCGAGATCATCGAGCGCATGGTCTTGGCGAGCTGCCCCCTCGAGGGGCTCGTGCTCGACCCGTTCATGGGAAGCGGTACCACCGCGGTCGCAGCGAGCAAGCACGGCCGGCGCTTTGTGGGCTTCGAGATCAATCCGCAGTACTGCGCCCTGGCGAAGCGTCGCGTGGCTCGCTTCGGCGAGCGGCCCTCGGTCCAGGCCACCGCAGCGGCACTGTGAGTCCTGCGATGTCGCGAATTAAGGGGACATTCGAACGGCTGGCGCACGAAAGCCGAAAGGCTCTGATCCCCTACGTCACCGCAGGCGATCCCGAACCGGCGGTGACGGTGCCGCTCCTGCGCGCGCTTGCCGGAGCAGGGGCGGATGTAATCGAGCTGGGTGTGCCGTTTTCCGATCCCATGGCCGATGGGCCGGTGATCCAGCGCTCGGGAGAACGGGCGCTCAAGAATCGTATCGGACTGGATCGGGTTCTCGAGTTCGTCGCAGAATTCCGAAGGAGCGACTCGACGACGCCGGTAGTGCTGATGGGCTATGCGAATCCCTTCGAGGCTATGGGGTTGAGGCGATTCGTCGAAGCGGCAGAGCAGGCCGGCGTTGACGGCGTGTTGGTGGTCGATTATCCACCCGAGGAAAGCGCGGAATTTGCAGCGATGCTGCGCGCTCGAGGCCTGGACATGATCTTCCTGCTGGCGCCTACTTCGACCGAGGCGCGCATCGAACAGGTAGTCAGGCTTGCAAGCGGTTACATCTATTACGTATCCTTACGCGGAGTGACCGGGGCCAAGCACCTCGATCTGGAAGAGGCAGCGGAGAAGCTGGCCATAATTCGCCGCAGAACGAGGCTTCCCGTCGGTGTGGGATTCGGCATCAGTGACGGGAAAACTGCCCGTGCCGTGGCAAAAATAGCGGACGCGGTCGTAATCGGCAGCCGGATCATCCAGGAAATGGAACAAGCTTCTCCGCAGACTTGCGTGGAGAAGGGCGCGAACTTACTCAGGGAATTTCGCCGGGCGATCGACGCATGAGCTGGCTGCAAAAGCTGCTTCCACCCAAGATCAATCGCACCGGAACCGGCGCGAAGAAGAATGTGCCAGAGGGCCTCTGGAGCAAGTGCCCTTCCTGCGCGGCGGTGTTATATGCGACCGATCTTGATAAGAACGCAAACGTCTGCCCGAAGTGCGGTTTTCACAACCGGGTAGGTGCGCGGGCACGACTTGATTTGCTTCTCGACCCTGAAGGGCGTTTTGAAATTGGTGCCGAGGTCGCATCGGTCGACAGCCTGAAATTCAAGGACGACAAGCGCTATCCGGACCGGCTCGCGGAAGCCGAGAGAGCGACTGGCGAAGCCGAAGCCCTGATCGTGATGCAAGGCGCCATAAAGAACGTTCCGCTGATCGCCGCCGTTTTCGAGTTCGAGTTCATGGGCGGATCCATGGGGTCGGCAGTGGGGGAGCGCTTTGTGCGCGGCGTTCACGCGTGCCTCGACCAGCATCTGCCGCTTGTGTGCGTCACCGCGTCCGGCGGCGCGCGCATGCAGGAGGGGCTTTTTTCTCTCATGCAGATGGCCAAGACCACCGCCGCCTTGACGCAGCTCGCGGCGCGCAAGCTCCCATTCATCTCGGTTCTCACCGACCCCACGATGGGCGGGGTGTCAGCGAGCTTTGCGATGCTCGGCGATGTCGTGATCGCCGAACCGCGGGCGCTGATCGGTTTCGCCGGCCCGCGCGTCATCGAGCAGACCGTACGCGAGAAACTGCCCGAAGGCTTTCAGCGCGCCGAGTTCCTGCTCGATAAGGGCGCAATCGATATGATCGTCGACCGGCGCCAATTGCGCGACAAGCTCGCGAGTCTCCTCACCCTTCTGCAGCGGCAGCCCCCCGGGGGGGCTTGATCCAGAAGCCTACGCGAACGCACACGGGACACGGCGAGGGAAAGTTCCTGCTCCCCGTGTCTTCGGTAGTTGAGGACTCTATGATCTCCCGGACGCTCGAAGAGTGGCTCGAATACATCGAGCGCATCCATCCGAAATCAATCCAGCTTGGCCTGGAGCGGATAGTAAGAGTGCGCGATGCACTCCGCAGGTCGAATACGCCGGCGCTATTTACCGTTGCCGGCACCAACGGCAAAGGTTCGACGTGCGCAATCCTGGAGGCGATTCTATTGGCTGCCGGGTATCGGGTCGGCTTGTACACGTCGCCGCACCTTCTGCGCTATAACGAACGCATCCGCCTGGACGGCGTGTCGGTTGGCGACGCGCGGTTGTGTGCGGCGTTCGATGTAGTTGAGCGCGCGCGAATCGAAAAAGCGGGCGGCGTCCCGCTTACTTATTTCGAGTTCGGTACTCTGGCAGCCTGGGAGATTTTCGCGAATGAGCCGCTGGACGCCGTGATACTGGAGGTCGGTCTCGGAGGGCGGCTGGACGCCGTGAACGCCTACGACTGTGATTGTGCGTTGTTGACTTCCGTCGCGCTCGATCACATCGACTACCTCGGTAATACCCGCGAGAGCATCGGTGCCGAAAAGGCCGGAATTTTCCGAAAAGGGAAGCCGGCAATCATTGGGGATTCCGACCCTCCGCGAAGCGTTCACGCCTATGCAAGTGCGGTCGGCGCGGACCCTTGGGTGATCGGTCTGGATTTTGGATACCGGCGTCAGGGAGAGCAATGGATGTACTGGGGACCGGGGGGGCGCCGTGCCGGTTTGGCGTACCCGGCGCTGAGGGGTGGGCGCCAGCTTGCGAATGCGAGCGCGGCGCTCGCCGCTCTGGACGCGCTGCGCCTGCGCCTTCCCGTTGGAATGCAGGACGTCCGCAGCGGTCTTGCTCAAGTGCAGCTTCCGGCACGGTTCCAGGTGCTTCCCGGGCGCCCCGCAGTCGTGTTGGATGTGGCGCACAATCCACAGGCGGCCGCGGTGCTCGCGGAAGACCTTGCCGCCCTGGGATTTGCTCCGGAGACGTATGCCGTGTTTGGCATGTTGCGGGACAAGGACATCGGCGGCGTTTGCCGCGCGATGAAGGGGCAGATCTCGACTTGGTTCGCAGCGGGCCTTTCAGTACCGCGAGGCGCAAACAGGCAGGTGCTGGCCGATGCTTTCGCGGGCGCGGAAGTCGCGGGCAACGTGCATTACTTCGATAGTCCCCGCGAAGCCTATGCCGAGGCAAGGAAGAGGGCAAACGAAAATGATAGAATTGCCGTCTTCGGATCGTTCCACACCGTAGCCGAGGTTATGCAGGCGATTGAAGCCGCCCGGACCGCGAGCCGGGAGGCGCGGCAAGGTTCTTGAGCACGTTTATTGGGGTCTCTGATTGGCAGATAACCCGGACGCCACCCTGCTTAGGCGACGCGCACGCCGACGGCTGGTTGGCGCGATCGCGCTGGTGGTTCTTATCGTCGTGCTCCTGCCCATCGTTCTCGACCAGCAACCCAGGTCCGTCACGCAGACGCTGACGGTGCAGATCCCGAGCCAGGACGCGGGGCCGTTCAACACGCGGGTACTCCCGCCGTTGCCGTCTCCTTCCGAGGCGCCGAAAAACGGTGAACCCGTACGGGCGGCGCCGGACAAGTCAGGAACGTCTGCAAGTACCGCGCCGACCGGCTCACGGCCTGGCGCTCTGCAAAAGGAAAGCGCCAAGCCGTCGGAGCGTACCAAGAAAGAGGTGGCAGAGGCGCGGCGCGCCCCGTCGCGTCCCAAGGAGGAGGCTTATATGGTGCCGCTCGGCGCTTTCACGAATTCTGACAATGCGAAGCAGGTTCAGGACAAGGCGGCATCCGCCGGAATCAAGAGCTATGCCGAAAGTGTCAAGCTCCTGCAGGGCGAGCAGACGCGTGTGCGCGCCGGACCTTTCGCGAGCCGGGACGCCGCGGAAAAGGCGCGGGACAAACTCAAATCCCTCGGGCTCGAAGTCGGACAGGTGGCGCAACGATGACCTGGTTCGATTTCGGTGTTTTGATCGTCGTCCTTGTGTCGGTTGTGATAAGTCTGTTCCAGGGCCTGGTGCGCGAAATAGTCTCGCTCGGAGGGTGGGTGGGGGGATTCATACTGGCGACGGTCTTCGGCGGCAAGGTCGCCGGGCTGCTGCCGCAGAGCCTTGGGCCGCTTATGGGTGCGCTTATTGGATTTCTGCTCGTGTTCGTCGGAGTGCTGGCGGTAGCCTGGATTGTCGGCCTGGTCATGTCTTCCGCGGTGCGCGCGGCCGGTTTGGCGCCCGCAGACCGCGCATTGGGGGCCGTCTTCGGAGTGGTAAGGGGATTGATCATCGTCCTCGTGGTTGTCGTTCTTTCCGGCCTGACGACGCTGCCGCAGGAACCGTTCTGGCGCAACGCGGTGCTCTCGGGGCCGTTTGAAACCACGGCGCTTTTGCTGCGACCGCATCTGCCGGAGGGTCTGGCGAATCGCCTGAAGTATCGTTGAGTCACTGGGGCTAACAGAGATGTGCGGCATTCTCGGAGTCGTGGCGAAGACGCCGGTCAATCAGCTGCTCTACGACGGGCTGCTGTTGCTCCAGCACCGGGGGCAGGACGCGGCGGGAATCGTCACAGCGGAACACAAAATGTTCCATATGCACAAGGGAACGGGAATGGTGCGCGACGTGTTCCGCACACGGAACATGCGTTCGCTTTCCGGCGGAACCGGAATCGCGCACTGCCGCTATCCAACGGCGGGCTCGGCCTTCAACGCCGGAGAAGCTCAGCCCTTCTACGTCAATTCTCCGTTCGGGATTGTTCTCGGCCATAACGGCAACCTGACCAATTCGGATGCTCTCAAGCAGGAGATGTTCCGCCAGGATCTGCGTCACATTAACACCAGCTCCGATTCGGAGGTACTACTCAACGTTTTGGCCCATGAGCTGGAGCTCGCGGCGAAGGGCCAGAAGCTCGATCCGGAGACCATCTTCACCGCGGTGGCGAACGTGCATCGGCGTTGTCGCGGCGCCTATGCCGTGGTGGCCCTGATTTCGGGCTACGGACTGCTTGCGTTCCGCGACCCGTTTGGAATCCGCCCGCTCGTGTTCGGCCGCAATTCCACCGAGGAGGGACCCGAATATCTGGTTGCTTCGGAGAGTGTTGCGCTTACCGCATTCGGCTTTGAGCTGGTGCGCGACGTGTTTCCCGGTGAAGCCATTTTTGTCGATGAAGGCGGCACGTTCCACAGCCGCCAGTGCACGACCAAACCGGTCCTCGCCCCCTGCATCTTCGAATACGTTTACCTTGCCCGGCCCGACTCGGTTATGGACGGTGTTTCGGTGTACGAAAGCCGGTTGCACATGGGCCGGCATCTTGCGGAAAAAATAAAGCGCACGATGCCGCGCCTGGATATCGACGTGGTAATTCCGGTTCCCGACACCAGCAGGCCGAGTGCGCTTGAGCTCGCGCGCGGGCTGAACGTCACCTATCGCGAGGGCTTCATCCGCAATCGCTATATCGGCCGCACTTTCATCATGCCTGGCCAGACGATTCGCAAGAAATCGGTGCGCCAGAAGCTCAGTGTTGTCGGGCTCGAGTTCAAGGGCAGGAACGTGCTTATCGTCGACGACTCGATCGTGCGGGGAACGACCAGCCGAGAAATTGTCCAGATGGCGCGGGAGGCCGGGGCGAGTAAAGTTTATTTTGCCTCAGCGGCGCCGCCTGTGCGGTTTGCGAATGTGTATGGTATAGACATGCCGACGCGCTCCGAGCTGATCGCTACAGACCGCAACGAGGAGCAGATCGCGGGCGAGATCGGTGCTGACGCGGTCATTTACCAGGATCTCGATGCGCTGAAGCTTGCGGTGCGCGCGGTCAACCCAAAGCTCACGCAGTTTGAAACATCGTGTTTCGATGGGGTGTACATCACCGGAGACATCACCAGCGAGTACCTCGCTTCGGTCGAGCAGAAGCGCGACGCCGGCCGGCAGGAAAGCGAGGAAGAGGCTGAAAGCAACCAGCTCGATCTTAACGCTGCTTAGGAAAGCGTGCGGTCGGATTTGACACCCATACCCTGGGGATAGTAATGTGCGTACTGCGCCGATTTGATCGACAGCTTGCGGGCGCCGCCGGCGAAAGCCGGGTGTAAAAAACAAATACGGCTAAAGCGTGGCGAAGACCCGTCTTAGCGAAAGCTCGACGGGTTTTTTATTGGCTCTTTTGGGGACTGAGTATGCAGGACTACGACATCGATACGCTGGCGGTCCGCGCGGGAATCGCCCGCAGCCAGTTTAACGAGCACTCCGAGGCGCTCTATCTTACGTCGAGCTTTGTATTTGAGAACGCCGCCCAGGCGGCCGCCCGGTTCCAGGGCAACGAGCCCGGCAACATCTACTCGCGCTTCACCAATCCCACGGTCACCGTGTTCCAGGATCGGCTGGCGGCGCTGGAGGGCGCGGAAGCGTGCGTGGCCACGGCCTCGGGCATGTCCGCCATCCTCGCGACCGCGATGGCGCTGCTCAAGTCGGGGGACCATTTGGTGTCGTCCTCTGGAGTTTTCGGCGCCACCGTCCAGCTCTTCAGCAGCATCCTTTCCAAATTCGGCGTCGAGACCGATTACGTCGATGGGACCGACACCAAGGCGTGGAAGGCGGCGCTGCGGCCCAATACCCGGTTGCTGTATCTGGAGACGCCTTCCAATCCGCTTACAGAGGTGTTCGACATTGAAGCGCTTGCGCGCCTCGCGCATGGTGCGGGCGCACTGCTCGTCGTAGACAATTGCCTCTGCACGCCCGCACTTCAGCGCCCCATCGAACTGGGCGCAGACCTGGTAATTCACTCGGCTACGAAGTACTTGGACGGCCAGGGGAGGGTCCTCGGCGGGGCGGTTCTTGGCAAGCGCGATTTGGTGATGGGCGGAATCCACGGTTTTCTGCGGACCGCGGGTCCGAGCCTCTCGCCGTTCAATGCTTGGGTGTTGCTGAAAGGGCTGGAGACGCTACGGATCAGGATGGAAGCGCAGTCGCAAAGCGCACTGGAGCTGGCTCGGTGGCTGGAAGCTCATCCCCGCGTCAGCAAGGTGTACTACCCCGGTCTTCCCTCGCACCCTCAGCACGAACTTGCGGCCAGGCAGCAGCGCTTGGGGGGCGCGGTCGTGTCGTTTGAGGTGGAAGGCGGCCGTGGAGCGGCTTGGAGTCTCATCGACTCGACTCGCATGATTTCGATTACCGCTAATCTTGGCGACACCAAGACCACGATCACTCATCCCGCCACGACTACTCACGGGCGCATTTCGGACGCGGCGCGTGCGCGCGCCGGAATCACGGAGGGTCTGGTGCGTATCGCCGTCGGGCTTGAATCCGTGAAGGACATCCGTGCCGATTTGGATCGCGGACTGGGGTCGATAGCTGATCAGGGGAGCGACACGGGGGCGCAGCCACGCACGTCGCAGCGCAGGTAACTGCCGCTGCGATACCAGTCGGCAAGCACCCAGCGCTCGCAGATCCTGCCGTCCACGCGATGCTCGTGCCGAGCCGGTCGGTGCGTGTGCCCGTGGATGAGGCGCGGATAGCCATGCTCGCGCAACACGGATTCGACCGCACCGGGGTTTACGTCCATGAGCACCGCCGCCTTGCGTGTTTTTTCCGACTCGCTCATACGGCGTAAGGCTTCTATCTGCTCCTTGCGTCGCAAAAGCGGAGCGGAAAGAAATTCCTTCCTCCAGGCCGGAGCGCGTACCTCGGAGCGAAACTTCTGGTAGTCCCGGTCGTCAGTGCAGAGCGTGTCGCCGTGCATCAGCAGCGTCCTCGTCCCGAAAAGATCGAGGGTATGAGGATCTTCGATTAAACGGGCATTGCAGGCCTTGGCAAAATCACCGTTCAGCAGGAAATCCCGGTTTCCGTGCATGATGTGCAAGGCAGGACCGGCGCGAGAGCAGTCAGCCAGCGCTGCGATGACCAAGGCGTTAAACGTATCGTCAAGATCATCGTCTCCCGCCCAGTATTCGAACAGATCGCCGAGAACGTAGAGGGATTCAGCGGCGCGCGCAGGGCCTCTGAGAAACTCGAAAAACGTGCGATTGATCTCCGGCCGAGATGCGCACAGATGGAGGTCGGAGATGAACAGAACCATAGAACCGTGGATCAAGGATCAGGCAATCGCGCACGGTAAATCTCCTTGATCCTGAGCCTGGATCACACCACTTCAGCTCGCTCTATGATCACGTCTTCGACGGGGACGTCTTCATGCGACCCGCGTCTTCCGGTTTTCACCGTTTTTATCTTTTCGACGACGTCTTGACCTTCGACGACCTTGCCGAACACGCAATAGCCCCAACCCTGGCCGTTAGGCGCCGTGTGATTGAGAAAATCGTTGTCTTTGACGTTGATGAAAAACTGACTGGAGGCTGAGTGCGGCTCAGAAGTCCGAGCCATGGCGATCGTATAGCGATCGTTCTTGAGGCCGTTGGTGGCTTCATTCTTGATGGTGCCTCGAGTCGGTTTTTGCCCCATGCCCGGTTCAAAACCACCGCACTGAATCATGAAGCCGTCGATGACGCGGTGAAACACGGTGTTGGAATAAAATCCAGCCTCCACATAGTCGAGAAAATTCCTGACCGTCTCCGGCGCGCGTCCCGCGTCGAGTTCGAAGGCGATGATACCGAGGCTCGTGTGAAACTTGACCATGGACCCTCGGCCCTACTTGGAAGGTTTGACCGTGACCGATTCGATCCGCACCGCAACTTGTGGGACGTTCTCGTGCGGTCCCGATGGCGCCGTGGACACCTTTGCGATTCGCATCACGGTATCCATTCCTTCGACCACGCGCCCGAACACCGCATACCCGTATCCTTGTGAGGACTCGTCTCGAAAGTCGAGGAAGGCGTTGTTCTTGACGTTGATGAAGAATTGTGCCGTCGCTGAATGCGGATTGGGCGTACGCGCCATCACAATGGTTCCCGTTTCGTTCCTGAGGCCCGCCTTGAGCGCGATCCCCGCTTCGTTCGGTATCGGGTCTCGGACGGCCTTCTGACGCATTCCGGGCTCGAATCCGCCGCCCTGGATCATGAATCCGTCGATGACGCGGTGAAAAATCGTGCCATCGTAGAAACCGCTGCGAGCGTACTGCAGAAAGTTCGCGACCGTTTTGGGCGCTTTGTCGGGGTAAAGCTCAAGCGTGAAGCTGCCCATGCTCGTCTTGAGTTCGACACGCTGATTCTGCGCACATGCGTTGGACGCCGCGGCAAGCGAAAGAACGAGCGCCGCGATGCGCACGGCAGGTCGAGAGACGCTATTCATTGTGCTATACTTTTTCGACGTTAAAAGAAACGCCATTCTATCAAGAAGCTTGTAGCGCTCACAACCATCAGCTTCTTGCGGGCATTTTCTCGATCCTCCCGTTTTTCTCCGGCGGCCCTCTGCGGCCCGACTTGATCACGCAGGACGGTTTTCGCAACACCGGCCTTGTCGCTGATACGATGAGAAGCGGGTTATGCTAAAAATATACAACAGCTTGAGCCGTGCGCGGGAACCCTTCGTTCCTCTCGATCCGCCGCGAGTGAGGATGTATGTGTGCGGGATGACCGTGTACGACTATTGCCATCTCGGACACGCACGGGTGATGATCGTATTCGATCTCGTGCAGCGCTGGCTGCGCGCGAGCGGCTATGAGCTCACCTACGCGCGCAACATTACCGACGTCGACGACAAGATTATCCGGCGGGCGTTAGAACACAACGAGTCGGTCGGGGCGCTGACCGAGCGCTTTATTCGCTACATGGACGAAGACGCCGCCGCGCTCGGCGTGGAGAAGCCCGACATCGAGCCGCGCGCAACGGGTCACGTGACTGACATGCTGGAGATGATCAGAAGGCTCGAAGAACGCGGCCTGGCCTATCGGGCGGAAAGCGGCGACGTCAACTTCTCGGTGAGAAAGTTTCCCGGCTACGGAAAACTATCGGGTAAGTCGCTTGAGGATCTGCGTGCCGGTGAGCGAGTTGAGGTCGATCCAACCAAGCGCGACCCGCTCGATTTTGTGTTGTGGAAACGCGCCAAGGAGGGTGAGCCGTTTTGGCAATCCCCTTGGGGAAACGGTCGCCCCGGCTGGCATATCGAGTGTTCAGCGATGAGCACGAAACTGCTTGGAGCGCATTTTGATATCCACGGTGGCGGGGAGGATCTTCAGTTTCCGCACCACGAGAACGAGATTGCGCAGTCCGAGGGAGCGCTGGGCGAAACCGATATGGAACCGTTCGTCAGATACTGGATGCACAACGGCTTTGTCCGGCTGCAAGACCAGAAGATGTCGAAATCGACAGGCAACGTCACGATCATTCGCGAGCTGCTCAAGCGTTACGATCCAGAGGTGGTACGTTTCTTCGTCGCGCGCGCGCACTATCGTAGCCCTCTCAATTATTCCGACCAGCATCTGGACGACGCGAAGCAGGCCTTGTCGAGGTTGTATATTGCTTTGAAGGCGTCGCCCATAAGCGCAGGAGCGCCCGATTGGAACGAAAGTTACGGTCGCCGCTTCCGCGACGCGATGGACGACGATTTCAATACGCCCGAGGCGGTTGCCGCACTCTTCGATCTTGCCAACGAAATCAATCGCTCGAATTCCACGGCGCTGAGACGCCAGCTACGCGCGCTCGGCGGACTGCTCGGACTTCTGGGGCGCGAAAGCGAACAATTCCTGCAGGGCGGCAAGAAACAGGCCGGCAGCATTTCCGACGCGCAAATTGCGGTGCTGATCGCTGAACGCAACGAGGCGCGTCGCGCCAAGAACTTTCCTCGCGCCGACGAAATACGCGACGAATTGCTTCACAAGGGAATCACACTCGAGGATGGTCCGCAGGGAACAACCTGGCGCCGCTCCTGATTCAGTCGTCTGCGCGACGGAATGCGCCTCGTTGGTAAATTTTCCGCCTAGTATGCGAATCTGCCACCTTTGCTGATGGCGGTGAGTTCCACATACTTCGAACCGTTGTGGTTCGTCGAGCTGAAATCGACGATGTATCCGCCGACGTCGTAATTCCGGATAGAGTCGAGCGCCTTGAGCAGGCTTTCGCGGGTCGGAGTGGCGCCGGCACGGCGGATGCCCTCCGCCAGCACTTTCGCGCAGATATACGCTTCTAGGGACGTAAACGAAAACTCCTTCTTGCCGAGCTGCTTTTCGATCGCAGCCTGGTATTCCCTGACGATAGGAACCGCCAGCCTCGCATAGGGCGGAACGACCTGCGCTACGACGACTCCCGTGCCCTGAGCGCCAAGCGCGGTGGCCAAGGCGCTTGCACCGACAAATGAGGTGCTCGCAAACTGCGCGCCGGATCCGGCCTTCTTCGACTGTGTGATGAAGTCGGCCGTAGTGCGGTACAGCGTTGTTCCTATGACCACGTCAGGAGCCGCCTTGACGACATCGCCGACAGCCGCGCCCAGATCGGTCTGGTTGCGCTTCAGGGTGCCGATCGACACCGGCTTGAGCCCGCGTTTGGCGAGCGCCGTTTGCACCGCCGCGAGATTCTCCTTGCCAACCGCGTCGTCGTAGTGGATAACCGAGAATTTTTTCATTCCAGTGCTGGTGTAGAACTCAACGATCTTTTCCAGCTCATCGGCGTAGCTCGCTCGCATCATGTATACATGGCGGCGGAAACTCTGCATGGGCTGCGCACCCGTGAAAGGCGCGACAAACGGCACCCCGCTTTTCTCCACGAATGGGAACGCGGGAAGACTCAAAGTCGCGCTGGCGTAGCCGAACAGGGCGAGCACGCGTCTTTCCTCGATCAGGACCCTGCCGTTCTCGCCGGAACGCTTGGCGTCGTTGGCGTCGTCGATGGTAATCAACTCGATCTTGCGGCCGTTTACGCCGCCGGCTGCATTGATCTTGCTGAAGAAGGCGAGCGCTCCGTTGCGAATGTCCTCGCCGAACTCCTTGTTGGTGCCCGAGAGCGGCCCTGACTGGCCGATCAGGATAGTGGTCTTGGTTACGCCCTGGGACTGTGCTGGTCCGGACCCTAGAGCGAATACAAATATGCCGGCTGCAAAAGCAAGGCTAAAAACTTTCGTCATAGTCTTTCCCCTCCTGCGCGATTGGGTAAGTGGATGACTAGCCTGCAGAGTTTAGACCAAACGACTGGCTGCGGGCTGATGTTCGGGGAAAGGGGAGGCAACTCCAGGGCCACGTCCTTTGAGCGACGGGGCTGCTCGGTGTGGCCGGTTAGGCCAACCTGGGCCAGGCTGAAATGTAACGATAAGTCGCGAATACAAATAGGGTTTATCTACTCGGCAAAGAATTCCTTGACCTTGTCCATCCAGGATTTGGCGCGGGGGTTGTGGCGCTGCGAGTCCTTCTGGCTGATCGCCTCGAACTCTCGCAGCAATTCCCTTTGTCGCTCGGTAAGGCTGACCGGAGTTTCGACCACAACGTGACACAGAAGATCGCCGTATTCGCGGCTGCGTACGCCGCGGATGCCCTTTCCGCGGAGCCGAAATGCCCTTCCTGACTGGGTTTCGACTGGGATCTTGATCCTCGCCGACCCATCCAGCGTGGGGATTTCGATCTCTCCGCCGAGGGCCGCTGTCGAAAAACTGACCGGCATTTCGCAATGCAGGTCGTCATGGTCGCGCTGGAATACCGGATGAGGTTTGACCTGGATCTGCACGTAAAGATCGCCCGGCGGCCCGCCGTTGACTCCGGGCTCGCCTTCGCCCGAGAGGCGAATGCGATCGCTATTGTCGACGCCGGCAGGAATTTTAACGGAGAGCGTTTTTTGCTTCTTCACGCGTGCGGCGCCACGGCAGCTTGGGCAGGGCTCTAGGATGATCTTCCCGGTCCCGTGACACTTCGGACAGGTCTGCTGAATGGAGAAAAACCCCTGTTGCATGCGTACCTGGCCCTGACCTTCGCAAGTCGGGCAGGTCTTAGGCTTCGTCCCGGGTTTCGCCCCGGAGCCCTTACAGGCGTCGCAGTTCTCGTGGGTTGGGATGCGAATCCGGGTTTCGGTGCCGCGCGCCGCCTGCTCCAGCGCGATTTCGAGGTTGTAGCGCAGATCGGCTCCGCGGTACACTGAGGAGCGTCCGCCGCGCGCCTGACTAAAGATGTCGCCGAAGATGTCCCCGAAGGCATCGGCAAAATTCGAGAAACCGGCACCGGCCATGCCCGCCTGCGGGTCGACTCCGGCGTGGCCGTAGCGGTCATATGCGGCGCGCTTGTTCGCGTCGGTGAGGACTTCGTACGCTTCGTTTGCCTCCTTGAACGACTCTTCGGCCTTAGGGTTGTCGGGATTGCGGTCCGGATGATGCTTCATGGCGAGACGCCGATAGGCTTTCTTGATCGCCTCTTCGTCGGCGTCGCGGTTGACTCCCAGGACTTCGTAGTAATCCCGCTTCGCCATTGCTTGGCTCTTTCCTTGATAGATGCGCAAAGGCCGAGTTGAGCTGGCGCGCTTGCGCGTCAGCTCGAACTCGGCCAGTTAAGGCCGCGCGATTTATGCGCGGCGCTTAACCTTTCTTGTCTTTTACCTCGGTGAACTCGGCATCCACGACGTTGGCGTCATCGGGTTTGCTCGGCCCCTTGGGCTCTTCGCGGGTCTGGGCCCCTTGCGCCTTCTGCGCATCGGCGTACATTTTTTCCCCGAGTTTCTGCGCGGCCTGCGTGAGCGCCTGCGTCTTGGCGTCGATTTGTGCTTTGTCGTCAGACTTCAGCGCATCTTCGGCGTCCTTCAGCGCGGCCTCAATCTTCGCTTTTTCTTCAGCGCTGAGCTTTTCGCCGTATTCCTTGAGAGACTTGTTTACCGAATGGACGAGTGAATCCAGCTGGTTGCGCGCAGTGACGATCTCGAGTTGCTTCTTGTCATCGGCAGCGTGCGTTTCCCCATCTCTCACCATGCGTTGGATCTCAGCTTCGTTCAAGCCAGAACTCGCCTTGATGGTGATCTTGTTTTCCTTGCCGGTCGCTTTGTCCTTGGCGGACACGTGCAGAATGCCGTTGGCGTCGATGTCGAATGTAACCTCGATTTGGGGCATGCCGCGCGGCGCGGGTGGAATTCCCTCCAAGTTGAACTGGCCCAGGCTCTTGTTGCCTGCGGCCATGTCGCGCTCGCCCTGCAGCACGTGGATCGTTACTGCAGATTGGCTGTCGTCGGCGGTCGAAAAGACCTGCTGCGCCTTGGTCGGGATCGTGGTGTTTTTCTGGATGAGCTTGGTCATCACTCCGCCAAGCGTCTCGATGCCGAGCGACAGCGGTGTGACGTCGAGAAGCAGCACATCCTTGACGTCCCCCTTCAGAACGCCGCCCTGAATTCCGGCGCCGACCGCGACCGCTTCGTCGGCGTTGACGTCCTTCCTTGGTTCCTTGCCGAAAAAGTCCTTTACGGTCTCCTGCACCTTGGGCATGCGCGTCATTCCGCCCACCAGGATCACGTCTTCGATCTCGGAGATCTTCAGTCCGGCGTCTTTCAGCGCAATGCGGCAGGGCTCGACCGTCTTCGCAATCAGATCCTCGACCAGGCTCTCGAACTTGGCGCGCGTGATCTTGATCGTCAGGTGCTTTGGCCCACTCTTGTCGGCCGTGATGTAAGGCAGGTTGATCTCCGTCTGCTGGCTCGAGGATAGTTCGATCTTGGCCTTCTCCGAGCCATCCTTGAGTCGCTGCAACGCCAGCACGTCGTTCCTGAGATCGATGCCTTGATCCTTCTTGAACTCGTCGCAGAGGTAATCGATCAGACGCTGGTCGAAGTCCTCGCCGCCGAGAAACGTGTCGCCGTTGGTCGAGAGCACCTCGAACTGGTGTTCGCCTTCGACCTCCGCGATCTCGATGATCGAGACGTCGAACGTGCCGCCGCCGAGGTCGTACACCGCGATCTTGCGGTCGCCCTCTTTCTTGTCCAGGCCGAAGGCGAGTGCGGCCGCCGTCGGTTCGTTGATGATGCGCTTGACTTCAAGTCCCGCGATGCGGCCCGCGTCCTTCGTGGCCTGACGTTGTGAATCGTTGAAATAGGCTGGAACCGTGATCACGGCCTCGGTGACTTCCTCGCCGAGATAGTCCTCGGCGGTCTTCTTCATTTTGCGCAACACCTGCGCCGACACTTCCGGCGGAGCGATTTTCTTCCCGAGGATCTCGACCCAAGCGTCGTTGTTTTCCGCCTTGACGATCTTGTAGGGCATCAATTCGATGTCCTTCTGCACCTCTTTTTCGTCAAAACGGCGGCCAATGAGGCGCTTGACCGCATACAAAGTGTTCTTGGGATTGGTGACTGCCTGCCGCTTGGCCGGCGCACCGACGAGAACTTCCCCATCGTCCATGTAAGCGACGATGGAGGGCGTCGTGCGCGCGCCCTCCGAGTTCTCGATGACTTTTGGCTTGCCACCCTCCATGATCGCGACGCAGGAGTTGGTTGTGCCGAGGTCGATTCCAATGATCTTTCCCATGAGTCTTCCTCTTGAATTTGCGTGCAAATAAGCTTGCAGCCGATATGGGGATCATTCCCCCGACTTCAAGCTGTCCTCGGGTTTGGCGACGGTGACCAGCGCCGGCCGAATGACCCGGTCGTGAAGCTTGTAGCCCTTCTGTAGCACGTTGATTACCGTGTTGGGCTCTTTTTCGGATGAGAGCATGCTGATCGCTTGGTGTTGGTGGGGGTCGAACTTCTTCCCACTCGGATTGATCTCCTTGAGGTTCACTTTCTCGAACACCGCGTTCAGCTGCTTCAATGTCAGATCGACTCCGCTCCTCAGAGCTTCAAGGACGGCGGAGTCGGCGGCAAGCGTCGCTTCCAGACTGTCCTTGACGGGAAGCAGCTCGGTGGCGACAGATTCGATCGCGTACTTGTAGGCGTTAGCGAGTTCGATTTGCGTTCGCTTGCGGATGTTGTCGGCCTCGGCCACGGCCCGCAGCCAGGCGTCGTGGTGTTCCTGGGCCTTCAGCTCCGCTCGTCGCAACAACTCCTCTGTATCCGGGACGGGCTCGACCTTGGGTCCTTCAGACGCTGCGGACACGGGAGCCGGTGTGGTCGTATCGACCGGTGCGTCTTCGGCGCCGGGTGGCTGGATAGGTTGGTCTGGACCAGGCATGAATTCTCCGCAAAAATGTGCCTTGATGTCTTACAAGGATCGGTGTGGTTCCCAACTGGGGGTTTTCTCAGGAGATTTCAAGACCAGTTGATGACTACACCTGGCAACGTGTCAGGCCTCGGCGCCTGCGCCCAGGGCTCGCCGGCGGCTGTCCTCGGCTGCGGTCTTTGCGAGCTGCGGACTCCAGGATTCGCTCACCCAGTCTGCGAGATGCTCTCGCGCGATGGCGGCGAGAGAGCGAATCCAGTCGTCGCGGTCGTTGAGGCAGGGCAGGAGGTGAAATTCTTTGCCACCCGCACCGAGGAAGATTCCTTTGCCCTCGATGCCGATCTCCTCCAGCGTTTCCAGGCAGTCGCCCACGAAACCTGGGCAGATGACGTCCACACGGCGCAGGCCCTGCCGGCCGTAGTCAGCCAGGGTGGAAGCCGTGTAGGGCTTGAGCCATTCCGTGGATCCGAAGCGGGACTGAAAGGCAACTTGCCAGTGGCTTTCGGCGAGCTCCAGTTCCTCGGCGAGAAGGCGCGCGGTTTTCTGGCATTCGCAATGATAGGGATCGCCGCGGGTTAGCGTGTAGCGCGGGAGGCCGTGGAAGCTCATCACCAGTTTGTCCGGGCGTCCCGACTGTCCCCAATGATCTCGCACGAGACGCGCCAACGCACCGATGTACGCAGGGTGATCGTGAAAGTGCTTGACCATTCGGATTTCCGGTACGTTTCGGACGCGCCGCAAGTACTCCGCAAGCTCGTCCAGCGCGCTCGCGGTGGTGCTCGCCGCGTACTGAGGATACATCGGGATCACGAGGATACGGTCGCAGCCTTCCGACTTCAGGCGAGCCAAGGTGCCGGGGATCGAAGGTTCGCCGTAGCGCATGGCGAAATCGACCATGATCGGCGAGAGTACCTGCAAGCTGAAGTAGTCGTGCAACAAGCGCGCCTGTCGCTCGGTGTACACCTTCAGAGGCGAACCGTCCTTGGACCAGATGGAGGCGTATTTTTTCGCCGATGTTCTTGGCCTCGTATTGAGGATGAATCCGTGCAAGATCGGCAACCAAAGCGCACGAGGAATCTCGATCACGCGCGGGTCGGACAGGAACTGTCTTAGAAATCGTCGCACCGCCGGCGGCGTGGGCGCATCAGGCGTGCCCAGGTTGACGAGCAGGATGGCCGTTTTCGAAACCGTGCCGTGCTGATGCTGGGGCTCAGGGAGATAGTGCATGCCGAGAGTAGGGAGGTTAGAGTCCGGCGTGAGGGCTGGTAAGCCAAACTCGGCTCCAGGCTCTCGACTCCCGGCCTAGTGGCTCGATAGCGCGCTGCTCAGCAACTTGGCGGTGATGGCGACGATCGGGATCACGCGCTCGTACGCCATGCGGGTCGGTCCGATCACCCCTACCGTGCCGATGACCTGCCCGTCAACTTCGTAGGGCGCCGTGACAACGCTGCACTCGTCGAGGGGCGCGATGCCGGACTCACCACCGATGAAGATCTGCACCCCCTGGGCACGGGTACTGAGCTCGAGAATCTGCATGAGCGCCGTCTTCTTTTCGAACAACTCGAACAGCTCCCGAAGCCGCGACATGTTCGAGGCGAGATCGTGGGAATCGAGCAAATTTCGCTCGCCGGAAATGACATAATTCTCGGTAGATTCGGACAATGCCTCGCTGCCGGCCTCGAGAGCCGCAGTCATGAGGTGCATCATGTCTTCTCGAAGTTGTCTCAAATCGCCTTGCACGCGGCGGCGGATCTCCTGAAAAGTAAGGCCCACGTAGTTCTGATTGAGAAAATTGCCCGCGGCCGTCAGTTCGGAAGGCGCGTAGGTCTTTTCCATAGACAGGATTCGGTTTTGCACGTCCCCGTCCGGCGTGACGATTATGAGCAGCACGCGCTTGTCCGACAGTGCCAGAAATTCGATGTGACGGAAGGCGGGCGCCTCGCGCTTGTTTGCCGCCACGACGCCCGCGAAGTGGGTTAGCTCCGACAGAAGCTGGGAGGCCGCGCTTATGAGGCGCTGCGGGTGGTCAGGATGCAGGTTGACTTCGAGCTGGCTGATATCGACGCGGTCGAGGGGCTTTACCGTGAGCAGCGTGTCGACGAAGAAGCGATAGCCGCGCGGAGTGGGTATGCGTCCCGCCGAGGTGTGGGGGCTTGCGACGAAGCCAAGCTGCTCAAGGTCCGCCATGACGTTGCGGATCGTCGCCGGGCTCAGTTCGAGGCCGGAGTAGCGCGACAGCGCACGCGAGCCTACCGGTTCGCCTTCCTCGATATAGCGCTCCACCAGGGTCTTAAGCAGGATCTGCGCGCGACGGTCTAACATAGGGGTGCGATTCTACAGAATCGGGCTGATTTGCGGTTTTGCTTGGCAGGTTTTTCGGCCGGCGTTGTGTCAGGTATGCATGTTCATGATTTAATGACGGTATGCTCGCTTTCAAGACCATAGCATTGATCGGCCGCCACAACTCCGCCGAAGTCGCGACCGGGCTCGCGATAATGGGCGATTACCTTCGCAAGCAGGGACGCGAGGTGTTCTTGGAAAAGGAAACCGCAGCCACGAGCGGCATCAATGGTTTTCCCGCGGCGGATTACGCCGAGATTGGCGCCAAAGCGGATCTCGCGGTGGTGCAGGGGGGCGACGGCAGCATGCTCAGCGCCGCACGGCACTTGGCGGTGCATCGCGTGCCCCTGGTCGGGGTCAACCAAGGCCGGCTCGGTTTCATGACCGACATTGCTTCTGCCAAGATGCTCGACGCGATGGCCGAGATTCTCGCGGGCCGCCACGCCATCGAGGAGCGCACCATGCTTGCCGCCGAAGTACGCCGCGACGGTGTGGTCACGCTCGCCACGCTTGCGCTCAACGACGCGGTCGTGAACAAAGGTGCGGTGGGCCGGCTGATCGAGTTCCTGGTGCACATCGACGGCGAGTTCGTCTATGACTTGCGCGCGGACGGACTTATCGTCGCGACGCCGACCGGCTCGACCGCCTACGCGTTATCATCGGACGGGCCCATACTACAGCCGAGCGTGCCGGGCTTTGCGTTGGTGCCGATTTGCCCGCACACGCTCTCCAATCGGCCGATTATGGTGAGTGACCGCACGGTGATCGACATCACCCTGAAGCGCTCGGTTGATGCGCGACTTCATTTCGACGGGCAGATGCAGTGCGATCTGCAGGAGGGGGACCACGTCCTCATCCGGCGCGCCGAGCACACGATCAAGTTCGTCCATCCTCCAGGCTACAGCTACTATGCGATGTTGCGCGAGAAACTGCACTGGAGCGAGGTGCTCTAGCCGCCGGAGAGCTGAACGCTGTCTGCCTAGGTGCGTTTCATCCGTTGTTAAGAGAATGCTTCTACATCTGTCCATACGGGACTTTGCCATAGTCGATCGGCTGGACCTTGAGTTCCGGCCGGGTTTCACCGCCCTGACGGGCGAGACCGGCGCCGGAAAGTCCATCCTGATCGACGCGCTGTCGCTGGCGCTTGGCGAACGTGCAGAAAACGAGCAGGTGCGCGTCGGCGCCGAGCGCGCGGACGTAGTTGCCGAGTTTTCCCTCGAGCCGCAGGCGAGGCTAGGGGACTGGTTGCGGGAACAGGCGCTCGAGGGCGACCAGAACAGGCTGCTGCTGCGCCGAGTAGTCGATCGGAACGGACGTTCGCGCGCGTTTATCAACGGCCACTCGGCGACGGTCAACCAGCTGCGGGAGGCGGGAGATGGGCTGGTCGATATCCACGGCCAGCATGCGCACCAGTCGCTTCTCAAGCCCGAAGCACAACGCCGGGTACTCGACGCGCACGCCGGGCTCACTTCCCTGGCAAGAGAGGTGGCTGGCGCGTACCGCGAGTGGCAAAGACTTTGCCAAATGAGACTTGACCGTGAAAGCAACGCAGCGGCACGCGACGCGGAACGCGAGCAACTCACCTGGCAGGTCGAAGACCTATCCCGGCTCGCGCTTCAGCCCGGAGAATGGGAAATCATCCAATCGGAGCACGGCCGGCTTGCTCATGCGGCGAGCCTGCTGGAGGGCGGACGTGGAGCAATCGACGCGCTCTCAGAATCGGAGAGCGCCGCGCTTGGCGCGCTGTCGGGGGTACTCTCGCGGCTGCGCCCTCTCATCGAATACGACGCGTCTCTACGCGAAACGATTGCGCTGCTCGAATCGGGTGAAGCGCAGGTGCGCGAGGCCGCCTATGCGCTGCGGCACTACATCGATCGCGTTGAACTCGACCCCGGGCGTTTGCGCGAAGTCGAGCAGCGCCTCGAAGCCATTCACAATGCGGCGCGCAAATTTCGCGCGAAACCTGAGGGTCTGCCCGATCTCCTGGCCTCGCTGCAGGCACGGCTGAAGGATCTGGAGATCACTGCGGACCTCGATGCGCTCGCCAGACAGGAACAAGAGGCGCGCTTACACTACGACGGACTCGGCGCTCGGCTTTCCGCCGAGCGTGGCAAAGCCGCAACGAAACTCGGTCGCGAAGTGAACGCGGCGATGAAGGAGCTGGCGATGGCGGGAGGGCGGTTCGACGTGGAGCTGCGCTCCCTTCTTCCTGATGGCAGTGTCGCCGGCAACGAGCAAGTCGAATTTCTGGTCACAACCAACCCCGGCGTGGAACCACGCTCTCTGTCCAAAGTGGCATCCGGGGGGGAACTATCCCGCATCAGTCTGGCGATTCAAGTAATCACGAGCCGGGCGGCGGCGGTGCCTACGCTGATCTTCGATGAAGTCGATGCGGGCATCGGCGGGGCGGTGGCCGAAATCGTCGGCAAGAAACTGAAGACTTTGGGCGAGGAGCGGCAAGTCTTGTGCGTCACGCACCTCCCGCAAGTGGCGTCGCAGGCGGGCGAGCAGTGGTCCGTCGCCAAGGGCGCAGAAAGCGGCAGCGCGAAAAGCCGGGTCGCGGTTCTCGACCAGAAATCTCGTATCGAAGAAATCGCGCGCATGCTGGGCGGGGTCGCGATCACTGCAACAACGCGCGAGCACGCGGCGGAAATGCTTGGCTTGCGGTAGTGGTAACATTTGCAGTTCACCGATGTTTCTTAGCCTTGGAGACAGAGAATGGGCCGCATAAAGCTTCAGGCAGGCGTAGGTCAGGTGGTTCCCCTCGCCATAGTCGCAGGGTTTCTTCTGATCGGATATGTTGCGATCGAGGTGTACAGCGAAGACCAAAAATCCAGATTGATCGTCGAGACCCGTGGATCGCAGATGGTCTCCGCGCTTGCGGCGCACAAGCGCGAGAATGGCGCTTACCCGGAAGCGCTCGACAAGCTCGTTCCAAAATACGTCCTGACGGTGGGAAAATGCCCGGGCGGAGTGCCGATGGAGTACTCAGTTTCGGCTGGTGAGTACGCGCTATCCTGCCGAAACGTAGTTTTGAAGCACAAGCCGTACGTCTACAATTCGCGATCGCGGAGTTGGAGCGGATGAGCTGCTGTGGGATCTGCCACGATGGATCGGTCAGGGTTTGTGTCGGGCGGGGCTTTTCCGATAGAATTCTGCGCTCTCCAGGCGCGTAGCTCAGCTGGTTAGAGCACCACCTTGACATGGTGGGGGTCGTTGGTTCGAGTCCAATCGCGCCTACCAAGTAAGTTAAGCCGGACGCGGAGCGCCGGCTTAACTGCTCGCGTTGGAACGGACGCGGAGCGCCGTTCAACGCTCGGGGCTGGAGCTTCGTAGAGTCTGGAAGTCGGTTGAAAATCCGAATAGACATGGTCAAGATCACGCTTCCGGACGGCTCTGCTCGCGAGTTTGAAGACCCGCCGTCGGTGCTCGACGTCGCGGCCGCCATCGGTCCGGGTTTGGCGCGCGCGGCACTCGCGGGCAGGGTAAACGGAAAACTTGTCGATACCTCGTTTCGCATCGAGCGGGACGCCGAGCTCGCCATCATCACCGAGCGCGACAAGGACGGTGTGGAGATCCTGCGCCATTCAACCGCGCACCTGCTCGCTTACGCCGTGAAGGAGCTTTTCCCCGACGCGCAAGTGACCATCGGTCCGGTGATCGAGAATGGCTTCTACTACGATTTCTCGTTCAAGCGTCCGTTTACGCCCGACGATCTCGACGCCATCGAAAAACGCATGGCCGAACTGGCGAGAAAGGATTTGCCCGTGACGCGCGCGGTTTGGTCGCGCGACCGGGCGATCGAGTATTTCAAGTCGCTCGGCGAGCACTACAAGGCAGAGATCATTGCATCGATCCCCGCTGGCGAGGAAGTGTCGCTGTATCGGGAAGGCGATTTCGTCGATCTCTGCCGCGGCCCGCATGTCCCCTCGACCGGCAAGCTCAAGGTCTTCAAGCTGACGAAGGTCGCGGGGGCCTATTGGCGCGGCGACTCAAAAAACGAGATGTTGCAGCGGATCTATGGCACGGCCTGGGCAAGGAAAGAGGAGCAGGAGGCCTACCTCAAGATGATCGAGGAAGCGGAGAAGCGCGATCATCGGCGGCTGGGTACGCAGCTCGATCTTTTTCACCTTCAGGAAGAGGCTCCCGGCATGGTGTTCTGGCATCCGAAGGGATGGGCGATCTGGCAGCAGGTCGAACAGTACATGCGTCGGGTTTACCTGGAGAACGGCTATCTCGAAGTGCGATGCCCACAGGTTCTTGACCGCAGCCTGTGGGAGAAATCCGGTCACTGGGAGAACTACAAGGAGCTGATGTTCACGACCGAATCGGAAAAGCGCGACTATGCGATCAAACCGATGAACTGCCCCGGACACATTCAGATCTACAACAAGGGCCTGCACAGCTACCGCGAGCTTCCGCTGCGTTACGGCGAATTCGGGGCGTGCCACCGCAACGAGCCTTCCGGCGCACTGCATGGAATCATGCGCATCCGGGCATTTACGCAGGACGACGGCCACGTCTTTTGCACCGAAGAACAGATTCAGCCGGAAGTCACGGCATTCACTGCGTTGTTGCAAAAGGTTTACGCCGATTTCGGCTTTACCGAGGTCCTCTACAAGCTCGCCACGCGGCCGCCGAAGCGGGTCGGCGCCGATGAAACGTGGGACAAGGCCGAACGCGCGCTCAAAGCGGCGCTGGAAAGCAGCAGCTTGGCTTTCGAACTGCTGCCGGGTGAAGGGGCGTTCTATGGCCCCAAGATCGAGTATCACCTGAAGGACAGCATCGGCCGCTCCTGGCAGTGCGGCACGATGCAGGTGGATTTTTCCATGCCCGGGCGCCTCGGCGCCGAATACGTCGCGGAGAACAACACGCGCAAAGTTCCTGTCATGCTGCATCGAGCCATCGTCGGTTCGATGGAGCGCTTTATCGGTATCCTTGTGGAGCACTACGCCGGGGCCATGCCGTTGTGGCTCGCGCCCCTCCAGGTGATAGTGCTCAACATTTCCGAGGGACAGGTGGCCTATGCGCAAGGCGTCGCGAGCGCCCTGAAACGCGCCGGTTGGCGTTGCGAGCCGGACTTGAGGAACGAGAAAATAACCTATAAAATTCGCGAACATAGCTTACAGAAACTGCCGTACCAGTTGATCGTCGGAGAAAAGGAAAAGGCAGCCAAAAAGGTGGCCGTGCGCACCCGCAGCGGTGAAGACCTTGGGCAGGTTTCCCTGCCCGATTTCATCGCCCGCCTCCGCAACGAGGCTCAGCCGGGCGGTACGGCTTAATTTTTCAATTTCTTGGAGAGATAAACATCGCCACGGACAGAGCGCAGCGCATCAACATCGAGATCAACGCACCCGAAGTGCGGCTGATAGGAACTGGCGGCGAGCAGGTCGGTATTGTGCCGATCGCCCAGGCCATGAAGATGGCCGAGGAAGCCGAAGTAGACCTCGTAGAAATCGCCCCCATGGCCAAGCCGCCGGTATGCAAGCTGATGGACTATGGCAAGTTCAAGTACCGCGAGGCGAAGAAAGCCCATGAGGCGAAGCTCAAGCAGAAGCAGATCCACGTCAAGGAAGTGAAGTTCCGTCCTGGAACCGACCAGGGCGATTACCAGATCAAGCTGCGCAACCTGATCAAGTTTCTCGAAGAAGGCGACAAGGCAAAGGTTACGCTGCGCTACCGCGGCCGCGAGATGGCGCACCAGGAATTCGGCGTGCGCCTGATCGAACGGGTCAAGCTGGATCTTGAGCCTTACGCGGTGGTAGAGCAGTTCCCCAAGATGGAAGGGCGGCAGCTGATCATGGTGTTGGCGCCGAAGAAGGGCAAGAAGGAAGTAAAGAAAGCGGTCAAAACCAGGAAGGAACCCAAACCAGCTATCTCCCCGTAGAGCAGCTTGATGAACGATTCAGAAGAAGTGGTACCGAGGTCTACAAGCGCTCCGCAGGAGCCACCCGTCGCCATGTCAAAACAGGAGTATGCAATGCCCAAGATGAAGACCAAGCGCAGCGCCGCCAAGCGCTTCAAAGTGCGCTCCGGCGGCAGCATCAAGCGCTCGCAGGCGTTCAAGCGCCACATCCTCACCAAGAAGACCACCAAAAACAAACGCCATCTTCGCGGTATGGCGGAGGTGCATTCCACCGACAAGCAGCGTGTTCGCGCCATGCTGCCCTACGCGTAAGGAGATCGGTCATGCCACGAGTTAAACGCGGCGTTACCGCACGCGCCAAGCACAAGAAAGTCTTCGCCCAGGCCAAAGGATTCCGCGGTCGCCGCGGCAACGTTTTCCGGATCGCCAAAGAAGCGGTCATGAAGGCCCAGCAGTATGCCTACCGCGACCGCAAACAACGCAAGCGCCAGTTCCGCGCGTTGTGGATCGCTCGCATCAACGCCGCGGTGCGCGAGCACGGGATGACATATTCGGTGTTCATGAACGGGCTTAAGAAAGCGGCGATCGAAGTGGACCGCAAGGTGCTCGCCGATCTGGCGGTCGCAGACAAGGCCGCCTTTGCACAGCTCGCGAGCGAGGCGAAGGCCAAGCTCGGCGCATGATCCTTCGATCCCCTCCTCGATGAGGAGGGGTGCCCGCGCAGCGGGCGGGGTGGCAGGGCAGTATCTTCTCCTTCGCCGAAACGACCCCGGTGCTGCCCGCCACCCCTCCTTGAAGACAGGAGGGGAAAATCCGCATGATCGATCTGGATAAAGTTGTTTCGAAAGCGATCGCCGAATTCGGCGGCGCGAAAGATGCCGCAGAGCTCGAGAGAATCAAGGCGAGCTACCTCGGCAAGTCCGGCGTTCTCGCCGGGGTGATGAAGGACCTCGCGAAGCTCGCACCTGAGGCGCGCCGCGAAACCGGGGCGCGCGTCAATGCAGCCAAAGACCGGGTCGAAGCCGCGCTCGCGGCCCGTCGCGAGGAGCTCGCCGCCGTCAGGCTCGACGCACGGCTCGCCGAAGAGGCGCTTGATGTAACGCTCCCCGGCCGCGGGCGCGGCAGAGGCGGGATCCACCCCGTCATTCGCACTTCGCAGCGTATTGAGGCGATCTTTGGGTCGATCGGATTCGAGGTGGCCGACGGTCCGGAAATCGAGACGGACTGGTACAACTTCACCGCCCTCAATCAGCCGGAAAACCATCCGGCGCGCTCGATGCACGACACCTTCTATGTGGAAGGAGGCCTGCTGCTTCGTACGCATACGAGCCCGATACAGGTACGCTACGCGCGCACGCACGAGCCGCCGATCAAAGTGATCGCGCCGGGCCGGTCCTATCGAGTGGATTCGGACGCCACCCATTCGCCGATGTTCCATCAGGTCGAGGGCCTGTGGATCGACGAGCACATCAGTTTCGCCGACCTGAAAGGCGTCTATATCGATTTCCTCCGCCGATTCTTCGAGACCGACGAGCTCCAGGTTCGCTTTCGTCCGTCCTTTTTCCCGTTCACCGAGCCTTCTGCCGAGATCGACATGATGTTCAGCTCGGGCCCGAACCGGGGAAGGTGGCTGGAGATCTCCGGCGCGGGCCAGGTCCATCCGAATGTCGTGCGCAACTTCGGTCTCGATCCCGAGCGATACATGGGCTTTGCCTTCGGATCGGGACTCGAGCGGCTCACGATGCTGCGCTACGGCATTAACGATCTGCGGCTGTTTTTTGAGGGAGATCTGCGCTTTCTCGGGCAGTTTTCCTGAACGCTGATCTTGCACTGACCGAACTCCATGCAGTTTTCAGAGCGCTGGCTCCGTACTCTGGTCGATCCACCTCTCGGCTCGGAGGAACTTGCACGCCTGCTCACCATGTCGGGCCTCGAGGTTGAAGCCTGCGATCCCGTAGCTCCGCCCTTCTCGGGGGTGGTCGTCGCCCAGGTTCTTTCCGTGGAAAAGCACCCGAACGCCGATCGGCTTACCGTCTGCGGCATCGATGCCGGGACGGGCGAAACGCTCAAGGTCGTTTGCGGAGCCCCGAATGTGGCTGCCGGAATGAGAGTGCCTTGCGCGCTGGTCGGCGCGAAACTGCCGGGCGAATCGCCGGACAAACCGCTCGAGATCAAGGCGGCGAACATGCGCGGAGTGGAAAGTCGCGGGATGCTGTGCTCGGCGCGAGAGCTGGGGCTTTCCGACGATCACAGCGGGCTCCTCGCGCTGCCGTCCGACGTGCCGGTGGGCCGCGACATACGCGAGGTGCTCGCGCTCGATGACAGGCTGTTCACGCTCAAGCTGACACCCAATCGCGCCGATTGCCTCTCTGTTTTGGGTGTTGCACGCGAGGTGGCGGCATTGACGCGCTCGACGCTCGCGGCGCCCGCGATCAAGCCGGTAGCACCGGTGAACAAGGCGGTGTTTCCGGTGAAGATCACCCATGGCGAAGGCTGCGGCCGTTTCGCCGGGCGGGTAATCCGCAACGTGAACGCCGCTGTGCCGACGCCTGCGTGGATGAGGGAGCGACTTGAGAGGTCCGGCCAACGCCCGATTTCGGCGCTCGTCGACGTGACCAATTACGTGATGCTCGAGTTGGGGCGACCACTCCACGTTTATGATTTCGACAAGCTTGCGGGCGGCATCGACGTACGCTTTGGCAGGAAGGGCGAGAGACTGAAGCTGCTGAACGAGCAGGTCGTGGAAGTCGACGAGACGGTGCTGTGCATCACCGACCGCTCGGGCCCGATCGGGCTCGCCGGTCTGATGGGCGGTGAATCGACCAAGGCGGAACCCGCCACCCGCAACATCTTCCTCGAATCGGCATTCTTTTTTCCCGATGCCGTCGCCGGTCGGGCCCGCCGCTATAACTTCACGAGCGACGCGTCGCACCGTTTCGAGCGCGGTGTCGACTTCGACAACAACGTGACCGGCATTGAGCGCGCCACGGGGCTGATTCTGGAAATCTGCGGCGGCGAACCGGGCCCCACGGTGGACACGGTGGCGAAGCTCCCCGAGCGCCGGCCGGTACGCATGCGCGCAGCGCGAGCGCACAAAGTAATCGGGGTCCCGGTGCCCGCCGCGGACATGGCCGATATTTTCACGAGGCTCGGCCTGTCGCATACCCGCGAGGGCGCGGCCGGCGGCGAAGTCTTCCTCGTAACACCGCCATCCTTCCGGTTCGACATAGAGATTGAAGAAGATCTGATCGAGGAGGTGGCGCGCGTGTACGGCTTCGAGCGCATCCCGGCCCACCCGCCGCTCGCTCCCGCGACCATGCGGCCGCAGCCGGAAGGACAGCGCTCGCCTCACGCGCTGCGCCAGCAGCTTGCCGACAGCGACTACCATGAGGTAATCAATTTCGGCTTTGTCGACCCGCAATGGGAGGCCGATTTTGCCGGCGAGGCGAACGCCATCCGGGTCGTGAACCCGATAGCGAGTCCCCTCGCAGTGATGCGCACCACCTTGATCGGCGGGCTGGTGTCGAACGTCCGCTCCAATCTGGGCCGCAAACTCAGCCGTATCCGAGTGTTCGAACTGGGTCGGGTCTATCTGCGGGACCCTGCCGCAAAGGACGGCGATCTCGAGGTCGCGGGCGTGCGTCAGCCGACTCGTGTGGGCGCCCTCGCATACGGTCGCGCGCTCGAGGAGCAATGGGGAGTTTCGGAACACAACGTAGACTTTTTCGACGTCAAGGCCGACGTGGAATCGCTGCTTGCTCCGCGCGTGGCCAGGTTCGAGCGCGCAACTCACCCGGCCCTTCATCCCGGCCGCGCGGCGCGCGTGCTGGTGGAAGGGCGCGAGATCGGCTGGCTGGGCGAGCTGCACCCCCGCTGGCAGCAGAAATATGAACTGCCGTTGGCCCCCGTCCTGTTTGAGCTGGACGTGGCAGCGCTGAGCCAGGTCGCGCTGTCGCGATACCGGGAGGTATCGAAGTTTCCCCCGATCATCCGGGACCTTGCCATGGAGTTCGATGGGGACCTCTCCGCCGCCGAAATATTGGAGGAAATGACCCGCAATTGCTTCCCCCTGGTGCAGGAAATACGCCTGTTCGACGTATTTCGAGGGGGGAATCTTGGGCAGGGCAGAAAAAGCCTTGCGTTTCGGGTAGTTATGCAAGATACTGCCCGGACGTTGACCGATGCGGATGCGGATACCGCAATGGCGCAACTGACAGGGCTTCTTTCCGCAAAATTCGGTGCTAAATTACGTACTTAGGTAATGGCTCGGGAGAGGTTTTTGCCTCTCCAAGGGGAGCGAAAAATGACGCTTACGAAAGCCGAATTGGCGGACATGCTTTTTGAGAAGGTAGGGCTCAACAAGCGCGAGGCTAAGGACATGGTCGAGACGTTCTTCGAGGAGATCCGCCTGGCGCTTGAAAACGGGGAGAGCGTCAAGCTTTCCGGGTTCGGCAACTTCCAACTGCGCGACAAGCCGCAACGGCCCGGCCGTAATCCCAAGACCGGGGAGGAAATTCCAATCACCGCGCGGCGCGTGGTCACGTTCCACGCCAGCCAGAAGCTGAAGGCGCTGGTCGAGCAGAACCATGGAAAGCAAGGCGACTAAGGATAGCCTGCCGCCGATCCCGGCGAAGCGCTACTTCACCATAGGCGAGGTCAGCGAGTTGTGCGGCGTCAAGCCGCACGTGCTGCGCTATTGGGAGCAGGAGTTCACCCAGCTTCGGCCCGTGAAGCGCCGCGGCAACCGCCGCTACTACCAGCACCACGAAGTGCTGCTGATCCGCCGCATCCGCGAACTGCTTTACGCGCAGGGTTTCACCATCAGCGGCGCGCGCAATCGCCTCGATGAAAGCCTGAGCGGCTCCTCGGGTCGGTCCGCGGCATCCACAGCGCCGCGCACCCAGGAAATGCGAGGCGTGAATCTTGTTGCGCTCAAGCAGGAGTTGAAGAACCTCATTGAGCTGCTGCGCTGAGGGCGCGGCGCGTTGGTGCGTGAACGTCTGCTATACTTTTCACAAGTCGGGGCGTAGCGCAGCCTGGTAGCGTACCTGCATGGGGTGCAGGTGGTCGCGTGTTCGAATCACGCCGCCCCGACCAATACCGCCGTCATCCCGTTTTGATCTTCTCCTGGCACCGCACTCCCCTGAAAGGTGTGCTCATGCGAGCTGTTTCCCTAATGCGATGGACATGCGCTCTGGCGCTTGCCGTCGCGGCCACATCGAGTCTTGCGCAAGGCTTCCCATCACGTCCGGTTCGGATCCTGGTTCCCTTCGCTGCGGGAGGCGTGGCCGACATCACAGCGCGCGTCCTCGCGCAAAAAATGAGCGAGACCCTGGGGCAGCAGGTGCTCGTCGAGAACCGGCCGAGCGCCGGCGGCATCCTTGCCTCGGAAGCGGTGGCTAAAGCCGAGCCTGACGGGCACACGCTGCTCTTCATCACCAACGGCAACGCCGTGAGCGCGTCGCTGTTCAAGTCGCTGCCCTATGACACGGTAAGCGATTTTGCGCCGGTCTCAACCGTGGGGTTTTTCGATTTGGTGTTAGTGGTCGACTCTGCTTCGAAAATCGCCTCGGTGCGTGACCTCATCGCCTCGGCCAAAGCGAATCCCAACAAGTTCAATCTCGGCACCATCAATATCGGCAGCACGCAGAACCTCGCGGCGGAATTGTTCAAGTCGATGGCGGGGGTCGACGCGCAAGTGGTGCCGTTCAAGACGACGCCGGCGGTAATTATCGCGCTCAAAGGCGGCGATGTGCAGGCGGCGTTCGAGATCCTCGCACCGGTGCTGGCGCAGATCCGGGGCGGCGCGCTCAAACCGCTCGCCGTGACCTCCGACAAGCGCTTTCCCGGCCTGCCGGATGTGCCGACCGTCGCCGAGAGCGGCGTGCCCGGCTACCAGGCTTCTTCCTGGAACGGCGTCGCCGCTCCGGCGAAAACACCGAAGGTCGTGATCGAACGCCTCAACCGCGAGGTCAACGCTGCGGTGGCTGCGCCCGAAGTGCGCAAACGCCTGCAGGAGCTGGGCGTCGAGGCGCGCGGCGGAACGCCCGAAGCGCTTGGCGCGATGCTGGTCTCCGAAATCGCCAAGTGGAAGGCCGTAATCGAGCGGGCGAAAATTCCCAAGCAGTAGGGCATACTCGGCCCGACTCCTCGAAAGAGAAACTGCGCGCGCTGCACGACCATCTGGCCCTGTCGACGCTGGATCGACCTCCGCACAGAGAAGGTCCGGCCTGAACCGGGCGCGCCTTCTCTGTCGTTGCGTCCTCGATCAGTTCTCGAGTTCGGCTTCTTCAACCGCGATGGTGCCTGCGTTGAAGGTGCCTTTGACCTTGACTAAGGTTCCGCCGGGAGCTGGCGCTGGGATCACTGCGGCGAGGAACGTCGCGAGGTTGGCTATCGGCTGCTCGTTCGCGTCCCGGAACTGCGTTGCCCCGGTCAAATTGGCATCGATCCCAATGGAGAACGTAAGAACGTTTCCGACTTTGTTAGTGACTCTCGCCTGAACGGTGTCCTTGTTACCGCCGCTAGGGCTGTCGTCGACACGCTCGGCGACGATATTGCCTGCGGTGTCGACGTAGCCGCGCACTTCGACTAGCTCCCCGGAAATAACCCCGCCCGTTTGGCGAAACTCAGTCAGGCTGGTGATCTGTACGGATTTGCCGAGCACCTGGAGCGTTCCTGTACCGGGAATCGAGCCGGTGACGGTTGCTGTCCCGGTTAGGATCACACGCGTGCGCTTGAACTGAATCTTCTCGGCGATGAGTGTCGAGCCAGTGAAATTGTGGCCCTCGGCCTCGACCCTGACATTGTCTGCAAGTTCGTCACGCGAGCCGTTCTCGAATCGGGTGCTCGCGTTGGTTTGCACCGCCTGGGTTCCGACGAAGAACAATGCTGTGGCAGTTGTGCAGGGATTAACGGCGCACCCGCTCACCTTCCCCTCGACGTGCAACTCCTCGCCTGCCCCATGCTGGAACTCATCGTCCTCTTGGTCTTCGACATCGACACGCCCGGCAGCAAAGGTCGCTCCGTTGAACGCGCCATGAACTTCGACGAGCGCATTCACGATTAGCGTCGCTCCGGCGGGGCTGATTGTTGCTCCACTGTAGTTGACCGCCACGTCGGTTGCGCCGTTTTGCAGCGTGAAGGTCGTACCGGTCAGCGTGCCAGGTTTGATTGTTCCCCGCAGCTCATCGCCAAGCTGAGCTCCGGCTGCCGGCGTTAAGAGCTCGACGCGGCTTGCGTGGATTCCCGCGGAGTCCCGCAGGCCGTGCACTTCGACGATACTGGTTCCGTCGACGAGTTGGGCGACGGCCGCGCTCGGCGTGGGTGTCGGCAAGCTGAAGTTCGCGAAGATGGTCAGGTCATCGACGAACACGGTCTGGCCAACAACGGTGAAGAAAGGCGGTATCGCGTTCTGGTTGTGGGTCTGCACCGTCCCGCGCACTTCGTTCTCGACTTCGACGCGCTCGGCCGTGCCGGTCACGCGGTCGTCATTGATGCGCCCGCGCACCTTGACGACCATGCCGTTCTTAAGATCCGCCGTGGTCTTTGGCGTGGTGGTGTCGTCGTTGGTGATGATGGTGTTCGTATCATCGAAGCGCACGCCATTGACGATGACGCTGCCTCTTTCCATGACACCGGTGGAAACGGCGGGGGTACTCGCAACGGGGGTACTCGCCCCAGTGCCTCCGGTTCCGCCGCCGCAGCCGGAGATAATCAACGCGGCTGCCGCCGCAAGAAATGCGAATCGTAGAGTCTTCATGATAGTTGGTCCTTTTGTGTCTTTGAAAGAGTGATTCCCTGATAGTTATGAGTTCTAATATCGGCGCGCCTTCGCTCGACTTTGGCGTGACCCATTCGGGTGTCCCGATTGTTTTGGGACATCCACGTATTCAGCTGCGCGAGCAGCGCATGTGCCTGGGTGCTGCCCAAGCGGTCAAGCAATGCATCGATCAAGAGGGTTCCTGACTGAGCCCTCATGATTGCGAATCCTTTGGTTTCTGCGACGTCATGTCTTCCTCGAAGTAATAAATGCCGATTCCAGTGCGCACTCGTCCGGTTCCGCTCGTCCCCGAATGCGTATCGCGGTCGTGTTGCGACAGCCACTTGTCGAGCCGTTCGAGCAGCGTCTGCGCCTGGGCGTTGCTCAGGCGGCGAAACTCCTCCAGGGCTTCGACGGGGACGTTGTCGTACATCACCTTTCTCTGGAAGAACGGATTCGCGCTACCGTGCTGAAGGTTGTGATCGATCGTCCCAACGAGGTCGGACACATCGGTCCCGAGTATGTTGAGCTTGTCGGCGTCGCTGCTTTCCGGAACATAAGCACGCGTCTTGAGCTGGAGGGTGCCGTCGCCGAGTTTCTCGACGACGCCTACGCGCAGCAGTTCGTCGAGAACGGCGCGAAACGGAATATCGCCGCTGAAGCGGCGCGCAAGGTCGGCGAAGCTCGCCTGCTCCGGCGATTCGCCGTCCTGCAGTGAGAGGGTTTTCGGATTACCGGTGGCGTCGGAAAAGTCCTTGTCGCGCACCCAACCCGCGACCACGCGGGCGGCGCGGTTATAGCGCTCGCCCGCATCGCTGTCGTTCCCGGCGGGAGCCTCGAGCAGCCGCTGCACTTCCTTGCGCGTCAAGCCGGAAAGCAGGGCTATGCGCGAGACAGACTGTTTCTTTCCCGGAATGTGGAACTCGTTTGCCGCTACCTCTACATAGGCACGCTTGGCGATGTCCAGAAAAGCCTTGAAAGACATGTTGTTACGAAGGACGATCCGGAACATCGGATGAAGGATTCTCGCAAGCGCGGCCGCCAGGGCCTGGCCGACTCGGGGTCTGGAGGTTGATTTCCGTTGCATGATTTGGGAAAAATATCCCAAATAAAGGTGTTTGTCAAGCCCTACCGCCTAAGGCGGTATCGGGCGAATCGCGGCAGGGCTGGGTGCGGGATTGTGGCCAAGGCCTCTGTGCCAGATTCCGCGCAAACGGCGAATCCGCCTTGAGCAAGGTCAAATGCGCGCGAGATCGGTCGACACGATGGGGTTGCGGCCCAATCGAGAAGAGGTCTATTCCGCGAACTTACTGCGGAACCCGGCTGGCGCGACTACGCACACAATCATCGCTGCGCAAGAAGTCGGCCCAAGGTTTCCAGCAAACGCTCAGGTTGCCGCTTCTGATCAGGCGGCTCACCCGTAGGTTACACGGAATGCAGAAATCCCTTGTCGAGGCAATCGGTTAGATCCGCTCAGCCGGGGCTAAGGCATCCTGCCTTGACTTCGTCAATTGTGCGGTGCAATAATTCGCCGCCTTATCATATATTTCAATCTCTTGGGCATAAGCAACGTGGCAGACACTACGCCATCTCCGGCCGATCCGTTCTCCGACGCCGCCCAGGCATTCCTCACGAATTTTCTCGGGTCGATGGGTGTCCCAGCCGACTCCGAATTTGCCCGCTCCCTGCAATCCGTGGGTGTCGATGCCGCCAAGCTTGCTGCACTGCAGTCGCGCTGCGTTCAGCAGCATGCGGCGCTGTGGCAGTCAACGCTCACACGCGGGGCGGGAGGCGAGGCGGCTCCAGCGGCAGAGCCTGAAAGCGGTGACCGCCGCTTCTCTTCCGCGGAATGGCAACGAACCCCCTGGTTCGATTACTTGCGCCAGAGCTACCTCATCAATTCGCGCTTGCTTCTCGATTGGGTCGACAGCTCAAAGGCCGAGCCGCGCGCGAAAGAGCGTTTGCGCTTCATCGCGCGCCAGTTTGCCGACGCGATGAGCCCGGCGAATTTCGCCGCAACCAATCCCGAGGTGCTGAAGCTCGCGCTGGAGACGCAGGGCGAGAGCCTTACCCGGGGCATCCGCCAGCTTGTCCAGGACGTGCACAAGGGGCGAATCTCGACGACCGACGAATCTGCATTCGAGGTCGGAAGGAATCTCGCAGTGACCGAAGGCGCGGTGGTTTTCGAGAACGATCTGATCCAGCTCATCCAATACAAGCCGCTCACCCCGACGGTCTTCAGGCGACCGCTTGTGATGGTCCCGCCCTGCATCAATAAGTACTACATCCTCGATCTGCAACCGGAGAATTCCTTCGTCCGCTATGCGCTGGAGCAGGGCCACATGGTTTTCATGGTGTCCTGGCGCAACATCACCGAGGATCTGGGCGACTTCACGTGGGACGACTACATTGAGATAGGCGTGCTCAAGGCACTCGAAGTCGCACGCGCGATAGCGGGGACTGAAGAGGTCAACGCGCTCGGGTTTTGCGTCGGCGGGACGATGCTCGGCGCCGCACTCGCGGTGATGGCTGCGAACGGCGACAAGCGCGTGGAGAGCGCGACCTTTCTTGCTTCGATGCTTGATTTTTCCGATACCGGCGACATCGCACTGTTTATCGACGAGGCGAGCGTTGAGGCGCGCGAGGCGGCGATCGGCGGGGGCGGCATCATGTCCGGCACCGATATCGCGATGGCGTTCTCTGCGCTGCGCGCGAACGACCTGGTTTGGTCTTATGTGGTCAATAGCTATCTCAAGGGGAAGCAACCCGAGGCTCTCGACCTGCTTTACTGGAATGCCGATTCGACCAATCTCCCCGGACCGATGTACTGCTGGTACGTGCGCAACACCTATCTCGAGAACCGCCTGCGCGAAGCGGAAAAAACAACGGTGCTGGGCGTGCCGGTGGATTTCGGCAAGGTTACGGTTCCGGCCTATGTGCTCGCCACGCGCGAGGACCACATCGTGCCCTGGCGCACCGCTTACCAAACGACGCAGCTCCTGAAGGGCGAGGCGCGCTTCGTTCTCGGGGCGAGCGGCCATGTCGCAGGGGTCGTAAATCCCGTATCGAAAAACAAACGCAGCCACTGGGTGGGCGGAAGGCCGACGGTGGACCCGGAAGCGTGGCTCGCCGCTGCGACGGAAAGACCGGGAAGTTGGTGGGCCGACTGGATCCAGTGGCTGGAGCGCTTTGGCGGCGGGAACGTCAAGGCGCCGGCGCGGCTCGGCAACTCGCAATTCAATCCGATAGAGCCCGCGCCGGGGCGATACGTAAAGCACCGCATCGTATAGCTCGCTCGCAATCACATCACGCCAATCGGAGCGCAAGCCGTACTTAAGGAGGCAATCCAACGATGACGACCGCGACAGCCGCAAAGCGTACGATCGCCCCGATGGACACGGGAGCCCCGCTGGGCGCCGGCAGCCCCGTTAAACAGCGCATCGCTTTTGTGAGCGGCGGCATGGGCGGAATCGGCACGGCCGTGTGCCGGCGCCTCGCGCGGAACGGCATGAAGGTCGTGGCGGGCTGCTTGCCCGGCTACGACAGGAAGGACGACTGGCTCGCGACGATGCGAGGCGAGGGCCTGCAGGTGCACGCGGCCGAGGGCGACGTCGACGACTACGAATCCTGCGCCGACATGTTCTACCAGATCGGAACGGTGATCGGGTCCGTGGACATCCTCGTCAACAACGCCGGCATCACCCGCGATGGCATTTTCAAGCGCATGTCGCCCACCGACTGGTACGCCGTGATCAATACCAACCTGAACAGCGTATTCAACGTCACGCGCCAGGTGATCGAGGGCATGACGGAGCGCGGCTGGGGCCGCATTATCAACATTTCCTCTGTCAACGCACTGAAGGGCCAGTTCGGGCAGACCAACTACTCGGCGGCCAAGGCCGGCATGCACGGGTTCGCGAAGGCACTCGCGCAGGAAGTGGTAAAAAAGGGAGTCACCGTGAACACGGTGTCGCCGGGCTACGTCGAGACCGACATGGTGCGGGCGATGAAGCCCGAAGTCCTCCGGTCGATTGTCGAGCAGATACCCATAGGGCGGCTCGCGCGGCCGGACGAGATCGCGAGCCTGGTTGCCTACCTCGCCTCTGAGGAGGCGAGCTACGTCACCGGGGCGAATATTTCGATCAACGGCGGCCTGCACATGGTGTGAGGTGTCATTCCCGCGTAAGCGGGAATCCAGGGCTTTGCTCGGACGACACTGGATTCCGGCTCGCGCTGCGCGCGTCCGGAATGACGAGGGCTCTGCGTTTGGTGCAATAATCCCGGATCATGAGACGAGCAAACTGAGGACGCGGAAGGAACCATGGCAAAACGACTGGCGCTGATTACGGGCGGCATGGGAGGGCTGGGCGAAACGATCAGCACCAAGATGGCCGATGCGGGGTACGGCGTCGCGGTCACGTTCTCGCCCTTGAACAAGACAGCCGGTCAGTGGACCGCGGAGATGAAGTCGCGCGGCTACGAGTTCCGCGCCTATCCCTGCGACGTCGCCGATTTCGAATCGTGCAGAACTTGCGTCGAGGATGTGACGAAGAATCTGGGCCCGGTGGATATCCTGGTCAACAACGCCGGCATCACCCGCGACATGACGTTCAGGAAGATGGGCAAGGGCGACTGGGATGCGGTGCTGCGCACCAATCTCGACTCCGTGTTCAATATGACCAAACAGGTTTGCGACGGCATGGTCGACCGCGGCTGGGGGCGCGTGATCAACGTGGCCTCGGTCAACGGATCGAAGGGCGCGTTCGGGCAGACCAACTACTCGGCCGCGAAAGCCGGCATGCACGGCTTCACCAAGTCGCTCGCGTTGGAAGTAGCAAAGAAGGGTGTGACCGTCAACACCATCTCGCCGGGCTACATCGGTACCCGGATGGTAACTGCGATTCCTAAGGAAATACTCGACTCGAAGATCCTGCCGCAGATTCCCGTCGGTCGGCTTGGCAAACCCGAAGAAGTCGCCGGGCTGATCATTTATCTCTGCTCGGAGGAGGCGGCTTTCGTCAACGGGGCCAACATCGCCATCAACGGCGGCCAGCACATGGCGTAAGCGTACCGAACGAGCAAATCTCCAGTATCATGCACCGCAACATCCGCATTCAGTGAGGCTAGGTAATCCCGTGGCCAACCCCGCCAGACTGATCAAGAAGTATCCCAACCGCCGGCTTTACGACACCAAGACGAGCACCTACATCACGCTCGCCGACGTCAAGAAGCTCGTGCTGGAAGGGCAGGAATTCCAGGTGGTCGAGGACAAGACCAAGGACGACCTGACGCGGTCCATCCTCCTTCAGATCATCCTCGAAGAGGAAAACGGCGGTGCGCCGATGTTCTCCTCGGACATTCTCACGCAGTTCATTCGCTCCTACGGCAACGCGATGCAGGGGATGCTCGGCCCCTACCTCGAGCGCAACATGCAGTTGTTCGGCGAGATCCAGAAGCGCATGCAGGAGCAGTCGCAGAAGCTCTACGGCGAGCCCGCCAAGCTCAACGAAGAGCTGTGGAAGCAGTTCATGGGCTTTCAGGCCCCAGCGATGCAGGGACTCGTCTCGGCGTACATGGATCAGAGCCGCAACGTGTTCCTGCAGATGCAGGAGCAGTTGCAGAACCAGACGCGCAACATGTTCTCCGGCTTCGCGATGCCAGGTTTCGGCGCACAGCCGGGTGGCGTACAGAAACCCGATGGCGATAAGACGCCGGGCGAGGGAAACAAGAGTTGAAGTCCCGGAACGGCTTACAAGTCCGATGTCTGCGGCACCCAAAGTAGGTTTTGTCTCTCTCGGCTGTCCCAAGGCGCTGGTCGATTCAGAGGGGATCCTCACGCGCCTGCGCGCGGAGGGCTACGCGATTTCGCCTTCGTACAACGGCGCCGACCTCGTCGTAGTCAACACCTGCGGCTTTATCGAGTCGGCGGTGCAGGAATCCCTGGATGCCATCGGCGAGGCGCTCACGGAGAACGGTCGCGTCATCGTCACCGGCTGCCTCGGCGCCAAGGGCGACGTCGTCCGGAACACGCACCCGAAGGTGCTTGCGGTCACCGGCCCGCATGCATTGGAGGCGGTGATGACGGCGGTACACGAGCATCTTCCCAAGCCGCACGATCCCTTCACCGATCTCGTCCCTCCGCACGGAATCAAGCTCACGCCGCGGCACTATGCGTACTTGAAAATCTCCGAGGGCTGCAATCATCGCTGCACGTTCTGCGTCATCCCGTCGCTGCGCGGCGATCTGGTGAGCCGCCCGATCGGCGAGGTCATGGCGGAAGCGGAAAATCTCGTCAAGGCGGGCGTGAAGGAGCTCCTCGTCATTTCGCAGGACACGAGCGCCTACGGCGTGGACCTCAAGTACCGCACCGGGTTCTGGGGCGGGCGGCCGCTCAGGACCCGCATGGGCGATCTGGCGACGGCGCTCGGAGAGCTGGGCGTATGGGTGCGGCTCCACTATGTCTATCCCTATCCGCACGTGGACGACGTGATCCCGCTCATGGCGGAAGGGAAGATCCTTCCCTACATCGACGTGCCTTTCCAGCACGCGAGCCGCCGCATCCTGAAACTCATGAAACGTCCGGCGAGCGGCGAGGACAACCTAGAGCGTATCCGCGCCTGGCGCAGGATCTGCCCCGACATGACGATACGCAGCACTTTCATCGCGGGCTTCCCGGGCGAGACCGAGGCCGAATTCCAGGAGCTGCTCGACTTTCTGGATGAGGCCGAGCTCGACCGCGTCGGGTGCTTCGCCTACTCGCCGGTGGAGGGCGCGAAAGCGAACGATTTGCCCGACGCGCTCCCCGATCGGCTCCGCGAGGAACGCCGCGGGCGGCTGATGCAGGTCCAGGAAAAAATCAGCGCGAGGCGTCTGAAGCGCAAGGTCGGGAAGACCGTGAAGGTATTGGTGGATGAAGCGAAGCCGGAGGGCGCCGTCGGTCGTTCGTCCGCCGACGCTCCGGAAATCGACGGAGTCGTTCATATCGAAAGCACGAGCAAACTCGCGCCGGGGGAATGGGCCCTGGTGAAAGTGTTTGGTTCCGACGCCCACGACCTGTTTGCGCGTCCCGTCGCTTCCCGGCAGCTCGCGGCATGATCAAAGGAATACCCTTGGCACCGCTTGAAGTGTGGGTGGCGGGCGGCGTGCGTGCCGCTCCATGCGGGTCCTGCTAGATTCGTAAGATGGCGCGCCGTCCCAAAATCGGTTTCGTCCTCGGCGCGGGCTCAGCGCGCGGCTGGGCGCATATCGGCGTTTTGCGCGCGCTTACCGAAGAGGGCATCAAGCCCGATTTCATCGCGGGCTGTTCGGTGGGCGCCCTGGTCGGAGCGGCGTTTGCCGCGGGCCGGCTCGACCAACTGGAAGCCTGGGCGCTCGCGCTCGACTGGAAACGCATGCTGAGGCTCGCGGACTTCGGCCTGCGCGGCGGGCTCATCAGGGGCAGGCGCATGAGGGAGGTTTTCCGCGAGCAGTTCGTGGAGCGCAATTTCTCCGAACTGCCGGTGCAATTCGCCGCGGTCGCCACCGATCTTCACTCCGGACAGGAGATATGGTTGCGCGAGGGCAAAGTGTCGGATGCGATCAGTGCGTCGATCGCCGTGCCGGGTCTGTTTCAGCCGGTCCTCTACGAGGACCGTTTTCTGGTCGACGGAAGTGTGGTCAATCCGATTCCGGTCTCGTTGTGTCGGGCGATGGGCGCGGACATCGCCGTCGCGGTGGATCTCGGCACGGATCTCGTGGGGCGTTACGTGCGCGACGACGACCGTGCCCCGACGCAGACCGCCCCGCAAGGTTTCATGAGCAGGTTTCTCTCGCGGTACGGAAGGGGGAGCGAACCGGAGTCGGAGCCGCAGCCCGCTACGCCGTCGTTGATGGAAACGCTGATGGGCTCGATCAACATCATGCAGCTGCGGATCGCGAGGAGTCGCCTCGCGGGCGAGCCGCCCGACGTGTTGATCACGCCGCGGCTCGGCCACCTTGGCCTGCTCGACTACCACCACGCGGAAGTCGCGATCGCCGAGGGGCGCGAAGCGGTCGCACGCGCGCTGCCCGCCATCCGCAACGCGATTCCCGCTTAAGTCGAAGGACCGGTCCTAGCCGGATTGCAGTGGCGAACGAAACACTCGATTCCGCGCTAGAGCTGCCGCGGGAACGCCTGTCGCAAATCAAGGCCGAACAAATCCGCGCGCTTTACCGGCAGGCGCCGCTCGCGATCTTGAGCGGCCTGGTCGTGCCGATCCCTCTTTTGATTGTCTTCTGGGGAGCGATCTCCGAGGTGCTGCTCGTCTCGTGGTATGCGTCGATGGCCGTGGTCGCCGCGGCGCGCTCGGCCCTCGTGTTTGGCTATCGGCGCACGGCGCCGGAGGCGGCCGACCTCGCCGCCTGGGGCAAGCTCTATGTTCTCGGAACGATCGTCTCGGGATCGGTATGGGGCGCGGCCGGCGTGCTGCTCTTTATTCCCGGCGCGCTCGACTACCAGTTCTTCCTGGATTTCATCCTGGCCGGAATGTGCACCGGCTCGGTGGCTTCCCTGGGCGCGTTTCTGCCGGCCTTCTACGCCTTCCTGCTCCCGACGATGCTGCCGTTCCTCGCGATGGCGGTGGTGCAAGGCGACACAATTCACATCGCGATTGTCTTCGCCAACGTGTTTTATCTGCTGGCGATGAGCGTCTTCGCGCGAAATTTCAACCGCTCGTTGACCGAGTCCTTGCGGCTGCAATTCGAGAATCTGCGCCTGGTGGACGAGGTCACCGCGAAGAAGGACGAGGCCGAGCGCGCCAACGTCGCCAAGTCGCGGTTCCTCGCGGCCGCGAGCCACGACCTGCGCCAGCCGCTGCACGCCATGGCCCTGTTCGTCTCCGCCTTGCAGGAAAAGAGCCGGGAGCCCGAGACGCGGCGCATTCTCGACCAGCTGACGCTCTCGGTTGAAGCCCTGGAAGGGCTGTTCCACGCCCTGCTCGACGTGTCCAAGCTCGACGCCGGGATCGTGCGTCCTGAGCTTCGCGGTTTTTCCGTTCAAGCCCTCTTCGATCGCATCGGGCGTGAATTTTCCGGGGAAGCCGCCGACAAGGGGCTGCGCTTGCGGCTGATGCCCACACGGGCGTTCGTACACAGCGACGCCGCCCTGCTGGAGCGGATCCTGCGCAATCTCGTATCCAACGCCATCCACTACACGCGTACCGGCGGCGTCGTGGTGGGTTGCCGCCGGCGCGGCGGCGATCTTCGCATCGACGTTTGCGACAGCGGCATCGGGATCGATTCGGCGCACTTCGCGGACATCTTCCAGGAGTTCTATCAAGTCGAAAATCCCGAGCGCGATCGCGACAAAGGGCTCGGCCTGGGGCTGGCGATCGTCGACCGCCTGGCGCGGCTGTTGCATCATCCGGTCACGGTGGTCTCCGTTCCGGGCCGAGGCTCGGTCTTTTCGGTGACCGTGCCGCGGGGCGAAGCAGCGGCGGCCGAAGCGGAGCCGCCGCAGCCGCTGGAGATCATGGGCGGCAATCTCGGCGGCGCCTTGCTCGTCGTCATCGACGACGAGCGCGCCGTGCTGGAAGGCATGCGCGAAGTGCTGCAGCAATGGGGCTGCCGGCCGCTGCTCGCGGGCTCGGCCGAGGAGGCGCTCGCGCAGCTCGCCGCGGCGGCGCAGCGACCGGCCGTCGTCATCGCCGATTACCGCCTGCGCGCCGGGGAAACCGGGATCGCCGCGATCGAGTGCATCCAGTCGAAGTACGGCGCCGACATTCCGGGCGTGATCGTCACCGGCGACACCGCGCCCGATCGCCTGCGCGAGGCCGAAGCGAGCGGATATCATCTGCTGCACAAACCGGTCCGTCCGGCGAGGTTGCGCGCGCTGCTCAGTTTTCTCCTCAGGGCTTGAGGCCGGAGCCGTCCCCGCGCGCGCCGAGACCGACGAGCCGGGCCGCGGCAAGCACCGCCTGCGTGCGGTTGTCGACGCCGAGCGCCCGCAAGATCGCGCTGATGTGCAGTTTGACGGTGCCTTCGGCGAGCCCCAAAACCCGCGCGATCTCCTTGTTCGGCTGGCCGCGGCCCAATAGCCGCAACACGTCGTGCTGTCGCGGCGTGAGGCCGAGCGCATCGAGCGACGCCGCCGCGACCGGAATTCTTCCGGCCTGAAACCGATCGAGGAACGCCGGCGGCACATAGACGCCGCCCGACAGCACTAGGCGCAGCGCGCCCAGCATCACGTTGGAAGTCGACGACTTCGGAATGAATCCCATCGCGCCGCCGTCCAGCGCGAGGCGCACGTCGGTGGGTTCCTCGGAGGCAGCCAGAATCACGACCGGCACTTCTGGATTGCGCGCGCGCAGGGCGCGCAATCCGGCGAGGCCGTCCATGCCCGGCATTGCGAGATCGAGCAAAAGCAAATCCAGGTCCGGGCGCTCGGCGACGCGCGTCAGCGCCTCGGCGCAGTCCTTGGCCTCGATTATCTCGACGTCATCGCCCAGCCGCGACAGCAGGTAGCGCAAGCCGTCGCGGAACAAAGCGTGATCGTCGGCAACCAGAATCCTCACCTCGGCTCCTTCACCCCGCGCAAAGCCGGCCGCTGCCGTTTGCGCTGGCAGACTACCACTCGCGTCTTGCGCTGTCTGCAAATCCCTATGCCGAAAGACATAGAGCGTACGAGGTATTCATGCGAGGCGCCGCCGGGTCCAGTATGTCCTCGGGCAAGGGCTCGAGGACAATGAGATGAAGACCACGGCTACTACCAAAAAAGCATTCCTGGCGCTGTTGTCGTTGCTGGTTCTCACCGCCTGCAGCGGAGGCGGGGGCGGGACCGCGAGTGGCGGCGGGGGTACTGCGGCCTTCACCCTCGGCGGCAGCGTCAGCGGTCTGGCGGGCACCGTGGTCCTTCAGAACAACGGCGGGGACAACCGCTCGGTCTCCGCGGACGGATCCTTTAGCTTTGCCGCGGCCGTTGCGGACGGCGCAAGCTACGGCGTCGCCGTCTTCACCCAGCCTGCGGGTCAGACCTGCTCGGTCGCCAACGGCGCGGGCACGGTGAGCGGGGCCAATGTCACCAACGTGACCGTTATTTGCGCCGCGGGCGCATTTACCGTGGGCGGCACGGTCTCGGGGCTCAGCGGCACCGTGGTGTTGAGGAACAACGGCGGCAACGACCTCACCCTCAGTGCGGACGGCGCCTTCACCTTCTCCGCCCCGTTGGCGGACGGCAGCGGCTACGCCGTCAGCGTCTTCACCCAGCCCGCCGGCCAGGGCTGCAGCGTGGCCAACGGCACCGGCGCCATTGCCGGGGCGAACGTCACCAACGTCGCCATCAGCTGCGCCGCGGGCGCCTTGACGATCGGCGGCACGGTCTCGGGTCTCTCGGGCACGGTCGTCCTTCAGAACAACGGCGGGGATAACCTCACGCGTTCGGTGAACGGCAGCTTCACCTTCGCCACCGCGCTTGCCAACGGCAGCGCCTACAACGTCACCGTGCTGACCCAGCCGAGCGGCCAGAGTTGCACCGTGACCAACGGCGCGGGGACGCTCAGCGGTTCGCACGTGACCAATGTTTCCGTGGCCTGTGCGAACACCGCCGGCTATGTCGTCGCCGCGCGCGTCACTCCGGCGGAGATCAACATCTATCGCGCCGACCAGCCGAATGTTCCCATCGAGACGATCGCGAGCGCCACCTTCATCGGCCCCCTGACCGAGGACCTCGGAACACGGCTTGGCATAGTGTTCGGGGACCCCCTGACCTATGGCCTTGGAAAACGGCTGGGCGTGGTGTACGGCAAGCTCGCGGCGCCCGGCGTCTTCTTCGAGCTCGGCGTGTTCCTGCGATCGCAGCGGGTGATTCTCGCGGCCGAAACTGGCGGACATACGTACAAGTATCTCGGCCTCATCGACGGCGCGACCCGGCGGGCCGTGTTCCTCGACACGGTCGGCGCCAACGTGGGCGTGGGCACCGCGACCCTCGACGGCGTGGAGAGCCACCTGGTGAAGTCGGGCTGCCTCAGCGTCACCCTTCCGGTGTTCTCGGCCGCCGGTGTCGCCTTCCTGTGCGAAGAAACCGCGGGCGTGAAGAAGGTCTACTACAGCAATGGCGTGGCCCCCGCGGTCTACATGGGAAGTGACCTGCGCGAGCCGAAGGCCCTCACCGCCACGCACTTGATTACCGCGGACATCACCAATGCTTTTCTGATCCAGCTCCGCACGCAACCGCTGGCTGGCGCGCTGGGCGGTTCGGTGCAGCTGGATCAGAATCTGATCACTCCCTCGACCTTATTCGGCGGAATGGACGGCGGGGCGGAAACGATCATGGCTATCAACCCCCAGGGGATCGTGCTGGGTCGTTCGTTCTCGGCCAATGTGGCTCATACGCCACAGTACGAAGCGTGGACGGTGAACGCCGATTTGAGCGTGGGGGGCAATACGTTCATGCGCTCCCGCTCCGTCGGACCGCCCCTCCTCGTGGAACTGTCGCCGGACGGCTCGAAGGCCTCCGTGGTCTACCGGTACATGGCCGGAGTCACCACTCCCGACAAAGGAGCGGTCATCACCCTCGGGCTTCCGCCTTCCCCCGGCAACCCCCTATTCCTCACGGTCGTCCCCGCCACCGATGCCGCCATGGACGTGCGCTTCCTCTCAGGTGGGAAAATTTCGGCCGGCTGGGGGCCGCAGAGCGGCACCCCGACGTCGCTCAACGTCTACAACGCCGACGGAACGGTCTTCTCCGGGATCTCCGCCTTACCCGGGTCCAGCTTCGTCGCCACGAAGGACAACTACCTCCTCTACGTGAGCGGCGATTCGCCGAACGTCATCCCTCCGTGCCCCTTGAAGTCCTCCTTGTTCGACGGCACGGCGGACCTGACCCTGTCCTTGGCCGCCCGGCTGCCCCGGCCGACGCTGCGCAGCGACGGCACCGTGACGTTCGTGGACGACGCGGGCTTCCCCTGGATCGCCAGCGCCGATCCGTCGATCCCTGCGCCGCTCCGGCTTATGCAAAAGATCGACGACGTGCCGACGATTTTTGTGGAGAACGTCGGCGACGGATCGGGCAACCGGGTGTTCCTCACGCTCCACCGGATGAGCGGCGACGCGGACGTGGTGATGTTCAATCTCAACGACCGCACGACGACCCCTATCGTCAGCGGCGCGACCAACGACACCGGCTACTTCTTCCCGAACTGACCGGCGGGTTTTACGCGCAGGACACGAGCGGCCGGGCGGCCGCTCGTCGCGCCAAAGAGCAGGGGCCCTTATCAGGCGCACAGGGCGGGGCGTTCGCCCGCGCCCGGCAGTCCCACCGTGCGCGAGTAGTCGAATTCCCGGGTCGCGAGTGACAGTTTGTGGACAGTGCATGCTAGCATTCAGTCCGACTCGAACCTTTCGCGCATCGCCGAGGCGAACTGGTGTACTGAATCTCTTTCTGATATGAGCGCTCAACTCCCCATATCCGACGCGGAAATCGGGCTTTTCTGCCGCCGCAATCGCATTCGCAGACTCTCGTTGTTCGGGTCGGTGCTGCGCGCTGATTTTCGCGCCGACAGCGACGTGGACGTGCTCGTGGAATTCGAACCCGACGGCGTGCCGGGCCTGTTGGCGCTCGCGCGGATGGAGCGCGAGCTGTCGGCGATGCTGGGCGGCCGCAAGGTGGATCTGAGAACTCCGGAGGACCTCAGCCGCTTCTTCCGCGAGGAAGTGGTGGCGGGGGCCGAAGTGCGCTATGCGCAGGGACGATGAGATCCGCCTGCGCCACATGCTTGAGGCCGCGCGCGAAGCGGTAAAGTTCGTCGGCGGACGTCCCCGCAAGGATCTTTCGGATGACCGGATGCTCGCGCTCGCGGTGGTCAAAGCCATCGAGATTCTGGGCGAAGCCGCAACGAAGGTATCCCCCGAGACGCGCAAGGCGTGCCCGCAGCTTCCGTGGGATGACATCTTCGGGATGCGTCACCGTCTGATCCACGCTTATTTCGACATCAACCTCGATATCGTGTGGCGAACATTACGGGAAGATCTGCCGGGATTGATTGTCGCGATCGAGAACCTTCTCTCGCAACGAGGAAGCGGCGGAAATTAGCCGATTGCGAGCGCAACGACCCCCAGCGCCATCGCCGCGGCAGCGGCGACACGGCGCGTAACGTCGCCTTCCTGGAGCCAATGCGCTCCCATCAGCGCGGCGAACAGGATGCTGATCTCGCGCGCCGGCGCGACATAGCTGACCGGCGTGAACACCATGGCGGTCAGCACGAGGATATAGGAGAGCGGGCAGAGCAGCGCGACCAGGATTACCGCCTTCCTCTGCCGGGTCCAGGCGGCCTTCACCTCTTCGCGGCGCCTGAGCGCAAGCGGAGCCATCACGATCACCCGGCCGAGGTTCGCGCCCCAGTCCTGGAGTATCGGCGGAATCAGGAAGGCGCTGACCGCCTGCTTGTCGACGACTGTATACGACGCGATCATGCAGCCGGTGAGCAGGGCGAAAGCGACACCGCGCATGGCGCCCGCCTTGCGCAGCTTCGTGGGGCTCGCCGCGAGAAAGAAGGCGCCGGCCACGATGAGCGCCGCACCGCACATCGCGACGATGCCCGGCCGCTCGCCGAGCAGGGCGATCGCGACGATTACCGTGAGGAAAGGTCCGGTTGCCCGAGCGAGCGGGTAGACGACCGAGAGGTCACCATACCGGTAGCCGCGGTCGAGCAACAGGTAGTAGACGGTGTGCAGCACGGCGCTCGCGAAGAGGAGACCGAACGCCTCGGCCGTGAACTGGAAGTCCTGGATGATGACCACGCCGACCGCGAGCGGCGCATAGATGACGGCAGACAGCGCGGCGAAAGCCCAGACGAAACCGACTCCGCCGCCGCTCTTCTTGAGAATGTAGTTCCAGCTGGCGTGGATCAACGCGGCGCCCAGCACGAGCGAGATCGCAAGGCCGGTCATGCCGCGATTCTAAATAATCGGGGAGCGGGGACCCGGTGACCCCCGCTGTACGCCGCTGGATTCCCCCACGACTGGCGAATCACGATTCACGCGGCGAGCCGCACGCCGACCGGAATGCCCGCCTTCGCGCACAATCCCACCAGGTAGTCCAGCGAAAGCAGTTCCACCTTGCCGCGCACGATTTCCGACACGCGCGGCTGGGCGATACCCAGGCGCTTGGCGGTTTCCGCTTGAGTCAGCTTCTCGCGTTCTATCCAGACGCGCAGCGCTTCCGCCAGTTTCGCGCGCAGCAGCATGACTTCCGCCTCGTGGGGCGGGAATCCAAGATCCAGAAAGATGTTGCCGCTCGATTCGGTTACTTTCCTAGCCACGGTCCACTCCTTTAGCGAGAACTCGCGCGTCCCGGTAGCGCTGTGTTGCCAGTTCCAGGTCGGCACGGGCGGTCTTGCGGGTCTTCTTCTGAAACGCATGCAAGACATACACAGCGTCCTCGAAGTTGGCAACGTAGATCACCCGGAACGCGCCGGTTTCATCCCTTACACGGATCTCGCGCACCCCTGGCCCGACCGTAGACATCGGTTTCCAGTCGTCGGGGTCACGCCCGACTTGCACCATGAACAATTCATGGCCTGCACGAATACGCGCGGATTTGGGGAATGCGGAGAGATCATGCTTCGCGCTGCCCACGAAACGCAGGAGCTTCATAGGTAGAGTATACGAAGATTCGTATATACGTCAAGCCCAAAATATCGCCAAAAGAAAACGCGGGCAAGAGCCCGCGTTTTCTTGTAGCCGCGGTTTCGTTTTCAGCCGCGTAACTGAATGACGTCGTTGATGACCTTCACCTTGTCGCCGACACGCCAGCCCGGCGGCGTAGCCTGGATGAACAGGCCCTGCGTGCCATTCTCGTAGCGGACGACGATGTGGTACTCCTTGGTCTTCTTCGCGTTCTTCTCGATCTGATTCCCGGCGATTCCCCCGCCGATCGCCCCCAGCGCGGTGGCGACATCCTTGCCTCGGCCGCGGCCGACCTAGTGGCCGACGACCCCGCCGACCACGGCGCCGCCGACCGCGCCGACGCCCGATCCCTGGCCCGCTTTTTCAACTTCGCGCACGTCCTCGATCACACCGCACTCACGGCAGACTGCAACCACGATCGGCGGGGGCGGCGGACGACGGCTTGGGCGACCGGTCGCTGCGGCTCGGCGATCGGTTTGGGTTTCGCTTGCTTGACGATAGGCGGCTCGGCGGGCTCGGGCTGGACTTTCGCTGGCTCCGGCGCCTGCGCAATCGGCGCAGCACCCGAACCGCTGCCGACGGAAGTCGGGATCCAGCCGAGCACGGCTCCGATTCCGACGAGAGAGAACAGACTGACCGCGTCGCCGCTATGACGATAAGAGGGTGGGTAGTGCGTATAGCTTGGGCTTCCAAGAGGACCTCCGGTTGCAGGGTAACGACCTTACCCGCACTAACGCGCGACGCGCCGACCGATTGATGTAGCAGTTTGTGGCAGGCCTCGCCGTAGGGCCTCAGGCCTCCGGGCGCAGATGCGGGAACAGCAGCACGTCCCGGATGCTCGGACTGTCGGTGAAGAGCATCACCAGTCGGTCTATCCCCACGCCTTCCCCGGCGGCGGGCGGCAGGCCGTATTCGAGCGCGCGGATGTAATCGGCGTCGTAGTACATCGACTCCTCGTCGCCGGCGGCTTTGGCTTTGGCCTGTTCCTCGAAGCGCGATGCCTGGTCTTCGGGATCGTTCAGCTCCGAGAATCCGTTCGCGATTTCGCGGCCCGCGATGTACAGCTCGAAGCGGTCGGTGACCTCGGGATTGGCGTCGTTGCGGCGCGCGAGCGGCGAGACCTCCGCCGGATAGTCGAGGATGAAAGTCGGCTGCACGAGCTGCTGCTCGGTCGTCTCCTCGAAAAGGTGCAGCTGCAGCGCCCCGAGGCCGGACTTGGCGTGCCGGCTGAAATCGATCCCGCGCTTCTTGAGCACGGCGGCTACGCCGTCGCGAGTCGCAAGCTCGCGCTCGGGGATCTCCGGATGGAACTTGCGTATCGCCTGCAAAATCGTCAGTCGCTCGAACGGCTTGCCCAGATCGATTGCATGCTCGCCGTAGCGCAGCTGCACGGTGCCGAGCACCTTCAGCGCCGCATTCCGCAGCATGTCCTCGGTGAAATCCATGAGGTAGCGGTAGTCGCGGTAGGCCTCGTAGAACTCGAGCATGGTGAACTCGGGGTTGTGCCGCGTGGAGATGCCCTCGTTCCTGAAGTTGCGGTTGATCTCGAAGACCTTTTCGAATCCGCCCACGACGAGGCGCTTGAGATAGAGCTCGGGCGCAACACGCAGGAAAAGCGCCATGTCGAGCGCGTTGTGGTGCGTCTTGAACGGCTTTGCATTCGCGCCGCCGGGGATCGGCTGCATCATCGGCGTCTCGACCTCGAGGAAGCCTTTCCCGTTCATGTGCTCGCGGATCGCCTGCACGATGCGGCTGCGAGTCTGGAACAGCTTGCGCGTTTCCTCGCTCATGATGAGGTCCACGTAGCGCTGGCGGTACTTTTTCTCCTGATCGGCGAGCCCGTGGAATTTCTCCGGCAGCGGGCGAAGCGCCTTTACGAGCAACCGCAGCTCGGTGACCTTCACCGAAAGCTCGCCGGTCTTGGTCCTGAACAGGAGTCCATTGGCCCCAAGAACGTCGCCGAGGTCGTGGTGCTTGAAGGCCTCGTAGGCCGCCTCGCCGATGCTGTCGCGCGTGACGTAGAGCTGGATGCGGCCGCTCATGTCCTGGATCGTGGCGAAGCTCGCCTTGCCCATGACGCGCTTGAGCATCATGCGGCCGGCGACCGCCGCCTTCACGCCCTTGGGCTCGATCTCGTCGTTCGATTTTCCGCCCCAGGCTTCGTGCAGGTCGGCGGCGAGGTGCTCGCGGCGGAAATCGTTCGGAAATGCGGCGCCGCGCTTGCGCAGCTCGGCGAGCTTCGCGCGCCGCTCGGCGATGATCTGGTTTTCGTCTTGTTGCGGCTGCCGGTCGTCCATGGTCGCGGCTACACGCCCTGCTTCAGGCTCGCGCTGATGAAATCGTCGAGATCGCCGTCGAGGATCTTCTGGGTATTACCGAACTCGACGCCGGTGCGCAGATCCTTGATGCGCGACTGGTCGAGCACGTAAGAGCGAATCTGGTGTCCCCACTCTATGTCGGTCTTGCCCGCCTCGAGCTTGTCGCGGTCTGCCTGGAGCTTGCGCAGTTCCAGCTCGTAGAGCCGCGATTTCAGCATCGCCATGCACTCCGCGCGGTTGCGGTGCTGCGAGCGATCATTCTGGCACTGTACCACGATGTTAGTAGGCAAATGCGTGATGCGCACCGCAGAATCCGTCTTGTTGACGTGCTGTCCGCCCGCGCCCGAGGCGCGATAAGTGTCGATGCGCAGATCGGCCGGATTCACCGCCACCTCGATGTTCTCGTCCACTTCGGGATAGACGAACACGCTTGCGAACGAAGTATGACGCCGCGCATTCGAGTCGAACGGAGACTTGCGCACCAGGCGATGCACGCCGCTCTCCGTGCGCAGGTGCCCGTAGGCGTAGCTTCCCGTGATCTTGAGCGAGGCGCTCTTGATGCCGGCGACTTCGCCCGGCGATTCTTCGAGCACTTCCATGCCGTAGCCTTTGCGGTCGCAGTACTTGGCGTACATGCGCTCGAGCATCTGCGCCCAGTCCTGCGCTTCGGTGCCGCCCGAGCCCGACTGGATGTCCATGAAGCAGTTGTTGGGATCGAGCGGATCGGAAAACATGCGGCGAAACTCGAGGTCGGCGACCTCTTTTTCCACCTTGGCGACATCGGCGGCGACCGCGGCGAGCGTCGCATCGTCGTTTTCTGTCCGCGCCATCTCGAACAGTTCCTGCGCGTCGCGCAGAGACGCGGCGATCGTGTCGAGCCCCGAGACGGTCGCGTCGAGCGACTTCTTCTCCCTGCCGAGATCCTGCGCGCGCTTCGGGTCGCTCCAGACCTTGGGATCGGTCAGCAGCGTTTCGACTTCCGCTAGGCGCTTCTGTTTGCCTTCGAAGTCAAAGATACCTCCGCAGCTCGGCCGACCGCGTAGCGAGGTCGGCGAGCGTCGAGGCGACTTGATTGATGCGTTCGGCTTCCATGATGGCTCGACCGGAAAACGCGCATTATAGGGTAGGCAGCCTACTTGATGCGACTCGAAGGAAAGCTTTCGTCGACCTTGTCCTCGAAGAAGCTCGTCGGCGAAGGCGCCGCAATGAACTGGCGGTGCACCTCGGGCGAAACGCCGCGGTATTGGATGAGCTTGCCGTCCGTGAATTCGACTTCGAGCAGTTGCGACTTCGGGTCGTAACCGACCGCGCGGATCCTGCTCGAGTTGACGCGTTTGCGTTCCATCTTGCTCTCCTGTCATTCTGAGGGCCCTTCGCTTCGCTCGAGGGTAAACTCCGCCCGAAGAATCTGCTTTCCGGTACCCCAACAGCAGATTCTTCGCTTCGCTCAGAATGACAAACCTACTCCAGTGTGACGGTAATCGTATCGCCGCTCCGCACCGACGCGAGCCGCCTTGCCTCGCCGTCGATTCTCCCGAGCACGTTGCAGCGGGTCACGAGCTTTGGCTCGTCTCCCTCCGATATGGGAGTGCGTCCCCAGGGCAGCGCGAGCGAGCTGCCTTCGACCCAGAAACAGATCGTTCCGGGAGGCACGACCTGCTTCGCATCCTTCTCAAGAGGCACCTTCATCGGAGTCTCGAAGTAAACCTCCTCGCCCCAGGTTTGAGCTTTTGCCTTGAGCGGCAGCGCGGCGACGAGGGCGCGCGCTGTGGGCGTGTCGTTCAGCGAGGCGCTCGCCACGCCTCTGGGCCAGGCGATTCGAACTCTTGCGTAGTGACTCATGTTCCGATCTTCTCCCAATGTTCGATCACCAACTGCAGAGTTTGCGCGCCGTTGAACTCGTTGACCGAGAGCCGGTACGCGGCGCGCATGCGCGAGGGCAGGGGATCGAGTGAGTTGAAGCGCATCGCCTCGACGGGGCGCCCGCCGCGCGAGAGTTTGAGCTTGGTGTGCTTCTCGCCCACCACGCGCTGGCCGAGGACCTCGAACTCGTCGCAGAAAAGCGGCTGCGGAAAGCCCTGGCCCCAGATCTGCCCTTCGAGCAACTGCGCCAGGCTGAGATCGAGATAGGCCGGCTCGAGCGATCCGTCGGTTTCGACCACTCGCGCAAGCTGCCCCGGCGAGAGCAGTTCGTGGGCCACGGACTCGAAAGCCTCTGCGAAACGTGAAAAATCCGCCGCGCGCAGCGTCAGTCCGGCGGCGGCGGCATGGCCGCCGAAGCGCACCAGCAGCCCCGGCGCGCGCTTCGCGACGAGATCGAGCGCGTCGCGCAGATGCAATCCGGCGATCGAGCGGCCTGAGCCCCGGATCTCGTCGCTATTCCCTGGTGCGAAAGCGAAGGTCGGCCGGTGGTGGCGCTCCTTCACGCGGCCGGCGAGGATGCCGATCACGCCCTGGTGCCAGGTCGGATCGTAGAGGCTGATGCTGCAGGAGTCGCCTACGGAAAGCTTGGCCAGAAGCTCATCGGCCTGTGCCTGCATGTCAGCCTCGATCACGCGCCGCTCGCGGTTGAGGTCGTCGAGCTGTCGGGCGATTTCGAGGGCCCGTCCACGGTTCGTCGTGACCAGGCATTCGATTCCCAGGCTCATGTCGGAAAGGCGCCCTGCGGCGTTCAGCCGCGGACCGAGCAGAAAGCCGAGATCGAAACCGCTTGCGCGCGACGGATCGCGCCCGGCGACGGCAAACAGCGCGCGCACGCCTTCCTGCATTCGACCTGCGCGGATGCGCTTCAGGCCCTGCGACACGAGCACGCGGTTGTTGAAATCGAGGGGCACAACGTCGGCAACCGTGCCGAGCGCAAGGAGGTCGAGCAGATCGGCGAGGTTCGGCTCCAGCCTATCGGTCCGGCCGAAGGCCGGCGCGACGCTCCCCGCTGCCTTCGGGAGAGGGGTTGGGCATGGGGGCTCGCGCGAGTCCGCAAACCAATCTCGATTGCGAAGCTCCGCTCGCAGCGCCAGCATGACATAGAACATCACACCCACGCCCGCAATGCTCTTGCTCGGGAAAGAGCAGCCCGCCTGGTTGGGATTGACGATAGCCGCGGCGCGCGGCAGCTCGGCGCCCGGAAGGTGGTGATCGGTGACGATCACCTCGATGCCGAGCTGCCGCGCCGCCTCGACGCCCTCGACGCTCGCGATGCCGTTGTCCACCGTGATGAGCAGATCGGGCTTCGATTTCGCGGCGAGCGCCACGATCTCCGGCGTGAGCCCGTAGCCAAACTCAAATCGATTGGGCACGAGATAGCCGACGTTCGCGCCGAACGCTGTCAAAGCGCGCATGCCGAGCGCGCAGGCGGTGGCGCCGTCGCAATCGTAGTCGGCGACAATCAGCATGCGCTTGCCTGCGGCGATCGCATCGGCGAGCAGCACCGCAGCACGCTCCGCGTTCAGCAGGTCGGAGGGGGGAATCAACCCGGAGAGCGCGTCATCGACCTCACCGCGGCGGCTGATTCCACGCGCGGCGCAAACACGAGCGAGCACCGGATGCAAACCCTCGCGCACGAGCCGGTCCTGCGAGCGGAGTGGAACGTGGCGGGTAAGAATGCGCGATGTCATTGAACGGAAGCCATGTCATTCTGAGGGCCCTTCGCTTCGCTCGAGGGTAAACTCCGCCCGAAGAATCTGCTTCTCAAAAAACAGATCCTTCGCTTCGCTCAGGATGACATTCCCCTTGTGAATACACAGCAAGCGGCTTGCATCGCCGCCAGAAGTAGCGCAGGTCCAAGCGCACAATCTCGACTTCGAGCCGAGAATTCCCGCACGGCAGGGACAAGGTCAACATGCCGATTTGCCCGGACCGCAACGCGGCTAGAAGCGGCTCGAGCCAGTCGCGCTCAATCGTCGCGCGGTGCTCCAGGAAACCGGCGCTTTCGGCGTCGCTTTTCTCATTTCCGAGTGCGTCCATGAACACCAGCGCGACGCCGTCGTTTCCTGCGGCTGCGAGCATTGCGAGTGCGTCTTTCGGTAACGCCCGGGCCGGGATCGAGGCGGCGAGCGCCAAGCCTCGCGCCAGGGGATCGTCGCCGAAAACTGTAGAAAAAGGCCGGGTGCCCGAGTCGGCTAGCGTTCCCCCGCCCCAGAACCAGATGCTGTTCAGCACTGGGTCCCCGCGCACCTCGCGAGCGGCGTTGACGGGGTGCTCGTGCAGGAGCATCTGCGCCTCGTTCATCCGCGCGTGAAAGGGCATCGCATCGGGCCCGGAGGGAAGGTTTTCCTCGATCGCCGCCCCGCTTGCGGCACAAGGTGGCGTCGTGTGCATGTCCGGCGCTCCCTGGAGCCGCACATACCAGCGTGCCGGCTGCATGGCGTAGAAGAGCATCGTCTCGCCGAAATGGCGGTTGAGCGTCTCGACCAGCGCATCGGCTTCGGCGCGCGACACGTCGAACGAGGCGCCATCGTCGAGGCTCAAGCTGTCGCGACCCTCACGTAGGTGTACCGGGTCGGCGCGCATCCAGAAGTTCCGTTCGGGCGCGCCTCCGTCCGCAAGCAGCGTGTAGGGGGCGACGGGCCAATCGCGCTGCCTGGGTACCGAGAAGCGCTCGAACAGCCAGGCTTCATGCGCTGTGGAGGCTATCCGTCTGCGGCGTCCCCGAGCGATCAGCGTTTCCGCCGCCGCGAGACGTTGCTCGGCGTGCGCCCGCTCGACGGAAACAAAATTCGGAACATACAGATGGCAATGCATGGAGCTGTTTCGAGTTTAGCACCGGTTATGGCACACTTCGCCCGTGCGTTACGAATTGTTCGTCGGTCTGCGCTTCACCCGCGCCCGGAAAAGAAATAGCGGCCGCAACCACTTCATCTCGTTCATCTCTCTGGTGTCGATGCTCGGCATCGCGCTCGGTGTCGCGGCGTTGATCGTGGTGCTGTCGGTGATGAACGGGTTCCAGAAGGAAGTGCGCGCGCGCATCCTCGGTGTCGCCTCGCACGTGCAGCTCACCGGGGCCGACAATCGTCTCGCCGACTGGCAGGCGGTGGCAAAGGAAGCCGCCGAGCATCCGCAGGTTGTGGCGGCGGCTCCGTTCGTGAACGCGCAAGGGATGCTGTTGTTCGGCGCCGCTGTTCGGGGGGCGGTGGTGCGCGGAATCGTGCCGCAGCTCGAGGAGAAAGTCGCCGACATCGGCCGGAACATGGTGGCGGGCAAGCTCGACGCGCTTGCTCCCGGGGAGTTCGGCATCGTGCTCGGCGCTGAACTCGCCCGCGCGCTCGGCGCCGTGCCTGGCGACAAGGTCACGCTGATCGCGCCGCAGGGTCTGGTGACCCCGGCAGGCATTCTCCCGCGGCTCAAGCAATTCACCGTGGCGGGCCTCTTCGAGGTCGGCATGTTCGAGTACGACTCGGGTCTTGCTCTCATCCACATCGCAGACGCGCAGAAGCTCTACAGCATGGCGGACAACGTCTCGGGAGTACGGCTCAAGCTCCAGGATCTGTTTCAGTCGAGGGAAGTCACGCGCGACCTGATGGCGCGCCTGCGTGGCGATATCTACATCTCGGACTGGACCCGCAGTCACGCCAATTTCTTTCGCGCGGTGCAGATCGAGAAGACCATGATGTTTATCATCTTGCTGCTGATCGTCGCGGTGGCGGCGTTCAACATCGTCTCGACGCTGGTGATGGCGGTCACCGACAAGCAGCCCGACATCGCCATCTTGAGGACGCTCGGCGCGAGCCCCGGCGCGATCATGCAGATCTTCATCGTCCAGGGCGCGCTGATCGGGGTGATCGGCATGCTGATCGGTGTGGGCAGCGGGATCCTGCTCGCGATCAACATCGACGTGGTGGTGCCGTTCCTCGAGCGCCTGTTGAGCATCCGGTTCCTGTCGCGGGAGGTGTATTACATCACCGAGCTGCCCTCCGATCTGCAGCGCAGCGACGTCATCGTGATCGCCCTGGTCTCGCTCGCGCTTTCGCTCCTGGCGACGATCTATCCGAGCTGGCGCGCATCGCGCGTCAATCCCGCCGAGGCGCTGCGCTATGAGTGAAGTGCTGGCCTGCCGCGATCTGCGCAAGACTTTCCGCGAGGGAAGGGAAGCGGTGCGGGTGCTTCAGGGGGTGTCGCTGAAGGTCGAAGAGGGAGAAATAGTCGCCATCGTCGGCGCTTCAGGCTCGGGCAAGAGCACACTGCTGCACCTGCTCGGCGGACTGGACGATCCAAGCTCGGGGGAGGTGGACGTCATGGGGCGGCCGATGCACAGCCTTCCGGACGCCGAACGCGGACGGGTACGCAACCGCTCGCTCGGTTTCGTATACCAGTTCCATCACTTGTTGATGGAGTTTACCGCGGTCGAGAACGTCGCGATGCCGCTGCTCATCCGGCGCACTGCGCCCGCCGAAGCGTACGCAGCCGCCGCGGCGGTCCTCAAGGAAGTGGGTCTCGGAGAGCGGCTCGATCACACGCCCGGTGAGCTTTCCGGAGGCGAGCGCCAGCGGGCGGCGCTCGCTCGCGCGCTCGTGACCGCACCCGCGTGCGTGCTCGCCGACGAACCCACGGGGAACCTCGATCGCCACACGGCAGATACCGTGTTTGGGCTGATGCTCGAGCTGAATCGCACGCACGGCACCAGTTTCGTGATGGTGACGCATGAGCCCTCGCTCGCCGCCCAGGCGCACCGCGTGATGAGGTTACAGGATGGGGTACTGGCGGGAGGGTGAGTTAGCGTCTTGCTGGGCTCATCGCCCGAAAATGAGGACCAGTGCGATACCTATGGCGATTGCAGATATGGCAGTCGAGGCAACACAAAGAAAGAGTGCTCGGCGGAGCTTTACTTCTGCAATCGAAGCGGCTTGTTCCAGGGCTGCCACCGTGCTTTGCAATTGCGCCGCCAGCTCCTTGATGTGCGCCGCGTTCTGAGACGCTGCGGACTGAAGCTCCGTGATTTGCTGTTGCAGCAATAGCGTCTGATTGGCAACCGCATCAGCATTCTTCCGGGTGAATACCGGCGCGGCGGCTGAAATGATCGTGCCGATGTGAGGCAGAGCGGCCTTGAGTGCGGGAATTAGCCAAGCTGGCATAAATAGGTCCTAATAGAAGCTGATAATCTAGTTGACAGACCGGCGGTCTGTAAAGCGCCCACTACCCGCTTCCCGCGCGTCGCCGCTTGCGCCTGCGCCAGGCGAGAATCACGTGCGTACGCCAGGCGAGCTGGACGAATACGTAGCCCGCGACGGCAAGTCCCACTGCGAGCGCCAGCAGTCCGACTGCGAGCTGCTTGCCATGCGACAGCACCCAGTCGAAATAAGCGCGCACCGATGCGCCCAGGTGCGACCAATCGATATCGGGCGCATAGCTCAACGCCGCCCCGTCGGCTGCGACGAATACCGCGCCGATTCCATAAGCGATGACATAGAGCGGCACGATGGTGAACGGGTTGCTGTAGAGCGTGACGACCACCGCGACGGGCAGATTGACGCGGAACGCGACCGCGAGCAACGCCGCGACGGTGAACTGCACCGGGTTGCTGCCGGGTATCAGTCCGGCGAACATGCCTGCCGCCACGCCGCCTGACACCGATCGGCGGTTGAGGTGCCACAAGTTGGGGTGAAGCAGCAGCGTGCCGAAGCGCGCGATATGCCGGTTCTGCCTGATCGACTCGTGGCTCGGCAGGAACTTGCGGAAGAATTTGCGCGGCATCGGCTGTGTCCGGCCTCCTTCGAGGCAGGAACAAGCATATCAACCTTGGGGAGTTCTCGACCCGTCGTCGGTGACGATCTACTTCGCCACGTACTTCACGCCTTCGACGCCGTCGAAATCAGCATCCTGCGTCCAGAAGGTGGCGCCATGGGTCTGCGCGGTGATGAGCATGATGCTGTCGGCCATCGGCAGGCGGCGCTCGATGCTCGCCTTCGCAGCTGAGAGCGCAATGGCTGCCGTCAGGTCGACGATCTGCCCCTGCTGCATCAACGCTACCGCCTGCAAGGCCTGCCCCTCGCCTCGCTGTTGCAGCACGCGTTTGAATACCTCGTAAAGGCTCAGCGTCGGGACCAGTAGCTCGCGCGTGGCCTCGATCGCCGGGACAAAGAACGCGGCGTTGGGGCCGTCGGCGAAATACTCCAACCAGCCGGAAGAATCGACGACGTTCACGCGCGATCGTCCCCGCGCGGCACGTCCGTATCCACGCCTTTGAGGAACCCCCGCATCTTCTTCAGCGGCCGCTGCGGGATCAGCTCGATGCGGTTCTCATACGCAATCGCCTGCACCTTCTGGCCGGGGGCGAGCTTGAGCGACTCGCGGATGTTCTTGGGAATGACAACCTGGAACTTGGGGGAAATCGTGACGGTTTTCATGGACTTCCTATTATGGTATCGATCGGATGGCGGATCAAGCGGCGAGTAGAAACGCAGGCTAGCCGTTTTCGGACCTTACGCCGTCATGTCCGAAAATGGCGAGCAGCCGCCGCCTCCCACTCCCATAATGGCGCCCATGACGCTGGATTCCGCCACCTGCTACCGGGCCCTGAGGGCGCGCGACGCGCGCTTCGACGGGCGCTTCTTCGTCGCCGTGTCCTCGACGCGCATCTACTGCCGCCCGGTGTGCACGGTGAAGCCTCCGAAGCGCGAGAACTGCCGCTTCTATCCCAGCGCCGCCGCCGCCGAGTCGGACGGCTACCGGCCCTGCCTGCGCTGCCGGCCCGAACTCGCGCCGGGCAACGCCAGCGTGGACGCGACGTCGCGCCTGGCGCAGGCCGCGGCGAGTCTGATCGAGGACCTTGCGCTCGACGCCGAAGGGCTGGAGGCGGTCGCGTCTCGCCTGGGCATCACCGACCGGCACCTGCGCCGCGCGTTCGGCGCCGAGTTCGGCGTCTCGCCCGTGGAGTTCGCGCAGACGCAGCGCCTGCTCCTTGCCAAGCGCCTGCTCACCGATACGGCGCTGCCGGTCACCCAGATCGCGTTCTCCAGCGGCTTCGGCAGCCTGCGGCGCTTCAACGCGCTGTTCAAGCAGCGCTACCGCCTGCAGCCCGGGCAGCTGCGCCGGCACATGCGCGGCGCGGCGGCGCCCGCGGCCGATGCACTGACCTTCGAGTTGAGCTTCCGGCCGCCCTACGACTGGCCGGCTGTGAGTGCTTTTCTCGGCGCGCGCGCCATCCCCGGAGTGGAGGCGTTCGAGGACGGCTGCTACCGCCGCACGGTGCGCGTGGCGCAGGACAGCAAGGAATATGTCGGCTGGATCGAGGTCGCGTTGTCGCCGAAAAAGCCGGCGCTGCGCGTCGCCCTCTCCGCGTCGCTCGCCCGCGTGCTGCCGCCGGTGCTCTCGCGCGTCAAGGCGCTCATGGACCTGGCCTGCAATCCGGTCGAAGTGTCGCAAGGCTTGGGTGCTCTGGCGCGGAAGCATCCCGGCATGCGCGTCCCCGGCGCCTTCGACGGATTCGAAGTGGCAGTGCGCGCGATCCTCGGCCAGCAAGTCAGTGTCGCCGCGGCGCGCACCATCGCGGGCCGCTTCGCGCAAGCGCTCGGCGATCCGGTCGCCACCCCGTTCGGCGCGCTCACCACGGTGTTTCCGACTGCCGCGCGCGTTGCCGACACGGCGCCGGGTGGCATCGCGCGCCTGGGAATGCCGGGGGCGCGCGCCCGCACGGTGATCGCGCTCGCACGTGCCGTGGCAGATGGCAGCCTCGTGCTCATGCCCAATGCCGACATCGAGGTGACGCTCGAGCGGCTGCGCGCGCTGCCGGGCGTGGGCGAATGGACGGCGCAGTACATCGCGATGCGCGCGCTCGCCTGGCCGGACGCCTTTCCCCATACCGACCTGGGCGTCATGAAGGCGCTTGGGACGCGCGACGCGCGCCGGGTGCTGTCGGCCGGCGAGGTCTGGCGGCCGTGGCGCGCGTATGCCGTGATGCACCTCTGGAACTCACTAGCAAAGGACTGACCATGCACAGCTACGACTACTTTCAAAGCCCCCACGGACGCATGCTGCTGGTTGCCGACGGTAAGGCGTTGACCGGTGTGTACTTCACAGGGCAGAAGCACCATCCGCGCATCGGGGCGGATTGGGAGCGCGACGCGCGGCATCCGCCGGTGCGCCAGGCGAAGCGCGAGCTGGCCGAGTACTTCTCGGGCAGGCGTAAGCGCTTCTCCGTCAAACTTGCGCCGCGCGGCACGCCGTTCCAGCGTTCGGTGTGGAAGGCGATCGCAGGCGTCGGCTTCGGCAAGACCATCGCCTATGCAGAACTCGCGCGGCGCGCGGGCCGTCCGGGCAGTGCGCGCGCCGCGGGCGCGGCGACCGGGCGCAACCCCATCGGTATTATCGTGCCCTGCCACCGCATCGTCGGGTCGAATGGCGCGCTGACCGGCTACGCGGGCGGTCTCGGGAAAAAGCGTGCTTTGCTCGCACTCGAGGTGCTATACCACGTCTGAGTGGTTGCTACACTCGTTTTTTCGGCCGCAGGCGAGGGGACAAGCATATCAACCTTCGGAGTTCTCGGCCGTTAAGCGGGGAATGGAAAGCGCCGCCGCCCGTCGATGAGGTTCGCCGCGCTGGGCTTTGCGCTCGGCGTATGGTTGCTGCAGCAACAGCCCGCATTGCCCGGTGTTGGCTGGTTGGCGCTGTCCTTCGCATTATCGGCAATCGCCGGGGTCGGGTTCTCAAAGCGCGTCGCTCCCGCCGTCGCGGCCGGAGCAATGTTAATCGGGTTTGCGGCGTTGGGTTTCGCTTGGGCCGCGGCGTTCGCGCACGTTCGGCTCTCGGATCGGCTCGATGCGGCGCTCGAAGGGCGCGACGTGGTTGTGACCGGCGTCATCGCCGGCCTGCCGCAGGATTTCGAACGCGGTGTGCGCTTCGATTTCGACGTGGAGTCCTCCGAGCCCGGCGTGCCGCAGCACATCGTGCTTTCCTGGTACAGCGGATTCTCTTCGGATGAATCCCTGAGTGTCGCCCCCGTGCGGGCCGGGGAGCGCTGGCGCTTCACGGTGCGGCTGCGGCGGCCGCACGGCAGCGCCAATCCGCACGGCTTCGATTACGAGGCCTGGCTTCTCGAGCGCGGCATTCGCGCGACCGGCTACGTGAGAGTGCCGACGCGCCGCGGGGCCGACGCGCGCAGGCAAGTCGTCCCTGAACGTTTGGCAGCGATGGTGCCGCGGCCGCAGTACTGGATCGAGAGGCTGCGTGAGGCGGCGCGGGAGAAAATCCGCAGCACGTTGCCCGAGAGTTCCAATACGGGCGTGCTGATCGCGTTGGCGATCGGCGATCAGCGCGCGATCGATCCCGAGGAGTGGCGCTTGTTCGCCCGCACCGGCGTGAGTCACCTGATGAGCATCTCCGGACTGCACGTCACCATGATCGCGGGTCTGTTCGCGATGCTCGCATCTTGGTGCTGGAGGCGCAGCGAAGTTCTGGCGCTTGCGCTACCCGCGCAAAAAGCCGCGGCGCTCGCGGGGTTTCTCGCCGCGCTCGGCTACTGCCTTATTTCCGGATTTGCCGTTCCCGCGCAGCGCACGCTCTACATGATCGGTGTGGTGGCGGCCGCGCTGTGGCTGGGGAAGGCGACGAGCGCTTCGCGGGTGCTCGCCGCAGCGCTCTTCCTCGTTCTCGTGCTCGATCCCTGGGCGGTCCTGTCCCCGGGTTTCTGGCTCTCGTTCGGGGCGGTCGCCGTGATTTTCTACATTGGCACCTCGCGCACCGCCCGGCCGCACTGGCTCTCGCAGTGGGGGCGGGTGCAGTGGGCGGTGACAGTCGGCCTTGTTCCCTTGCTGCTGGTGCTGTTCCAGCAGGTGTCGCTGGTTTCTCCGATTGCGAACGCGGTCGCGATACCCGTGGTGAGCCTGGTCGTCACGCCGCTGGCGCTTGCCGGCGCCGTGCTGCCGTTCGCGTGGCCGCTGGAACTGGCACACGCGATTCTCGAAGTCCTGATGGCGATGCTGGGGTGGCTCGCGGAGCTTCCGGGTGCCGTCTGGCAGCAGCACGCGCCGCCGGCGTGGACCCTGCCGCTCGCGCTCGCCGGCATCGCCTGGCTGCTCGTCCCGCGCGGGTTTCCTGCCCGCTGGCTCGGGATCGTCCTCTTGCTGCCGCTCTTCGCCACGCCACCGCAAGGGCCGCGGGCGGGCGATCTCTGGATTACGGTGTTGGATGTAGGGCAGGGGCTTTCGGTGCTTGCGCGCACCGAGCGGCACGCGCTGCTCTACGACGCCGGACCGGCGTTCAACGCGTTCTCGGACAGCGGCAGCCGCGTCATCCTTCCCTACCTCCGCGGCGAAGGGATCAACCGGCTCGACGCGCTCATCGTGTCTCACGACGACGGTGACCATTCGGGCGGCGCCGCCTCCGTACTCGAAGCGATTCCGGTCGGCATGCTGTGGTCCTCGCTTGCATCCGACCACGCTTTGCTCGAAGCGCCGACCTGGCGCGCGCCCTGCATCGCCGGGCGAAAGTGGGTCTGGGACGGAGTCTCCTTCGAATTTCTCCACCCGCGGGAGGAAGTGCTTTCTGGGCGCAGCGCGCGGGCCAACAACCGGAGTTGCGTACTGCGTATCGAGTCCAAGGGGGGCCGCGTGCTGCTCACCGGGGACATCGAGCGCGGTGCCGAGCGTGAACTGCTCCGGCACGCTCCGAAGCTCTTGACCGCGGAGGCGCTGCTCGTGCCGCACCACGGCAGCGCCACCTCGTCGTCGCCCGAATTCGTGAAGCAGGTGGCGCCGCGCTATGCGGTCTTCTCAGTCGGCCACCGAAGCCGCTTCGGTCACCCACGCGAGGATGTACTCGCGCGTTATCGCGAGGCGGGGAGCGAACTGCTTCGCACCGACTCGGGCGGCGCGATCCAGATGCGCTTCGAACCAGAAGGCATCCGGGTCGAAGCCCACCGCGAGCGCTCGCGGCGCTACTGGCACGAGTCCTAACTTCGGTGTCATTCTGAGGGCGACGCCCGAAGAATCTGCTTTTATGGTCGTCGACAGCAGATCCTTCGCGGAGTTTACCCTTGAGCGAAGCGAAGGGCTCAGGATGACAATGGCCGTTCCTTGGTTATACTGCCCGTTGCGGAGAAGACGGCTTTTCCGAGCCATTGCCTCTGCAATCCACATTCGTCTTTTAGCGAACCTGGAGGACATCCATGAAACGCGTTGCCGCAGCCCTAACCGCAGTTCTCGCCGCCGGCCTGCTTGCCGCTCTGCCGGCTCGAGGCCAGCCCTACCCGAACAAGCCGATCCGCATCGTGGTCCCCTTCGCCCCGGGCGGCACCTCCGACATCCTCGCGCGCGCGATCGGACCGCACCTCACCACGGCCTGGGGCCAGCCGGTCGTCGTGGAAAACCGTACCGGCGCCAACGGCAACGTCGGGGCGGACCACGTCGCCAAGTCCGCGCCGGACGGCACCACCATGCTGCTCTCGGACGTCGGCGCGCTGTCGATCAACCCGAGCGTGTATACCAACATGCCCTTCGACCCGGCCAGGGATTTCTCGCCGATCGTGATGGTGTCGTATTCGCCGCACGTGCTGGCGGTGCATCCTTCAGTCCCGGTCAATAACGTGCAGGAACTGATCGCCTACGCCAAGGCAAACCCGGGCAAGATGAACTTCGCCAATTCGGGCACCGGTGGCGCGCCGCACCTCGCCGGCGTCGAATTCGCGGCGCGTACCGGCGTGCAGTGGACCTACATCCCCTACAAGGGCGGCTCGGCTGCGGTCACGGACGTGATCGCGGGCAACGCCAACGTGCTGTTCAACGGCATGCTCGCGACCTATCCGTCGGTGAAAGGCGGCCGCCTCAAAGGACTCGCCGTGTCCAGCGCGCAGCGCGTGCCTTCCGCGCCCGAACTGCCGACGGTGGCCGAGACGCTTCCGGGTTTCGAAACCGGCTCCTATCAGGGCCTGCTCGCTGCGGCCGGCACGCCGCGCGAGATCGTGACGAAGCTGAACTCCGAACTGACCCGCATCCTGAACACCAACGACATGAAAGAGTTCCTGGCGAAACAGGGCACCGAAGTGCGCACCGGCACGCCGGAGGCGCTCGGCGCGTTCATCGTCAATGAAAAAGCGCGCTGGGCAAAAGTAGTCAAGGAAGCCGGTGTCAAGGCCGACTGAGGAAACGAGGAGGAACCGATGAAGCACATCGCACGCTTTGCTGCGGCTTTTCTGCTCGCCGCGTCCACGCTCGTCTCGGCGCAAAGCTGGCCGTCACGCCCGATCAAGTACGTGGTCAACTTCGCGCCCGGTGGCACCACCGACATCCTCGCGCGCATGATCGCGCCCAAGATCTCTGACGCACTCGGTCAGCCGGTGGTGGTGGAGAACAAGCCCGGCCAGGCCGGCTCGGTGGGCGCGGCAGAACTCGCCCGCTCGCGCGCGGACGGCTACACCATCGGCGCGGGCACCATCAGCTCGCATGCGATCAACGTGTCGCTGTACTCGAAACTCCCCTACGACGCGCTGAAGGATTTCCAGCCGATCACCATGCTGGCGACGCTGCCGAACATGCTGGTGGTCCATCCGAGCATCCCGGCCAATAACGTGCAGGAGCTGATCGCCTTCCTCAAAGCCAACCCGAACAAGCATTCGTTCGGCTCGGCGGGCAACGGCACCTCGCAGCACATGTCCGGAGAGTTGTTCAAGAACATGACCGGGGTGCAGATACAGCACATTCCTTACAAGGGCAGCGGCCCGATGATCCCCGATCTGCTCGGCGGCGTGCTCTCGATGAGCTTCGAGAACCTCACCACCGCCTATCCGCCCGTAAAGCAAGGCAGGCTCAAGGCGCTGGCGGTGACCAGCGCCAAGCGCTCGTTCATCGCGCCCGATGTGCCGACGCTGGCCGAATCCGGCCTTCCCGGATACGACATCAGCTCCTGGCAGGCGCTGTTCGCGCCGGCTGGCATCCCGAAGCCGATCCTGGACCGCCTCTACGCGGAAACCGCCAAGGCGCTCAAGACGCCCGACGTTACCCAGCGCTTGCAGGACCTGGGCCTGGAAGCGGGCGGCATGCAGCCCGAGGAGCTCGCCGCGAAGATCCGGGAGGACATTCCGAAGCTCGCGAAAATCGTCAAGGACTCCGGCGCGAAGGTGGACTGAGCCGGCGCTTTCTGGGGTCAAAGTCGACACTTGAATCTCACTGCGACCGTCACTGTAAGAGGCGATCCCGCGCTGCTTCTGGAATACCGAAGCCGCGTCAACGAACTGCTCGACGAGGAGGGCGCCGGCTCCTACCGCGAGCTGCATACCGAGAAGCAACTCGAGTACCGCTTCAAGCTGCACGGCGGAATTCCGTTTCCCCCTTTCGTCGAGGCATCGCAGGCGTTTCAGAACCTGACCGTCGAGGTCGACTGGACGGAAGCGAACGAGGGCCGAAGCGGCCGCGCGATCATCCAGAACGGCGTTCTGCGCGAGCAGGCTGCGCAGACGCAGGCCCCGGGCGGATCCGCGCTGCGGGACGTGCGCGCCGATGCCGATGGGCGCCTTCGGCTTGCGGTGAGCTGCGAGCGCTGGCGCGAGTTCTGGCACGGTTACGTGGTTGCTTCGGATCAGCATGCATTCTTCCGGATCGTGGGGACCGCAGACGCATGCGAGCTTTGCGCGTCCGACGGAGTCGAGGCCGAGTGGGCCGAGCGCTGGGCCGTGTCGTCCGATGATGCGGACTATGCCGAGCTGGCGCAGCGCGAGCCGATCGCGAAAGACGAGCTGCGCGAGATCGACCGGCTCGTACAGGAATTCTCCCGCGAATGGTTGTGGTTCAGTGAGAGCCCGCCGGAGGAAACGGCGGTAGAGCGCCAGCGCTTCGAAGCTTACGGGTATCCGGTGCGCGCCGCGAACCTGCGCTCGGAAAAGCTCCGCAAGGTGCTCCGGCCCGAAGAGGACGGTCTTGCGCTCAGCTCGTTCGGAGAAGACACGCGCTGGATTCCGGAGCTGCTCGCGCGCTGCTGGCTGCGTCCCGAAAAGTGAAAGCTCGGCATTGAGCGAGCCGTTCCGGCGCCGCAAGCTGCAGTGCCCGAGCGCAAGCGGCCTGCACCGTATGGCCTATCTCGAGTGGGGAGAGCCCGAGGGCACGAAAACTCTCATCTGCGTTCACGGGCTGACGCGATGCGCGCGCGATTTCGATCGACTCGCCGCGGAGATGGTCGGCCACGGCTACCGGGTGGTCTGTCCCGACGTGGCCGGCCGCGGCGACTCCGATTGGCTGAAGAACCCCGCGGAATATTCTGTGCCGGCCTACGCGAACGACATGGTGGCGCTGATCGCGCGGCTCGACGTGGAAGCGGTGCAGTGGGTGGGCACTTCGCTCGGTGGGCTCATCGGAATGGCGCTCGCCGCGATGCCCAGTTCACCGGTGACGAAGCTGGTTTTGAACGATGTCGGGCCGGTGCTGACCGCGGTATCGCTCGATCGCATCGGCTCCTACATCGGTAAGTGGCCGCCGCTGCCGAACCTGGACGCCGCCGAGCAGTACGTGCGCTCGATCAGCGCGCCGTTCGGCCCGCACAGCGACGCCGAGTGGCGTTTCCTCACCGAGCACGTCGTGCGCAGGAATCCAGATGGGTCGCTGCGCATGCACTACGATCCGGCGATCGCGGCGCCGTTCAACGCGGAGCTTCCTCACAAGGACGTCGAGCTGTGGAGTTCTTACGATGCGATCCGCTGCCCGACGCTCGTTTTGCGCGGCGAGCGATCGGACCTGTTGACGCGCGAAGCGGCAAAGCAGATGGCTCTGCGCGGCCCGCGCGCGAAAGTGGTCGAGATTCCGGGCGTCGGCCACGCGCCGACGCTGCTACACGACGACCAGATCGCGATCGTGCGCGAGTTCCTGCTCGGAAGCTAAGCTTCGACCGGCTGTCTCTCGATTCTCCCCGACCTAGGGGCTCACGCGTCTCTCGTGTGCAACTCGTATCCAAGTCTGCGTGCCGGTGCGAAGTCGGCCAGAACGGCTCTGTGAATCCGCCGAATGTTTTTCCAGGGATCGGGGTCGTTGAAGAAGCGTCGCAGGAAAAGCAGGTCCGTCATCATGCTGTCCATCCAGTCGATATCGGTGGTGTACCCGAGGACGGCGCGGCACTCCGATGCCGCCAGAAAGTCGCGCGCGAACTTGCGGCCGGCGCGCCCGGCGAACACGCTGCACGCGCCGAAGTGCACGAGGTTCGCGTACTTGCCGCCCCAGCCCTCGAATGCCCTGCAAAGCGCGCTTGCGCCGATGCTTTCCAGAGAATTACGCAAGGCGCCTGGCGAGCCGTGAAAGGACAAATAGAAAACGGGTGAGTCGAAGACGTCCCGGTCTCGCCACAGAAGCCCTTCAGGGTAGGACGTGTAGTTCGACAACTGCGCCGTGGACTCGACGAATCGGTGGGCGATTTGGATGGGCGGGTCGAATCGCGACGACAGGGCCTCCAGGAAAGGGCGCACCGAGGTGTTCTGGAAGAGCCGTGCGTTGTGGTCGCCCCAGTAGGTCTCCAGGCAGACGATCTTTCGAGGTGCGCCGCCCCCCTTCGCGATCTTTCCGCGCCTTCTTGGCATGCGAGACAATGGAGCTCCTTTAAGGAGTCGCCCGTCCCGCCGGATCCTGCCGGTAGAACAGCGCAAGCTGCTCGTATAGCTCGAGCCAGTCGCGCGCGAGCACCGCGGATTCGGTGAAGAAGGCCTCGCTCATGACGGCGAAGAACTCGGCGGGGTGCTCGGCGGCGTAGGGGTCTATGAAGGTCGGCTCGCCGGTATCGACTTCGCCGCAGAAACGCCGATAAGACTCTTCGAGCGCCTTGCGCCACTTTGCCGCGTCCATTCCGGCGCGCGCCGCCGGAAAATCCTCATCGCCTCCTCCGTCCATGTGGAGCTTGTGTGCGAACTCGTGGATCACCACGTTGTAGCCGCGCTCGGCCAGACGCACATCTTCCCAGGACAGGATCACCGGGCCTCCGGGCCAGGCCTCTCCGGCGAGTTCCTCGTCGGAGGTGTGCACGACGCCGCTCTCGTCCATCTCCTCCTTGCGCACGCGGAATTCGCCAGGATAGACGACCACGCCGACCCAGCCGCTGTAGGCGTCCAGGCCGAGATTGAGAATCGGCAGGCAGGCCTGTGCGGCGATCGACAGGCGCACTTCGTCGGTGAGCTTGAAGCCGTGCGTGCCGTGCATTTCCTTTTCCGAAAGAAACAGAACGACGAGTTCCCTGAGCCGCGCCGCCTCCTCCTCCGAAAGGCCGCGCAGGAACGACAGCCCGGAGGCAACCCGCGCCCACAGCGCCGCGTCGATTCTGGCGCTTTTCAGTACGCGCTTGCGGCGCCATCTGCGAAGGAGACTCATGCCCGTTTCGTTCCTTCAGGGGAAAAGGCGAATTATCCGGGAGGGAGCTCTCCCGCGCCATAGCGTGCGCTAGACTTTGGGGATGGTATCGACGACACGCTCAGACCTCGCTGAGATCGGCGAACCCGATGTCCTGAACGTCGGGATTTCCGACGAGGGCCGGCGCACGCTCGCCCAGGCGCTTGAGTTTGCGGCGAGCATCTACGGCGATAAGCTCCTCGGCACGGGCGAGCCCGCCTACAGCCACGCGCTGGGACTGGCACGCAATATAGCCGAATTGCGGCTTGACGCCGATACGCGCGTCGCGGGCCTGCTGTTTGCCGTTCCGGTTTATCTCCCCGAACCGGAGGAGAAGCTCAAATCGATGTTTGGAGCGACTGTCGCTTCGCTGGTCGCAGGTATCAGCCGGATCAACGAGCTGCGCGTGGTCACGCGGACCGCGGCGCTCGCCAAGGGCTCGGGTGCGCAGAACGAAGTGCTGCGCAAGATGATGCTCGCCATGGTCGAGGATATCCGCGTGGTGCTTCTGCGGCTCGCGAGCCGCACTCAGACTCTGCGCTGGCTTGCGCACGCGCCCGAGGGCGAGAGGAGGGCGGTAGCGCAGGAGACGGTCGATATCTACGCGCCGCTCGCCAACCGACTGGGCGTGTGGCAGCTCAAGTGGGAGCTTGAGGATCTGTCGTTCCGCTACCTCGAGCCTGCGCTGTACAAGCGCGTTGCCGGCATGCTTGATGCGCGCCGTGAAGAACGTGAAACCCTGGTCGAGCAAGCGATAAGAGCATTGTCCGGCGAGCTCGCACGGGCAGGCATCCGCGCCGAAATCAGCGGCCGGCCGAAGCACCTCTACAGCATCTATACGAAGATGCGCGCCAAATCGCTCGACTTTTCCGAGATCCATGACGTCAGCGGCCTGCGCGTGCAGGTGGACGACGTGCCGGACTGCTACACGGTGCTCGGTGTCGTTCACAACCTGTGGGCGCCGATCCCAAGGGAATTCGACGACTATATCTCGCGGCCCAAAACGAACGGCTACCGTTCGCTCCACACGGCGGTGATCGGTCCGGAAGGGAAGGCCCTGGAAGTGCAGATTCGCACCCATGAGATGCACCGCGAAGCCGAGCTTGGCGTTGCCGCGCACTGGCGCTACAAGGAAAACGTGAAGCGCCCCACCGCCAAAGGCGATCCGTTCGACGAGAAAATCGCCCTGCTGCGGCAGATGCTCGCGTGGCGCGACGAGATCGTCGATGCCTCCGATTGGGTCGAGCAGTCCAAGCACGCGACGCTCGACGACACGGTCTACGTGCTCACGCCGCAGGGCAAGGTCATCGACCTGCCGCAAGGAGCGACGCCGGTGGACTTCGCCTATGCGCTGCACACCGACGTCGGCCACCGCTGCCGCGGCGCCAAGGTCAACGGCGCCATTGTGCCGCTCGATTACCGGCTGAAGAACGCCGATCGGGTTGATATCATCTCTGCGAAAATCGGGGGCCCGAGCCGCGACTGGCTGAATCCCGCGCTTGGCACCATCAAGAGCTCTCGCGCCCGTAACAAGATCCGGCAGTGGTTCAACAGCCGGGAAATCGCGAGCGTCATCGCTGCGGGGCGCACCGCCGTCGAGCGCGAGCTGCAGCGCGAGGGAAAACGCTCCGCCAGCCTCGAGGAGCTGGCTCAACGCCTTGGGTTCGATCGGGCCGAAGACCTCTTTGCCGCGGTGGGACGCGAGGAAGTCGGACCGCGGCAACTGCAGACCGCGCTGCGCGGCAAAGCGCAGCCGGCGCAAGCGCAGCCGCCGCAGGTGAAGGCTGGCAGGACCGGAAAGCCGGACAGCGGAATCCTGGTCGTCGGGGTGGAGCGCGTGCTCACGCAGCTCGCGCGCTGCTGCAAGCCGGCGCCGCCCGACCGGATTTCGGGTTTCGTGACCAAGGGGCGTGGAGTCTCGGTGCACCGGCGCGACTGCCCAAGCTTCGCGCGGATGTTCGCGCGTCATCCCGAACGCAGGATCGCCACCGAATGGGGCGAGCGCGGAAGCCAGGTCTATCCGGTGGACATCATCGTGCGCGGGAACGACCGGCAAGGGCTGCTTCGCGATGTCACGGAAACGCTGACTCGGGAGAAGACCAAGGTTGTCGCCGCAAAGACGCAGACCCGCCACAGCATCGCTTCGATGTACTTCACGGTTGAAGTTGTGGACACCGAACAGATGCAGCGCATCCTGTCCGCGATCGAAGGGGTGCGGGGCGTCCTCGCCGCAGCGCGGCGCTGATCCAGATCCCACCGTAGCGGCTGCAGGGTCGCGTAGTCGCCTGGCGTACGCATCTGCGCGAAACTTAGATAGTCGAACAGTACGCCCCCAGCGGGCAGGCAGGCCGTGCCTGCTCGCATACCCGGGCCCAAAAATTGCTGTTGGTCTCTGGTCTCTATGGGTTTCTATGGGTCTCTATGGGTCTCTATGCGGTTCTATGCCGGTACTCGGGAGGAGGAGCATGAGGGTTTCGACCAAAGAGGAGTTCAGGGACCTGGCGGCGAAAAACGGGTGGTCCCACGCCTTTGCGGAAGGCTATGTCGATGGCAGGGCGGCACGCAGGCACGGCGGGCAAATCTCGAAATATCCCCTGGCCAACCTTGACCAGTATCGGGAGGGATTCCTCGCCGGGTATTCCCTGATACGCGAGAAGAGGTGCGGCGCCGCAGCCGGTTGGTCTGGTTCCGAAGGCTCGGCTGCTTAGGCGCGTCGCCTCCGATGGACATTACTGGCACGACCCTTGCATACCCTTAAACCGAAAGCATCTATTAGGGAGGGTGTCATGGGAGCAGTGCTGGAATTCAAGATTCCTGGGAATGAAGAACTAGGCTATGCCGAGGGATTTTCCGCCGGACAGTTGGCCCGGGATCGAAGCGTGGAGCTTACGATCTATCACGAAGTCGGAATTGATGATTACGCCAAGGGCTTCCGCGCTGGGTTTTTCGACCAACTGGGCCTTACTGGGACCTGGGGAAGCCGATAGCCTCGGCTCGGGTAAGCGCCAGGAAAGGTGCAAGTCGGGGTGGCTAGCGGAAGGCTAGTCGCGGGCGTTCAAAATCCGACACTCTTCTGACGTTCAATCGACACCTCATAAACAAAGACTATGAGGGGATGTGCTCTCTCATTCGTCGCCCGTTCAAAATCTGGCCGGCGCTTTGGCGCTAGGCGCTCACGCCGTAAATTCCTCGCTTCCTACCGGCGCACCGGTGGGAAGAGGATGATTTCCTGAGTCGCTTCGAGTCAAGGGGTTCCGGAGGTAGTAACCGGCCCGGAAACCCTCTGAATAATCATCCATTCCGACCAAGGGATGCGCAGGGGGCGTCCTGCCCCGTTTGCGACATGCCTCCCCATCGACGTAGCCTTCCGCGATCGTAAGTGACCAACCGTATTGCTCCGCCAACACCTTGGACTTCTCTCTAGACAAGACGTGCATAACCCCCCCCGGCTGTCTCCAGCATGGAGGCAGCGCTACACCAGTAGCAATTGCCGGGCCAAGGGTTGGGAGAACACTTCGGGCAATTCCACAAGAGGCGACCCAACAGGGGTTCCCAGTGACGCGTTCCGAATCGCGCGCGCTGTCCCTAAGGTCAATCCCCTAGGGTCAATGGCACTGCCCACCGTCTTCAGGGCGCCACGGATTGGAGAAGGTACTCAATGATTCGAGGAAGACGACCAGGTCGGTTTGCTCCCGAGGGGTGAGGTTCAGGGGTTTGGCGGGCTGCCGGTCTTTCGCGTGCAGCCGGACGGGATCCAGAGCGGCGTAATGCCGAACGACCTCGGCGAGTGTATCGACGCGGCCGTCGCGGCCATAGGGAGCGGTCAGTAACAGGTTACGCAGTGACGGCACCTTGAACTCGCCGAAATTCCCCTTCTCGAGGGATACCTGGCGGGTATATGCGGCGCTGGCGCCGGTCGCGTCGTCGTTGTAGGGGCCCAGCAAGTTGAAGCGGTTTTCCAGCAATCGCCGGATCCCCGAGTCACGTCCGGGATCGGGCTCGCCGCGCGGCGCAAAGCGCGACAGGCCGGTGTTGAAAAATTCGCCGCTGGTGAAATTGGGGCCGGAATGGCAGAGTGTGCAGCCGCCCTTGCCGACGAAAATCTTCAGCCCTCGCTGCGCCGCCTCGGAATAATTCCAGGAGGAAGGCGGTTGCCCCCGCGCCAGGGCGTCGCGGAACCAGTCGAACGGCGTGCGGCCGCTCATCAGCGTTTCCTGGAACGCGGCGAGGGCCTTGCCCGCATCCACGAACACCGCCTCGTCATCGGCGGGTGACGGCGGGTTTCCGAATGTCTTCCGGTAGCGGCAGGACAGTTGCTCGTCGCCGCGCACCAATCGAGCCACATGCCCCGGCGTAGCGGCCAGCTCGCGCCCGTCCAGGATGGGGCGCAGGCTCTGGGACCACAGGCTATCGGATGCGCCGTCCCAGCCGTACCAGCGCCCGGCGATCAGGTTCAGCAGCGTCGGTGTGTTGCGATCGACCTCGGCCATGCCGACGCCGCGCCGGAGGTTGTCGGTCCAGTTGCGCTCCGGGACGTGGCAGCTCGCGCAGGACATCGTGCCGTGGCCGGAGAGGCGCTTATCGAAGAACAGGCGCGTCCCGAGTTCGATCGCTTCCCATTTCCCTGAAACCCGGTTGGTCGGATCATGCGGCGCAGGCTCCGGCCAGGGTCCGTGGGACAGGATGATCTTGATCTCGCTGTCGGTGAAAACGTGCTTTGCGGCGAAGCCCTCGTCCGCCGGGCTGACCCAAGGCAGCATGGCGCAGGCTGCGCCGACGGCAGCGCATGCGATGCGAGATCGGGTGCGTTTCGTCCGGTTGGTGTCGGAAACCATATGACCTCCCTGCGCTCCGCTCCGCGGGTGCGAAACGCGCGCGCGTGCCACTCCTATGCTACCAAAACTCGACCGACGCCCCTGTTGAGGGATCGCGTCGGAGGAAGCTTACGATGCCACACGCGTGGTTCAGTCTCTTTTGATCGACATTGCTAACCTGCAAGCCGCCCAACCAGCAGCACGTTCGCAAACGGCGTACCTGCGCTCATTGGATGCCCCTCCACATTGAACCCGAGGCGCTCCAGGGCGCTGCGCCATTCATCGAGGCTGCGGCAGTGGAGCGGGCCCGGCCGGTGCCCGCGCGCACGGATCACGACGTGGTCCACCCAGCGGGTGATGCGGAAACGCAGGCCGGCGGCGGCGTTCCCGACGCGCAGCAACAGCACCCCGCGCGGCTCCAGAGCCGCGCGGACCCGCGTCAAGATCGAATCCTGTGCGGCGTAGTCCATGTAATGCAGGACGTCCAGGATCACCACCACATCGACCTTCCCGAAGCCGGCCTCGCGGATGTCGGCGCACTCGATCTGCGCCGTGTCGCCGAGTGCGGCCTGCGCACGGCGAACATCCTCGGGCATCACTTCGATACCGCGCACGCGCACGGATGTCGGCGGTGCCGGCCACATCACGGGCCAGACTCCCTGGTCCCACACCCGAGCGGCGGCCAGGAGCCACGCGGCCAGCAAGCCCTGGCCGCAGCCGAGGTCGAGCAGCCGCACCCGACTCGGGATCCACCCCCGCTCGAACAGGGCGATGAACACGGGATCGCGCCTCAACTTTTCCCGGGCGAATCGCCACGCGAACCGCCCCGACTTTCGGTACGGCGCGGTCGCTGTGTCGATCAAGGCGCGCCGCGCCTGCGTGATGCTCACCTCGCTCAGGGCTGCGTCCGGTCCAAGGCGCGCCCGAACGCGCGCACACCGGCGAAGATGGACGCGTGGCCGAACCAGGGAAAACGCAAACGGCGCACGATGTATTCGATTACGAACATGGCACCCACGCAAGGCACGGTCAGCAGATTGACGAACACGGACCACGCCACCGGCGGCGCGAAGGCGTACACCAGGACCGCCAGCACTCCCATCCCGGCAAAGAACAATGTCCACGCGACCGTCACGTGCCGGGTATAACGCGCGATCGGCGGAGGCAATTCCTTGTGCACCAGCCGGGCAAGACGGGTCACCAGCGGTTCGTGCCCGGGCAACAGCGTCCGTCCGAACAGGGTGCAGAGGGCCGCCTGCGCCGCGACATACTGTCCCAGATAGACGAGACCGACAGCCAGGCCGCGGTCGGGCCAAAAAACCCAGAGCGCCGCGGTGGCACCTGCAACCGCCAACACGACGATGCGCCGGTACGGCGAGCTCCACAACAACCAGAGCGCCGTCACGGCGAGCGGAGCCCAGGCAAACAAAGCGGCGAGGCGCGTGCCCTCCCCTGACGCAAACACGAGGTGCGCGGCCAGGGCATAGGCAACGAGCGCGACCAGCACAGCCGCCGGTGCGGCGAGGGACAACATGCGTTTCCAGCGGACATTTCGCATGCGCGATTTTGCACTTGGGATGGCCGGATTTGCAACGCCAATGCGTTACCGTAAGCTGGGGCGCAGAGCGGCCCCTCTATCCGGGAAGCCGCCCTGCGACCTTCAGGCGCTGCACCGTATCCCCGGCGAGGTGGCTCCAGATGATGGCATCGCGCACCAATTTGTCGGCATGCGCATCCATCGCGCACCCCGCGCCGCCGCGCACGTCCATGTAGAGCTCGGTTACTTCCTGCACGACGTCGGTCGAGAAATTCATCGCCAGGCCTGCGTTGGGCGAATGGATCCTGCGGTCGTGCTCCCAGGCGATGCGCATGACAAACGACCGCAGCGCCTCGGTCAGCATGTGCATGCGGTTGAGCTTGAGCTGGATGAGCTGCTGCTCGAACAGAATCCTGCCGCCCTGCTTCGCGCTGCGCGCATGCTGCAAGGCGACCTCGCAGGCGTCGTCGCAAATCCCCAGCGCGTTGGCGGCGAGCTCCAGGTCGCCGAAGAGGTCGCCTCCGGTGGTATCGCCGCCCGCACCGCCCGACTTGCGCACGGCGCCGTTCACTTCACCGACGACGTTGGCGTGCGGCACGCGCGCGTTCTCGAAAATCATCTCGCCGTTCTGGTAGAAGCGCCAGCCGCTCTTGTTGTACACCTTGCCGGTGCGAAAACCCGGCGTGTCGCGCGGCACAAGGAACATCGTGGTGCCCTGCTTGAGCGGCGCGTTCGGGTCGGTGCGCGCGTCGATGAAGAACAGCTTGCCGATATTGCCGTTGGCGATGAAGGCCTTTTCGCCGTTCAAGATCCATTCGTCGCCGCGGCGCTCCGCCCGCAGCTTCATGCCCGCCTTGGGGTCGTCGGGCGGCGGCAGCCGGTTGTCGGAGCCCGCGGAATGCTCGCTGATGCCCTTACCGAGCACGAAGGTATCGTCGGCGAGGAAGGGCTTCAGGAAGCGCTGCTTTTGTTCCTCGGTGCAGCTCGCGGCGATCAGATGGCTCCACTTCCAGCACTGGCTGAACGCCTTCGACATCGCGCTGTCGGCACGGGCGAGCTCGGTCATGACCAGGGCCTGCGTCACGAAATCGGTGCCCTGCCCGCCCCACTCTTTGGGTACTGCCATGGTACGAAAGCCCAGTTTCGAGCCCTTCCTGATGAGGTCCCAGTCGAAGGTCGTGGCGGGATCTTCAATGGCGTCGCGTGCGAGCGAAATCGGCCGGATCTCCTCGCGCGCGAATTTGCGTGCCTTCAACTGCCAGTCGCGCTGTTCGTCGTTCAGAGAAAAGTCCATGGCTCAGGTCCCTGTTCTCGCCGGCCGCCGGTAGCCGGCGAGCACCTCGGCGAGCCTGAGCGTGGCATCCGCGCTGCCGTCGCTCGAGTGCATGCACACTCGCGCGTCGTGGACGTATTTCTGCATCGGCAAGTCGCGCATCACGCCCATCGCGCCGAAACATTCTGCTGCATCCTTCGTCACCGCGAGAATTGCCTCGGCCGTGAACACTTTGGCGATGGTCTGCAGCGGCAGGTCGGGAAGGCTCCGGTCGGCGACCGCATCGGGATGGTCCGACGCCCACGCCGCGCGCCAAATCGCGGCGCGCGCGACCTCGAGCTTGATCGCGATCCCGGCGAGCTTCGCGCCGATCGCCTGGTGCTCGACGATGCGCCGGCCGCCCTGCACGCGCAGCTGCGTGTAGGCGAGCGCCGCTTCATAGGCCGCCCGGCCTATGCCCAGATTGAGCGCCTGGAAGTGCGGGCTGCCGCGGCCCTCAGCCTCCAATCCGTCCGCCGGCGGACTGCGTCCTTCCGCACCGAGGAGGTTTTCCGCCGGCACGCGGCAGTTCTCGAACACGACCTCGCCATAGCTGCCGTGAAACCAGTGGCCGTCCTGGCCGCGCACCGACAGACCTGCCGTGTCCCGCGGCACGAGCAAAGTGCGGACGCCGCCGGCAGTGCTCGCCTGGACGGCGTAGAGCTTTGCGATCGGCGCGTTGGCGACGCAGATCTTGACGCCCTTGATGACCCATTCGCCGCCGCTGCGCTCGGCGGTCGTTCTGATGACCTGTTCGGTCGCCGCAGGACGATGGTAATTAACGCCGAGCGCGGAGTCGTCCCCGGGTTCGCGCTCGGCGAAAGCGAGGTGGAAGCGATCGTCTTTTAGCAATGGTGGCAGGAAGCGTTTGCGTTGCTCGGGTGTCATCAGTCGCTCGAAGAGGCACCCGAGCATCGAGGTCTGCGCGAGCACGGCGGCGATGTCCGGATCGCCCACCGCCAGTTCCTCGATAACGATGCAGGAGGTGAGGTTGTCTGCGCCAGCTCCGCCGGCCTCTTCGGAGAGCGCGAGCGTGCGCAGACCCAGTTGCGAAGCCTCGGCCAGAAGCTCCGCGAGCAACGGCTTGTCGAATGCCTCCAGCCGCGCGGGCACAAGCGCAACCGGTATCACTTCCCGCGCGACGAAGTCGCGGACCGTATCGCGAATCTCCAGCTGCTCGGGGCTCAGATGCAGGTCGAACATGCGGCGCCTACTCTCCCTTGATGCCCAGTGTCTTGATCACGCCCGCCCACTTGTCCAGTTCGCCACGGATGTACTGGGCGAAGTCTTCGGAATCCCGGTACGAGGCGACGATCTGCTGCTGCGCGAAAATCTTCACCACTTCGGGGTCCTTGAGAAACGCGGCCGTTTCCCGGCTCAGGCGCGCGACGATCTCCGTCGGCGTCTTCGCGGGCGCGAAGATGCCGACCCAGGCCGCAAACTCGAATCCCGGAACGGTCTCTGCGATCGCGGGGATGTCCGGCAGCGCGGGCAGGCGCTGGGCCTCGCCGACGGCGAGCGCCACCATCTTGCCCGCGCGCACGTGCTCCAGAGCGGTCGCGACGTTGTTGTACATGAGCTGCACGTCGCCAGCGAGCAGCGCCGTCATGGCCGGCGCGACGCCCCGGTAGGGCACGTGCGTGAGCTTGATTCCCGCCTGGTACGCGAGCAGCTCTAGGCCCAGATGACTGAAATTGCCGGTTCCCCCGGAGGAATAATTGAGCGCGCCCGGCTTGGCCTTCGCGAGCGCGATCAGCTCGGCGACGTTGCGAATCCCCACGGAGGGGTGCGCCGTCAGCATCGACGGAAATTTGATCATCATCGCGACCGGAACGAAGTCGCGCAGCGGACGGTAGGGGTTCTTTTCGTAGAGCAAGGGGTTGATCACCGTCGGCCCGTCGGAGATCGACGCGATGGTGTAGCCGTCCGGCGGCGACTGCGCCAGCGCCTGCGCGCCGATCGCGCCGTTCGCGCCGCCGCGGTTGTCCACGATCACCGGCTGGCCGAGGCGGTCTCCCAACTGCTTCGCGGCGAGGCGCCCGATCATATCGGTACCGCCGCCGGCGGGAAACGGAACGATCATCCTGATCGGCTTGCCCGGCCAGGCCTGCGCGGCGGCGAGCGCCGGTGTCAAGCACAAAATGGCGACTGCGCTGTTCTTCAGGAAGCTCTTCATGGTCTTCTCCTTTTCACGTTCGCTTGTCCAAGGTCGATGACTGCGTCGATCGCTGCGCGACGTAGGCGGCGATCGCGTCTCCCATCTCCCGGGTGCCGGCGCTCCCGCCCAGGTCCCGGGTCAGGTGCTTCGCCTCGGCGATGACTCTGCTCACCGCGCGCTGGATATGCTGCGCGGCCTCGAGCGCCCTGGGTTCGTTGCGCTTTCGCCCGAGCCAGGCGAGCAGCATCTGACCGGACACGATCATGGCATAAGGATTCGCAATGTCGCGCCCTGCGATGTCGGGCGCCGAGCCGTGAGTCGCCTGCGCCATCGCCTGCTTCTCCCCCACGCAAAGGCCCGGGGCGAGCCCGAGCCCGCCGACCAGTCCCGCCCCGATATCGGTGAGGATGTCGCCGAATTGATTGGTCGTGACGACCACGTCGAAGCGCTGCGGCTGCATCACGAGCTTCATTGAGGCCGAGTCGATCATCATCTCCTCGAAGGCCACGTCCGGAAACTCCTTCGCGACCTTGCGGCACTCCTCGGCGAACATGCCGCAGGCCAGCCGGTACACCGGCTCCTTGTGCGCGGCGGTCACTTTCTTTCGCGGCCGCGTGCGCGCGATCTCGAACGCTTCGCGCGCGACGCGGTTCGCGCCCTTGCGCGTGACAACCCGCATGCCGATCGAAATCTCGTCGTTCGGCCGGAATTCCCCGCTGCCCGCGAATACGACGCTGGAAGACTGCATGCCTTCGGTCACTTCCCGCAGAAACACGATGTCGACACCCTTATGCAGCGACGGCAGGTTGGGATACGACTTGACCGGCTTCACACTCGCGAACAATTCGAACTTCTTCCGGAGGGGCGGATTGATCCACGTCGGATCGTTGCGCGGGTAAACGTTGTGCCCGATCGGCCCCTGCAGCCAGCCATCGACGCTTTTCAACGCTTCGACCGTGCTCTCAGGCATGGTGTGGCCGTGCGTCTCGTGCGCCAGCTTCCCGAT
>CAYSFD010000057.1:0-139854 GCA_964430565.1 uncultured Enterobacteriaceae bacterium
CCGAGGCCGATCGCGAGGACGCGCGCCATCGGTTGCTTCGGGACCAGATCGCCGGAGCCTATCGTCAGCCCCGAGACAAAGGCGAAGTAAACGGCGTCGAGTAACGTCCAGCCTTCGCGCCAGCCGATCTTCACCGGCGGCACGCTTTCCGGGCAGCTCGCCGTATCCGAAGCACAGCAGAAGCAGGCGCTCTACGGCTACCAGCGGACGATCCAGACCGCCTTTGCCGAGGTGGAGAACTCGCTGGTGGACCAGGCCAAGACACGGGAGCAGGAGGCGGCGCAGGCGCGGCAGGTGCAGGCGCTCGGCCGCTATGCCTATCTCGCGCGATTGCGTTACGAAAACGGCTACACCAGCTACATCGAAGTGCTCGACGCCGAAAGGAGCCTGTTCCAGGCTCAGCTCCAGCTTGCCCAGACGCAGGGCCAGCTCTACTTCGCCCTCATCAGTCTCTATAAGGCGCTGGGCGGCGGCTGGGTGGACGAGGCGGGCAAGCTTGCGCCGCAGCCCGGGGTGGACATCAGCAAGAATCCGCCGATGTTCCCTTAGTTAAGGGCAAGCACCAAATCACAAGCGTCGCAGATTCGTATCGTCAACCCCGGCGGCAAGGCCCACCGGCGACTGATCAGGATGGCAACACGCAGGGAACGGCTTGGCGGCTGTGGCGGCGGTAGATGCGGAAATCCGCATCGGTAGTCAGAAGCACGGGGTCGGGCAGCGTTTCGGTCATGCGCACAAGGCAGGCATCGGCGAGGCTCATTGGCACGTCCGCATACTTTTCCATGAGCTTCAACGCCCGTTCTAGGTCCTCGTTCAGGTCGAAAACGGGGTAAACAGCGCGGCGGCGGAGAAGCGCCGCGAGGGCGGGCTCACCCCGCGCCTCCACGAGATGGAATGCCTCCGACAGTACCGCCTCGCAGGTGCGCCAGGGTGGAGGAAAGCGCCGGGTCTGTGTGCTTGCCCAGTGATGGTTGCCGTCGCGGCGGCTCAACAGGGCGACCAGGAAGCCGGTGTCAACGACCACGCTTCTGGCCATAGCCGGTCGTCTTCAAATACGCCTTCTTTCTCGCGCTCAGATTGGCTGGCAGGCCGTCCACTGAACCGACGAGGTCCGCGATGGCGTCAAGCAGCACGTGCCGTCTGCGGGAAGGCCCGGAAGCAACGCTCAATCGCTCGCGGACGACATCGGATTTCGAAAGCTTCCGCCCGCGGGACTCGGCTTCAATCTGGGCCACGACCGCTTCAGGCAGCCGAACGGTAAGTGTCTTCATGCGAGCATTGTAATACGGCAATGCCACATCTGCAAGACACAACGCTGGAACACCGTCAGCAGTGAAGGAAGATCCTCATTTCCTGTACGCATCCACAAGATATTTGTCGTGTCCTTTGGCGATATCATGCTTTCCGGAGCGGAATTTTCCGACGATTTCGATCGCCCGCTTCAGCCTCTCTTCAGGATCGGCGACCGGGCTTGACTTGACCATCATATCGACGGCGCGCCGTATCAGCTCGGCGACGGATACGTGACGCGCGAGAGCAATTCTCTTGACAGCTTTTGCCTGTTCCTCGATGACAATGAATAGCGGTGCCCTCAAAACCGGAATCCTGCGCCGAGATAGAAGCCGCTCGCGGTCATGTCCCAGACAAAGCCGCTATTCTTGTAGTCCTGATAGAGGTACCGATAGCCGGCCTTGGCCGAAACACTCTTGGAAAATTGCCAGTTCACGCCCGCCAGCAACTGATAGGTGAGATCGGAACCGACACCGAAACCGCCGATATCGGCATAACCGACCAAGGTCCACGCTTCGGCGAGCGGCACGAGCACGCGCACGCCGATTACCGGGTCCCACCAGCTTTCGCTGGCACTCACGCTGCGGCTACCGTCCGGCAACAGCGGCGAGCCGGTGGTCACGGCGAGGTTCAGCTCGGTATCGAGCTGTGTGTAGCGCGCGGCAGCGAGCACATCGACCTTGGTGCGCTCATCGAGTATCCGATAGCCGGCCGTGAGCTGGTACAACTGCTCGGTCACCGTCGCTTCCAGACTGCCGGTGCCGGTGTTGCCCAGTGGTCCTTGCCACGAGTCGGCACCGTCGCCCTTGAGCTTGAAATAAATTCCCTCCACACCGAACGACCAGCGGCCTTTGCGGGCCTCGAACAGCGCCATGAATCCCGAGTCCAGATTTTCAAGGAGGTCGCTGAAACTCAGCTTGACGTCTGCCGTAACACTGCCGATGGCTACCGTGCCGTTGAGTCCCGCCCCCAAAATATAGGGCGTGATCTCGAACTGCCAGGCATCGGGTTCGCTGTGCGGCGCCGTCTGTGCGGCGGCAGGCGCGTGCACGGCAAGAGCGAGTGTCGTACCGAGAAGAATGGCCGCAAAGCGGTCACGCTGTGTTGTGTGTCGTAGAATCACGTGCGTCACTTTCTGCTCCGTTGTTCAACTCGGTCTCATCCTCCGAGCGCCATGGTGAAGCCCACCAGGACTGCAACATTCAGAACAGCACTTTCAGCATGCGATCGAGCAACTGCTCCATCGAAAACACCGTCAGCAACAGCGGCGCCACGGGCAGTAGCGTGGTCACCGCCAGTTGCAGCACGTTCTGCAGGGTGAACGGCGCCCACTTCATGTCCTCGACCACTGCGTAGCTGTTGCGCAGGTCGGCCAGCGACTGGATGTCCGCGCTTCCAACCAGTGGCTCGTCGGCCACTGCGCCGCCGCGAAGCCACTTGCGGTCGAACTCGCGCACGTAACGTTGCGCCAGCGTGCCGTATTCGTCCTTACCCACGCGCCGGATCATCCGGAGTTTCGGCACAAACACAAGCAACGGCCCGAGGACGGCGAGCATCATCAGGCCCACCGTGCCGACGATTTCCACCTTGAAGTCCAGCAGGTTGGCGCCCGCGTAGAAGATCCGGTTGGCCATCATCCCGGCAAGCACCGCGCCCTGGCCCATTAACACCAGCGAGTAAGCGCGGCTTGTCTTGGAGAGGAAGCCCAGGCCGGCCGCGCCATCCGGATGGGACGGTATCAGGTTCAACTCGATGCGTGACACCCGCCACAGGAATTGCCACCAGATGAACAACCTGAAGTACCAGCGCAGTATCAGGAACTGGGCCAGCGGCATGCTCACACATCCCGCCCACCAGCCGGCAAGCGAAGGCTGTTGCAGTGTTCCTTCCGCCGCGACGCTATACCAACTGGTGACGTCGAGCGCCCACTGTGTTCGCCAGACGAACAGTACGCCGAATCCGTATACGAACGCGATCAACAGCAGCTCAGGCGTAATCGAATTGCGCAGGCGCATTGCGGCATCAATCGCGGCATCGAACTGCGCGCGCGCCGCGTCGGGGATCAGGCCGCGTTTCAGGAAAAGATTCACCACTGGGGGCAGCCGCTGGTGAACCAAATACTCGGCGGCGATGAACAGCGGCAATGCGATCAGCAGACGCACATGCATTTCCACATCTTGCAGAAACGTCAGCGCGACACTGTCTCCCCAGGCGTGGCCTTCGGCGACCGACAACAGCAGCAGCGGCACCCAGGCCAGCATTACCATCACGATGATACGTCGGGGTGTCAGTTGCAGCGCGTCATCGGTCAGGCGCGCGCGTCGCCACAGCTGGTAAAGCGGCCCGCCGCTGACGAGCGAGAAGTCGCTTAGTTCCTTCGGCAGCGTTTCGTTGGTGGTGGGCGACATGTCCTGTCTCTTCCGCTCAACAGGCATCACCGTCGCTGACAGAGCTGCGGTTTCACAATACCACCAGCGCCTTGAGCGAGCTATTGATGATCTGGAGTCCCAACGCCACCTGAACGACGCCGAGCACGGCACCCAGGATCGGCAGCACAACGCCCAGGACCGGCAAGATGTGTCGCGTCAAGATCATCACGATCAGGTTCAGCAGCATGATCGCCAGCACGACGGCGCCGATCGTCAAGCGGCTCTGCAGATCCGGACTCAGCGCGAGGAACACGACCAGCGCGGCGATGCCGTAGGGCGTGACGATGGTCGGGAAGGCCAACGGCGTCAACGCCATGTTCATGGTCGGTGCCGGGCCTGCGGCGTCCTCGCTGTGCGGCGTGAACTGCTGCAGGACACTCTGCAATGCCACGAGAAAGAGAATGATCCCTGCGGAAAGCGCCAGAACCGGCAACGGAATGCCATAACTGCTCAGGATGCTCTCACCAAGGAAGGCAGCGACCATGAGGGCGAGACTCGAAAAGAGTATCGACAGCCATGCGATCCGGTGCGTGAATTGGGCATCCGCTCCCTTTGTGATCTTTGCGAACGGTCCAATGATCTTGAACGGCCCGAGCATCAGAAACAGGAAGGTGAAGATCTGTGCCACGGGATAGTGCTTCATTGGCACCTGGCTGGCGGCGGTTTCTGCGGCCGACGCGATGCCTGCATCGAGCAGGAATCCTAGACTGAAGGTAAACACGACAACGAGACGCGTGCGCCATCCAATATAAGGGCGTCCCTGCTTATTTCTCAAGCATTGTCGGACATGAAGCATGGGGCATCCCCTTATTGAGTTGGCTTAGATAAACTTTCTTCGAGGATGATCTTCTCGGGATCAATGGTGTAAACCCAGGGCACCGAGTTCTTCCAGCCGTTCCGCATCCGTTTCCCGTGAAAGACGCTGCCGGGATCGTCCACTTTATCCCCTTCAAAACCGTCCGTGATGGTGTAAGCATTTTTTAAACCGGCTTCCGCGAGTTTCTTGACTGCCATGGCCGAGCGGTCACCTGACCGGCACATCACCAGCAGGGTGTCCTTCGGCCCGGCTATTTTTTTGACCTCGGCGACAAAATCCGGATTCCACTTCGGTCCGTATTCGGTTTTGCCGTTCTTTCTCTGATAAGTCACAAAGGCAAGCGGAATGTTCCAGGCCGTATCCGGGTGGCCGATAAAGGCATACTCCTCGGGCGTCCGCACGTCGATGATCTTGACCCGTTCGGGATCGGCCTTCCACATTTCATACGCCTCTTGCGCCATCACATAAAGCCCTAGGGTGGTCTGTTTGTTTTTGGGAATGCCTGTATTTTGATCATTCATATTCAGTTTCTCCGTTCCTTCACTCATGTTGCCGCTACTGTTTCAGCTTTACCGCCCTGATGCGAATGACACCCGCGGTGGCGGTGGCCGACACGCCTGCATCGGTGATCATATAGATCGAATATCCCTTATCGCCCGGAAGATTCCCACTCCCCGCGCCACCCGCAGCACCTGACTCTCCGACCTTGGCGGCCGCTTCGGCACCGGCTTGTGCTTCCCATGCTCCGTCAATGAAATCCTTGAACTTCTTTTCATCCTGAAAGATCACTACCGGCCGCATACTACGCGCACCCCAGCCTCCGCCAATGTCGAAACGCGTCATGGTGATGTAGGTCTTTTCAGCGGTCCTGTTATCGATCGCCACCCCGTATCCGCTGCCCGCCCCGAAGATCGGGACCTTGGTGATCTTGTTGTTCATGATCGCATAACCAACAGAGTTGGCGATCTCTTTCCTGGCCTTCGGTTCCTGTTTGTACAAGTCCGGCAGAGTGCGCTCCACTAATGCCTCGATCGTTTCCGCCTGCTCCCCGCCGGTTGCGCCGGGTATGCTGGCGCAACCGGACATGCTGATGACAAGGAACAACAGGATAGATCCTGTCAATGCTAGTGATCTCATGTACTGCCTTTTTGTTACCATGCTTGCCTCCACAAGATATGCAGTCATTCCATCTGGTATCGGGCGGGCGCCAAAGGGCAAATCTCCTGCGTCCGGTGCCCGCGCTCAAACAACTTCAGCGACTACAAACTTACGGAGTCCGCGATGTGCTTCGCTTTCTCCGGACTACCCGAGCCGCGTGCCTGTTGCATCTAACCCGCCTCCTGTAGGAAGCTTGCTCCAGCTCCTTCTTGCCCATTCCTCTTTGAGGACTTCAGTCGCCGCCTTCTCCAGAAATTCCGGTGCCGCCCATTTGCCCACATCGAAATCTCTCTTGATGTAGCCGTGGCTGAACATGAAGTCCTTGCCGATCTTGATGCATTCCAGGTTCTGCGCGCTCAGGCTCGGCACCATGTCGACGTGCTTGATGCCCTCATAGGTGTGCTCGGCATCCAGGTAGAAGGTTTGCCGGTTGAGGATGACCGCCGCAGCGTGCTTGTGCTCATTCGCCCAGCGTCCGACCTTGATCATGGCCTTCATGTAGGCGACGACCAGTTCGGGGTGTTCCTTGGCCATCACCTCGGTGCAGGTGATGACAGCGGGGGTGTTGGCGACCTGAACCGTCCAGTCCGGGTGCTTGGACAGGTCGAAGATGGCCTTGATTTCGCCCGTGGCCTCCGAGAGCTGTCCTAATTGCCCCATCTGGTTGTAGATGGCATCGACGGTCCCGTTCAGCAGTGCCTTCTCCAATGGTCGGAAGGCATAGTCGCGCTTGTGGTCACGCCGCATCCACAGCTCAGACGGGTTGTTCATCGGGGGCACAAGCATCTTGGGGTCGTCGTACCAGTCATCCGGGTACGGGAACTCGACAAGCTCAATATCCTTCATGGTCATGTCGTTCAGCATCAGGATATTTTCGATGCCCATGTGCTCCTGGATGCGCCACCAGTCGTTCTTGATGGTGTTGAGGCTCTTGGTGATGCCGATCTTCTTGCCTTTGAGGTCCTTCACGCGGAAGATCTTGTCACGGGCGCGCACCTGCATCACCCCACCTTCGTAGACCCACGTCGCCCCCAGCAGCACGGTGCGGCGGATGTCCGAGTGGACGGCGATCGGGGGATACAGGCCGCCGAAGCGGATCAGGTTGTCGAGGTTGTGGACATAGTGCGGGTAGAAGTTGTTCTCGGGTGCGGAGCGGAAGTAGGCGTACTCGACGCCGATCTTCTTGTACTCCTCCTTGCACCACTGCAGCTCCTGGTCAACGTTGTTGGCGGATATCATGGGGCAGTTGGTGTACCACACCTCTTTCCAGTTCAACGGCACTGTCGTACTTACTTTTTTCGGCTGGGTCATGATTGATCTCCTTAGTTGAGGTTGATTATTTGCACATCATCGATTCCGGCGATATGCCGGATATACTGGTCACGTTCCGCTCCGTTGTTCAACTCGGTGCCAGTCTAAAGAAGTGCGAGGCGGGCCGGTTGACTTGGATCAACCCCCTTTCATAATCCATTCAGGGGGATTTGCCGCAACGGCGATCCGGGTGTCGATCGCCCTCGCTCTGATGGCGGGGTGGTTGTCTGCGGGGAGAGATTGCACCTGCCTGGTAGCGTGCTCGCCGGCATGAAGTAGAACATGAGGGTGCGCGCGGCCTGCGGTCACGGCGATCCGCCCACTCCCAGCGAATCGGCGGCGGCGGCACGAACGCGGTCTTCGGGATCGCGGAAATCGTGTTCCACGCCGCGATCCAGAAGCTCCAGTTCCGCGCGCAGCAGAGCGACTCGCTGTGGCGGCACGACCTCGATCAGGTTCTCCAGCATGGCGCGCATGCGGCGGACGACCTGGATGCTGCCCCTGCCGAACTGCCGGATCTCGGTGATCGCCAGGCTGACGAAATTCTCCCAATCCGGCGTGCGATAGGCGAGGCGCAACTGTCCGGCGTCATCGTGAACTCGCCCGCTGTCCAGTTGCCGCGCGGCGACCGCGCGCAGCAGGCGATGGATCTGGTCGAGGGCGAGCACGGCGGTGGTCGGGTCATTGATCGCCGGCGACAGCGCCTTCGCAGCGATGTCGACGATGACGCGGAACGCGAATTCCGGGTCCTGTTCGATCGTGCGCTCCGGCCCGATGGCAACGGCCTGATCCAGTTCGCGATCGGCAATGCCCTCTCCGCCGCGGTACAAGCGAAACAGCGGATCCCCGCTGGTAACGAAAGTCCCCACCTGGGGAACGAATTCGATCGTGCAGTCCGCGCGCCGCGCCAGCTCCATGAGGCCTGCCTCATCGAACGCAAGCACGACGCCGGTGCGTCTGCTTGCGACGGTGCGCGACGGTTCGCCCTCAGGCATAAGAGCAACATTGGTCGGCGTGTCCTCCGTCCCCGCGACGGGCCGCGGGTATAAGTCTTCGATAACCGCCTGCCCGGCGCTGCCTACGCGGGTGAGAACGGTAACGGGTGGCAGCGACTTTCCGATGCGGTCGATCAGGTAGAGAAAAACACCGATGCATGCGACGCTGCTGTACACAGCTACCCACAGCGAGACCTGCGGCACCCATTTCAGCCTGGCGCGGGGCGCTCGCCGATTTCGAGCGCAACGTGGGCAGCGAGATCGAGGATCCGGAGCTCCTTGCCGTCGCGCTGAAGACCGCCACCATCGTGGTCACGAGCCGCGAGGCGCACGGCAAGACGCTCGCCGAGCTCGCCGCCAATCGCGACCTGGCGCGCGGCGTGTACCTCGAATCGCTGCAGCGGGGCGAGGAGCTCCTTCCCCGGGAGCGGTGGATCGTGGTCGAACGAGGCGACATCCTGCGCGTCGTGGGGGCGCCCGCGGACGTGGACCGCGCCGCGCGCCACATAGGCTTCGTCGAACGCGACCTCTCGAAGACCGATCTTGGTTTTGTCGCCGGCGGGATCTGCCTCGGCGTGCTCTTCGGCATGCTCAAGCTCGACATCGACAACGTGCCGCTCGGGCTCGGCGCCGCGGGTTCCATTCTGGTCGTGGGCCTCGCGGCGGGCTGGGCGCGCAGCCGCTTTCCCGTGTTCGGTTCGATCCCGGAGCCCGCGCAGCGGCTGCTTTCCGACATCGGCTTGATCGTATTCATCGCGGTCATCGGCCTGAACGCCGGCCCGCATGCGCTCGCTGCCTACCATCACAGCGGCGCGCGCTATTTCGGGAACATCTTCCTTGCGGGTGTCGTCGTGACGATGGCGCCGCTCGTCGTGGGGCTGCTGGTCGCCCGGTACGCGCTCAAGATGAATCCCTTGATGGTCATGGGAGGCCTCGCCGGCGCCGAGACCTGCGCGCCGGGTTTGAATGCGCTGCGCCAGGCGAGCGGCAGCAATATCGGCGCGCTATCGTATACAGTGCCCTACGCGATCGGCAACATCCTGCTCACCCTCTGGGGGCCGGTCGTGGTCGCGATCATGTACGCGATCCGAAGTTGACCGTCCCCCGATCGGGCCGGTTCGCTACTTGGGTTTGGCCGATTTTTCGGCCTTGGTTTCCTTCGGCAGCATCTCCAAAGATAGCGCCTCGGCGTATACGACGGTGACGAGGTCGCCGAGCTGGATTTCTTCCAGCTTGATGTCGGGGGCGACCTGGAACTCTCGCTCGTTGCCCTGCGGCCCTCTGACCGAGATGGTGCGGCGAGTGCGATCGAGCGCCTCGACCGTCGCGCTGATCTGCAGCGTGTTGACCACGACGCCGCCGGGCGTGGCGCCCTTGGGGGCGAGGCGGACCTTCTGATCCTTGGAAACCGAGGCCACACCACCTTTGCTCAAGGCCACGGCAACCGATTCGAAGTAGCGGACCTGGACGCGCGCTCCTTTCTTCACCTTATCGAAATTCTGGGCCTCAGGCGGGATGTTCATCGTGACTTCGCGCCCTTGGGGGCCGCGAAAGGTCACGGTGCGGGCTTTGCGGTCGACTTTTACCACCGTCACGATGGCCTCGGACTCTCCCACGACGACTACCCCTTCCTTGATTTGCGCGCTCGCGCAAGGGGCAAGGGCAAGGGCTGCAAGGGCTGCTGCTGCAATAAGCTTGTTTTTCATTTGATTTCCTCTATGCACGGAACCAGACGGTTTCAAAGTACCACGCATCTAGCATGGTATCCATGCCCACTATTGTGCCGGTTTGGGTTTGCAACCGCAATTCGGTTTTCCGTCCCACAGTCCCAGCCGGTGGGACGGGGTTCTTTTTAAGCGGTCGGTGCGCGTGAGACAATCGGGCCCATCGATCCGACGAGGGGAACGGAAACCATGTATCGCGCCACCAAGGACATCAAGTTGCCGACCACGATCACCGGCTCGCTGCCGCGCCCGAGCTGGTACACCGAGAACCTGGGCACGCGATCGTTTCTCGACGCGATGGTGAGCTCCACCTTTCGCGAGCAGTACGTGGACGCGGTCTCGGTTTATGTGCGCGAGCAGGAGAGCGCCGGCCTGGACATCGTCACCGACGGCGACGCTCATTTCGACCAGGACATCGGCGGCCAGAGCTGGACCGCGTATCCGACGCGCCACATGGCCGGCTTCGAACGCGGCAACCCGCGCCCGACGCCCGCCGGCAAGGGCGGCTTGTGGTTCCCGCCCGGCCACATCCTGCACGACTACCTGGAAGCGCGCGTCATGGCGAATATCGTCGGCCCGATCGGCCGTGGCGACCTGCAATACACGCCCATGTGGAAGACCTCCCAGCGGCTGACGAAAAGGCCGGTCAAGTTCGGCACCATCGGTCCGGAGCTGGTCGCATTCGCCGTGGCAGACCGTCACTACAAGAACATCAAGGACCGCATCTACGCCATCAGCGACGCCTTGAACGAGGAATTGCACGAGCTCGCCGACGCCGGTTGCGAGGTGATCCAGTTCGAAGAGCCGCAGATCCATCTGCTCGCCGTGCGCAACATCGTCGATGCGGTGATCAACCCGCAGTTCAGCGTCGAGGTGTTCAACCGCACGGTGAAAGGCCTGCGCGCGAAGACCGAGGTGTGGTGCCACAGCTGCTGGGGCAACCCCTCGCAGCAGCGCATGTTCGCGGCCGTGCAAAGCTACAAGCCGGCACTGGAGCTGTTCAACAAGGTCGACGCCGACGTCATCACTTTCGAATCGTGCAGCGCCGGTGGCATGGATCTCGAGGCCTTCGGCAAGACCATCGTCGAGAAGAAGATCGCCATCGGCGTCATCGATCACCATACGCTCCAGGTCGAGCGGCCGGAGGAGATCGCCGACCACATTCGCCGGGCGCTCAAGCACATTCCGGCCGAGCGCCTTATCCTCAGTTCGGACTGCGGCATGGGCCGCGAAGGCATGAGCCGACGCCACGCCTACTACAAGATGGTGGCGCTGGTGCAGGGGACGAACATCGTGCGGCGCGAGCTGGGGCTGCCGGAAGCGCAGTGCCTGGCCGCCGACGAGCGCTATTCGCTGGTGGTGCCGACCAAGTGAGCGGAACGGGAGGACAACCGTGAAAAAAGAGATGGAAGAGCGCCTCGTCATCCGCGAGCTGGTCGAAAACTGGGCGGTCTGGCGCGATGCCCTGATGTGGGACCGGTTCCGCACGGTCTGGCACCCGGAGGGACAGATGTGGGCCACCTGGTTCCAGGGTTCCTACGAGGATTTCATCCGGGTGAACAAGGAAGGCTACGCGCGCGGCGTGCTCATCCATCACATGCTCGGCGGATCCTCGATCGACATCAAGGGCAGGCGTGCTATTGCGCAGACCAAGATGACGATTTCGCAGCGCGCGCCGGTCGAGGGCGTAGTGTGCGACGTGCTCTGCACCGGGCGATTCTACGATTTCATCGAGAAGCGTAAGGGCCGCTGGGGTCTGGTGTGGCGGCGGCTCTTCTACGAAAAAGACAGGCTCGATCCGGTCGCTCCGGGCGCCGTTCCCGGGCTGGATGCGGCGCTGCTCGAGCGCTATCCCATCGGCTATCGCCACCTGGCGTACTTGCAGACCAAGGTTGGCTACAAGGTGAAGGAGGACATGCCCGGTCTGGACGGTCCTGAGGCTGAAGCCTTGTACGCAAAGGGCGCGGCGTGGCTCAAGGGCAAGTCGTTCAATTCGCTGTTGCACGGCACACGGGGATAGATCCAGAATAACGCCGGCCCGAAAGCAAAGGGGGAGACGATGTCGTTCGCCGACAAATTCAATCTGTTGAATGAGTTCAATATCCTGCGCATCATCTGCGGGGCGTTCCTCATCCCGCATATTTACGCCAAGTTCTTCGTGCCCGAGGCGCTCGGCTTTTTCGTTGCGGCCAAGTTCAAGCCGCCGAAGTTTTGGCTTTACGTCTCGTGCGTCATCGAGGTCGTGCTCGCGGTCGGTCTGATCCTCGGGATCTATACGAGCATCGTCGCCTGGGTGGCAGCTCTTCATCTCGGAGTTGCCGCGGTCGCCGTCTATCGCGTCACCGGCGGCAAATGGCTCTGGAACATCGGCGGATATGAGTACTGCCTGTTCTGGGCCATCTGCTGCGTCATCGTGGCGATGCACGGATGAGCGGTATTCCGGAATAGGAAAATGATCAACGCGGCCATCGTAGGGCTGGGCTGGTGGGGCAAGACCCTGGTGGAGTCGCTCGCGGACGGCAGCGACGTCATGCGCTTCGTCGCCATGACGACACGCACGGTGTCGCCGGATGTCGAGGCCTTCGCCAAGCAACACAGGCTTCGTCTGCTCGACAGTTTCGAGGCGGTGCTCCGCGATCCGTCAATCGATGCGGTGGTGCTGGCGACGCCGCCTTCCGGACACGTCAGGCAGATCATCGCGGCGGCGGCCGCCGGTAAGCATATTTTCTGCGAAAAACCGTTCTCGTACTCCAAGAGTGACGCCCAAACGGCTGTGGACGCCGTCATCAAGGCCAAGCGCACGCTCGGCCTCGGCTACAACCGCCGCTTCCATCCGGAAATGGTGAAACTGCGCGAGCGGATTCGCTCGGGCGACTTGGGCATCATCCAGCACATCGAATGCAATATGGCGCATCCCAACGCGCTGTACTTCAAGCCGGCGGCCTGGCGCGCGGCTAAAACTGAGGCGCCGGTCGGAGGTCTGGCGTCGCTCGGCGTGCACGCGGTCGATGCCTTCATCGACCTGTGCGGCGAGTACGAGCGCGTCTATTGTCAGAGCTTCGCGCGCGTCGTACAGGGCGAAATCGACGATACCACCTCCATGCTGTTCCGAATGAAAGCCGGCATGTCGGCTTATCTCAGCACGATCACCACCACCGGTCCCGGTTTCAGCTTCCACGTATTCGGCTCCAAGGGCTGGCTGCGGCTTGAAGGCGTCACGCACGTCGCCGGCGCCTCATCCGAAGAGCGGCGAACGCAGTTGTTCGGCACGTGCAAATACCAGCCGCTCAAAGGCCCGCTGGAAGTTTGGGAGGCCGAAAAGCTCGACGTAACCCGCGCCTGTTTCGAAGCGTTCGCACGCGCGGCCGAAGGCGGCCCGGCCTTCCCGATCACGCCCGACCAGATCATTCATGGCGCGTCAGCCACCGAGGCGATCATCCGCTCGGCATCGAGCGGAAAAGTCGAGAACGTCACCTGAGGTATTCGTAACAGTTAAGTGGCGCAAAGTGGCGCGTACAATTACGGGTGTATAAATCGACCATCGTTTCTAAAGGGGACATCCATGAAGTCATCTTTTCGGGCTTGGTCAATCGCGGTTGTAATTGTTTGGGGATTGGCCGGCTGCGTGGCCACAGCTAACTATCAGCGCGGGCCGCGGGTGAAGGTGGAGAACTCGACGGAGATCGGCAAGCCGCGCGCTGAGGTTTGGAGAAGCGCCGTGCCCAAGTTGGCGGGGCAATTTTTCGTGATTAACAACATGGACCAGGCTTCCGGTTTGATCAATCTCAGCTACGCGGGCGATCCGGAGCCCTATCTGAACTGCGGGCAGGTCACGATCCAGATGGAAGGGGTCGAACCGGTAACGTTCCCGGCTGCGCGGGCTCAACAACGTTTCGCTGGCGGCGGGGCGACTCCGGGATCAACAATGGTCGACCGCACTATGCACCTCGAAGGGCGAATCAATCTCATCTTCCAAGAGATGACGGCCACAAGTACACGCGTCACCGCCACGACTCGCTACGTTGTCACCCAGGAGGTGGTTCGCAGATCGACAACGAGCAGCCAAGTGCCGGAGCGCGACCGCGAATCCGTTTCCTTCAACACCAATCTCGTCGGGACTTTCCGACCAGTGGCCTTCGTCCATCAGCCAAGGAGCGAAGTCGGAGTTGGTATTGAGTGCCACGCTACCGGCGCCTTTGAGCGAGACATTCTGAACCTCGTGAAGTAGGCCTTCCCGCCGTCCGTTACTCGTCGGAAAAGCAGCCCTCACAGTCATCGAGCAAGCAATCACATGGATCTCGGCAACGGCCTCGGCCACCTGACCTATTCAACCCTCGTCCACCCCGGCGACACCTGGGAGGAAATGTGGACGAGCCTCATCACCTATGTCCCCAGGGTCAAGGCGCGCGTCGCCCCGAAAGTGCCGTTCGGCGTGTCGCTGCGGCTGTCGGCAAGATCGGCCGAAACCCTGGTCAACAGTCGCGCCGAACGCGACAAGCTCAAGAAATTCCTGGCCGACAACGATATGTATCTTTACACCGTGAACGCCTTTCCGTACGGGCCGTTCAAGAATCAGGTCGTCAAGGAGCAGGTCTACGAGCCGGATTGGCGCTCCGAGGAGCGCACGCGCTACACCAGCAACGTCGCGGACGTGCTCGCCGACGTCGTGCCCGAGGGAATCTCGCCGTCGATCCAAAGCGCGCCGCTCGGCTTCAAGCCGCGCGTGACCGGCGCCGACGTGGTCGCGAGCTACACCGAGCACGTGCTGCGCGTGGCCGCGCACCTGGTCGCGCTCGCCTCGCGGACCGGGCGCACGGTGACGCTCGCGCTCGAGCCGGAGCCTTATTGTTTTCTCGAGACCACCGACGAGACGGTCGCCTATTTCACGAACCACCTCTATTCGGGAGCCGCCGCGACGAGGCTCGCCAAGCTCGCCGGCATTCCGATCTCGGAAGCGCATATCGCGCTGCGCCGGCACGTCGGCGTGGTGTTCGACATCTGCCATCAAGCGGTCGTGTACGAGAACATCGCCGAGTCGCTGCAAAAGCTCGTCGATGCGGGGATTCCGATTTTCAAGCTGCAGGAGGCGGCGGCGATGCGGGTTCCGGAGGTCACGCAGAAGATCGTCGACACCCTCGCGCGCTATGCGAAATCGATCTATCTCACGCAGACGGTGGAGAAAAAGGACGGCAAGCTCACGCGCTTTCTAAATCTGGAGGACGCCTTCAAGGCCTGGCACGCGAATCCCGGGCCCCGCGAATGGCGCACCCACTTCCACGTCCCGGTGTTCCTCGACAGTCTGGGTGAGTTGGGCACGACGCGCTTTGCCATCGAGGACGCGCTCAAGTTCCACAAGGCGAACCCGCTCTCGCGACAGCTCGAAATCGAGACCTACACCTGGGACGTGCTGCCAGAACATCTGAAGACCGGCGACATCGTCGACTACGTCACGCGCGAGATCGAATGGGTTCGCGGCCAACTCGCTTCCTGAAGGGAACACCATGAAGCTTGGATTCATAGGCACGGCTGCGCCATGGTATTCTTTTTGGCATTGCGGCCGCTTGGAGCAGCGATGACTACACCCGTCCACGAACTGGAGGCTCAGGTTCTGGGTCTTGCGCCCGAGGAGCGTGCTCGCTTGCTGGAGCTGCTGATCGCCAGCTTCGAGCCGAAGTCCAAGGCGCAAGAGGAGTGGATGAAGCTCGCTCTTCGTCGCCGGGACGACGTGCAGTCGGGGAAGGTTGCCATGGTTCCCGGGGATGAAGCCCTCGCGCGTGTTCGGTCACGGCTCGGGTGAGCTATTGGATTCACCCGGACGCTGAAGCTGAACTTGGAGACGCTGCGGTCTATTATGCGCAACACGCAAGCCATGCCGTCGCGGAAGCTTTCCTGGCCGAGTACGAACGTGTTCGAGATCTCATTGTCGAGAACCAGCAACTCGGTCCTCACGGCGAACAAGGTCTGCGTCTGTACCACTTCGACCGCTTCCCCTACACACTGATCTATGGGGAGAACGCGGGTCTCGGTCCTCAAATTTTCGCCGTCGCACACCAGAGCCGGGAACCAGGCTATTGGGCGTCTCGTCGGTAGCAGTTGGGTCGGCGCTTCCTGAAGGAAACACCATGAAGGTTGGATTCATCGGCACCGGCCGGATGGGGCAGGCGATGGCCCGCCGGCTCATCGAGGCGAAGCACGATCTCGGCGTTTTCAATCGCACCCCGGACAAGATCAAGGGGCTGATCGACGCCGGCGCGAAGGCGATGTCCTCGCTCGCGCAGGCGGCGCGTTACGGCGAAGCGGTGTTCAGCATGCTCGCCGACGACGCGGCGCTCCATGAAGTCGCCGGGCAGCAGGGCGGACTGCTGGAATCGCTGCCGCAGGGCGGCATCCATATCTGCTCGGGCACCCACGGCATAGCCATCATTCGCACGCTCAAGGCCGCGCACGCCGCGCGAGGCCAGATCCTCGTTGCCGCGCCCATGCTCGGCCGGCCCGAGATGGTCGCCTCGGGGCAGGCGGGCATGGTAGTCGCGGGACCAACCGAGGCCCTGCGGCGCTGCGCGCCCTTGTTCGCGGCGATCGCTAGGCGCAGCATCGAAGCCGGCGCCGACCCGGAGGCGGCGACCGCGATCAAGATCGCCAACAATTTCGTACTCGGATGCGCGATCGAGGCGATGGGAGAGGGCTTCTCCCTGGTGCGGAAGTACGGCGTCGCGCCGCAGGTATTCAACGATGTCATGACCGATGGGCTGTTCGCATGCCCCGCGTACAAGGCCTACGGCAAGATCATCGTGGAGGAGACCTACGATCGCGTCGGCCAGATGGCCGTTCTAGGCTTGAAGGATGCCAATCTGGCGCTTGCCGCCGGCGAAGCGGTTGGCGTGCCGCTGCCGAGCTGCAATGTCTGGCGCGACCGCCTCATCGGCGCCGTAGCTCACGGCGACGGCGCCAAGGATTGGGCGGTGATGGCGCTCGAGCAGGCACGAGCGAGCGGGCTGACGTGAAGTGGCTCGCTGTCGCAGGCGCCAAGCTCCAGGCCGCCTAGCGCCGTCCTGGGAGCCGGCAAGAGTCACAGGTCGTCCCTGAGGCGCTGCAAAGCCTTGTCAGCAAGAGCTTGCTTCTCTTCGTCCGTGTATTCACGTCTATCCAAAGCGGCCCAGAGCATGAAGGCGCCTACGACTACGCTGGCCACCGCACCGAGCCACGTGAAGATGAGCAGAATGGAAAGCGCCGGATTGAACAGCAAGTCCCAATGCCACATCCATAGCGGTACCGAGAAGAAACCGAGACCGAGCACGATTCCGAGCTTGGGCAAGGTCTTTGCGAGCCAAACCAGCGCGACGAACGCGAGCACCAGCCCCAAGCCAAAGAGGCCCAGCTTTCCGTCATAGAGAGCAACGACAACAACTAGCGCGAAAGCGGCGAGATAGCGCGCTTTCCAAGGCCGCGTCTTCTCGGGTTCAGGCTAGGTTGCAGCAACAGGGGGCTGTTCATTCAGCATGGAGTCAATGCTAACCTCCTGCAACCGCCGCGGGCAGCTACTCCCCGCGCAGTAGCTCGTTGATAGCGGTCTTGGCGCGGGTCTTGGCATCGACCTGTTTCACGATCACCGCACAGTAGAGCCCATACTTGCCGTCCGCGGAAGGCAGGGTGCCCGGCACGACCACCGATCCGGCCGGGACGCGCCCGTAGAGAATCTGTCCGCTTGCGCGGTCGTAGATCTTGGTGCTCGCACCGATGAAGACCCCCATCGAGATGACGGCGTTCTCCTCGACGATGACTCCTTCGACGATTTCCGAGCGAGCCCCGATGAAGCAGTTGTCCTCGACGATGGTGGGATTCGCCTGCAGGGGTTCGAGCACTCCGCCGATGCCCACGCCTCCCGAGAGGTGCACGTTCTTTCCGATCTGGGCGCAGGAGCCCACCGTGGCCCAGGTGTCGACCATGGTGCCTTCGTCGACGTAGGCGCCGACGTTGACGTAAGACGGCATGAGCACCACGTTCTTCCCGATGTAGGCGCCGCGGCGCGCCACTGCCGGAGGCACGACGCGAAATCCGCCGCGCTCGAACTGCTCCCGGTCGTAGCGCTCGAATTTGGTCCTGACCTTGTCGTAGAACTGCAGCGATCCGGCGTGAACGGGCTGATTGTCCTCGAGCCGGAAGGAAAGCAGCACTGCTTTCTTGATCCACTGGTGGGTGTGCCAGCTCCCGTCGAGTTTTTCCGCGACTCGCAGCCGGCCTTGGTCGAGCGCCTCGATCACTTGTTCGACCGCTTCGCCGATCTTTGCCGGGGCCGAGCCCGGGGCAAGCCGGGCGCGATCCTCCCAAGCCTGTTCGATGGTGATCTGGAGCTGCTGCATCTCGGACGCGCTCATAGTTTCCTTGCGAATTCTACGATACGGCGGGCCGCCTCGAGGCATTCATCGGTTTCCGCCACCAGCGCCATCCTGACGTAGTTTGCCCCGGGATTGACGCCGTGCGACCCGCGCGCCAGAAAACTCCCCGGAAGCACGGTGACGTGCTGCTCCGCGTAGAGCCGCCGGGCGAATTCAGTGTCGCTGATCGGAGTAGGGGCCCAAAGGTAGAAGCCCGCCTCGGGACGCTTCACTCCGAGCGCGGTCTGCATCACCGGCGTGACACGGGCGAACTTCTCCGCGTACTTCCTGCGATTCTCGCGCACGTGCATCTCGTCGCTCCAGGCTGCGACGCTCGCATCTTGCACCGCCGGATTCATGGCCCCGCCGTGGTAGGTGCGGTAGAGGAGGAACGCTTTGAGGATCGCAGCGTCCCCGGCAACGAATCCCGAGCGCATGCCCGGGACGTTGGAGCGCTTCGACAGGCTCGAGAAGACCACCAGTCGGTCGAAGCCGCGACCGAGCTGAGTGGCCGCCTGCAGCGCCCCGAGCGGCGGTGCGGCTTCATCGAAATAGATCTCCGAATAGCACTCGTCGGACGCGACGACGAACTCGTACCGGTCGGCGAGCGCGAGGATCTCCTTCCATTCGTCTAGGCCCAGCACTTTTCCGGTAGGGTTCCCCGGCGAGCAGACATAGAGCAACTGCGTGCGGCGCCAGATATCTTCGGGGATCGATGCGTAATCGGCGGCGAATCCTCGCTCGGAAATCGTGTTGGCGTAGTATGGTTCCGCCCCTGCGAGCAGGGCCGCGCCTTCGTAGATCTGGTAAAACGGATTGGGGCAGACGACCACGGCGTCGCCACGACCCGGATCGACTACCGTCTGGGCAAAGGCAAACAGGGCTTCTCGGGAGCCGTTGACCGGAAGCACTTCGGTTTTCCAGTCGATGGAGCGCAGGCCGTAACGTCGCACGAGCCACGCCGCGATCGATTGCCGCAGCGCGTCGCTTCCGGCGGTGGGAGGATAGCTTGCAAGTTTGGCCAGACCCTCCGTCAATGCGCGCTTGATCAGCTCGGGCGTCGGGTGCCTCGGTTCGCCGATGCCGAGGCTGATGTGGGCGAGCGCCGGATTGGGCGCCACGTGCTCGAAGAGTTTCCGCAGCTTTTCAAACGGATACGGCTGCAGCAACCGCAATCTGGGGTTCATAAGCAGGCCTGGGAGACGCCGGGGCGATTTTCGCCCGCGCGTGTCAACGCGTGCTCCGTTGATCCTCGACCGGAGGAAGCTCGAGGCCCGCTGCAGGTTTCCATCCCGGCTTCCTATGCTCGGCCACCACGCTGGTAAAGATTCCGCCGCGGACGTGGAACCGCGCTGTGAGGCGCAGGAACCGCGGGGAGAGCAGCCTGACCAGGTCGTCGCAGATCCGGTTGGTGACGGCTTCGTGGAACACCCCTTCGTTCCGGTACGACCAGACATAGAGCTTGAGGCTTTTCAGCTCCACGCACTTACGGTCCGGAACGTAGTCGAGGAAAAGCGTCGCGAAATCCGGCTGCCCGGTCTTGGGACAAAGACACGTAAATTCGGGCATCTGCATCCGGATCAGATAGTCGCGGCGCGGGTTCGGGTTGGGGAAACTCTCCAGCGATCTGCTTGGCTTGGACGGCATTCAGGGTCTGGATGCGCAGGCGAAGATGCTATTATAGGTGCTCCGTTTTATCGACAATGAACCCGGCCCCCAGCCGGTTTTCTTTTATCCGGATTACAGCTCTGCTCGCGTGCGGCTCACCCAAATCAAGCTCGCCGGCTTCAAGTCCTTCGTCGAGCCCACGGCGGTAAATGTTCCGGGACAGCTGGTCGGCGTGGTCGGGCCGAACGGGTGCGGAAAGTCCAACCTCATCGACGCCGTTCGCTGGGTGCTCGGAGAGTCTCGCGCCGCCGCCCTTCGCGGCGACTCGATGCAGGACGTGATCTTCAACGGCTCAAGCCTGCGCAAGCCCGTGGCGCGAGCCAGCGTCGAGCTGTCCTTCGACAACAGCCTCGGCAGGGCGGCGGGCCAGTGGTCGCAGTACGCAGAGATCTCGGTGAAGCGCGTGCTGCAGCGTGACGGCGAATCTGCCTATTTCATCAACAATACGCACGTGCGTCGCCGCGACGTACAGGATATTTTTCTGGGTACCGGTCTGGGTCCCCGCGCCTACGCCATCATCGAGCAGGGAATGATCTCGCGCATCATCGAAGCGAAGCCCGAGGAGCTGCGCGTGTTCCTGGAGGAAGCGGCGGGGGTGTCCAAATACAAGGAGCGGCGGCGCGAAACCGAGCATCGTCTCGCCGATACGCGCGAAAACCTCGCGCGCGTGAGCGACATCCGATCGGAACTCGGATCGCAGGTCGAGCGGCTCGAAAAACAGGCCGAAGTCGCTCGCCGGTACAACGAGCTTTCGGCCGAGCGAACCACCAAGCAGAATCTATTGTGGCTCCTGCGCCGCAACGACGCGGAGGCCGAGGTGCAGCGCCAAGCGCGCGAGATCGAGCGCAGCGCGACCGAACTCGAATCCGAGACCGCGCGGTTGCGGGAAATCGAGCGCGGGCTTGAGCAGTCCCGCGCAGACCACTACGCCGCGGGAGACGCGCTCAGCGCCGCCCAGGGTGAACTCTACGGAGCAAACGCCGACGTATCGAGGCTTGAAACCGAAATACGCTTGGTGGCTGAAGCGCGGCAGCGTCTCGAAGCGCAGCTCGGTCAAATGCAAGCGCAGCGCGACGCCGGCCAGCAGAGCGAAGCCAAGTTGCGGGAAGAGCTTCGGACCTGGCAGGCGCGGCTAGAGCAGTCGCGTCACGGACTGGAGCAGGCGAGGCAAAAACTTGCCGAGGAGCAGGCCAAGCTCCCGCAGATGGAACAGGTTTCCCGTTTGCTGCAGGGACGCATCGCCGGCGAGCGCGAGCTCATCGCCCAGGCAGAGCAGGCGTTCCAGCTGGAACAGGCGCATCTTGCCCATGCCGGCAAGACGTTACAGGGGCTGGAGCAACGCGAGGAGAGACTGCTTGCCGAGCGCGCTGAGCTGATCACGCCCGATTCAAGTTCGATCGCGCGCCTCGCGCAGGAACTGGAGCAGAGCACCGCCGAGCTTTCCCGTCAGGAAGCGTTGCTCGCGCAGCTCGAGGGGGCCCGCACCGCCCTGGACGGGCAGCGTCAAACAACCGTGGATCGCATGCAGACTCTGGAGCGCGAGCTGTCCGCGCTTGACGGCAGGTTGCTCACGCTTCAGAAAATCCAGAACCAAGTCGAAGAGAACAGCAAGCTTCAGGACTGGATTACCCGGCACCAGCTCGCGTCCAAACCGCGCTTGTGGCAGAGAATCCGCGTCGAGGCCGGATGGGAGACGGCCGTCGAGTCGGTTCTGCGCGAGCGTCTGCATGCGATGGAAATGTCCGATCCCGAGCTGTTGCAGCGACTGCTCGAGGACCCGCCTCCGGCCAAGGTCAGCGCCTTTATTCCAGGTCCCGGTGTGGAGCCGCAGCGCGAGCCAGGGCTCAAACCCCTCGCCAACTACGTCGAGGTCGAGCCCCCGATAGGCGGGATTATAACGGCGTGGCTTGCGCCTTACTATGCGGTGGAGGGCGTACCCCGGCTCATGACCCGGATGGCTTTGCCGACGCAAGTCGTGCTCGTCAATCGCGAGGGTCATCAATTCAGCCGCTTCGGGGTGAACTTTCACGCGAGCGATCCGGCGGATACCGGAATTCTTGCGCGACAACGTGAAATAGAGGCATTGGAAAATGAGGCGCGCAGGCGCCAGGACGAAATCGGGAAAAAACGTGAGGAGCTTGCGAGGCTTGATACCTCACTGGCCGAGCACGACGAAGGACTCGCCAAGCTGCGCGTCGTGGGGGCGGCGCTCAAGCAGCGGCATCACGAGCGTCAGTTGGAAAACCTGAGGCTCGTTCAAGGGCAGGAGAGGTACCAAGAGCGCAGCGGGCAAATCGAAGCAGACCTCAGCGAAATCGCCGCGCAGAAAACCCAGGAGCAGGCGGGCCAGGCAGCCGCGGAGGCGGCCCTGGAACAGCACCAGCACGAAATCGACACCCTCTACGGGAGACTCGATCTGACCCAAAAGGACTACGATTCTGCGGAGCGCAGCCTGGAACTGCAGCGGCAGGCCTTGCTGCAAGCCGAGCGGGAAGTGCAGGACGCGGGTTATTTAGAGAAAGAAAGCACTAATAAAATCAGTGATATCGAGAGAGCATCTAATGTATTACGCGAACAAATTCAAAATACCGACCGAAGCCATGACGAGCTTCACTCCGAGCTGTCCAGTGTCGACGACCAGTTGCTGCGGACCCAACTTCAGCAAGGGCTCGAGAATCGAGTGGCGCGGGAACAGGCGCTCGCAGGGGTCCGAAGCCGACAAGAAGAAATTTCCGAGAGGCTGCGTTCGTCCGAGGAGGCGAGGCTCGCCTGCGAGCAGAAGCTGCAGCCGCTGCGCGATCGCATTGGGGAACTGAAGCTCAAAGAGCAGGCCGCGCGCCTGAGTTACGATCAGTTCGCCCAGCAGCTTCGCGAGGCGCTCGCCGACGAGGCTGCGCTCGCGGCGGCGCTCAAGGAAGGCCAGAAGGCGGCGCCGCTGCAGGGAGAGATTACGCGCATCACCAACGCCGTCGCCGAGCTTGGGGCGATCAACATGGCTGCTCTGGAAGAGCTCACGGCGCACCAGGAACGCAAACAGTTTCTCGACGCCCAGTCCGCTGATCTCACCGCGGCACTGGAGACTCTGGAGAGCGCCATTCGCAAGATCGACCGGGAAACGCGTGAACTGCTGCAGTCGACCTTTGATGTGGTGAACCGCCATTTCGGCCAGCTGTTCCCCGCGCTCTTCGGGGGCGGGGAGGCGCAACTCATCATGACCGGCGAGGAAGTCCTCGATTGTGGCGTTCAGGTCATGGGGCGTCCTCCGGGGAAGAAGAACACGACTATTCACCTGCTCTCCGGCGGGGAAAAAGCGTTGACTGCGATCGCTCTGGTATTTTCCTTCTTCCAGCTTAACCCCGCGCCGTTCTGCCTGCTCGATGAAGTGGACGCTCCGCTCGATGATGCCAACACCGAGCGTTTCTGCGAACTGGTCGAGAAAAAGTCGCAGCAGACCCAGTTCCTGTTTATCAGTCACAACAAGATCACGATGGAAATGGCGCATCAGCTGATCGGGGTGACCATGCAGGAGCAAGGCGTATCGCGTGTCGTGGCTGTTGATATCGAGGAGGCGCTGAAACTGCGGGAAGAACCCGCCGCCGCTTGAAAATGAGCGAACTGCAGCTCGGCCTTCTGGCGATCGGCGCCGCGGTGGTCGCGGGCGTGTTCTTTTACAACAAGTGGCAGGAACGGCGGTACCGGCGCCAGGTGCAAGCAGGTTTCACTTCGCGGCACGATGATGTGCTGATGGGGCTCAAGGGTAGCGCCGAGCAAGTCAATCAGGCGTTTTCTTCGGACTACGCCGACCCCGCCCTCGGCTCTCTGGACGGCCAAGCGGGAGCCGCGGGAGCTTCGGGGCGGGGCCTGTCCGAGATTCTGGATTTCGTCATTCCTATCGAGACGCCGGAGGGGGTCTCGGGCACGGCCGTTCTCGGCGCGGCGGCTGCCGCGCTCAAACGATTTTCGAAGCCGATTCTTTGGGAGGGCTTTCACCAAGAGCAAAACACCTGGGAGCCACTCGCACCGGATCGCAGCTACTCGAGGCTGCGCGCGGGAATGCAGCTCGTGGACCGCCGCGGCCCCGCGGATGAGGAGCAGCTGGCCGCGTTCGGAGTCACGATCGAAGAAGCGGCGGCATCGATCGAGATTCTCGCGACCGTGCCGGATCCAGCCTTGGCAGTGACCAGGGCGAAGGAACTCGACAGCTTCTGCGGTGAGGTTGATATCCGGGTCGCTGTCCATATCGTGAGCGACGCAGCTCCATTCCCCGGGGCTCGGCTGGCGGGGCTTGCACAGGCCGCCGGTTTCGAGTTTGACGATGCGGACGGCAGGTTCCTGCGCCGCGACAAGGACGGCCGGGTTCTTTTCGCGCTTCTGAATTCCGGTACTGCGCCCTTCGACATGGATCGCCTGAACTCGCTCGCGTTGCAGGGTGTAACGCTGGAGCTCGATGTGCCGCGGACCCCGCGCGGCGCGTTCGAGCAGTTCCGCGATCTGGCGAGATCGCTTGCCCAAGGACTCAACTCGCGCATCGTCGACGACAATCATCAAGCCTTGGGGACGACGGCGTTCGACGCCATCGGAGCCCGCGTCCAGGCCGTGCACGCGAGCATGGAGGCGCGCGGCATCGTTCCGGGCGGGGCGCTCGCCCTGCGGTTATTCTCCTGATGGCGGTCCCTAAAGCGGTTCGCAAACGCGCGGAGGCGCTTCGCCGGGACATCGAGATTCACAATCACCGCTATTACGTGCTCGACGCGCCGACCATCCCGGACGCGGAGTACGACAGGTTGTTCAAAGAGCTGCAGCAGCTTGAGCTCGACCATCCCGAGCTGATGTCGGAGGACTCTCCGACACGGCGAGTGGGGGCTGTGCCCCAAACAAACTTTTCCAAGGTTGTTCATCGCATTCCCATGCTTTCCATCCGGAACGAGACCGCCCAAAAGTTTGATGAAAGATGTCGGAAGGCACTTGGATTGGAAGATATCGAGTATGCAGCAGAACCAAAATTCGACGGGCTTGCTGTTACCTTGGTGTACGAGTCCGGTGAACTTACGCTTGGGGCAACTCGCGGCGATGGAAGGACGGGCGAGAATTTCACCGCAAACCTTCGTACTGTGAAGAATATTCCCTCGCGGCTCAAAGGTCCGCGCATACCTTCCATCGTAGAAGTTCGCGGCGAAGTACTATTTCCCCTTGCGGAGTTCGCAAATTTGAACGAGCAGCAACGTCTGCGTGGCGAACGAGAGTTCGTGAATCCGCGTAATTCCGCGGCTGGAAGCGTGCGGCAATTGGATCCCAGCGTTACCGCCCAGCGTCCGCTGAGTTTTTTTGCGTACGGTGTCGCCGATGGTGTCAAAGGAACAGCTCGCCACTCCGAGCTTCTAGATCTGCTGCCCAAATGGGGTATCCCAGTAGCACCGGAGAGGCGAGTGGTCCGCGGGCCAGAAGGTCTGCTTGATTACTACGATTACATAAGAATCCGACGCGATCAGCTTCCATACGAGATAGATGGTGTCGTCTACAAAGTAAACTTGCTTGCGCACCAGTCCCTTCTAGGATTTGCTCATCGTGAACCGAATTTCGTGGCCGCTCACAAGTATCCCCCTCGAGAGGAGGGCACGCAGATCGTTGATATAGATGTCCAGGTAGGACGCACGGGCACCCTTACGCCAGTTGCCAGACTTGTCCCGATATTTGTTGGAGGAGTTACGGTTACCAATGCGACGTTGCACAACGAAGACGAGATACGACGCAAGGACATACATATTGGTGATTTCGTTATCGTCAGACGTGCCGGCGATGTGATTCCCGAAGTCGTGCGTGTGGCAACAGAACGTCGGCCGAGGAATTCGCGTCGCTTCGTGATGCCGACTTCCTGTCCGGTGTGCGGTTCGAGTGTGGTGAAGCTTCCCGATGAAGCGGCTGCCCGCTGCTCGGGCGGGTTGTTCTGTCCGGCGCAACGCAAACAGGCGATCCTGCATTTTGCATCCCGCCTCGCGATGAACATCGAAGGTCTGGGTGAAAAACTCGTGGATCAACTCGTTGGCCGAGCCGTCATCGAGACACCTGCGGACCTGTATCAGGACAAGGTGAACGTGGCGGCGTTGACCGAGCTGGACCGGATGGCAGAGAAGTCGGCCGAGAATGTTCTCGGTGCAATCGATAGGTCGCGCAAGACGACGTTCGCACGCTTCATCTACGCGCTTGGCATCCGCAACGTGGGCGAAGCAACCGCAGCAGACGTGGCCCGGCACTTTGGCAGCCTCGATCGCCTGGCCCAAGCAAGCGAGGAAGAATTGCAGCAAGTGCAGGACGTGGGTCCCGTGGTTGCCATGTCGATCCGGCGTTTTTTCACCGAGCCGCACAATCTGGAAGTCATCAAGCAGCTGCGCGCGGGCGGCGTGCGCTGGGAAGAGGGCCCACCGGCCCCGGGCAAGAAGGCTGGAGCCCTTGCGGGAAAGACCTTCGTGCTTACGGGTACACTGCCATCGATGACGCGCGAGGAGGCACAGGAGCAGATCGAATCGCGCGGTGGCAAAGTGGCCGGTTCGGTCTCGAAGAAGACCGACTTTGTCGTCGCGGGTGAGGAGGCAGGCAGCAAGCTCGAAAAGGCGCAACAACTGGGCGTGGCCGTCATCGATGAGGCAGGCCTGCGGAAAATGTTGAAGGAGTCCAGGTCATGAAGAAAGTAACGAAGGCCGTTTTCCCCGTGGCCGGCATGGGCAGCCGCTTTCTTCCGGCAACCAAGGCGAGCCCGAAGGAGATGATGCCGATCGTCGACAAGCCGCTCATTCAATACGCCGTCGAAGAAGCCGTGGCGGCAGGAATTACTGACATGGTGTTCATCACCGGCCGCAACAAGCGCGCTATCGAGGACCACTTCGACAAGGCCTACGAGGTCGAAGCGGAGCTTGCGGCGCGCGGGAAGACCGATCTGCTTGCTCTGATCCAAAGCGTCATCCCCAAATCGGTGAATTGCATCTACATCAGGCAGCCCGAGCCGCTCGGACTGGGCCACGCGGTGCTATGCGCGCAACCCGCGGTCAATGACGAGATGTTCGCCGTGATCCTGGCCGATGACTTGATCGACGGCAGCCCGCCGGCGCTGCGGCAGATGACCGAGGTATTCGAGCGGCACCAATCCCCGGTGCTGGCGGTCCAGCAGGTCCCGCGCGAGCACACGCGCCAGTACGGGATAGTCAAGACCGAGCCGGTTGCCGAGGGGATAGAGCGCGTCATGGCAATCGTCGAGAAGCCCAAGCCCGAAACTGCGCCCTCCAACCTCGCGGTGGTCGGACGATATATCCTGACTCCGCGAATCTTTCATCACCTGGCGCAACTCAGGCCCGGCGCAGGCAGCGAAATCCAGCTCACCGACGCGATCTCCGCGCTGCTCACCGAGGATCGCGTGCTGGCGTACCGTTTCAGCGGGACGCGGTACGACTGCGGCTCGAAGCTCGGGTACCTGCAGGCGACCGTGGCGTACGGGCGCAAGCATCCTGAAATCGGAGCGGCGTTTAATGAATTCCTCAAGACGCTGTAGTGCGCCGCCGGCCGGGGACGCATATACTTCGCGCGCATGAAACCCGACGAGGCCTGGGAGATCCTGGAGCGCGCGGATCTATTGTGCAGCGAGGCCGAAGTGCGCGCCGCAATCGTACGCGTTGCGTCGGAGATTACCGCGAGCCTGAAAGACCGCTTTCCGCTTGTTCTCGCGGTGATGGGGGGCTCGATTTGCTTCGCCGGTCAGCTCCTGCCGCAGCTGCGTTTCCCGCTCGAATTCGACACTATCCAGGCGTCGCGCTACGGCAAAGCCACCTCGGGCGGCAAGATCGTGTGGGCGGTGGAGCCCGGCGAGAACGTCAGAGGACGCAACGTGCTCGTGCTCGATGACATTCTTGACGGCGGGGTAACGCTCGCTGCGATCCGAGATCGCGTGCGTTCGCTGGGCGCGGCGGCGTTCTTCAGCGCCGTGCTTACCGACAAGGACATCGGCCGCTCGAAACCGATCGCTCCGGATTTCGTCGGTCTGAAGCTGCCGAACCGGTATGTGTTTGGCTGCGGGATGGACGTATCCGGAGCCTGGCGCAACCTTCCGGCGATCTACGCTGTAAAGGGCTCCTGAGCACGCATGCTTGCAATTATCGGCGGCACCGGGCTGACACAGCTCGCCAATCTGGACGTTTCGGGGCGCCAGGTCGTGCGCACGCCTTACGGCGAGCCCTCCGGGCCTCTCACCTTCGGAGCGATTCACGGCGTTCCGGTCGTGTTCCTCGCGCGGCACGGGTACGGTCACACGATTCCGCCGCACCAGGTGAACTACCGCGCGAATCTCTGGGCCCTCAAGGAGCAGGGGGCGGGCGAAATCGTGTCGGTCGTGTCGGTCGGGGGCATTCGCGCAGACCTCGGCCCGGGAACGATCGTCGTCCCGCACCAGATCATCGACTACACCTGGGGCCGGAAGAGCACGTTCTTCGAGAACGAGGCGCCGGTCAAGCATATTGACTTCACCGAACCGTACACTGCAGCGCTGAGAAGGAGGCTGCTCTCGGCCGCCAAGGCCTGCGGCGAGGCCGCGGTCGATGGCGCCGTCTACGCGGCGACCCAGGGGCCGCGGCTGGAGACGGCTGCAGAAATAGACCGGCTGGAGCGCGAAGGCGCCGACATCGTCGGCATGACGGGGATGCCCGAGGCGGCGCTGGCACGTGAGATCGATCTGGAATACGCGGCGATCGCAGTCATCGTGAATCACGCTGCCGGGCGAGGGGCCAGCGCTCGTGGCGTATCGTTAGGGCAGATCGAAGAGGTGTTGAAGGACGTAGTGGGTCGAGTGCGAAAGATTATTGAGGCCTTTGTGGCGTGATTCGCGAAGTCCTGAAAATGGGTGACCCGCGGTTGCTCGAGAGGTCGCGACCGATCGATGCGTTCGGGGCAGGGGCGCTGCGCGACCTTATCGCCGACATGCGCGACACCATGGCGCACCTGAATGGGGCAGGGCTCGCTGCCCCCCAGATCGGTGTGCCCTTGCGGGTAGTGATTTTCGGGGTCACGCAAAACCCGCGCTATCCCGATGCCGAGGAAGTCCCGGATACGGTGTTGATCAATCCGGTCATCACGCCTATCGGCGAGGAGATCGAAGAAGCCTGGGAAGGCTGCCTTTCGGTACCGGGTATGAGAGGCGTGGTGCCGCGTTTTGTGCGAGTGCGCTATCAGGGGTTTGACGAATCGGGCCAGGCGATCGATAGAAGCGTCCAGGGATTCCACGCACGCGTGGTGCAGCACGAATGCGACCATCTGGACGGCATCCTGTATCCCATGCGCATCCGCGATATGTCCAAGTTCGGCTTCGTGGAAGTCCTGTTTCCCGATCAGGAGTTGATCGACGAATAGATGCCGGACTGAGGCCCGGGCGGAACCTTCCTACGCTTGCAACGCTTTGAGCAGGTCGGTTTCGAGCTGCAATACCGTTTTTGGATTGGCGAGCGCGGCGCCGGACACGACGAACACATCCTCCGCGCGCTCGCCGAGCGTCACGATCTTGGCGGTGTGCAAATCGACGTGATAGTTGCCGAGCACGCGAGCGATCGCATAGAGGAGGCCGGGCCGGTCGCCTGCGGTGATCGAAAGGGAATGGTACTGCCCTTTTTCATCCGGGACGATACGCACCTCGGGTGCGATGGGAAAGTGCTTTACGCGGCGCGATACTCGCCCTTGGAAAGGCTGCGGCAGGGGAACCTGATTCGCCAGCCAGTCTGCCAACTCCTTTTCGATTTCAGCGATCATGTCGCGCGGATGCGCGACGCTGCCGACGTCCATGACCTGGAATGTGTCGAGTGCATAGCCGTGCCGGGTCGTGTAGATCTTGGCGTCAACGATGCTGAAACCGATCGACCCGAAGTAGCCGCAGATGCGTGCGAAGAGTTCGCGCTGATCGGTGACGTAAATCATGACCTGCAGCCCTTCGCCCACGGGCGAAAGGCGCGCTTTGACTACCGGTTTGTCCGGGCTTGGCCGGTAATGCAGTAAGCGCGTTTGCCAAGCGATTTCCTGGGCGTCGTGGCGCAGGAAGTAAGGCACGTCGAAATGGCGCCATAGCACATCCTGCACCGTGTCCGACAGCCCGTACAGCCGCAACAGGCGCTTCGCTTCGTCTTGCTTGCGCTGGATGTACTGATCAGCCTCAAACTTTCCGCCCTTCAGTACATACTGCGTGGCGCGAAACAGGTCCTCGAGAAGCTTGCCTTTCCAGGCGTTCCACACCTTGGGGCTCGTTCCGCGGATGTCCGCGACGGTGAGCAGGTAAAGGGCGACCAGCCGCCGCTCCGTGCCCGCAATGTCGGCGAAGCGGCGCACGACCATTGGATCGGACAGGTCCTGTTTCTGGGCGACCGACGACATGGTCAGATGGTGTTCCACCAGAAACTCGACGAGTTGGGCGTCCTCGGTCGATAGATCGTGCTGGCGGCAGAAGCGCCGGGCTTCGAGCTTGCCCAGTTGCGAGTGATCGCCCCCGCGGCCCTTGGCAATGTCGTGAAAGATCGCGGCAATATAGAGCAGCCAGTGCCGATCGAGCCCTGCGATAAGCCGGCTGCACAGCGGATACTCGTGCGCAAACTCGAGCATGGTGAAGCGGCGCAGGTTGCGCACCACGGTGAGGATGTGCTGGTCCACGGTATAGACGTGGAAAAGATCGTGCTGCATCTGGCCGACGATGCGGCGGAATGCGGGCAGGTATCGTCCCAGGATGCCGTATTGGTTCATGCGACGTAGTTCGTGCACGATGCCGCGTGGCTGCTGCAGGAGCGACAAAAAGGTCGCCCGATTGTGCGGATTGCGCCGAAAGGCCGCGTCAATGCGCTCGCGCGCACGCCACAGCGCGCGCAGCGTCTGAGCCGTCATGCCTTTCAACTCGGAGTGCTCCTGCATGACGAGAAAACTCTGGAGAATCGCGGAGGGATCGCGCTCGAAAAGATCCGGCGGACGCGCCTCGAGCAATTCGCCTACGCGGCCAAACTTTTCATTGATTGCTACGGTGTCGGAATTCTTCACCGGAAATATCTCGGTGCCCAGGTTCTGGAGCAATATGGTGCTCAGCTGTGTCACCGCCTTTGCCGTGCGGAAATACGCCTGCATCAGCTGCTCGCCGGCACGGCGGTGCGCGGTGGCGGAATAACCGAGTTCGCGCGCGAGGCTCTCCTGATAGTCGAACAGCAATCGGTCCTCTCGCCGCGCTGCGGCGTAGTGCAAGCGCACGCGCAAGTTTTGAAGCAGCGTGTAATGCCGCCGTGCCTGGCGTGCTTCCTCCCGGGTAATCAAGCCGCGACGCGCCAATTCCGCCCAGGAATCACCGAGGTTGCAGGCGCGGCTGATCCACAGAATGACCTGCAAGTCCCGCAGACCGCCTGGAGCTTCCTTGAGGTTGGGCTCGAGGTTGTAAGGGCTATCCTGAAACTTCGTATGGCGCTGCTCCTGCTCCAGACGCTTGGCTTTGAAAAATATCTGGTGGTCAAGACATTCCCGCCGCGCGCGAATGAAACGGGCAAAGAGTCCGCGGTTTCCGGTGAGCAGTCTCGCTTCAAGGAGGCTGGTCATTACGGTGACATCCTTGGTCGCTTCCTCGACGCACTGGGCGACCGTGCGCACGCTGTGGCTCAGTTCAAGCCCGGTATCCCAGAGCCTTCCGACGAGGTCCTCGATCGTCGAGACGAGGCTGGCGGAAGGCGGTTCCTGAAGGAGCACCAGGACATCGATGTCGGAATGCGGATAGAGCTCGCCGCGCCCGTAGCCGCCGACCGCGAGCAGCGCGAGGGAAGCGGGTAGCCGCAGCCGGCGCCACATCTCTCTGAGGACCCGGTCGACCAATCTGCGGTGCTCGCGCAACACCAGCGCGCCATCGGCGCTCCTTTGGAATTTGGCCTGAAGCGCCGCGCGTTCGGTCTGTACGTCCGCCTTGAGTCGGGCAAGCGCCGGTCCGGAGTCCGGGAGCGTTGCGGGGGAAGACAACATGAGGCTAGTGGTTTGGCGGAGCGGGTGTGCCCGCGGAAACCGTCAAGACCTCATAGCCGCTCCCGGTGACCAGCACCGTGTGCTCCCATTGCGCCGAGAGGCTGTGGTCCTTGGTGACGATGGTCCAACCGTCAGCAAGTTCCCGTATCGCGGGTTTGCCGGCGTTGATCATGGGTTCGATCGTGAAAATCATGCCGGGCTGGAGACGCATGCCGGTTCCCGGTCGCCCGTAGTGGAGGACCTGGGGCTCTTCGTGGAACTTGCGACCGATTCCGTGGCCGCAGAACTCCCGCACGACGCTGTAGCCATGGCCTTCGGCATGCTCTTGTATCGCAGCGCCGACATCACCGAGAAAAGCCCCGGGACGCACCGTCTTGATGCCCAGCCACATGCACTCGTAGGTGGTTTCGCACAGCCGCCTGGCCTGGATCGAAGGTTCGCCAATGTAAAACATGCGGCTGGAGTCGCCATGAAACCCGTCCTTGATCACGGTGACGTCGATATTGAGGATATCGCCGGCTTTCAGCACGCGCTCGCCCGGAATGCCGTGACAAACTTGGTGGTTGACCGAGGTGCAGATCGAATTGGGAAAGGGTTTGTAGCCGGGCGGCGCATAATCCAGGGGGGCCGGGATCGCTTTCTGCTCGTTGACGATGAAGTCATGGCAGAGGCGATCCAGTTCACCGGTGCTGATGCCGGGCCTGACGCGCAGGGCGATGAAGTCAAGCGCTTCCCCGGCGAGTTGCCCGGCAACGCGCATTCTCTCGATTTCCTCAGTGGTCTTCAGGTATATCGGCATTGCCTAGAAAAAAAGTGCGAAGGATAAATCATGCACTGTGAAGGAGCAAACCTCAGACGCGACGAGCGGGCGCAATGGGTTCGAGTAATGCTCTGTTTGCACAGGAAAAACTTGCGCCGATTTCAACGCACGTGCTATTATTTTAAGGCTAGTCGAGCTTTGGGCTCGGCTAAATTTTAGCCGCTCCGCCGTTAGGGTGCCCGCGACCGTCAACTTCAGCGGGTCATTTGGCCGGACGGCTCCAAGATCAACCCTAACCGGAGTCACCACCATGTCGACCACGATGCGTCAAATGCTCGAAGCGGGCGTGCATTTCGGCCACCAGACCCGCTACTGGAATCCGAAGATGGCGCCCTTCATCTTCGGCCACCGCAACAAGATTCACATCATCAACCTGGAAAAAACCATGGTGATGTATCAAGAGGCGATGAAATTCGTTCGCAAGCTCGCCTCGAACAAGGGCACCCTCCTGTTTGTCGGGACCAAGCGCCAGGCGCGCGAAATCGTCCGGGAGGAGGCCGAACGGTGCGCGGCTCCTTTCGTCGATCATCGCTGGCTGGGCGGCATGCTCACCAACTTCAAGACGGTGCGCCAATCGATCAAGCGGCTCAAGGAAATGGAGACGATGATCCAGGACGGCAGTATGGAGAAGTTGCCGAAAAAAGAGGCGTTGCGGATCCAGCGCGAGCTCGCCAAGCTCACGCGCAGCCTCGGGGGCATCAAAGAGCTGGACCGCCGGCCCGACGCCCTCTTCATTATCGATGTCGGCTACCAGAAAGGGGCGGTTGCCGAAGCGAAGAAACTCGGTATTCCCGTCATCGGCGTGGTCGATACCAATCACTCGCCGGAGGGGATTGCCTACGTGATCCCGGGTAACGACGATTCCAGCCGCGCGATCCGTCTGTATGCTCGTGGAATCGCCGACTCGATCCTGGAGGGCCGCAACCAGGTCGTGCAGGAGATCGTCGGTGCGACCTCGGACGAATTCGTCGAGGTCGAAGAGTCCGGAGCGCGAGCGCAGTGATTGAAGATTCCGGCGAAAAAAGAGGGGCTGCATGCCCCTTTTTTTTGAAGTCCTTTCCGGTAAAGTTTCAGCAATGACAGAAATCAACGCAAGCATGGTCCGGGAGCTGCGCGACAAGACCGATGCGCCGATGATGGAGTGCAAAAAGGCGCTCGTCGAGGCTGGCGGCGACTCCGGCAAGGCCGAAGAGCTCCTGCGAATCAGACTGGGCAACAAGGCGTCCAAGGCTGCGACGCGCACGGCAGCCGAGGGCGTGGTTGCGGTTTACGTCGCGCCTGACGGGAAAACAGGCGCAATCGTGGAAGTCAACTGCGAAACCGATTTCGTGGCTAAGAACGAAGAGTTTTTGAAGTTCTCGGCAGCGCTGGCCGATCTCGTGACAAAAGAAAATCCCACCGACGTTGCGGCCCTGGCTTCTTTGCCGCTCGGCGCTTCCTCGGTCGAAGAGACGCGCAAGGCATTGGTAGGGCGCATCGGTGAAAACATGTCGATCCGCCGGTTCGCGCGCCTTGACGCCAAAGGTCGGATCGTTCACTACGTTCACGGCGGTGCAAAGATTGGGGCGCTCTTGGACATCTCCGGCGGGGACGACACATTTGCGCGCGATCTGGCGATGCATGTCTCCTGGGCAAAGCCGATTGCGTTGTCCAAGGATCAGGTGCCAGCCGAACTGATCAAGAAGGAACGCGACATTGCGGCTGCGACTGCGGCCAATTCGGGTAAGCCCGCCAATATCGTCGAGAAAATGGTGGAAGGCGGTGTCCAGAAATTCCTCAAGCAAGTGACGCTCCTGGGACAAGGCTTCGTTCGAGATGAGAAACAGAGCGTCGAGGCGGTGTTAAAGGCAAAAGGCGCGTCGGTATCTCGATTCGTTCTTTACGTCGTCGGCGAGGGCATCGACAAGAAATCGGGAGACTTCGCAGCCGAAGTGATGGCGCAGGTGAGCGCGGCCCAGAAAGCTTGACCGGAGAAGGACCAACCCGAATGGCCGAAACCGCAAAATACAAACGAATCCTTCTCAAGCTAAGCGGGGAAGCGCTGATGGGAGAGGATTCCTTCGGCATCAATCGCGCCACCATAGAGCGCATCGTCGGCGAGATCGCCCAGGTCTCGGCGCTCGGTCTGGAGATTGCCGTCGTCATCGGCGGCGGAAACATATTCCGCGGGGTGGCGCCGGGCGCAGCGGGAATGGACCGCGCCACGGCCGACTACATCGGAATGCTCGCCACCATCATGAACGCCCTGGCGCTCCAGGATGCGATGCGGCAGGCGGGCTTGAACGCGCGAGTGCAATCGGCGCTCAATATCGAGCAGGTAGTGGAACCCTACATCCGCAACAAGGCGATCCGCTATCTCGAGGAAGGCAAGATAGTCATTTTCGCCGCGGGAACGGGCAACCCATTCTTCACGACCGATACCGCGGCGGCGCTGCGCGGCACGGAAATCGGGGCGGAAATGGTGCTCAAAGCGACCAAGGTTGACGGTGTTTACACCGCCGATCCCAAGCTGCAGCCAGACGCCAAGCGTTATGACAAGTTGAGCTTTGACGAGGCCATGATCAAGAACCTGCGGGTCATGGATGCCACGGCCTTCGCTTTGTGCCGCGACCAGAGGCTCCCGATAACCGTGTTCAGCATACTGAAAGCCGGGGCGATGAAGCGGGTCATCACCGGAGAGAACGAAGGCACGCTCGTCTACGTCAGCGCTTGAGCCTGCAAGGATGGAGCCAATCATGAATACCATCGCCGACGTCAAGAAAACCACCGAACAGAAGATGACCAAGTCGCTCGATGCGCTCAAGGCCGATCTGGGCAAGGTGCGCACCGGCCGGGCGCACGCGGGGCTTCTCGACCATGTCATGGTGGATTACTACGGCAGCCCGACGCCGATTCCCAAGATCGCCAACGTAAGCGTGCTCGACGCCCGCAGCCTCGGTGTATCTCCCTGGGAGAAAAAGATGCTCGGAGCGATCGAGAAGGCCATCCGGGATTCCAATCTTGGCCTGAATCCTGCGTCGCAGGGAGACATGGTCCGAGTACCGATGCCTGCGCTTACCGAGGAACGTCGGCACGACTTGATCAAGATAATCAAGCACGATGGCGAAAATGCCAAAGTTGCGGTGCGTAATCAGCGCCGCGACGCCATCCATGCGCTGAAGGAGCTGCTAAAGGGCAAGACCGTATCCGAGGACGAGGAACGGCGGGCGCAGGAAGATGTCCAGAAACTCACCGACCGGTACGTCGCCGACATCGACAAGATGATCGCAGGAAAGGAAACCGAGCTGATGGCTGTTTGATCCAGCATCGCTGCGAACTCACATGAAAGCTTTCACCAGTTCAACGCGCGAGATCCCGCAGGTTGGGGACGTTCCGAGGCATATTGCGATGATCATGGACGGCAATGGACGCTGGGCCAAAAAGCGCTATCTGCCTCGCGTGGCCGGTCACAAACAAGGCGCCGAAACGGTGCGCCGCGTCACGCGTGCGTGCACCGAGCGTGGGGTCGAATTCCTGACCCTGTTTGCCTTCAGTTCGGAGAATTGGCGCCGGCCGGCCGAGGAGGTATCGACGCTGCGTCAGCTGTTCGTGGGCGCCCTGGAGCAGGAGGCCGAGCGTTTGCACCAGAACGAGGTGCGCCTGAAAATCATCGGCGATATCAGGCCGTTCGGAGCGCGTGTGGTCGAACTCGCACGCCGTGCCCAGGAGTTGACCTCGGCCAACCGGGGACTTACGCTCACTATCGCAGCCAACTATGGCGGGCGCTGGGACCTCATGCGGGCTCTCGCGACGCTCGTGCGCAGCGGGCCTATGCCGGAGGCGGGATTCACCGAGGAGCAGCTCGCTCCTCATCTTGCGCTCAATTACGCCCCGGAGCCCGATTTGTTCATTCGCACGGGCGGGGAACAACGTATCAGCAATTTCCTGCTTTGGCAGCTCGCTTACACCGAGCTGTATTTCACGCCAACGCTGTGGCCCGACTTCGACGCCAAGCAGCTCGATGTGGCGATTGCCTGGTATCAACAGCGCGAGCGCCGCTTCGGGCGGACGAGCGAGCAGCTGGAGACGGTCAACCGCGACGCGAACGGCCGGCGGAGGATCGCGTAAGGATTCCCGTCGCGGACGGGCGAGAGCGCGGGCGGTCATGCTGAAAACCCGGGTGCTCACAGCGGTCGTCTTGCTGGCGGTGCTTGTCTCGGCCTTGTTCCTCTTGCCCAGCAGCGGCTGGATCGTTTTTTGCGCGCTGTTTCTCGCTATCGCCGCCTGGGAATGGGGAGCACTGGCGGCGCTCGCCGCAGTCAGTCGCTCAATTTACGCAGCATTCCTGGTTGGGCTTTTCGTCTTGCCGAGGTACCTTGAGATCGCCTGGGAGAACGGCTTGCATGCGCCGGCCTGGGTCTACCACGCCGCCGCTTTATTCTGGGTCATCCTCGTTCCGCTGTGGATCTGGAGGCGACCCCATATCGACGGCGGCGTTTTACTGCTTGGAGTCGGGGCGGTGGTGTTGATCCCGGCCGCCGCCGCTCTGGTCGATCTGCGCAGCGTCGCCCCATCCCTGTTGTTAGCCGTCCTGGCCACGGTCTGGATCTCCGATACGGTGGCGTATCTGATCGGCAGGCGCTTTGGAAAGCACAAGCTTGCTCCAACTATCAGCCCCGGAAAGACCTGGGAAGGCGTTGCCGGAGCGCTGACGGCAGTGGCTTTGTATGCGCTCGCCTGGGCGAGTTTGGGCGGCTCGGCATGGATGACTGCCTGGCCTAGCGGGGCGCGGGAATGGATACTCCCGGTTCTGCTTGGGCTGGCGGTGGCCGGAATGATTGGCGATCTGTTCGAATCTCTGATAAAACGCCAGGCAGGAGTCAAGGACAGCGGAACATTCCTGCCCGGCCATGGGGGCCTGCTCGATCGCATCGATGCACCCGTGGCAGTGCTTCCTCTTGCGGTGCTTGCGTTCGTGAGATGACCAAGATTCAGAATGTCGCAATACTCGGCGCGACCGGCTCAATAGGTTCGAGCACGCTGGATGTAATTGCGCGCCACCCATCGCGCTTCCGCGTCGTGGCGCTGACAGCCAATCGGCAGGTCGACGAGCTGGCGGAGCTATGCCGGCGGCACCGGCCCGAGTACGCTTGCGTGGCGGAGGCCGGATGCGCGTCCGTGCTGCGCGAACGCCTGGCCGGAGTCGGAGTGGACTGCAAGATTCTCGCCGGGGAAGCGGGGCTCGTGGAGGCCGTTTCGCTGCCCGAAGTGGACTGCGTCATGGCGGCGATCGTCGGTGCGGCCGGACTGCGGGCGACGCTCGCCGCAGCAAAGGCTGGCAAGAAGCTCCTGCTCGCGAACAAGGAAGCGCTCGTCGTTGCGGGCCGGGTGTTCATGGAGGCGGTGCGTTCGAGCGGCGCGATGCTGCTCCCAATCGACAGCGAGCACAACGCCATCTTTCAGTGCCTGCCACCTTTCGCTTCGGGAGAGCTTGCAGCCAAAGGCATCCGCAGAATTCTGCTTACCGGCTCGGGCGGGCCGTTCAGGGCGCGCGCACGCGCGGACCTGCACCGCGTAACTCCCGAGGAGGCCTGCGCTCACCCGAACTGGGTCATGGGGCGCAAGATCTCTGTCGATTCTGCCACCATGATGAACAAGGGTCTCGAGATCATTGAGGCGCACTGGCTGTTTGGCGCGAGCCCCGAGCAGATCCAGGTTGTCGTCCACCCGCAGAGCGTGGTGCACTCGATGGTCGAGTACGTAGACGGTTCAGTGATTGCGCAACTTGGACACCCCGATATGCGCACGCCGATCGCTCAGGCGCTCGCCTACCCCGAGCGAATCGAGGCGGGCGTCCCCTCGCTCGATCCCTTCCGAATCGGGGCCCTCAGTTTCGAGCGGCCCGATTTCGAGCGTTTTCCGGCGCTGAGCCTCGCCTACACGGCGCTCAGGAGCGGTGGGGCCGCGCCCGCCGCGCTCAACGCAGCGAATGAAGTCGCGGTAGCGGCCTTTCTTGAAGGCCGCCTGCCTTTCCTGCATATCACGACGGTGATCGAGGAGACGCTGGCGAGCGCGTCGGCAAAGTCGCTCGCCACGCTGGAGGACGTGCTTGCGGCGGACGCGAACGCCCGCGGGCGAGCGAAGCAGGTCGTCGCGCGATTCAACTCCAACGCCGCATGAATTTCGCGATCACCGTAGCTGCTTTCGTGGTTGCGCTCGGCGTGCTGATCGTAGTCCATGAATACGGCCACTATTTGATTGCGCGTTTGTGCGGAGTCAAGGTGCTGCGATTCTCGATCGGTTTCGGCAGACCGCTATGGAAAATACGGCGCGGCCGGGACCAGACCGAGTGGGTGATCGCCGCTCTGCCGCTAGGCGGCTACGTGAAAATGCTCGATGAACACGAAGGACCGGTTGCGCCCGAGGACGTGCACCGGGCTTTCAATCGCCAGAACGTCTGGCGGCGCATCGCGATCGTCATCGCAGGGCCTGTGGCGAACTTCCTCCTGGCGATTGCGCTCTACTGGGCGCTTTTCCTGGGCGGCGTCCAGGAAGCGAAGCCGGTTCTGGCGGCGCCGGGTCCGGGAACCGTGGCGGAGGCGAGCGGGCTTGCACGCGGCGAGACCGTTCTGAAAATCAATGGCGAGCCGGTGGCCAGTTGGCAGCAGGCGCGCTGGCGGCTGCTGCAGCTCGCGGTGGAGAAGCAGCCGGCGCGACTCGAGGTCATCAACGAAAAAAGCCAGCTCACTTGGCGCACCTTGGACCTGTCGCGTTTCGAACTCGATGGACTCGAAGGGGATCCGCTCGCGCGCTTGGGGCTGCGGCTGTACCGGCCCGACGTGGCGCCGATCATCGGCAAGGTCGTGTCGGGAAGTGTGGCGGAGGCCGCAGGATTGCGCGCGGGAGATCGCGTCATTTCGATCGACGGCAGCGACGTTCGAGTCTGGGAGGACGTCGTTTCGGCAGTTCGGGCCCGACCGGGAGAACTCGTGCGCCTGCTTGTCCTGCGGGACGGTGCAAGGACCGAGATCGGGCTGCGGCCGGAGACGGTGCAGCAAAGCGGCGAGCGCTTCGGGCGCATTGGAGCGGCGCCATATGTCGATCCTGAGGCGATCAAGGAGTTTGTAACTACCGTACGCTACGCCCCATCGACCGCGCTCGCGATGGCGTTCGAGCGAACCTGGGAAATGTCGGCGTTCAGCCTGAGGATGCTCGGCAAGATGATGATCGGCGAGATTTCCTGGAAGAACTTGAGCGGTCCGGTCACTATCGCCGATTACGCGGGACAAACCGCTCAGATCGGCCTGGGCGCTTATGCCGCATTCCTTGCGCTCATCAGCATCAGTCTGGGCGTACTCAACCTACTGCCGATTCCGTTATTGGACGGCGGACACTTGCTGTATTATGTCGTCGAGATTTTCAAGGGTAGCCCGGTTTCCGAGCGAACGATGGAACTGGGACAGCGCCTGGGATTGACCGTGCTCCTGTTTCTGATGGCGTTCGCTCTCTACAACGATTTCAACCGCCTGTTGGCGGGTTAAGAATTCCCTCGGTAAAAAACGCGTTGCGAGCCGCGATCCTCATGCTCGTGCTCGCCGGGCCGACATGGGCGTTCGATCCCTTTGTCGTGCGGGATATTCGCGTGGAAGGCATCCAGCGCATCGAAGCGGGAACCGTCTTCAATTATCTTCCCGTCAAGGTCGGCGATACCTTGACCGACGCAAAAGCGGCGGGGGCGATCCGCAGTTTGTTCGCGACAGGTTTCTTCCGGGACGTGAGGCTGGAAGTCCAGGGAGGCGTGCTGATCGTGACTCTCGAAGAACGTCCGGCAATTGCCTCGATTGATTTCGCCGGGATGAAGGAATTTGAGAAGGACAAGGTCAAGCAGGGATTGCGTGACGTCGGGTTCCAGGAGGGCCGCATCTTCGATCGGGCGTTGCTCGATCAGGCAGAGCAGGAACTCAAGCGGCAATACCTGACGCGCGGTCTTTATAGCGTAGAGGTCACGACGACGGTGACGCCGCTCGATCGAAATCGAGTCGCGATCAATTTCAGCTTCAACGAAGGCGAAGCCGCCAAGATCAAGAGGATCAACATCGTCGGAAACCAGGCGTTGCCGGAGGACGAATTGCTCGACGCGGTCCAATTGCGCAGCCCTGGCTTTTCTACCTGGTTCAGCAAGAACGATCAATATTCCAGGCAGAAACTGCAGGCCGATCTCGAATCGCTACGCTCGTATTACCTGAATAGAGGTTATCTGGAATTCAACATCGACTCCACTCAAGTTTCGATTACGCCCGACCGCCGCGATATCTACATCACCGTGAACGTCACCGAGGGCGAGAAATATGAAGTGGCCGACGTGAAACTCGAGGGAGAGTTGCTGGTTTCCGAGAACGAGCTTCGTTCGCTGATCACGATCAAGTCGGGCGAGACGTTTTCCAGGGAAAGGCTGACCGACTCAACCAAAGCGATTACCGAAAGGCTGGGGCGCGAAGGCTATGCCTTTGCGAATGTCAACGCTAATCCCGATATCGACAAGGAAAAGCGCAAGGTCAGCTTCACGTTTCTGATCGATCCGGGACGACGCGTCTATGTCAGGCGAATCAATATCGTCGGCAACACGCGCACCCGTGACGAGGTCATCCGTCGCGAGATGCGCCAGCTCGAAGGCAGTTTTTTCGACAGCCAGAAGCTGCAGCTCTCAAAGCAACGGATCGACAAGACGGGCTTCTTCAGCGAGGTGGAAGTCGAGACCCCGGCGGTACCCGGAACGACAGATCAGGTCGACGTGACGATCCGGGTCAAGGAGAAGCCTACCGGGGCAATTATGCTCGGCCTGGGCTTCTCCAGCGTCGATAAACTTGTCATCCAGGCCTCGATCCAACAGAGCAATTTTTTCGGCACCGGCAACACGATGGGCCTGCAGGTTGCGACCGGAACGGTCAACAAGGTTGCCTCGTTTTCCTTCACCAATCCCTACTATACGGTGGACGGAGTCAGCCGCGGTTTTGATGTGTACCGGCGCGACGTAAATGGAAACAGCCTGGGAATCAACTACGGGACCAGTACTATCGGCGGAGCGGTGCGCTTCGGCGTCCCCTATACCGAGAGCGAGACCTTGTTCTTCGGTCTGGGCGTCGAGAAGGTCAACCTCCTCCTCAACCCCTTCAGCCCGAAACGCTATCTGGAGTTTCAAAGCGAATTCGGCGATACGTACACTGCGCTGATCGGCACCGTCGGCTGGGTACGCGATACGCGCGACAGCGCAATCTGGCCGACGAAAGGCCACGTCGAGCGCGCCACTCTGGAGGTCGCGACACCGCCCGCCGAGCTTGAATATTGGAAGTATTCCTACTCGCATCAGTACTTCCGCCCCTACACGCGCACACTCACGCTTGTACTGAGCGGGGTGCTCGACTCGGCCAACGGGTATCACGGAAAACCGTTGCCGTTTTTCAAGAACTACTATTCCGGCGGTATCGGCAGCGTGCGCGGATACCAAACCGCATCGTTGGGGCCGCGGGACGCCGACGGGTCCCAACTGGGCGGCAACCGCAAGGTGAACGGATCGACGGAGATGCTGTTTCCGGTGCCCGGGGCCGCGCTGGACCGATCGATGCGGCTCGGCGCTTTCGTCGACGCCGGGCAAGTGTACGGCTCGGACGAAAAGCTGTATCTCTCACACCTGCGCGCGTCGGCGGGATTGAGCTTTGCCTGGAATTCGCCCGTCGGACCCATGAAATTCAGTTACGCGAGGGCCTTGAACGAAAAACCGGGAGACCGCCTCCAGCCGTTCCAGTTTACGCTGGGTCAGGTCTTTTGACGACTCGGTATAATCCGGCATTTGAAGGAAGGCTATGGGCACGAGAACACAGAAATGGAAATCGCCTGGTCGGTGGGTATTCGCGGCGCTGGTCGGAGCCGCCAGTCCGGTTCTGGCCCAATCGCATATCGGATTTGTCAGCTTGGAGCGAGTTCTGCGCGAGGCACCGGCTGCACAACGGGCTCAGAAGAAGATCGAGCTGGAGTTCTCCAAACGCGACCAGGAATTGGCGAGAATGGCCGAACAGCTCAAGAAATCACAGGAAAACCTCGAACGAAACGTGGTAACGATGTCTGAGTCCGAGCGCCAAAGAATCGAAAGGGAATTCGGCGACCTCAATCGGGAATTCCAGCGCAAGCAACGGCAGTTCCGGGAAGACCTGACTCAACGGCGTAATGAGGAACTCGGCGCGGTGATCGAGCGCGCGAACCGGGCCGTGAAACAGATCGCCGAGACCGAAAAGCTCGACGTCGTGCTTCAAAACGAACAGGTCGTCTGGGCGAGCCCCCGCATCGATATCACTGACAAGGTCATCAAGGCGCTTGAGGATACGCGCGCGGGAAAGTAATCCGCGCCTATCTGCATGACGAAAGGAAACAAGATCATCGTTCTTGGTGCCCTGCACGATTTCGCAACAATGGCGCGCTCGGCTCCGGAGCGAGCGGAAATCCTCCCGTGACGCAATCCAATTCGCGTACCTACCGCATCGGCGAAATCGTGACGCGGCTCGGCGGGGAGCTGGTCGGCGACCCCGACGCCGAGATTCGACGCATCGCCACGCTGGAAAGCGCCGGCCCGGGCGACCTATCCTTCCTGACGCATTCCCGATATCGGCCGAATTTGCAGCACACCCGCGCCTCGGCCGTGATTCTCGCGCGCGAGGAGCGGGACGCGACGACCTTGCCCAGGATCTTGTGCGACGATCCTTACGTCTACTACGCCCGAGCCGCGCGACTGCTCTCCAGCGAAGATCGCCCTGTTCCGGGGGTGCATCCTAAGGCCGTCGTCGAGGCCGACGCTCAAATCGCGGCCTCCGCGACGGTGGGACCCGGCTGCTATATCGGATCGCGTGCGAAGCTGGACGAGCGCGTCGTCATCGGGGCCGCTTGCACGATCGGCGCACACGTGCGGGTCGGAGAGGACAGCCGCCTGTATCCCTCTGTCACCGTCTATCCAGGCTGCGTGATCGGAAAGCGCGCGCTAATTCACTCCGGCGTAGTGATCGGGGCCGACGGCTTTGGCATGGCGCCCGAGGCGGGGCGCTGGATCAAGATCCCTCAAACGGGGAGAGCGATCATCGGCGATGATGTGGAGATTGGAGCCAACACCACCATCGATCGAGGCGCGCTCGATGACACGATCATCGAGGACGGCGTCAAGCTCGATAACCAGATTCAGATCGGCCACAACGTTCGGGTCGGAGCGCATACGATAATGGCCGGCTGCGTGGCTGTGGCCGGCAGCACGCGCATCGGCCGGCACTGCGCTATCGGCGGCGCGGCGCGTATTATCGGTCACGTGGATATCGCCGATCATGTCACCATCGCCGCTGCAACGGTGGTGCTGAGGCCCATCCCCAAGGCAGGCGTTTATGCAGGTGTCCTGCCTTCGGCGCCGGGCCGAGAATGGGCCAAGACGGTAGCGCACCTGCGCGGCCTCGATGGGCTCGTGAAGCGCGTTCGCGAGCTGGAAAAAACGCTCTCCAAATCCGGAAAGAAAAAGAGGTAAGCGAATGGAAATCCAGGAGATCCTCGAACACCTCCCGCACCGCTATCCCATGCTTCTCGTGGACCGGGTGCTCGAGATCGAGCCGGGAAAGCGAATCCTCGCGCTCAAGAACGTCAGCATCAACGAGCATTTTTTTGCCGGCCATTTCCCGCATTATCCGGTCATGCCGGGGGTCCTCATCATCGAGGCGCTCGCCCAGGCGGCGGCGATATTGGCCTTCAAAACACGAGGGCAGAAACCCGACGACAAGTCCGTCTACTACTTCGTCGGAATAGATGAAGCCCGCTTCAAGCGACCGGTCGTTCCCGGAGACCAGCTCCTGCTGGAGGTTCTCAAGGAGCGGGAAGCACGAGGTCTTGGTAAATTCTCCGCTCGGGCGCTTGTCGGCGGGACGCTCGCCGCCGAAGCGAAGCTGCTCTGCACTCTGCGGACGATATGATTCACCCTACCGCGATCGTGTATCCCGGGGCGAAGCTTGCCCCGAACGTGTCCGTGGGCCCGTACTCGATCATCGGCGAGCACGTCGAGATCGGGGAGGGGACCTCGATCGGGTCTCACGTTGTGATCGAAGGCCGGACCCGTATCGGCTCGCAAAACCGCATCTCCGCGTTCAGCGCGCTCGGCGGCCCGCCCCAAGACAGGAAATACGAGGGGGAGGAAACCGCACTTGAAATCGGCGACCGCAATACCATCCGGGAGCACTGCACCTTCAGTTGCGGCACCGCACAGGACGCGGGCGTCACGCGTATCGGAAGCGACAACTGGATCATGGCTTACGTGCATATCGCACATGATTGCCAGGTCGGCAACCATGCGATCTTCGCCAACGTCGCGACGCTTGCCGGGCACGTCCATGTCGGGGACTACGCCATCCTGGGTGGCTTGACGGGAGCGCATCAGTTCGTCTCGATCGGCGCGCATTCGATCACCGGCGGCGGCACGGTGCTGCTTCAAGATCTGCCTCCGTATGTCATGGCGGCAGGCAACTCGGCGAGGCCATTCGGAATCAACAGCGAGGGGCTGAAACGGTGCGGCTTCAGCACCGAAAAAATCGCGACACTCAAGAAAGCCTACAAGACCCTCTACCGGTCGGGGCTCGCACTGAAGGACGCGCGCAAGAGAATCGCCACGCAGGTCAAGTCTTGTCCGGAGCTGCAGGTGTTGGTCGAATTCCTGGACAGCTCGCGGCGGGGCATCATCCGCTAGCCGTGGGCAGCATCGTCGTGGGCATGGTGGCCGGGGAGGCCTCCGGGGATTTTCTCGGAGCTCATCTAATCGCCGCGCTGCGCAAACGCGTTCCCAATTTGCATTTTGTCGGCATTGGCGGCCCGAAAATGGAGGCGGAGGGTCTCGATGCCTGGTTCCCGATGGAAAAGCTCGCGGTACGCGGCTATGTCGAGGTGCTCCGGCATTTTCCAGAAATCTTCGCGATTCGCCTGAAGCTCGCACGGCGGCTTGCCGAAGTCCGGCCGAGACTTTTCATCGGCATCGATGCCCCTGATTTCAATCTCTCGCTCGAGCGCAAGCTCAAACGCGAAGGCATTCCGACCGTCCACTACGTGAGTCCGTCGCTCTGGGCCTGGCGCGGCGGGCGCATGTCCGCGATCGCCGCGTCGGTCAACAAGATGCTGGTGCTGTTCCCGTTCGAAGAGCCGCTGTACCGCAAGGCGGGGGTGCCGGTCGCCTACGTCGGCCATCCCCTTGCGGATGCGACTTCGGAACTCGACGGTACCGAAGCGGCAAGAGAGCAGTTGCGGCTGCCCGCCGCACGCAAGGTCATCGCCCTGTTGCCCGGGAGCCGGCAGTCGGAAGTCCGATACATGGCATCGACTTTCGTGCACACCGCCAAGCTGATCGCGGTGCGGCAGCCTGGGGTGCACTTCCTCGTGCCTTTGGTGACCCGCGAGACTCGCGCCATTTTCGAGGAAGCGATGTACGCCGCCGATGCGGGGGAATTGCCGCTCAGCATTCTGTTCGGCCACGCGCGGGAGGCGATCGCGGCTTGCCACGTCGCGCTCGTGGCAAGCGGGACCGCAACGCTTGAGACTGCGCTCGCCCGCAAACCGATGGTGATCACCTACAAAGTGCCCGAACTTACTTATCGGCTGATGTCGAGGATGGCGTACCTGCCCTGGATCGGTCTGCCCAACATCATCGCCGGCGAGTTCATCGTACCGGAGATTTTGCAGCACGATGCGACGCCCGAAAACCTCGCCCAAGCGGTGCTGAATTCGCTCAATGACCCTACGGTGAACCGTCGCCTTCCGGAACGCCTCGAGCAGATACGGCAGCTTCTCCGCCGGGACACGGCGTCCCGCGTTACGGAGGCGTTGCTGCCATGGCTGCAAGCCGCCTGATCTGCGGCGTGGACGAAGCGGGCCGCGGTCCGCTCGCCGGTCCAGTCTTCGCTGCGGCTGTGATATTCGTCCCGGGAAAGAGGATGCCTGCGGGCATCGCCGATTCGAAAGTCATGAGCGCGAACAAGCGCGAGCGGGTCGCTGCCGTAATCAAGCAAAGAGCGCTCGCCTGGTCGGTCGCCTGGGCAAGCGTCGAAGAGATCGACCGCATGAATATCCTTCAGGCGAGCCTGCTCGCCATGCAGCGCGCGGTGCAATCGTTGTCGATTGCGCCTGATGAGGTCTTGCTCGACGGTCTGCACTGCCCCGCGCTTTCGATTCCGGCGCGCGCGATCGTGGACGGCGACGCTAAAGTCAAGGTCATTGCCGCCGCATCCATTCTTGCCAAGACGGAACGCGACGCTGAAATGTGCCGGCTCCATCAGCGATTTCCCCAGTATCGCTTTGACGAGCACAAGGGATACCCGACTCCCGAGCACCTTGAGGCGCTACGCCGGCACGGCGTGTGCGAAGTCTATCGCCGCAGTTTCGGCCCGGTACGGGAGCTTCTCGAGCGCCGTGGTTGAGGGGATGGGCGCGGCTTGAGTTCAGCGAGCAGCTTTCTCAGACCTTCCTGTTCTGCGCCGGGTCGAAACAGAGGGCTTCGGGCTGTAAGGAGGCGCCTGAGGCGGGCGTGATATGCCGGATCGCGTAGCGCGCGTCGAATCTGGTGCGCGAGACCGCGCTCATCGGCGAGCCGGTAGTAGCCGGGGTAGCCGCGGCCGAGCATGCCGATGTTCCCGGAGACCCTGGAGGCGATCACCGGCGTCCCGGCGGCTGCGGCCTCGCAGATGACGTTGGCGCCACCTTCCATGCGCGAACTCACCACGAGCGCGTGGCTGCGCGCGAGCCGGCGCAGCGCCTCCGCATGCGGCACGTTGCCCAACCAGCGATAGCGCGGGTCGGCGCGCATCAGCTGCCGGGCCGTGCGCGCCATGTCCGGAGACAGCGCCTCGCCGAGATGAACGACTTCGAGCTCGGGAAGGTCGCGAAGATGGGCGAGGGCAAGCGCGGCACGGAAGGGGTCCTTCTCTTCCCGAAGGTGTCCCATTACCGCGACTCGAAAGTGGCTCGAAGGCGGTTCGACGGAGGCACGGACCTGCGCCGACTGGTGGATCACTCGGGTCTTGCGCCGCAATCGCGCGGAAAGCTCGAGCTTGCCCATGTCCTGCAAGACGACGAGCCGGTCGGCGAGCTCAAGCGAAGCCCGCGCATCCCGGTCTGTACGGATATCCCGGTAGAGATCCGTGCCCGTGAGCACCACAACCAGAGGTAAAGCGGGAAACCGTTGGCGAAATTGAACGATAGCGTTGTGGCTGCGTCGCGCGTGCAACGCGATCATGGCGTCGGCCGCCCGCCCGTTCCAGCGAACCGAAACCTGCACGTTGTGTCCGAGCGCGCGCAGCATCCCGGCCCAGCGCACCGCAGTATGCCGGTTGCCGCTTCGCGAGCGTGCACCGGCCGGGGTGATCAACGCAATTTTCATGTTATGTTTGGGCTGCTCTATGGTATTCGACTCCGTGCATCCCGCACCCGACACGCTGTCGTGGCAGCTGCAAAGCGCGAGGCGGCGTACCCGCGCCCTTACGCAGGATCTCAAGGGTGCGCAATTGTTCGGCCAAAAACTTGCGATCGTCAACCCGGTGCTGTGGGAACTGGGACACGTCGCCTGGTTCCAGGAACGCTGGTGCTTGAGACTGCGCCCCGACGAGTCGCTTTCCGAGAGCTTGCTTGGCGGCGCAGACGCGCTCTACGACTCCGCGGCGGTGGCACACGACAAACGCTGGGACCTGCCGCTGCCGAGCCTCACGGCGACGCTCGCCTTCCAAGATCGCGTTCTGGAAAGAGTGCTCGCACGGATCGAGCGCGAGCCCGACAACGAGTGGTTTCTCTATTTTGTGCGGTTGGCGCTGTTCCATGAGGACATGCACGCGGAGGCGTTTCACTATACGCGCCAGACGCTCGGTTATGCAGACCCCCTTGCCCCCGAAAGTTCAGGGAAGCAAGGAAATGAGAATGGGCTTCAAGGCGAGGTGGAAATGCCGGGTGGGACGTTTCTTTTCGGCGCCCCGCGCAATGCGGGCTTCCATTTCGACAACGAAAAATGGGCGCACCACATCGAAGTCCAGCCCTTCCGCATAGCGCGGGCGCCGGTGACCAACAAGCAGTACCGCGAGTTCGTGCGCGAGGGCGGGTACCGGCGTCGCGACTGGTGGTCTGGCGAGGGGTGGCTTTGGCGGGAGCAGGCGCAGGCCGACGCGCCGCGTTACTGGGTCGAGAAGGGGGGCGCATGGATGGAACGCCGCTTCGCCGATTGGGTGGGCCTCGAGAACGATCTCCCGGTCATGCACGTCAACTGGCATGAGGCAAGCGCCTATTGCCGGTACGCGGGGAGGCGCCTGCCGAGCGAAGCGGAATGGGAATTCGCTGCATCGCTTTCCGGCAACGGGGGCAAGCGGCGCTATCCCTGGGACGACGCCGTCGCCGACGGCACGCGCGCTAACCTGGATGGGAGCGGCCGCGCGCCGGTGAGTGGATTCGCAGGAGGAGACAGTTTCAGTGGCTGCCGCCAGATGCTCGGCAATGTCTGGGAGTGGACCTCGAGCTCATTCGGGCCCTATCCGGGTTTCGTGCGCGATCCCTACCGGGAATATTCCGAGCCGTGGTTCGGGACCCATAAAGTATTGCGTGGCGGGAGCTTCGCGACGCCGGCGCGGCTCGTCCACAATACCTGGCGAAATTTTTACACTCCGGATCGCGGCGATGTCTTCGCGGGGTTCCGCACCTGCGCGATCGAGTGAAAACAATCCAGTCGCGCGACAACCCGCAGGTCAAAGCTCTGACCAAGCTTGCCGGCTCGTCACGCGAGCGCCGCAGAACGGGCACCACGCTTCTGGAGGGAGAGCACCTCGTGCGCGCGTATCGTGACAGTGGCGGCGTGGCCGAGACGATTGTGGCGAGCGAGAGTGCCTTCGCCAGACCGGAGATACGAACATTCGTTGAAACCTCGCCAGCGCATGCGCGGCTCGTGCTTGCCGACGCGCTTCTGGAGCGCATTTCCCAACTCGTCAGCGCGGCGGGTGTCGCAGCTGTTGTCCGAACACCGCAGCCTGGTCCCGTGCCGCAGACGCTGCCGAGCTGCCTGCTGCTGGAGAGCATTCAGGATCCTGGAAATCTGGGATCGATTCTGAGAACTGCGGTGGCGGCGGGAATCCGGCACGTCTTCCTGATCGGGGGCTCGGTGTTCGCCTGGGCGCCGAAAGTCATCCGCGCCGGCATGGGCGCGCACTTCTCGCTTTCAATCTTCGAGGATGTCGATGTGAGCGAGTTCAGGCGCGCGTTTCGCGGCACCGTCGTCGCGATGGAACCGCACGCGGCGGCGTCGCTCTACGACCTCGACCTGAGAGGACCGGTCGCGTGGACATTCGGCAACGAAGGCGCCGGACTGTCGGAGAGCATCGGACGGCTTGCCAGCCATCGCGTGCGCATTCCGATGCCCGGAGCAGCAGAATCGCTCAACGTCGCCGCGGCGGCTGCAATCTGCCTCTTTGAGCAGATACGGCAGAAAAGCAGGAGTTAGAAGCTTCTAGTACACCCGCCGCTCGAGCTTGAATTCCTGAAGTATCGTCGTGGCGATTTCCTCGATCGACTTCGTCGTGGAGTTCGCCCAGCGTATGCCTTCGCGCTGCATCAGTTTCTCGGCCTGCTGCACCTCGTGGCGGCAGTTCTGCAAGTCGGCGTACTTACTGTTGGGCCGGCGCTCATTGCGAATCTCCCGCAACCTCTCCGGAGCGATCGACAAGCCGTACAGCTTGTCGCGGTAATCCTCGAGCACTTTGGGCAAGCTCAAGCGGTCGAAGTCCTCCGGGATGAGCGGGTAGTTCGCCGCACGAATGCCGAACTGAAGCGAAAGGTAGAGGCTGGTCGGCGTCTTTCCGCTCCGTGACACTCCCACCAGAATCACGTCCGCCTTCGCCAGATCCCTGGACGATGCGCCGTCGTCATGGGCGAGGGCGAAGTTGATGGCTTCGATGCGATGGCTGTACCCCTTCTCGTCCCGCGCGCTGTGGGAGCGGCCGATGGTGTGCGAGGATTTCTGTCCGAGTTCTCCCTCCAGCGGGTCGAGAAATACCTCGAAAAAATCCAGCACGAAGGCCTCGGACTTGCGCACCAGGTCGCGCACATCGCTGTTGACGAAAGTCGTGAATACGACGGGGCGGTCGCTGCCGGATTTGGAGGCTTCGTTGATCTGGGCCACGCACTCTTCAGCCTTGGCCGCGGAATCGGTGAAGGGGACGGTGACGTGGTGGAATTCGATTCCTTCAAACTGAGTCAACAGGCTGTGTCCGAGCATTTCCACGGTGATGCCGGTGCCGTCGGACACGAAGAAAACGGTTCGGTGACGGACGGGTAGGGACGAGCGTTCGGGCATGATTTGTGCTGCGCACAAGAAGTGTCACCGGTAAAATAGCGGTTTCGCCGCAATCCTTCAACAAGAACGAAAGACCTGCCCCCATGACAAGTCGCAAATGCGTCGTACCGTTCGACCAGCTCAGGATGAGCGACGTCGAGCAGGTGGGCGGCAAAAACGCATCGCTCGGCGAGATGATCAGCCAGTTATCCAGGAAAGGCATTCGCGTCCCGAACGGCTTTGCGACGAGCGCTGAAGCTTATCGCGAATTCCTCGCCCAAGCAGGTCTCGACAAGCGCATTGCAGGGCGCCTGCAAAAACTCGATACGGACGATGTGGAGGCCCTTGCGCACTGCGGCTCAGAGATCCGGGGCTGGATCGAGGCAACGTCGTTGCCGAAACAACTCGATAGCGAAATCGCTTCGGCGTACCGGGAGTTGACCGGAGGCGATGACGGCGTATCGGTTGCGGTGCGCTCCAGCGCAACGGCGGAGGATCTCCCCGATGCGTCCTTTGCCGGCCAGCAGGAGACCTTTCTCAATATCCGCGGCCTGGACAACGTCAGGACCGCGCTTAGGCACGTATTCGCGTCGCTTTATAACGACCGGGCGATTTCCTATCGCGTCCACAAGGGCTTTGATCATTCGGCCGTGGCGCTGTCGGCCGGGGTGCAGCGCATGGCGCGCAGCGACCTCGGCGCAAGCGGGGTGATGTTCACGTTGGACACCGAATCGGGTTTCCAGGATGTGGTCTTCATCACCGCTTCCTGGGGGCTGGGAGAAATGATAGTGCAAGGCGCGGTGAACCCGGACGAGTTCTACGTCCACAAGCCGATGCTGCGTGCCGGCAAGTTCCCGGTGATCCACCGCGGCCTCGGGTCGAAGCTCCAGAAGATGGTTTTCACGGACAACGGATCGGCGAAGCAATCGGTGGAAACGGTAGAGGTTTCCGAAGCCGACCGCAACCGTTTCTGCCTTAGCGACGCAGACGTCGTCGAACTTGCGCGTTTCGCGCTGCAGATCGAGGAGCACTACCAGCGGCCCATGGATATCGAATGGGCGAAGGACGGCTCGGACGGAAAGCTCTACATCCTGCAGGCAAGACCGGAAACGGTGAAATCGCGCAAATCCACGGAGAGCCAGGAACGCTACCGGCTCAAGCAAAAATCGGAGGTGCTCGTCTCGGGCCGCGCCATCGGTCATAAAATCGGGGTGGGCACCGTACGCGTGGTCAAGGATCCTTCAGAAATGGGACGCATCAAGCCCGGTGAAATCATCGTTACCGACATGACCGACCCCAACTGGGAGCCGGTGATGAAGCGCGCGGCAGCGATCGTCACCAACCGCGGCGGGCGCACCTGTCATGCCGCCATCATCGCGCGCGAGTTGGGTGTCCCTGCTGTTGTGGGTTGCGGCAACGCGACCGCCGTGCTCAAGGACGGCGAGGCCTGCACGGTGTCCTGCGCGGAAGGCGACACGGGGAACATCTACCGTGGCATTCTTGAGATCGAGGTCACCTCGCAGGAACGCGGCGAGATGCCCAAGTGCCCGGTGAAGATCACCATGAACATCGGCAATCCCCAGCTGGCATTCGATTTTCAGGCGCTGCCGAACTGGGGTGTGGGACTCGCCCGACTGGAGTTTGTCATCAACAACATGATCGGCGTGCACCCTAAGGCGGTGATCGAGTATCCGGATGTGCCCGAAAAGCTCAAACGCGAGGTCGAGCAGGCGGCGCGCGGCTACGCCGATCCGCGCGCGTTCTTCGTGGAGAAACTCACCGAGGGCATCGCCACTATCGCCGCCGCGTTCTGGCCGAAACCGGTTATCGTGCGGCTGTCTGATTTCAAGTCGAACGAGTACAAGAAGTTAATCGGAGGGGCTCGCTACGAACCCGACGAAGAAAATCCGATGCTCGGCTTTCGCGGCGCCTCGCGCTATATCGCCGAATCGTTCCGCGACTGCTTCGAAATGGAATGCCGGGCGATGCGCCGGGTGAGGGAGGACCTCGGCCTTACCAATGTGGAGATCATGGTGCCGTTCGTGCGCACGCTGAAGGAATGCCGCCAGGTGATCGAGCTGCTTGCGGCGAACCGCCTGAAGCGGGGCGAGAACGGCTTGCGCCTCATCATGATGTGCGAAGTGCCTTCGAACGCCGTGCTGGCCGACCAGTTTCTCGAATACTTCGACGGCTTTTCGATCGGCTCGAACGACCTCACACAGCTCACGCTCGGGCTGGATCGCGACTCGGGATTGGTTGCCGACTCATTCGACGAGCGCGATCCCGCGGTCAAGGCGATGCTGCGTCTGGCAATCCAGGCCTGCCGCAAGGCGGGCAAGTACGTAGGCATCTGCGGGCAGGGGCCTTCGGATCATCTGGACTTCGCCAAGTGGCTCGTGCACGAAGGCATCGAGAGCCTTTCGCTCAACCCCGACACGGTGGTGGACACCTGGCTGCAGCTCGCCCGAGAAGCCGACGCAGAGGTTAAGGCAAAAGTCGCGATGACTTGATCAGCCGCGCGTTCGAAGCAAGCGCTGTTTCTCCCGGCTCCACTCTTTCTCCTTCTCTGCGGCGCGCTTGTCGTGCTGCTTCTTGCCCTTGCCGAGGCCGATATTGATCTTCACGCGCCCGCGCACGTAGTGCAGGTCGAGGGGAACGAGGGTGTAGCCCGCACGATCGACTTTGCCGATGAGACGTTGAATTTCCTCCGCGTGGAGCAGGAGTTTGCGCGTGCGTACGGGATCGGGCTGGACGTGCGTGGATGCGGCGGAGAGCGCGCTGATGTGAGCTCCGATGAGGAAGATCTCTTCATTGCGCACGATCACATAGGCTTCCTTCAGCTGAGCGCGCCCGGCGCGGATCGCCTTGACTTCCCAGCCTTCAAGAGCGATGCCCGCCTCGTAGCGCTCCTCGATGAAATAGTCGTGCGATGCCTTGCGGTTCTCGACGATACTCACGGTCGCGTATTTCTTCCGATGGAATTTTGCATTTTACAACGATGATCCATGTAGACCGTTCGGCATTGGTCGGCTACAGCGCGCAGGCTATGTACGCGCTGGCCGATGACATCGAATCCTATCCCCAGTTCCTGCCCTGGTGCGACGGCGCGCAGTACGTTACGCGCGAGCCTGGCCGGACGGTGGCGACGCTGCACATCAACTTTCACGGCCTGAAGAACCAGTTCACGACGGAGAACGTCCACCAGCCCGGAAGGCGAATCGATATGAAACTCGTCTCCGGGCCGTTCCGCAGCCTTCAAGGCAGCTGGTCGTTTACCGATCTTGGGAAAGACGCCAGCAAGGTCGAGTTCAGCCTGCGCTACGAGTTCGCAAGCCCGCTGCTCGAGGCGGCGGTCGGACCGGTATTCCGGAGCATCACCGAAACGTTCGTCGATGCCTTCGTGCGCCGCGCCGACGAGAAGTTCGGCCGCAAATGAGTGCCCTTCGGATCGAGGTCGTCTACGCTCTGCCCGAGCGTCAGCTGCTGCGCCGCGTCTCCTTGCCTGAGGGAAGCACCGTCGAGGCCGCGGTCTGCGCGAGCGGCCTGCCGGCGGAATTTCCGGAAATCGACCCGCTGCGCACTGGAATCTACGGAAAAACCGTTTCGAAAGACACGATATTGCGCGACCGGGACCGTGTCGAACTCTATCGGCCGCTCAAGGCTGACCCGAAGGAAATCAGGCGTGCGCGCGCGGCGAAAAGGCGCGCCAAGAAATAAGCGTCAGTTGCAGGCTTGGGAGACGTCGGCGCGCGCCCTGGTTTTCTCCTGCTCGATCTGCGCGTCCTCGAGGTAGTAGCGCTCGCCTTGCGGGCTGATGCGCGTTATCCGACCACCGATCTCGTAATTCGCCAGGCGCTCCCTGGCGGCACGGCAGTTCTGATCCTTGCGCTGCGCCTCCGCGGATTTTTCGCCGGATTCTCTTGCAGCCTTTTCCTGATCCTGTTGGCGCTTACGGAAATCCTGTTCCTGGTCCGCCGTCGTCTTAGGGCCGGTTTTCTTGGTGGCATCGGCCTTGTCCGCCGATCCGGCGGTGGGAGTCGCGGCCGGCGCCGCAGAAGGCCTGTCCACGCGGCGGGTCACGGTCCCCGATTTCGTGTCCGGTGGACAGGGAGTCTGCGAATAAATGATTTTTCCTGCGGCGTCGATGCACTTATAGACCTGCGCGTTCGCGCTCGCGAGACTCAGGGATGCAAAAACAAAGACCGCAATTCGAATCATGACGATACTTCGCAGGAAACGGATCAGGCGCACCATAGCGAGTTTCAGTCCGCCGGTCAATCGCAGGATAAGCGGAAAGCGTATTATTTACCGGGAGTTGCGAGCAGCGTATAATTCGACTTTTGGGTGTGGCAATGCGTCTAGTCCAGAAGGCCCTCACCTTTGACGACGTCCTCCTCGTTCCAGCCCACTCCAGAGTCCTGCCCCGCGATGTCGGCCTGAAGACCAGGCTGACGCGCAACATCCATCTCAACATTCCTCTCGCCTCTGCGGCGATGGATACCGTTACCGAGTCGCGGCTCGCGATCGCCATCGCGCAGGAAGGCGGCATCGGCATCATCCACAAGAACCTGCCCTCGAAGAAGCAGGCGGCCGAGGTCGCGAAGGTCAAGCGCTATGAATCGGGCGTGCTGCGCGATCCGGTAACTGTGTCGCCGGACATCACGGTGCGCGAGCTTCTTGCGCTGACGCAGCTGCACAGGGTGTCAGGTTTTCCGGTGGTGGAGAAGGGCAAGGTCGTCGGCATGGTCACCAACCGCGACTACCGTTTCGAGACTAATCTGGATGCGCCGGTGAGCGCGATCATGACCCCGCGCGAGCGGCTGATCTACGTCATGGAAGGCGCAAGCCCCGAGGAAGCCCGTGCGTTGCTGCACAAGCACCGCCTGGAGCGCGTGCTGGTCGTGCGAGACGGCTTCGAGCTACGCGGGCTGATCACGGTGAAGGACATCCTGAAGTCGAGCGAGCACCCGGACGCCTGCAAGGACCAGCAGGGGAAACTGCGCGTTGGCGCGGCGGTCGGCGTGGGCGAGGGCACTGAAGAGCGCGTCGTCGCGCTGGTCGAGGCGGGCGTGGACGTGATTGTCGTCGACACGGCGCATGGGCATTCTCAGGGCGTGCTGGACCGCCTGAAGTGGATCAAGCGCAACGCCGGTTCGGCGGAAGTGATCGGGGGCAACATCGCCACCGCCGACGGCGCCAAAGCGCTCGTCGATCAGGGCGCCGACGGCGTCAAGGTCGGCATCGGGCCGGGCTCGATCTGCACCACGCGCGTCGTTGCCGGCGTCGGCATCCCGCAAGTCACCGCGATCCAAAACGTTGCCGCGGCGATGGAGAAGAGCGGCGTGCCGCTGGTCGCCGACGGGGGCGTGCGCTTCTCGGGCGACGTCGCCAAGGCCGTCGCCGCCGGCGCCCACGCGGTGATGCTGGGGAGCCTCTTCGCCGGCACCGAGGAAGCGCCCGGCGAGATCGAGCTCTTCCAGGGCAGGTCGTACAAGTCCTATCGCGGCATGGGCTCGCTCGCGGCGATGCAGCAGGGCTCGGCCGAGCGCTATTTCCAGGATTCCTCGGTGCATTCGGACAAGCTCGTTCCCGAAGGCGTCGAAGGCCGCGTCCCGTACAAGGGGTCGGTGGTGCGGGTGATCGAGCAACTCATGGGCGGCCTGCGCGCAAGCATGGGTTATGTGGGCTGCGAGAACATCGAGGCGATGCGCTCGCGAGCGCAGTTCGTCGAAATCACCGGCGCGGGCTTGCGCGAGTCGCACGTGCACGATGTGCAGATCGTCAAGGAATCGCCGAACTACCAGGTTGAGTAGGTGCACGACAGGATCCTCATCCTCGACTTTGGCGCGCAGTATTCGCAGCTGATCGCGCGGCGGGTTCGGGAAACGAAGGTGTATTGTGAGCTGCACCCTTTCGATGTCAGCGAAGCCTTCATTCGCGAATTCGCTCCGCGAGGGGTGATCCTCTCGGGTGGCCCCGCCTCCGTATACGAGGACGCTACGCCCAAGGCGCCCGAGGCCGTGTTCAGGCTGGGCGTCCCGGTATTGGGCATCTGCTACGGCATGCAGACCATGGCGGCGCAGCTCGGCGGGCAGGTGGAGAACTCCAGGGTGCGCGAATTCGGCTACGCCGAGGTGCGTGCGCGCGGCCACTCGAAGCTGCTGGAGGGCATCCAGGATCGAATCAACGGCGAGAAGCACGGACTGCTCGACGTGTGGATGAGCCACGGCGATAAGCTTATCGCGCTGCCGCCAGGCTTCAAGATCATTGCATCGAGTGACGCGAGCCCGATCGCCGCGATGGCCGACGAGTCGCGCGGCTTCTACGGCGTGCAGTTCCACCCGGAGGTGACGCACACGCGGCAGGGCGCCGCGATCCTCAGCCGCTTCGTGCACGAGATCTGCGGCTGCGGCAGCGGCTGGAACATGCCCGACTACATCGCCGAAGCGGTGGAGAAAATTCGCCGCGAAGTCGGAGGCGAAGAGGTTCTGCTCGGACTCTCGGGCGGGGTGGATTCGGCGGTAGCCGCGGCGCTGATCCACCGCGCCATCGGCGATCAGCTCAGCTGCGTCTTCGTCGACACGGGCTTGCTCCGCCAAAACGAAGCCCAGGAAGTCATGCAGGCCTTCTCGCGAAACCTGGGTGTCAAAGTGGATCTCGTCGATGCATCGGTACGGTTCCTCGGAGCGCTCGCCGGGGTCACCGACCCGGAGGAAAAGCGCAAGATCATCGGCCGCGAGTTCGTCGAGGTGTTTCAAGCCGAGGCGAAGAAATTTCCCAAAGTGAAATGGCTTGCGCAAGGCACGATCTACCCGGACGTGATCGAATCGGCCGGCGCAAAGACGAAGAAAGCGCACAGCATCAAATCACACCACAACGTCGGCGGGCTGCCCGAGACGCTGCGCTTGAAGCTGCTCGAGCCCCTGCGGGAGCTCTTCAAGGACGAAGTGCGGGAGCTGGGCACGGCGCTTGGCCTGCCACGGGAAATGGTGTTTCGGCATCCCTTCCCCGGGCCTGGCCTAGGGGTGAGGATCCTGGGCGAAGTGAAGCGTGAGTACGCGGAGCTCCTGCGCCGGACGGATGCCATCTTCATCGAGGAGCTGCGAGCTGCCAACTGGTATGACAAGGTTGCCCAGGCTTTCGCGGTGTTCCTCCCGGTGAAATCGGTCGGCGTGATGGGCGATGTGCGCACCCATGAGCACGTGGTGGCGCTGCGCGCGGTGCAAACCGCGGACTTCATGACGGCGCACTGGGCGCCGCTGCCGCACGAGCTGCTCGCGAAAATCTCCAACCGCATCATCAACGAAGTGCGCGGGATCAACCGCGTGGTCTACGACGTCTCGAGCAAACCGCCCGCGACGATCGAGTGGGAGTAGGGCGCATCGACGCCGATTTCGACGCCGCAAGGATGCGCGAGTCGCTGCGCCTCGCGGTGCGCGCCGCCGAGCGGGGGGAAGTGCCGGTCGGCGCGCTGGTGGTGAAGGGCGGAAAAGTCATCGGCCGCGGCTACAACGCGCCGATCTCGAGCAAGGACCCCAGCGCCCACGCGGAAATCCAGGCCCTTCGCGAAGCCTCGACAACGCTCGCGAACTACCGGCTCGAAGGCTGCTCGCTCTATGTGACCCTCGAACCCTGCGCCATGTGCGCCGGTGCCATCATGCACGCGCGTATCGCGAGACTCGTGTACGGCGCGTCCGACTTGAAGACCGGCGCCTGCGGCAGCGTCGTCGATCTTTTTTCGGAAAAGAAGCTCAATCACCACACTGAGGTGACCGGCGGCGTTCTCGCGGTTGAGGCCGGCAAACTCCTCTCAGAATTCTTCGCGGCGCGGCGCGATGCCGAGAATTGAAATCTCGATCCCGGAGCAGAGCTTGAAGGTCTTCGACAACGGACGCGAGGTCCGGCGCTATTCCGTCTCGACCTCGCGCAACGGCGCGGGCGAGCGGGAAGGGAGCTTCTGCACTCCCCGCGGCGAGCACATCGTGCGCGCGAAAATCGGTGCGGGGCAGCCGGTGAGAACCGTCTTTGTCAATCGCCGCCCAACAGGGGAAATCTGGACACCGGAATTGGCCGAGCGCTTTCCGGGACGAGACTGGATCCTCACGCGGATCCTGTGGTTGTCGGGGTGCGAGCCGGGGAGGAATCGGTTGGAGGAGGTGGACACCATGCGGCGCTACATCTACATCCACGGCAGCCCGGACACAGTCGAGATGGGGAAACCGGGATCGATTGGGTGCATACGCATGCGCAACCAGGATGTCGTGGAGCTTTTCGAGCGAGTGCCATCGGGCACTCCGGTCAAAATCGCTGCGTAGTCCCGCGGGCGCCCGTGCAGGGTTTCACCCCCTGAGAAATCAGACACTTGACCTTCCGCGCGCAATCTATCCAGGACTACTTATCCATACAGCACAACAAATGGAGAACCTCATCCGATAATATGGACGCCTCGACCCAACGTTCGAAAATCATGACCAGACCACTGTTGATTTTGCTGTTCGCACTCGTAACCATTCTTGCCGCGACGGAGTCGACGTTGGCGCAGGTTTTTCCGGACCGCCCGGTGCGCATCATCGTCGGCTATCCGCCCGGCGGCGGCACCGACCTCGTCGCGCGCCTCGTTCAGCAACCGTTGTCGCAGCGTTGGGGCCAGCCGGTGGTGATAGACAACCGGCCCGGCGCGAGCGCCATCATCGCGGCAGAAGCTGTGGCGAAGGCGAAGCCGGACGGCTACACGCTGCTGATGGCCTACGCCACGGAGGTGGCGGTCAATCCGGTGACGGTGAAGAAGCTGCCCTACGATCCGGTGCGCGATTTCACGCCCATCATGCAGCTGGCCGGCGCGCCGCTGGTGCTTGCCGTGCATCCTGCGCTGGCGGCGAAGGACGTACGCGAGCTGGTCGCGCTCGCCAAGGCGAAGCCCGGCACGCTGTCGTATTCGTCCTCAGGGAGCGGCAGCGTGCACCATTTCGCCGGCGAGCTGTTCAAGCTGCAGACCGGGGCAGACATCCTGCACGTCCCCTACAAGGGCTCCGGGCCGGCCACCGCTGACGCCGTGGCGGGGCACGTGCAGGTCACCTACGCCTCGGTGGCCTCGGTGCTGCGCTTCGTGCAGGCCGGGCGCCTGCGCGCGCTCGCAGTGACCTCGAAGAACCGGTCACCGCAGATGCCGGAGGTGCCGAGCATGGTCGAAGCCGGCCTCGCTGATTTCGAGCTGACGAGCTGGTACGGCCTGCTCGCGCCCGCCGGCACGGCGCCCGCCATCGTCGCGAAAATTCACGCCGACGTAGCGGGCGTTCTTGCAAGCGCGGAGATCCAGAAGAGTTTCGCCACCCAGGGGCTCGACATGGCCGGAGGAACGCCGCAGGCCTTCGGCGCCTTCATCCGCGACGAGGCCGCGAAGTTCGCGCGTATCGCGAAGGCCGGCAATATAGCCGCAGAGTGATTTTCCCGGGCTGCGGGAAGCGATGAAGACGCTCGCGCTGCCTTCGGGCGAGCGGGTCCCGGCGTTCGGCCTGGAAGGGAATTGAGGGAGTGGTTACGGCAGCAGAGTGCGGCTCGGTTGTGGCAAGGATGGCTGAGCTCATCAGTTTGCGCATGTGACGACGCCTAACCCTCGTATATGGACTCCCCGGGCCCATGGCGCTTTCTCCAGATATTTGACGGGATGGGGTGCCGCCATAGTCCTGGTCCTGTTCTTCCCGACGAACATCTACTCTGCGATCAACTACATCCCGATGGGCGGGCACGAGTGGGGCCCCGTATATCGTCTGGCCCGCGCTCCGCTGCAGGTCATCATCGTGTTCTGGGTTTACTGGTTCACCATCAGGCGATTCACAATCCCTCCGCACGCTTCCTGATTTTGCGAGAGAATTCCGAACTCGCAAGGGAGCGCTATTGCGCCCCCGCTTGAACAGCCCATCAGACACCCCTGACATTCCGACAAATGTGACCGACTCTTCTGTTATGAGCGTCCCGATGATCTTTCTCGTGCGACCCGGTGAGACGACTTGGACCCGGGAAGGACGACAACAGGGGCACCTTGACTCGCCATTGACGTCCAAGGGCATCGCGCAGGCGCGAGCCGCTGGACAGGCGCTGCGGAAAGTGCTCCCCGAGGGCCAGCACGTTTGTCTCGAGACCAGTCCCATCGGTCGGGCACGGCAGACTGCAGCCCTCCTGTGCGCCGAGTTGGTGCTTGACGTGAACGCCCTCGTGGTCACGCCGCTCTTGATCGAGCATCACCTGGGCGCCTGGCAGGGTCTCACGAACGCCCAGATCGACAAGCAGTATCCGGGGGCCCGGCGGGCGCGCGAGGAGAACAAGTGGAACTACGCGGTGCCGGGCGGCGAGAGCTATGCGCTCGCTTATAAGCGCGCCCAGCAATGGCTGGCGCAGAAACGTCACGCCCCGGTGACGGTGGCCGTGACGCACGAAATGTGCAGCCGTGCCCTTCAAGGGGCCTATGCCGGGCTTACGCCTGCGGAAACGCTGGTTCGCACTCATCATCAGGGTCGCATCTACTGGCTACACGATGCTCAGATAGAGGAGATTCCGTGCTGAATGTGGAACGTCCCTGAGGTGCGGCTAAACGTCGCGCCACGCGGGCCAGTTGCAGACGCCCCGGTGTTGGCGCTACAGTTGTCCCACACGGACTAACCACGCCAAGTCAGAATAAGCCATGAATAGATCCGAAGGACCGCGTGAACTTTCCGTGCAGCCCGGCTCGCGGTCCGGTTCCCTATCGTCACCTGAACGAATCGGCAAATACGAGATTCAGGCCGTGCTTGGACGGGGCGCGATGGGCGTCGTCTACAAGGGCTACGACCGCGGCATCGCGCGCAGCGTGGCGATCAAGGCGATCGAGAAGTCCTCCCTCGGCGCGAGCGAACTCAGGCACGTCATTCAGCGGTTCCGGCACGAGGCGCAGGCCGTAGGGCGGCTCGTGCACCCGCGTATCGTGCAGATCTACGACTACGGCGAGGACGGCGATACCGCCTACATCGTGATGGAGCTCGTCAACGGCAAGACGCTGCACGAGCACCTGTCGCAGAAAGTTAAGTACGAAATTCGCGAGGTTGGCGAGATCGTGCGGCAGCTTCTCGACGGCATCGGCCACGCGCACGCCGAAGGGGTCGTGCACCGCGACATCAAGCCTTCGAATGTTCTCCTGAACAGCGACGGCCGCATCAAGATCAGCGACTTTGGCATCGCGCGCCTCGACTCCTCAAGCCTGACGCAGGTGGGGGATGTCCTCGGCACGCCGTATTACATGGCCCCCGAGCAGTTCCTCGGCGTCGAAGTCAACGCGCTGGCGGATATCTATTCAATCGGCGTGATTGCCTACGAACTCCTGACCGGCAGGAAACCGTTCGCCGGCAATGCCGCGACCGTAATGCAGCAGGTCCTCAACGAGCCGTTTCCCGATCCGTCGCAGTTGAACCCGCGGTTGTCGCCGCTGATGGACCGGGTGCTGCACAAAGCGCTCGCCAAGAACCGCGACGAGCGGTTTCAGAGCGCCGGTGAGTTTTCCCAGGCGTTTCACTCGGCGATCGATGCGTCTCTCAGCGTGGGCGCGGTCGAGCCGGCGTCCGCAGGACCCGGTGCTGCGGCGCTGCTCAGTGCGGCGCGGCTCCTCAGCATCCAGCCCGCGACCGTGGCGGCGCCGTCGAGCGAACTCGAGTTGCAGGCCGCGACAGGCGATAGTGCGATCAGCCTTGACACAAGCGTGAGGAAAGCCCGAATGCTCGTGATCGACGACGAGGAGCGCATACTGACTGCGCTGAAGTCGCGGTTCCGCAGCCGCTACCACGTGTTTACCACCGCGGACGGCAACAAGGCGCTCGAATTCATGCGCAAATATCCCATGCACGTGATCGTCAGCGACCAGCGCATGCCAGTGATGGCCGGGGTGGAGTTGCTGCGCCAGTCGCGAGAGATTTCGCCGCGCAGTGTGCGGATACTGCTGACCGGGTACTCCGACCTCGCCGCGATGGTGGGCTCGATCAACGACGGCGAGGTGTATCGCTTTGTCAGCAAACCTTGGGACAACGATGAGCTGCAAACTATCGTCGCCGAGGCAGTCACGATCGCGCTCGAGCTTGCCGACACCAAGACGGCGGCGGTCGAGCTGCCGCAGCGCATGGAGGCCGGTGTCCTCGTGATCGCCAAGAATGAGGAAATCTTCAGGGTTGTGCGCGAGCTGATCGGCGAACTTTGCCCGGTCGTCTATGCCGCGGACGTCGACGCCGCGCTCGGCGCGATGGAAAAACAGGAAATCGCGGTTCTGATCTCCGATTTCGAAGCCGGGGACGAGCAGTTGAGCGCGATGCTGAGGCTGTTGAAGCAGGAGAACCCGCAGATACTCACCATACTTGTCACAGCGGCGTCGGACTCCGAGCTTGTGATCGAGCTCATCAACCAGGTGCAGATTTTCCGTTTTCTCAACAAACCGGTGAACGTGGGACTGCTGAAGCGCCATATGCACGCCGCGCTGCAGCGTTATCTGACTTTCAAGCAGACGCCGCAGCTCACCCGCGAGCACTCCGTGCAGCCTTCGGAGGAGATACGCGAATCCGTGGTGGGCCAGCGCATCCTCGACAGCGCGAGGACCTTGCGCGAAAGGTGGTTCGCCGACAACCCCTGAGCGTCGCGGCGGCGACGGAAAAACCTGGCGCGAACGACCGTAACGTGCGCTGGCGCTCAACGCGCCTCAAGCACGCGGATACGGGTATTGCCGACCCAGTCCACGAGCGGGATGAGTTCCGCGAGGCTCTCGCCGCGCACCAGCGCGATGTGCGTCGCATCCGCCTGGGCCTGGTTGAAAGTGGGGTCGACCGCGCGCCAGGATCCGTCCACCAGGCTTTCGGCCCAGGTGTGGTAGAGAAATCCACCGTGCTCGGCCGAGTACACCAGACCGTTCACCACGCGCGTGGGCACGCCGAGCGCACGCATCAGCGCGGTGTAGAGGTAGGCGTGGCCCTGGCACTCGGCGCGCCTTGAATCCAGCACGTCGAGCGCCGAAAACACATCGACCGGTTCCTTGCGGATATTTTGTTCGAGCCATGCGAGCACCGTGCCGATTTTCTCTGGTATGGTCTCGCTGCCGGCGGTGATCGTCCGCGCGAGCGCCCGGATCATGGGATCGTGGCTCTGCACCGTGGCCGATGGACGCAAATCGGTGTCCGAGGAGCCGAGGGAGAGCGCCGCTGCCCGCGTGACGTCGATCTCGCAAACGACATCGCCGTCAGCGGTGCGGCAGCTCTGCCTTTCATCCGACAGAGGAGGGCGGTTCAAACTGATTCGGAGGAACCGTGCCTCGCGCGGATCGGAAAGTGGAAGCGGAGCCTTGATCAAGCTCCACTGCACCAGCACATCGTCCTTGTTCAGCGCGGCGCTCGCCAGATAGCTTTTCGCCGTCTGCTCTTCCTCGAGCGCCGAGATGATCACTCCGTTCAGCCCCAGCTCGAACACGGGTCGGCCGCGTGCGTCGATCCAGGTGGTGCTCGTCAGCCCGAGCAGGTCAGTTCGTACTTTGAACGCCGCGTCCGGAAAAAGCTCGCTCGTTTCGTAGGCCTCGATGCGCTGCGAGGCCTGGTTGAGGCCTTGAGTTTCCCCGGTGAACACGAGCCACCGGAATTCTCTGCCAACCCTCAAGCCTTGCAGCACCGGCAGCAAGCTCAGGGCGCCGGAAGGGTAGAGCGGCTCGCTCAACCGTTCCTCTTTTTTCTCGGGCACGCGTTTGGCGCTCGTCACCTGGTAAAGAAGCCGGCCGTCGCGCACTTCGCCTGAGACCTTCTGCTCACTGTCGTCGAGCCCATAGTGGTAATCGAAGCGCACCAGCCTTGCGTTCTCATCGACCGTATCGAGCGAGCGCACGAGCACACGTTTTTCCAGGCCGAGAAACCGGAACAGGATTACGGCTTCGCCGTGTATTTCGTAGAGTCCTTGCTGAGCAGCAGGCGTCACGCGCGAATGCGTAAAGCCGATCTTGGCGCCGTTGAAAACGATCCCGGTCCAGTGCTCGGGCTGCGGAAGGGCGGCGAGCGTATAGCGAGGCGGAGGAAGCGGAGGCTCTCCCGCATCGCGAAAATAGCGGCTGGCGCAGCCCGGGAGAAGGACCAGCAGCGCGGCGCAGGCTGCGAGCATTCGGATCGTTGCCGTCAGCGGCTTCATCGCTTGAACAGTTGGCGGATCTTGCGGGCGTTCGGCTGTTTGACGACGCCCTTCTCGGTGAAGAGCGCGCTTACCAGCCCGGCCGACGTGATGTCGAACGCGGGATTGGCGACCGCGACGCCTTCGGGGGCCCAGCGTATGCCCGCATAGCCCGTGACTTCGGATGCGCTGCGCTCCTCGATCGGAATCGCCTTGCCATTCGCCGTTTTAAGGTCGATCGTGGAGAGCGGCGCAGCGACGTAGAACGGGATGCGATGGCGCTGCGCCAGGACCGCAAGAGGGTAGGTACCGATCTTGTTGGCGACGTCGCCGTTCACGGCGATGCGGTCGGCGCCGACGATCACGATGTCCACCTTCCCCTGACTCATGAGGTGGCCGGCCATGTTGTCGGTGATGAGCGTGACAGGAATCTTTTCCTGAATCAGCTCCCAGGCGGTGAGGCGCGCACCCTGCAGGTAGGGCCGGGTTTCGGTGGCAATCACCGAGATGCGCTTGCCGGCGTCGCGCGCCGAGCGCACCACCCCGAGCGCGGTGCCGTGGCCCGCGGTGGCAAGCGCGCCGGTGTTGCAGTGGGTGAGGATGCGTGCGCCGTCGGGCACGTGCTTCATGCCGACGCGGCCGATGGCGCGGTTGGTCTCGACATCGGCGGCGAAGATCGCCACCGCGGCCTCTCCGAGCTTTTCCGCCGCGGATTTGGGATCGTCTCGATGCCTGGTGAGCGCCGAACGCATGTGTTCCAGCGCCCAGAAGAGGTTCACCGCGGTCGGCCGGCTTGCGGCAAGCGCCTTGAACGCCGCTTCCATTGCGGCGTGGAACTCGCGGGGACGAAGGTTCTGCTGCCGGCGCGCTTCCAAAGCGATCCCGAAAGCGGCGGCGCAGCCAATTGCAGGTGCGCCGCGCACCACCATGGAACGAATCGCCTCTGCCACTTTGGCGGCGTTTGTGCAGCGCACGTACTCGAAGCGGGAAGGCAGGAGACGCTGGTCGATCAGTTCGAGGCGTCCCTCCCGCCAGCGCAGGGCTTCGACGTTGTCAGGCATAGCACCGGTCATTCCCGCGAAAACGAGCGAATGCGAGTTTCGAGGAACGGCCAAGCGGGAATCCAGCGACTTTGGAAGCCATTGGATCCCCGCCTACGCGGGGATGACCGTTCCGGTCAGATGACGCGTTCATTGCCGCCGTCCACCGGCACTTGCGCGCCGGTGGTCTTGGAGAAAAGCGGGCCGCACATCTCCGCGGCAAGCTCTGCGACGTCGCGGCTGCCCACCTCGGTCTTGAGCACGTTGTTGGTCTTGTACGCCTCGACGGTCATCCCGTATTGCCTGGCGCGCTGCGCGAGCACTTCCTCGGTCCACAGGCCGGTGTCGAAAACAGCGTTGGGGTGCACGCTGTTGACACGTATGCGGTCGGCGCCCCACTCGAGCGCGGCGATGCGCGCGAGCTGGTTGAGCGCAGCCTTGGAAGCGGAGTAGGCGGCGGCGCCGGGGCCGGGTGCGGGAACGTTCTTCGAGCCGATCACCACGACCCGCCCGCCGCGCGGGGCGAGTTTCAGGAACGGGTGGCAGGCGCGCATCAGAATGAGGTTCGCGTCGAGATTCACCGTCATTGACTTGCGCCACTCCTCGGCGGGAAGCTCCGCGATCCTGTGGCTCGCCGGAAAGATGCCCGCGTTCAAGACGACCATGTCCATGCCGCCGAAAGCGAGCACGGCCCGCTCCAATGCCGAGTGCACCTGGGATTCGTCCGTCACATCGCAGCGCACGCCGAGGAAATCAGGCCGAGCGTGCAGCGACTCGATGCCGGAGGCGAGATCGAGCCCGACAACAGCGGCGCCGCGGGCGAGGAAAGCACCCACCGTCGCCTTGCCTATGCCCGAGGCGGCGCCGGTAACGAGCGCAACTTCCCCTGAGAACACTGCAGGCTTCCCGCCTTTCCTGAGCTTCGCCTGCTCGAGGTCCCAGTACTCAACGTCGAAGATGTCTTTGGAGGGCAGGGCCTGGAATCCGCCGAGCGCCTCGGCGCGCAGGATAACGTCGATGGTGTGATCGTAGATCTCGGCGACAATCGCCGCCTCCTTTGCCGTCCGTCCCGCCGCCGCGAGTCCGAAGGCCGGATCGAGCACGACGCGCGGCGCGGGGTCGAGGATGGTCTTCGGCTCTTTTGCCTTGGGAGCGTGCTCGTCAAAGTAGCTTCTGTAGTTCTGGGTATAGCGGGTGACATCGGTTCCGAGCATCGGCGTGCGCTTGGTGCGGATGACGTGATCGGGCGTCGCGGGGCCCTGCTGCGAGAAGCGTGCGAGCTGCGGATGATGGGCGAAGCCGAGTGTGCGCTCGTTCGTCACGGTACGCAGGATCATGGGAGCGCCGGCGATGTCGCAGAGCCGCCGGCGCAGCTCGGCCTGCGGCGCGGCGTGCGGTTTTGCTGCGGAGGAAGACTTCAGGGCTACGGACCAGGCTCGCTTCGAATCGAGATATTCCTCCGCGAGCGTCACCAGCTCGATCATGCGCTCATAGGACTCGCGCGCGCTATCGCCAAACGAAAAAATCCCGTGATTGAGGAGGACCATCCCGACTGTTTCAGGCGTGCCCTGGCGCTTGAACTCCTTGGCGCAGTACTGGGCCAGGTCAAAGCCGGGTATGAGATAGGGTATGACCACGCAGCGTTTTCCGTAGATATCGCGAATGCGCTTCTCGCCGTCCTTGGTGTTGGTAACGGAAAGCACCGCGTCGGCATGAGTGTGGTCCACGAACTTCTGCGGCATGAGCCCGTGCAGGATCGTCTCGATGGAAGGCGTGGGGGCCGTCGCCTTGAGCATGTGCGTGACGAGCTGGTTAACCATCTCGGGGTCCGAAAGCGAAGGCAGCTCGGCGAGGCGCAGAACGTGGGAAAGACGTACCGGCGAGAAACCCTGCGGCTCGATCGTCTCTAGGTCCCAGCCACTGCCTTTGACGTAGAGGATCGGCTCTTCTTCGCCGAAAATATTCTTCTCGAGGATCTTGACTGAGGTGTTGCCGCCTCCGTGGAGTACCAGCGACTTGTCGCGGCCGAGCAGCCGCGAGGTGTAGACGCGCAGGCCGAGGTCGCCCTGGAATTGTTTCGCTTCCTCGTCGTTCCAGAGGCTTCGCATAACACCAATTATACTGGTCGTCGATGGGGGAAACTTTCATGATCACCATCCTCCCGTGGGATAAAGCATTGCCGCTTGCGCGCCCGGTGCGCGAGAAGGTATTCATCGAAGAACAGAACGTTCCGCGCGAGCTTGAATGGGACGAGTGGGATGAGCGCTGCGAGCACGCGGTCGCTTGCGATTCGGACGGCCGTGCGATCGGAACGGCAAGACTAGCGCCCGACGGCCGGCTCGGCCGGATGGCGGTCCTTCGCGAATACCGCGGGCGGGGCGCGGGGGCGGCGCTGCTCGAAGCCCTGCTCGTGCGGGCGCACGAGATGTCCCTAACCCGCATCACGCTGCATGCACAGATCCACGCAGCGGGGTTCTACCGGCGCTTCGGTTTCAGCGGGCGTGGAGGAGAGTTCCTGGAGGCCGGGATCCCGCACTTCGAGATGACGCTCGAGCTTTCCCGGGCGCCAAGGTGAGGCGATAGCCGACCGTGGCGCTCACGCTGCCGTCCTCGCGGTAGCTGCGTTCGTGGAATTCGATTTTGCCGTCCGCGCCTAAGCACAACACTGTGGAGCACCGGGTCCCGTACCCGCTGACTGCAGGAATCCGGATGGCCGAGAGCCTTTCCTCCAGATCCGGGCTCACTCCCGTGCTGGGAAGCTCGCCGTCGGGGGCACGCTCGGTGTCGTCGAGGAGCGCAAACGCCGCTTTGGCGTCGAAGGGCCGCTCGAGCTGTGCGGCGAACTTTGTCTTTCCCTTCTCGACCTTGGGCCAGGGCGTATCGAGCAGGTGGTTCGACAGGCCGTGCACGCCCGGCTCGACGCGCGCCGCATGGCCACCGCGGTTCGACAGGAAGTACATCGATCTGGCGTCTCCAACCAGCAAGCCGAAGCCGTTGTACTGTGTGCCGCGCTTTTCGACTTCCTGTACGTACGCCCGTGGAGCGGCCTTTCCGGTCAGAAATTCGCTCACCAGCGCGCCGCGCGAAGGGGAGCCTGTTTTCTTGTCCGCCGGGTTGCGGTAGTTCGTCAGCGCGGCGAATCGCCCACCCAATGTGATGCCGAGCCAGGTGCCGCCTGCTTCGAGATCGCGTCCCGCGAGGACGCCGGGATGGTCCTCCCAGAACCCGGCCGGCGCAGCCGGCCGCAGGAAATACTCGTCACGATTCGCAGCGACGATCAGCCGATAACGGGCATGTGTCCGCCAGGCGAGCACGATCAGGCACATGGCTCTAGAAACCGCGGAAGATTTCCTGCCTGCGCGAAGAGCCGGGGACAAGCAGCGCCGCCAGACCGTGGTGCTTCACCAACTCCGCGAGTTCCGCTTCAAAACGCACCGGGTCTGCCACGTTCTCGTAGATCTCCATCCAGGTCGTCTCGTCGTCGCGACGCCGCAACAGCCGTCCGCCGATACCGGTAATGCTCGTGAGCTGGCGCTGGAGAGCGCCCACCGCCGCACGCGCGCGCTTGGCGTTCTCGGCCGGAACGCGATAGTAGACGTAGTAGGCCAGCTTCACGCGACGGCGTAGGGCAGGGGAGAGAAGCGCAGCACGGGTCCGGTCAAGGATTTCAGATGCACGGTGGAGCCGTCGCGGCTTGCAGTTTGCACGACTGCAAGCAGATCGTGTCCTCCGTCGGGCGAAGCCTCGGCGTTGACGACCACTCCGCTTGCCTGATCGCCCAAATCTTCGCTGTACAGATCGTCGCCGGCGGCCGCCGGAGCGGCAACATTTGCGAGGAACATTCGGCGCTTGAGCTTGCCCAGATGCTGGGTACGCGCGATCACCTCCTGCCCGGGGTAGCAGCCCTTGTCGAAACTCACGCCGCCGATCAGTTCGAAGTTCGCCATCTGCGGAACAAGCCGGTCCTGGGTCGATGCGCTGATCAGAGGCACGCCGTTGCGGATGTCGAGCCAGCGCCAGGCGCGCGCATCCACGGATTGGAGAAGGCCCGCCAGCCTTCGTTGAAGCGCCGAAGCGGTCGATGGCGCCGATGCGAGAACAAACCTGCCGTCCTTCAGTCTGATCACCGTACCGATGCTGGACTGCCGGAAGACCTCATTCGGCATTTTCGGCAGCTCGGAAAACAGGCCGCGAAGCGCGCCCTCCGCCTGCGGGCCTGCCGCGCCCGCCAGCACGATCGTATCCGACGCCTCCGATACTTTCACCTTGGAGCGCAGCACGAATTTCGAGATATTCCCTTGCACGGCGGCGGCGATATCGCGCGACAGCGCCATGAAGAACCCGACCTCTTCCCGCCAAAGCAGGAAGTTCGCAAGCATCCTGCCCTTGGGCGAACAGTAGGCGCCGTACACGCTCGATAGCAAACCGACCTTCGCCACATCGCAGCTCAACTGCCCCTGCAAGAAGGACTCCGCGCCCTCGCCGCTGAATTGGAGAACTCCAAGATGGCCAAGCAAGGCGAAAATGCTGCCTGACCGCGCCGCAACGAGATCAGAATCGACGATCGCAGAAAGCGGAAACGGCAAGCTCACTGGCTATATCCCCCGAATTGCCGCGAGTTGAGCGGCTAGACCGCTCCAACTCGCGGAGTTAAACCGGCAGCCGAGCTTCACGCTCGGCTGTCCGCTTTAACAGTTATTATACGAGCGTAGTCAATCACCCCCCGACATGCGCACCTCTTTGCTGTTTCGACTGAAAATATCGCTCTTGCTGGCCGCCGCGGCGGCACTCGGATTCTGCGCCTGGATGCTCGCGTTTGCTCTCTCACCGGTCGAACTTGCTTCGCCCGCTGTGGAATTCTCAATCCGCCCAGGCAGCACGCTGCGCGGGGCAACGCGCCAGATCATCGCAGCGGGCGTGCCTGTTCCGGACTGGAAGTTCAACCTGCTCGCGCGAGCCTACGGAGCGAGCGCTAGTCTCAAGGCGGGGAGCTATCAGGTCTCGGCGGGGGTGACGCCGATGCTCTTGATTCGCAAGGTGACGCGCGGCGAATATGCTCAGACCGAGATCCTGTTCGTCGAGGGGTGGACTTTTCGCCAGATGCGGGACGCCATGGATGCGCATCCCGACCTGAAACACGATTCGGCCAAGCTCTCCGATGCGGAGGTGATGGCGAGGCTCGGGGCCGCAGACGTGTTTCCGGAGGGAATGTTCTTTCCCGACACCTACGTGTTCGCCAAAGGCTCGAGCGACATCGCGGTGCTCGCGCACGCTTACGGCGCCATGCAAAAACAGCTCCAGAGGGCCTGGGCGCAGCGCGCACCTGAAGTTCCCATGGCGGATCCGTACCAGGCGCTGATTCTTGCGTCGATCGTGGAGAAGGAAACGGGCCGTGAAAGCGACCGAGCTCTGATCGCCGGCGTTTTCGCCAATCGCCTGCGTCTCGGGATGAAGCTGCAGACCGATCCGACCGTGATCTACGGATTGGGCGAGAAATTCGACGGCAACCTGCGCAAGAGAGATCTCGTTACCGACACGCCTTTCAACACCTATACGCGGCTCGGTTTGCCCCCGCATCCGATCGCGATGCCGGGACTCGCCTCGATAGACACGGTAATGCACCCGGCAACGACCGATGCCTTGTACTTCGTGTCGCGAGGCGATGGCACGAGCGAATTCTCGCGCACGCTCATCGAGCACAATCGCGCGGTCGCCAAGTACCAGATGCCCGGCGCACGCAGGCGCTCGAAACCATGAGCCGGGGCAAGTTCATTACTCTGGAAGGTATCGATGGCGCCGGCAAGAGCACGCATATCGCCGGCATCGCAGATTTCCTGCGCGGACGCGGCAAGGACATCGTGGTCACGCGCGAGCCCGGCGGCACGCCGCTCGGCGAGAAACTGCGCTCGCTACTCCTTTCGCAGCCGATGCACATCGAGACCGAGACTCTGTTGATGTTTGCCGCACGCCGAGAGCACATCGCGCAGGTCATCACACCGGCGCTTGCCGCGGGCCGCTGGGTGCTCTCGGACCGCTTTACCGATGCCACCTACGCCTACCAGGGCGCGGGCAGGGGAATGGCGGCAGACAAGATCGGTGCGCTCGAACGCTGGGTTCAGGAAGGCCTTCAGCCGGACCTCACTCTGGTTTTCGACGTTCCGGTGGAAACTGCACAGCGCCGATTGACAAAAGGACCGGCGGATCGCTTCGAGCGCGAAGGGCCTGAATTTTTCGAGCGGATTCGCGCCGGGTATCTCGAGCGCGCTGCGGCGGACCGATCCCGAGTCCGCGTAATCGACAGCAGAAAACCGCTCGATGAAGTCAAGAAAGAAGTTGAGAAGATTATTTCCAATATTTGTTGATTGATATGTTCGCTTGGCAGGAGTCTGCTTGGAAAGCCTGGGGCCACATGCGGGGGCGGCTGCCTCACGCGGTCCTGATCCAGGCCGCTGAGGGCTTGGGGGAATTTGAATTTACGCATGGGGTCGCGCAGTCGCTCCTCTGCGAAAAACCGGCTCCCGACGGCCGCGCCTGCGGTGCCTGCCCGGCGTGCCTCTGGTTTTCCCAAGGCAACCATCCGGACTTCAGGCTGCTCGTGCCGGAGAGCCTGGCACCGGAGTCGCGCGAGGAGGGCACTGGGCCCGCAAAGAAGGAAAAGCGCAGCGAGCAGATCCGCATTGAGCAGGTCCGGGAGCTCGCCGATTTCCTTTCGGTAGGAACGCATCGCGCTGGCCTGCGCGTGATCCTCGTCTATCCGGCCGAAGCGATGAACGCCAATACGCAAAACGCCCTGCTCAAGAGCCTGGAGGAGCCGCCGCCCGCGACAGTGTTTCTCCTGGCCACGACGCGGCCGGATGCCTTGCTCGCCACCGTGCGCAGCCGCTGTCTGAAATTCACGCTGCCGTTCCCAGAGGCCGCTGAGGTTCTGCGCTGGCTCAAGGAGGAGGGCGTCAGGCAGCCCGAGGCGGCGCTGGCGGGCGCGGGAGGGGCGCCGCTGGCCGCCCTCAAGGCTGCGGAAACCGAAGCCGATCGGTTGCGTTTCATAGAAGGCCTGCAGACTCCTGGATTCGACCCGATCGCCTTGGCCGAAACCGTACAGCGGGTACCCCTGTGGGACCTGGTCGGGTGGCTGCAGCGCTGGAGCTACGATCTGCTCCTTGCGCGGGTCGCAGGACGGATTCGATATCACGGGGATCGTGAAAGGGTGATCGCCGAGACCTCGAGTCGTTGCGACGCCGTCGCAATCGCGGGCTACCTTCGGCAGCTGGCGGGCGCTCGGGCGCTCGCCCGGCACCCGCTCAACGCGAAACTATTCGTCGAAGATCTGCTTCTCGGTTATCAGCGCCTGATCAGATCATGAATGCCGTATTGCCCGGGGTCCAAGCCTTTCCCGGGCTGGTCGATTCGCACTGCCATCTCGATTTTCCCGATTTCGACGGGAAAATGGCCGAGGTGCGCGAGGAAATGCGCGCGAACGGCGTGACCCACGCGCTGTGCATCAGCGTGAATCTCGGGGATTTTCCCAAGGTGCTGAAGCTCGCTGAAACGCACGATAATTTTTTCGCGACCGTCGGCGTGCATCCAGACCATGAGGAACGATCCGCTGTGGACTCCGCGCGGCTCGTAGAGCTTGCGCAGCACCCACGCGTACTCGCAATCGGCGAGACGGGCCTGGACTACTACCGGGTGAGCGGCGATCTCGAGTGGCAGCGCGAGCGCTTCCGAGCCCATATCCGTGCTGCACGCAGCTGCGGCAAGCCCCTCGTCATCCATACCCGCGAAGCGGCGGCGGACACGCTGCGTATCATGCGCGAAGAGGGCGCGGCCGAAGTAGGGGGCGTGATGCACTGCTTCACCGAAACGCGGGAAGTCGCTGAAGCAGCGGTTGATCTGGGGTTTCACATCTCGTTCTCGGGCATCGTGACCTTCAAGAACGCCGCACTTCTGAAGGAGGTGGCGCGGAAGGTGCCTCTGGAGCGTTTACTGGTGGAAACCGATTCGCCCTACCTCGCTCCCGTCCCTCACAGGGGCAAGACCAACCGGCCCGCCCTCGTTCGGCACGTGGCAGAGGAGGTCGCCCGCCTCCGTGAAATGCCGTTGGATGTACTGGCGGCGGCAACAACAGGCAATTTCTTTGGTCTCTTCAAGGCGGCAAAGCGGAGTTAGAAGTTACCTGAGGCAGAGGTGATAACGTCATATTTCCACAGAGAAGGTCCTTGCGTAAGGTGTCGTATAAGTTATTTGACATAATACACATATGCAACAATACGCCTGTGTCAGGCGAGCTACTTCTTCGCAGATGGAGATCGCCCTCTGAGTGCTTCAGCCAGCTTCGGGTCGAGTTTTTCCAACTGATCCAGGGCCGCCTTAGCCTCTTCGAGCTCCCCAATCCTGATAGAAACGGCGCCCAGTTCAAACCAGCCACGAGCGAACTCGGGCTCAAGGCGCACGGCCTCGCGGTACCCCTTCATTGCCTGGTCCAGCCGACCCGCATCCCGGTAGGCTTCGCCGAGCAGGAAAAAGGTGATGTGGGAGCTGCGGCCGACGGTGCTGGCTCGCTCCAGGGTCTGCGCGGCGCGGCCCGGTTGCTTGGCAAGCCGCTGAGACTCCCCGAGCAGGTTCCAGGCGCCGATGTCCTCGGGATTGCGCTGGGTGACGGGCGAAAGCATCAAGATGGCCTGCGCATAGTCGCCCCTGCGCAGCCATGCGTAACCGGCTATGACCCCCCAGTCAGAATTTGCCGGGTCGCTCCGCTGCCGCTCTTCGGCATAGCGGACCAGTCCGGCCCAGTCCCGCTTGCGGTTCAGGTCGGCAATTCGCTCCCGATCCACAAAAATATCTCCACGCCCGACGAGGGCGACCGCAGGGAGCGGATCGATCGGAGGTCCAAGCTCCTCCGGCTGGCTGGCGCATCCGGAAAGCGAAATACAAGCCGCGAAGGCCGCGATGAGCGTCCTGGAGCGGAGGTCAGACTTTGTTCTGATAGACGTAGGCTTGCTGCTTGACCTTCGATTCCCCGGCGCGCTTCAGTGCGTCGGGGTCGAGTTTCTTGTCCCACCACAGGGCCCGCCCTCTTTTCTGCTCCTGGACGATGTGCGGCTTTTCCTGGAGCAGCTCGCGGATCATGCGGGTGAGGTCGGATTCGTAGGGTTGCGCCATGGTCGAAAAATCCAGTCTGGTGCGAATTATACGCTCGCGCGGACCGTTGGGCGCCTGAGGGCAAGCCTTCTTGCCAAACGGGCATGGACTGTATATAAATACAGACATGGAGGCCCCATGACCGAAGAGCTTACCCCCACGCAACAGAAAATTCTCAACTTTGTCCGCAAGACCATCCAAAAGACCGGTTTTCCGCCCACCCGCACGGAAATCTCCGAGGCATTCGGCTACAGCTCAGCCAATGCCGCCCAGGAGCATCTGCGCACTCTGGAGAGAAAAGGCGCGATCGAGCTGACCCCGAGCGCCTCGCGCGGCATCCGCCTTTCCGATGGCTTGGGACTGCCGTTGATCGGCCGCGTCGCCGCAGGCAGCCCCATCCTCGCAGAAGAGCATATCGAGCGGCGCTGCCAGGTCGATCCCGCCCTGTTCCAGCCGCGCGCCGACTACTTGCTGAAAGTCCGCGGCATGAGCATGCGCGATGCCGGAATTCTCGATGGCGATCTGCTCGCAGTGCACCGCACACGCGAGGCGCGCTCGGGCCAGATCGTGGTGGCACGGGTGCATGACGAGGTCACGGTAAAGCGCCTGCGCCGCCGCGGCAACGCGGTCGAATTGCTTCCGGAGAATCCCGAGTTCAAGACTATCGTCGTGGATCTGCGCGAAGATGATTTCGCCATCGAAGGTCTCGGCGTCGGTGTGATCCGCCAGCCTCTTTGACGCTTGCTTTTTCGCAGACTGCTATCCATGGCGGGCAGGCCTTTCTCTTTCGCCGCTCTGCTCGAGCGCCCCGACATCTGGCGCGGCGGCAGTTTGAGTCGGGCCGGCACGCCGACGGTTCCAAGCGAATTTCCCCGACTTGACGCCGAGCTTCCGGGCAGCGGCTGGCCTGCCGGCGCGCTGACCGAGATCCTGCCCGCGCACGAAGGCATCGGCGAGATGCGCCTGCTCGGCCCCGCGCTCGCTGCGCTATCGAATCGGGGGCTGTGGCTCGCCTGGATCGCCCCGCCCCATCTTCCCTACGCGCCGGCGCTCGCCGTGGCGGGAATTGATATCGGCAAGATTGTCATCGTGCGCACCGCCTCCGCGAAAGAAACGCTCTGGGCAACCGAACAGGTGCTCGCCTCGAACGCCTGCGGTGCGGTGCTCACTTGGCCGCGGTCGGTGAAGTACGCCGATTTGCGGCGGCTGCAAATCGCCGCCGAAGGCGGCCGGGCGCCGGCCTTCCTGTTCCGCTCCCCGGAGGCTGTCGGCGAGTCCTCCCCTGCTCCTCTCCGGATTGCACTCAGCACCGCGGCCGGTGGCCTTGAGGTACGCATTCTCAAGCGCCGCGGCGCCCCCCTCGCCCGCCCCATCCTGCTGCCGGCGATGCCACCTGCCGTGCGCGGTAAAAACCATTATGTGGATCGCTATTCGACTGCCGCAACTGCCGCTCGAGATTTTCCTCCGCGGCTCGTCCACGCCTGAGCCCTTCGCTGTCGAAGAGCGGCACCGCGTTTTCGCCTGCGACCGCAAGGCACTCGCGCGCGGCGTTCGCGCCGGCATGGCCGTTTCGGCGGCGCTCGCCTTAGCGCCCCGGCTGAGCGTTGCGCCGCGCGATCCTGCGGCGGAAACCGAGGCTTTGCTCGGCGTGGCCGGCTGGGCGGCGCAGTTTACGCCCGGCGTGGCGCTTGAGTTTCCCGATTGCGTATTGCTCGAAGTCTCGGGGAGCTTGAAGCTCTTCGGCGGCCTGGAGCCGCTCCTTGAACGCCTGCGCCGAGGGCTTAAGGAAATGGGGTGGAGCACGACGCTCGCCGTCGCTCCCACGCCGCGTGCGGCTTTCTGGCTTGCCCTCGCCGGAAAAGGGGAATTCATCGGCTCGACGGCCGAGATTGAGCCGGCCCTCGCCTCATTGCCCGTCGAGATCTTTTGCCGCAACGACGAAACACGGGCAGCGCTCGGGGCGATTGGCGTCCGCACGCTGGGCGAGCTGCGCGCGCTGCCGCGCGATGGCGTGGCGCGGCGCTTCGGACCGGGGCTGCTCGACGAGATCGATCGCGGGCTCGGGTGTCTTCCCGATCCGCGGATTTTTTTCGTTCCACCAACGCGGTTCAGAGCAGCGATCGAACTTCCAGCGGAAGTCACCCAGGCCGAGGCGCTGCTCTTCGCCGCGAGGCGGCTGATCGTGCAACTCGCCGGGTTTCTCGCCGCGCGCTCGAGCGGCGTGCAGCGCTTTGTCCTCCGGCTCGGACATCGCGACAGGGCTGCTACCGAAATCACTATCGGCCTGGTCGCACCCTCCCGCGATGCCGAACACTTCACGGTGCTGCTGCGCGAGCGGCTTTCCGGTCTCGCAATCGCCGAACCGGTACGCGAGGTCATTTTGCAAGCCGATGACCTGGTACCGCTTTCCGGCCGCAACCTTGGGTTGCTGATCGAGCAAGGCAAACCGCCCGGCCGATGGGAATCACTGGTCGAACGGCTGCGCGCACGGCTCGGCGGCGCGGCGGTGTGCGGCATTGCCGGCCGAGCCGAGCATCGGCCGGAGCGCGCCGGCGTGGTTGCCGATCTTGAAGCAAAGCAAATGCAGATGGATTTCGGCGAGCGTCCCTTCTGGCTGCTCGATCGTCCACGGCCGCTTGCGGAAATCGACGCCGTGCCGCATCACGACGGGCGGCTTGAGCTGCTCGTCGGCCCGGAGCGCATCGAGTCGGGATGGTGGGACGGGGACGATGTCGCCCGTGACTACTTCGTCGCCCGCATGCAGAACGAAGCGCTCGTGTGGATCTATCGCGAGCGCCGCGGCGAAGGGGGATGGTATTTGCACGGTGTATTCGCGTGACATCGACCGCCCTACCCGCCTACGCCGAGCTGCATTGCCTGAGTAATTTCACCTTCCTGCGCGGCGCCTCGCACCCGGAAGAGTTGGTGCAGCGCGCCGCCGCGCTCGGTTATTCGGCCCTTGCGCTGACCGACGAATGTTCGCTCGCCGGTGTCGTGCGCGCGCACGTCGCGGCGAAGGATGTCGGCTTGCACCTCGTCATCGGCTCGGAAGTGCAGTTGAAGGACGGGCCGAAGCTCGTGCTGCTCGCGACCGACCGCGGCGGTTACGGCCATCTCTCGGAGCTCATCACCCGCGGGCGGCGCAGAAGTAAGAAAGGCAGTTATTCCCTCGGCTGGGAAGATTTCGATAGCGGGTTGCCGGGGTGTCTGGTGCTGCTCGCATTCCCTCACCCCTACCCTCTCCCGGAGGGAGAGGGGGAAAAACAAGCGCGCTCGATCGCCGAGCGCTTTCCCGGCCGTGCCTGGATCGCGGTGGAGCTGCTGCGCGGGCCCAACGACCGGGCGCGGCTCGCCGAGTTGCGCGAGCTAAGCAGGCGCTGCAGCCTGCCGCTGGTCGCCTCGGGCGATGTGCACATGCACCTGCGCTCGCGTCGGCCGTTGCAGGATACGCTGACCGCGATTCGCCTTCGCACGCCGGTGCACGCCTGCGGTCACGCGCTCCACCCCAACGCCGAGCGGCATCTGCGACTGCGCATGCGCCTGGCGCAGATTTATCCGGCCGAGTTGCTTGTCGAAACCGTGCGCATCGCCGAGCGCTGCCGTTTTTCTTTGGAAGAGCTGCGCTACGAGTATCCCGAAGAGCTCGTTCCTCCGGGCGAAACTCCGGCGAGCTGGCTGCGCAAGTTGACCGAAGAGGGATTGCAGCGACGCTTTCCCGCAGGCGCATCGCAGAAAATCCGCGATCTCATCGAGCGCGAGCTCTCGCTCATCGCCGAGCTTCGTTACGAGCCGTTTTTCCTGACGGTCCACGATATCGTACGCTACGCCCGCAGCCAGAGCATTCTCTGCCAAGGGCGCGGCTCGGCGGCCAATTCCGCCGTCTGCTACGCGCTGGGCATCACCGAGGTCAATCCGGCCAAGCAGGAGCTCTTGTTCGAACGCTTCATCTCGAAGGAGCGCAACGAACCGCCTGATATCGACGTCGATTTCGAGCACCAGCGGCGCGAGGAAGTCATCCAGTACATCTACCGCAAATACGGCCGCGAGCGCGCCGCACTGGCAGCCACGCTCATCACTTACCAGCCCAAGAGCGCGCTGCGCGACACAGGCAAGGCGCTGGGGCTCGATTTGCAGCAGGTCGATCGCATCGCCAAATCGATCGCCTGGTGGGACGACCGCAGGGAGCTTGCCACTCGCCTGCGCGATGCGGGCTTCGATCCCGCGAGCCCGGTCATGCGGCGCCTCATGGCGCTTGCCTCCTCCTTGCTCGGTTTTCCGCGCCATCTGTCGCAGCATGTCGGCGGGTTTGTCATATCGCGAGGGGCCCTCGCGCGCTTGGTGCCGATCGAGAACGCCGCGATGCCCGAGCGCAGCATCATCCAGTGGGACAAGGACGATCTGGAAAACCTGGGTCTGCTCAAAGTCGATGTCCTGGCGCTCGGCATGCTCTCCACCATCCGACGCGGACTGGACTTCGTCAACGAGTTGCGCGGCAGCGCGATCACCATGGATAGCCTGCTGCGCGAGGAAGACCCCGCGGTCTACGAGATGATGCGGCACGCCGACACCGTCGGAGTGTTCCAGATCGAGTCGCGCGCCCAGATGTCGATGCTGCCGCGGCTGAAGCCGGAGCATTTTTACGATCTCGTGATCGAGATCGCGATCGTGCGGCCCGGACCGATCCAGGGGGACATGGTGCACCCTTATCTGCGGCGGCGCGCTGGCAAGGAGCCGATCGATTATCCCAACGACGCGGTGAGAAAAGTTCTCGAGCGTACTTGCGGAGTGCCGATTTTCCAGGAACAGGTGATGCAGCTCGCGGTGGTGGCGGCGGATTTTACCCCCGGCGAGGCCGACCAACTGCGCCGTGCGATGGCCGCCTGGCGCCGCAAGGGAGGGCTGGAGCCCTTCCACAAAAAACTCATGGACGGCATGCGCAAGAACGGCATCTCTACAGAATTCGCCGAGCGCATCTACCGTCAGATCCTCGGCTTCGGCGAATACGGTTTCCCCGAGTCGCATTCGGTTAGCTTCGCCCTGCTCGCCTACGTGTCCGCCTGGCTCAAGCGCCACGAGCCGGCGGCGTTTCTCGCGGCGCTCCTGAACAGCCAGCCGATGGGTTTCTACACGCCCTCGCAACTGGTGCAGGATGCGCGCCGCCACGGAGTCGAGGTGCGGCCTGTAGACGCGTGCTCGAGCGAATGGGAGTGCATTCTGGAAAACACCACCCCGCCCTCCGCTGGCGCTTCGGGCACCCCTCCTTACCAAGGAGGGGAAGGTCTATTCCTCTCCTCCTCGAGGAGGGGTGGCAGCGAAGCTGCCAGGGGGGTGCAGCCCGCCGTGCGCCTCGGTTTCTGTTTGGTGCAGGGCTTGTCGCAAGCGGGCGCCGAGCGCGTTGTCGCCGCGCGAAAGATCCTATCGTTTGGCAGCGTTGAGGATCTCGCCCGGCGCGCTGAACTGAACCGGCGCGACCTGAAGTGCCTGGCGGCTGCCGGAGCGCTCGAGGCGCTCTCAGGCCACCGTCGCGACGCCTACTGGCAGGTCGCCGGAATCGAAATCGGCGCGCCCGTCCTGCGCGGCGCACCGGTGGCGGAGACTCCGCCCGTACTTCGCGCGCCAACCGAGGGAGAGAATCTCGTCGCCGACTACGCCAGCACTGGCCTCACGCTCGGGCGCCATCCTCTCGCGCTGCTGCGCCCGCGCCTTGCACGCATGCGCTTTGTCGCCGCAGAGGAGATCCGGGGGCTGCCAAGCGGCAGCGCGGTCCGGGCGGCGGGAATCGTCACCGGCCGTCAGCGCCCGGGCACGGCATCCGGAACGGTATTCGTGACGTTGGAGGATGAAACTGGTTGCATCAATGTTATTGTCTGGCGCGATCTCACCGAATGCCAGCGCCGCGAGTTGCTCGGCGCGCGCCTGATGGGCGTCGAAGGAGTGCTTGAACGCGAAGGCGAAGTAATCCATCTTGTGGCGAAGCGGCTGACGGACCACAGCGCCCTCTTGGGACAGATCGTCACGCAGTCGCGAGATTTTCACTAAGGGGGCGCAGAGAAATCCCGGGTGGGCGGCAGCGGGTTCGAGCTTGCACCTTGTTTACGGGCGAGGACTTGGCAGCTGTAAGGCCCATGAGCGGGACGGAAAACCGCGATAGGATGCCAAACCCATCAAGACTATATAGAATCGCCTCCTGCATTCTCCCTCTGTTTATTGCAGCTTGCTAAAGCCCCGCTAGGACTCTGAATTGGAAACATTCCTCGCATCGATCGTGAGCGTCGCCTTCCACGGCTCGGCGCTTGGGATGATCCTCTACGTGATCTCGGTGGGTCTATCGGTGACGATGGGCCTGATGGGGTTCGCCAATCTCGCCCACGGGGTGTTCGCCATGGCCGGGGGCTACATTCTTACCACCGCGATCTCGCGGTTTGGGGTGCCTTTCCCGCTCGCACTCGTCCTCGCGTTTGTGTTCGTCGCCGCCGGCAGCGTTCTCCTCGAGCGCCTTCTGTATTCGAGGCTTTACGCTGCAAGCGACCTGGAGCAGGTGCTGTTTACCATCGGCTTGATCTTCATTTCCGTCGCAGTGGCGCGTTTCATCTATGGAACGCTTCAACACCCGGTTACGCTGCCCGAATATCTGAAAGGCCAGTTCCCGCTGCTTGGCCGCGATTTCCCAACTTACCGGGTTTTCATCATCGTTTTCAGCGCGGCGATGGTGGCGCTGTTGTGGTTCGGTGTGGAGCGCACGCGCTGGGGCGCGATGGTGCGCGCGGCGGTGGACAACCGCGCGATGGCTCAATCGGTGGGCATTAACACGAAACGTCTGTTCACCCTCACCTTCGCGCTCGGCAGCGGACTGGCGGGGCTCGGCGGCGGGCTCGGAGCGGAGATCATCGCCATCCAACCGACCTATCCGTTCGAGAACCTCGTGTACTTCCTAGTCGTCGTGGCCGTCGGCGGGTTGGGCAGCCTGCGCGGACCGTTCGTCGCGGCGCTCCTGATCGGTATCGCCGACACCGCCTGCAAGTACTGGCTGCCGCAGTACGGCGCTTTCCCCATTTACGTGGCCACTATCGGCATCCTGCTGTGGCGGCCTGCGGGTCTGTTCGGGCGGCACGCATGAGCACCCACGCCGGAGGCTACAGCGCCGATCCCCGCATCCGCCCGATCGAATGGCTGCCGTGGATCCTCGCGATCGCAGCCTTCTTTGCGCTGCCCGAGTATCTTTCTCTCGGGGCGCGCATCCTGATCTTCATCCTGTACGCACTGTCGCTCGATCTGATTGTCGGCTACGCGGGAATCATTACGCTTGGCCATAGCGCCTACTTCGGTTTTGGCGCCTACGTCGCCGGAATTCTCGCGGCGAAAGCGGGGGTCACCGATCCGATGGTGCAGCTTGCCGCCGCAGCGGCCGCCGGCGCGCTCCTGGGCATCACGACCGGAGCCATCATCCTGCGCACGAAGGCGCTCACGCTGCTCATGCTCACGCTGGCGATCACGTCGGTTCTTTACGAGATCGCCAATAAGGCGACCAACCTCACCGGCGGGGCGGACGGCCTTTCCGGCGTCGTTGTGGCATCGGTTCTTGGCTTGTTCAAGTTCGATATCTTCGGAAAAACCGCCTATCTCTACTGCCTCGTGGTGCTGTTCCTTGGGTGGTGGTTCGTGAGGAGGATGATTTATTCGCCGTTCGGGACATCGCTCAGGGGACTGCGGGAGAACAATCTGCGCATGCATGCGATCGGCGCGCCGGTCTACTGGCGCCTGGTCCTCGTCTACACGCTCTCCGCCACGATCGCCGGCGTCGCCGGAGGCCTCATCACTCAGACCAATCAGTTCGTTGGGTTGAACGTGCTCTCCTTCGAATCCGCCGGCGAGCTGCTGGTGATGCTCATCCTCGGCGGCGTCGGCCGCATCTATGGCGCCTTCGTCGGCCCGGTCGTATTTTTGATAGCACAGGATCTTCTCGCCAAGCAGTTTCCAGAATACTGGTATTTCGGTATCGGTGTGATGCTGGTGCTGGTGGTCATGTTCGCCCGAGGCGGAATTCTTGGAATTCTAGATGGGATTTTCACCAGGCTGCGGAGGAAGGCATGAGCGCGCCGCAAAATATCGCGTTGGAGACGCGCGGCCTGTGCAAGAAGTTCGGCGCGCTTACGGTGGCCGATGACATCAATTTCCGGCTGGAGGCAGGCGCACGCCATGCCCTCATCGGCCCAAACGGTGCGGGCAAGACCACGTTTATCAACATGCTCACCGGCGTCCTCCTGCCCTCCTCGGGGCATATCGTCCTGGGTGGGGAAGACATTACCCAGGTTGCGCAGGCCTCGCGTGTGAAGCGCGGTCTCGGCCGCACCTTTCAGATCAATGCGCTTTTCCGCGGGCTCTCCGTTCTCGACAACGTGGCGCTCGCCGTGGCCGAGCGCCGCGGTGTTGCACGCCACACGTGGCGCTCCGCAAGCTCCTACACGGACGTGCGCGACGAGAGTCTGGGGCTGCTCGCCACACTCGGGCTCGCCGAGGATGCAAGCCAACGCATCCTCGATCTCCCCTACGGCAAGCAGCGCCTCGTGGAGATCGCGATCGCCTTGGGACTGAAACCCAGCGTGCTATTGCTCGACGAGCCGGCGGCGGGAGTGCCCTCGGTCGAGTCACACAGGATCCTGCAGGTGCTTGACAATCTGCCCAAGCACATCGCCATCCTGATCATCGAGCACGACATGGACCTCGTGTTCCGCTTCGCGCATCGCATTACCGTCCTCGTGCAAGGCCAGATACTAGTCGAGGGGCCGCCGGAGGAGATTTCCAAGGACCGGCGCGTGCATCAGGTCTATCTCGGAGAGCAGCGCCATGCCTAGTGCACTCTGCCTGCGCGACGTGCGGGCCGGCTACGGTGAGACGGTGATTCTGGAGGACATCGCGCTCGATCTACCCGAGCGCGGCGCGCTCGCAGTGCTCGGCCGAAACGGAGTCGGCAAAACCACGCTTCTTTCAACGGTGATGGGCCATACGACATTCCACGCCGGCAGCATCGAGTATCAGGGCAAACCCATCGCGGGATTGCCGGTCTATGAGCGCTGCCGTCTGGGCATCGGCCTGGTCCCACAGGCGCGGGAAATCTTCCCTTCGCTCACGGTTGAAGAGAATCTCACTGTCGCGGCGCGCCCTGGCCGCTGGACCCTCGGGCGGGTCTATGAGCTCTTCCCGAAGCTCGCCGAACGGTGCGGGCATTGGGGCAACCAGATCTCAGGCGGCGAACAGCAGATGCTCGCGATCGGCCGGGCGCTGATGGGAAACCCGACGCTGTTGCTCATGGACGAGCCGCTCGAGGGGCTCGCACCTATTGTCATCGAGGTTCTGCTTGAAGCCATGCAGCGACTGATCCGCGAGGATTCCCTCGCGATCGTGCTGGTCGAGCAGCATGCCAAGCTCGCGCTCCAGGTGACGCAAAACGCGCTAGTGCTGAACCGCGGCCGCATCGCCTACAGCGGCCCGAGCGCCGATCTGCTCGCCAATCCGGAACGCCTCACCAGCCTTGTGGTCGCCTGATCGCCGACCCGCATGCTGGTTGCCCTTCTTCCAGCCCTTGTCCTGCTTGCCGTGACGCACGCCGAACCCGCAATTGCGCAGGACCGGTATGCGGCTGCGCGCGCACGCATGGTGGCGGAAATCGCGGCCATGGCGCGCGAAACCGCAACGGAAACCGGGCGGCCGAGATTCGGCGATTCAGTCATGACGGCAATGGGAAAAGTGCCGCGCCACAGGTTCGTGCCTTTGGCGCAGGAACTTTTCGCCTACGAGAATCGCCCGCTGCCTATCGGCGAAAACCAGACGATCTCCCAGCCCTATATCGTTGCGCTGATGACCGATCTGCTCGATCTGAAGCCCACAGACACCGTACTGGAGGTGGGCACGGGGTCGGGTTACCAGGCGGCTGTGCTCGCCGAACTGGTCGCCAAGGTCTACACCATCGAAATCGTTGAGCCTCTCGCAAAGCGGGCGACACGGCTCCTCGCTCAACTCGGCTACGGCAACGTCGAGGTGCGCGTCGGTGACGGCTACAACGGCTGGGCCGCAGTCGCGCCCTTCGATTCGATCATCGTCACTGCGGCGCCGGCGGAAGTCCCCCAACCGCTGATCGATCAGCTCAGGCCCGGCGGCCGAATGGTGATCCCGGTAGGCGGATCCCGCGACGTGCAGCAGCTCCTGCTTGTCGAAAAGCAGCCGGACGGCACCGCAACGACCAAGCGTACCCTGACGGTGAGGTTCGTACCCCTCACCCGACACCCTGCGGCAAAATAGAGGCAAGACGCCTGCCGCCGAGCGGCAACTTCTGCAACTACGCGCGCTCGTGGCAAAATAGTCGACTATGAGAGACTACTGGCTGAGCAAGCTTTTCTTCGATCTTCAGAACTCTGCGCCGCTTGGCGAAGAATACTGCGGAAATCCCAAGAAGATCCTCGACCGCTATCCTTTAGAGCCCGAGGTGCGTGCTGCGCTCCAGCGCGACGACGTCGCATTCCTCGCGCAACGGGTTAACCCCTACCTTCTGCGCTTCTATTTCTTGGTGGTCGGTATGTCCGAGGCGGAATTCATAGGCAAGGTGAGGACCGCTGGGGCTGACGCCGCGGCGAGATCGAGCCATGGCTAAGTTGGTCGGTGTGTTCGCATCGAGCCACGCGCCGCTCATTATTCGCGGCTGGAAGGACGTCAGCCCGAGCCGTCAGCAAAACCTGACGCGCTCCCTGACCGAACTCGGCCGACGCATCAAGGCCACCCGCCCCGACGTCTTGATCGAGATCGCGCCCGATCACTGGGTCAATTTCTTCATCGACAATTTGCCCAGCATCTGCGTCGGCATCGGTGAAGTGCACGATGGACCCGCCGAGCCGTGGATGAAAGACTGCCCTTACAAGAAGATCGCGGGGCATCCAAAGCTCGCGAACCACATCCTTCAAACCGCGATCGAACTCGACTTCGAGCCTTCGGTGTCGCACCACTTGACGCTCGACCATGGCTTCTGCATTCCGCTGTGGAGAGGCGGGCTCGATCCCCTGCCCCCGATCGTTCCGATCATCTTCAACGATCTCGAACCGCCTTATCCGAGCGTGCGGCGTTGCATGCAATGGGGAACGATGCTCGCCGAAGCGGTTCGGACTTACCCGGGGGACATGCGTGTCTCGATCCTCGCGACCGGCGGCCTGAGCCACTCGATCGGAGAGCCCACCATGGGCGAGGTCGATGAGCCTTTCGATCGCGAATGCATCCGACACTTCGAGAAGGGCGACGAGCGGCCTTTGATCGACTTCCTCAACGAGCGCCTGCCGACAATCGGCAACGGCGCGGCCGAGATCCGCAACTGGGTCGCCGCCCATGGCGCCGCAGGCAAGAGCGGATTCGAGCTGATCGGCTACTGCAACTGCCCCGAGGTGTACGTCGGCTGTGGCTTTGCCTCGTGGAATCTAGGCGCCCGCGCCTGAAAAGGCCTCGCTTGTTTCTCCAGACCACCATAGCAGGCAGCCTGCCCAAGCCGGCGTGGCTCGCCGAGCCGAAAAAGCTCTGGGCGCCCTGGCTCCTTGAAGGAGATCTCCTCGAGGAAGGCAAGCGCGACGCCATGCGCCTCGTGCTCGCCGACCAGGAAGCCGCAGACATCGATATCGTCACAGACGGTGAGCAGACACGCAGGCATTTCGTTACGACTTTCATCGAGAGCTTAAAGGGCGTCGATTTCGAGCATAAGCGCACCGTGCGCATCCGCAATCGCTACGACGCGGACGTGCCGGTGGTGGTGGGACCCGTGGGGCGTGGCAAACCGGTGTTCGTCGAGGACGTTCGCTTCCTCCGAGGGCAGACGAAGCGCCCGATCAAGCTCTCCCTCCCCGGTCCCATGACCATGGTGGACACGCTCTATGACAACCACTACCGCAGCCGCGAGAAGCTCGCGCGCGAGTTCGCCGCGATCCTCAATCAAGAGGCGCGCGAGCTCGAGCGGGCGGGCGCCGACGTGATCCAGTTCGACGAGCCGGCCTTCAACGTCTACATGGACGAAGTCGCCGAATGGGGCATCGAGGCGGTGGAAGCGGCCGCGGCGGGCCTCAAATGCAAGACCGCCGTGCACATCTGCTATGGCTACGGAATCAAGGCGAACATCGACTGGAAGAAGACCCTCGGTTCCGAATGGCGGCAATACGAGTCCACCTTTCCCCTGCTCGCGCGATCGAAGATCGACCAGGTTTCGCTCGAGTGCGCGAATTCGCACGTGCCGCTCGAGTTGCTCTCTCTGCTCAAGGGCAAGGATGTCCTGGTCGGCGCCATCGACGTCGCTAGCGAGGCCGTCGAGAAGCCCGAGCAAGTCGCCGCGACGATCCGCGCGGCCATGAAATTCGTGCCGCCGGAGAAACTCTATCCCTGCACCAACTGCGGCATGGTGCCGCTCGCACGCGAGGTCGCGCTCGGCAAGCTGAAGGCTCTCGCCTCGGGGGCCGCGCTCGTGCGCCTGGAGCTCCGCCGCTAGCGCTCTGGCGGCGATTCATCAATCCGAAACAATTCGCCGCGAACATCGAAAGAAACGGAGTTCTGCCATGACCATACGCCGCGCCTTCGCGTTGTTTCTCAGCTTGCTGCTCGCCTCCCTCGTCGCCCACACGGCGATCGCGGCTGGCAACGCACCCAGGCTCGTCGTGGTGATCGTGGTGGACGGCCTGCCGCAAGAGCAGCTCCTGAAATACCGCGACCAGTACGGCGCCGGCGGCTTCAAGCTGCTCCTGGAGAAAGGCGCCTGGTTCGGAAACGCCCACCACGCCCATGCGGTGACCCTGACCGCGCCCGGCCATGCGGCCGTGCTCTCGGGCGCGTACCCCTATCAGAGCGGGATCATCGCCAACGAGTGGTTCGACCGTAAGACGCAGACGGCCGTGTATTGCACCGAGGACCCGGCTCATTCCTATATCGGCGAAGAGACGAAGAAGCTCGACGGCACCTCGCCCGCCAATCTGCGCGTCACCACGCTGGGGGACGAGCTGCGCTACAGGAACGGCGGCCAATCCAAGGTCCTCGCCGTCTCCGGAAAGGACCGCGGCGCGATTCTGCTCGCGGGCAAGACCGGTACCGCCTACATGTACATGGACAAGAGCGGGCGCTTCGCGAGCACGACCTACTACATGAAAGAGCACCCGCAGTGGTGGGAGAGCTACTACGCGGGCCGGCCGCAGGACCGCTGGTTCGGAAAGTCCTGGACGCTCGCGCTGCCGGAGCGGGCCTACGCGCGCTCGATCGCCGACGGCCAGCCGTGGTTCCCGAATTACCGCGGCATGGGCAACCGGATTCCGTTCGCTCTGGGAGCCAGCGGCGAAAAGCCTGATACGGCGTATTACGGCGCCCTCATACGCACGCCTTACGGCGACGAACTAACACTCGATTTCGCGCGCACCGCGATCGAGGGCGAAAATCTCGGCAGCAACTCCGCCGGCGTGCCCGATCTACTCGGAGTGAGCCTGTCCACGCATGATTACATCAACCACGGCTTCGGTCCGGAAAGCCGCGAATCGCACGACCACATGCTGCATCTGGATCGTTCGCTCGCCGTCTTCTTCCGCTACCTCGACAAACGGCTGGGGCTCGACAACGTGCTGATCGCGTTCACGGCGGATCACGGCTTCCTGAACGTTCCCGAGTACAGCCAGTTTCAAGGCCTTCCCGGTATGCGCATCGATTCCCGGAAACTGATGGCCGATCTCAACGAGCAGCTTACCGCGCGCTTCGGGCCCGGGATCTACGCAACGCGTCTGTCGTATCCCACCATCCATCTCGACTACAAGCTGATGGACGCGAATTCTCTCGACCGGGCCGAAGTCGAATCGTCGGCAGCGCGCATTCTCACCGAGCACCCCGCCATCGCCGCAGTCTACACGCGCACACAGTTGGAAAGCGGCGCGCTTACCGGCGGACGTCTGGCGACGCTGGTTCAGCGGGCCTGGCACCGGCAGGTGAGCGGCGATCTCTACGTGGTGCAGCGGCCCCACGCGATGTTCGGCAGCAACGTTGCTACGCATGGCTCGCCCTATACGTACGACACCAACGTGCCACTGATGCTTTTCGGCACGCGCTGGATTCGGCCGGGGCCGTCTGCGAACTACGCCGAAGTTGTGGATCTCGCGCCCACGTTGGCCTACCTCCTCGAGACGCGGCCGCCCTCTGCGAGTGAAGGCCGGGTGCTCGCCGAGATCCTGCGCACCGGCACGCTCGGCGCCACGACCCCTCAGGCAACCAAATCCGCCCGCTGACGTACCAGTTCGCCGCGCGCTTGCGCACCAACCCCGCCTGGAAGTTCCACGAGCTGAAAACCGGCCACGACTGCATGATCACCGATCCGCAAGGGGTGATCGGCATCCTTCTCGAAAACGCCAGAAAGAGACCACCCCGGCAGCTTCGCTGCCACCCTTCCTCAAACGAGGAGGGGAATGGCTAGGTTGGGCCCGTTTAGGTAGTCCTAAAACGGACCCTTAGCGGCTCGGATAGCGTGCCAGAGACGGTCGGGTGTATACGGGAAATCGAGAGTGTGAATCCCGAGCGGGCGCAGCGCGTCGATCACCGCGTTGGCGACCGCAGGCACCGCACCCGTGGTTCCCGCCTCACCTGCGCCCTTCGCACCGAGTGGGTTGCCGGGTGAAGGAATCGAACGGTCGTAGAGCATTATGTCGGGCATCTCGTCGGCGCGCGGCATAGGGTAGTCCATGAAGGTGCCGGCGAGCAGCTGGCCCGAGGACTCATCGTAGACCGCGTGCTCCCCGAGTGCCTGCCCAAGGCCCTGCGCGATGCCGCCGTGAAGCTGGCCTTCGAGGAGAACGTGGTTGATGACACGCCCGCAGTCGTCAACCGCTGTGTAGCGTTCGATGTCGAGTACACCCGTTTCCGAGTCGATCTCGACCTCGACGACATGCGCGCCGCTCGGGTACGAGCGCGGCTGCGGGATCTCGCCGCCCGAGTCGAGCGCGCTCCCATGCTTCTTCGCGAGATCCTCAAAGCCGATCGAGAGGTCGGTGCCCTTCACACGATAACGGCCCTTAAGGAATTCGAGATCGGTGGGCGCCACCTCCAGATCCTTCGCCGCGAGATCGATGCCTTTGCGTACGGCTTCGCGCGCCGCCATCAACAACGCCCCGCCGTGCGCCATCATCGAGCGCGAGCCGATCGTGCCCTCGCCGACCAGCGGCGGCCCCTCCGGGTCGCTGGCGCGGAGCGTGATCTTTTCGGGGTCCATGCCGAGCGCCTCGCCCACAACCTCCGGATACACGGTTTCGTGGCCCTGGCCGGAAGGCCCGGCGAGCACGTAGAGGAGCGCGTTACCGGATTCGCCGAACTTGATCATCGCTTCTTCCTTGGGCGCTCCGCCGGCGCCTGCGGGCTCGACGAACACAGCGCAGCCGATGCCGCGGAGCTTGCCGCGCTTCTTCGCGTCGGTGCGGCGCGTCTCGAAGGTGCTCCACTCGCCTTGCTTTAGCGCCTCATCGAGCAGCCCCGGCGGGTCGCCGCTGTCGTATTTGGAGTGTGGGTGCGGGGTCTGATAAGGAAACGCGTCCTTCGGGATGAGGTTGCGGCGCCGTAGCTCGACCCGGCCGATCTTCATCTCGCGCGCCGCTTCCTCGACCAGGCGCTCGGCGAGGTAGCTCACGTTGGGACGGCCCGCGCCGCGATAAGCGGTGGTCGGCGTGGTATTGGTAAGCGCAAGGCGATGGCGGCCGTACATCACCGGAATGCGGTACAAGTTGATCGCATGCAGACCCGGCGGCAGCGTATTGATGAGCGCCCCGGGGGTGGACAGATAAGCTCCGGCATTCACGAACCAGTTGATGCGGATCGCGAGGAACCGCCCCTCCTTGTCGAGCGCGAGCTCGCCGACCAGCTTCGCCGCGCGGCCGTGATAGTCCGAGAGAAAGGTCTCCGAGCGGGTTGAAGTCCACTTTACCGGCTTGCCGATCGTTTTCGATGCGAGCATGGCGACGCAGTACTCCGCGTAGGCGTCCGAGCGGATGCCGAACCCGCCGCCCACGTCCTGCGCGCGCACCATGATTTTTTCCGCGGGAATGCCGGTGATGCCGCTCGCACTTCCGCGCATGAGCGAAAGGCCCTGCGAGCTGACGTAGAGATCGTACTTGTCGGCCTTTGCATCGTACGCGGCTAGGCAGGCCTTAGGCTCCATTGGGTTTCCGACCATGCGTTGGCTGTCGAGCGCGATGCGCGTGACATGCGCGGCTTGCGCGAACGCCTCGGCAGTCTTCGCCTCGTCGCCGTATTCGTAGTCGAAGGACAGGTTTCCGGGAATTTCCGGATAGAGTTGCTCCGCCCCTGGCGCCAGCGCCGCCTCGGCATCGACCACTACGGGCAGCTCCCGGTATTCGACTTCAATCTTCTCGGCCGCGTCCTGCGCCGCAAGCGCCGTGTTGGCGACGACAAGCGCTAGCTCCTGCCCGACGAAGCGCACGCGGCCGTTAGCAAGGCCATCGCGATGCGGCACCTTGATGAGCATGCCTCCGCGGCCCGGGTAACGGGCGATCTGAGGCGTTGACTTGAAACCGGCCTTTGCGGTGTCGGCTCCGCTGAGCACCGCGACGACACCCGGCGAGGACTGGGCCGGCTTGATGTCGATCGAGACAAGCTCCGCGTGCGCGCGGTCCGAGCGCAGAAAGTATCCGTAAAGCTGGCCCGGAAGGTTCCAGTCGGAAGTGAATTTTCCCTGTCCCGTGATCAGCCTCAAGTCCTCCCGCCGGCCCTTGAAGTTCAAACTCATCAGTCTGCCTCCGGATCAGTTCGGAAACCTAAGTCGCGGCAATGCCGCGATGATAGATTGGGAAAAGGAGTTAGGTGCAGAAAATTAAGCAGCGTTGGCGGCCGGAGTGCGCGCCGCCTTTAGCGCGCACATCATAACCCGATTCCTCCCCGCCGCCTTGGCCTTGTAGAGCGCCGCATCGGCTGCACGAAGGATCGCCTGCCCAGTGTCGCCGTAGGAGGGGAAGCTTGAAAGTCCTATCGAAATGGTGAGCTTGAGGGTCCCCTCACCCGCCGAGATCTGCGCCTGTTCCACCATATGGCGGACCGCCTCGGCGCGCGAGCGAAGCGCGGCTTTTCCCACCCCGGGAAGAACGATCACGAATTCCTCTCCGCCGGTACGGAAAGCGATGTCCTCCTCGCGAACGCACGAGGTCAATTCCTCGGTAATTCTGCGCAACACGCAATCCCCCGTCTGGTGGCCGTGCGTGTCGTTGACCTGCTTGAAATGATCTATGTCGATAGCCATGACGCCAACCGGCGTCCCGGTGCGACGCGCCCGCAAAATCTCACGGTGCAGACTTTCATCCAGCTGGCGGCGATTGTAGAGACCGGTGAGCGGATCGCGCATCGCCTCCAGATTGAGCTCGAGCTGGCACATCACTTGCCGTGCGAGGATGCGCAGCATCTCGATCTGCCTCGGGTCGAACTTGCGCGGGACGAAATCGAGCACGCACAGCGTCCCGAGCGCATCATCCTGCGGCGTGACGAATGGCGCGCCCGCGTAGGACCGCACGCGAGGCGGCTCGACCACTAGCGGGTGCTCCGAGAACCGCGGATCCCGGGTCGCATCGGGAACTTCAAAAACATCCCGCTGACGAATCGCATGGCCGCAGAAGAAATCCGGGTACGGCACCTCCCGGATCTCCATGCCATGCACCGACTTCAAGAACACACGATGGGTGTCGACCAGGCTCACCAGCGCAACCGGCGCTTCGCAGATGTTCGCCGCGAGCTTGGTGAGATCGTCGAAGCGGGCCTCGCGTCCGGTATCGAGCACGCAGTAGCCGCGCAGGGCTGCAAGGCGCGCGCTGTCTTCAACACGGGATGAAAATGGATGACGCAGGAATACAGCGTCCGCCAGTTTGGCAGCCATCTGCGATTTGTTCTTTTTGAACTCCCAGGGGGAGTGAAAATCTACACCGAGCGACACGCCAGGTAAAGACATTCTCCAGGGACTTCAGCGCACCGTTTCGTCACATGACCTTGGCGCTCGAAGTGAATGCCTTTTTTCAAGCTTCTCGATTAACTCCTTGCGCGCCAGACCTTTTCAGAAAAGAAACACAAGGCACGCTTCTGGCTTAGGCTGCTGTGCGGCGGGAACTGACCTCAGCGACGGTCGAGGTCGTGGCGCCGGAAGCACCGAGCCGATAACCCCGGCTGGTCGCCTAACCCCACTTCGCGAAGCACAGGCCGATGCCGGTCAGCGCGGGCGTCCGGTACGAAGGCGTGTAGGAAAGCCAGTCAAGATCGAGATCGGACGCAGCGGCGGCGACCGCAATCCAGTTGCGGATCTCCGAGCTGCCCGCCTTCAGGCGCCGCGGGTCGAGGCCTCCAAGAAACGCGGTGTCTTTCCGGTGCAGGGCCTCGATAACCGGACGATCCAGGTCCTCTTCAACCACGAAGTGGCTGAGCCCGCCCGAGGCGAGAAGTCCGACGCGGAGATCCTCCGGATAGCGCTCGATCAGCTCCTTCAGCGCCACACCCAACCGTACGCAGCGCTTCGGGTGCGGCTGGTTCGGAGGATTGTAGGTATTGAGGAAAATGGGGACTACGGGCAGGGTCGTCGCGCCCTCCCCGCTGAGGTACCAGCGGTGCACGAAGGAATAGGCGTGCCCCTCGCTCTGCTCCTCGGCCAGGCCAGAGATCGCTGACACATCGAACTCGCGCTCGACCAGCCCTTCTATGAGGCCGAGGGCCAACGCCTTGTGACATGGATAGTGCGCATCCTTCTCCTCTTCGAAGCGACGCATCTGGGCGCGGTTGTACCACTCCTCGGGCCACATGAACTTCCTGGCATTGCTCTGGGATGAGTTGCGGATCGACTCGCCGTAGTACACCCCGATAGAGGGCATGTGCTGGTCCTGAAAAAGCTCGTGCTGGTCATCGCCCAGGATGACCAGAACATCCAGCTTCGCCAGCGCGATTTCGGAGCGCAGGCGCCGCATGGCCTCCTGCACTGTATTGAACCGGCCGGTGATCGCTTCGGGAGTAAGCAGGGTCTCGGCGTTGGTCGGGGCGCGGTCAAGGACTTCCGCATAAGTGCGCTGATTGCCCTCGCGATCGTAGTACTTCATGCGCTGATCGCTCTGTCGGAAGCCGGTGAGCCAGTCCTGCAGCTCCGCGGCGAGCATCACGCTGTGCGATGAGCCGAATGCGGCGGCGAGACTCGCCATCAGTTCACCCGTGCCGATCCGTCATGATTTTGTCCGACGAGTGTCCAACGTCCGACCCGGGCCCGCGGCTAAAGCGCCGCCGTCGTCTGGACCTCCACGAGAAAGGCCTCGCCCACGAGCCGGTCCACCATTACGAGCGTGTTGGGCGGATAGATCGCGTTCGGGAAGAATCGCGGAAACTCGCGCTGCCGGAAAGCCCTGAACTTGGGCACGTCCTGCGAGTGCACGAGGTAGGTCGTGAATTGCACCACGTTCCCCCAGCCACCGCCGACGGCCTTGAGCGCTGCCTCGATGTTCGAGAAAATCTGAGCGCACTGCGCGTCAAAGTCATCCGCGCCGACCATGTTCCCGGCCTTGTCCGAGGCGAGCTGCCCCGCGATGAATACCAACTCGCTTGCGCCCTTCACGCGCGCGATCTGCGAATACTGCCCGAGGGGCTTACCCAGGGTGTCCGGGTTGAAAATCCTGATCTCTGCGGCCATTGGCGAACCTCGATTCCGTGTCTGCGGGCGGCATCCAGGATCATTTCTTCCTGGAACTGTTGCGTCGGGAATTCTATCCGCTTTGAGGCGGAGTCGGGTGATCGCCCAAGCGCGCGGGAAAAAACGGTATAGTCCCCCGGTTCGCACCACTCCAGGAGGTCGCATGCTTCGCGTGGGGCAGCGGCGGTTTGGCGGCCGGGTCATCGCGGTGCTCGTCCTTTGGGGAGCCTCGGCGATGACTTACGCGCAAGCTCCGGGCGGGCCTGCCATCTATCTCCATCAAGGCGCGGATCGCGATCACATGCTGCTCGCGGGCGCAAGGCGGGAAGGCACGGTTTCCGTCTACACCTCGATGCAGTTACCCGACTCCCTGCCGCTTACCCAAGCCTTCGAGAAAAAACACGGGATCAAGGTGTCGCTGTGGCGCGCAAGCGGAGAAAAGGTCGTGCAACGCGCGCTCGCGGAAGCGCGCGCCGCCCGCTTCGATGTCGACGTCGTGGAAACCGACGGCGCGCAGGTGGAGATCCTCTACCGCGAAAATTTGCTCGCGCCGTTCCACAGTCCGTCGCTCAAGGACATTCCGCCGGAGATTGTCCCCGCTCACAAACACTACGTTCCCACGCGCTTGAGCCTCTACGTGCTCGTCTACAACACGAACCTGGTCCCATCCAACGAGGTACCGAAGTCCTACGACGATCTATTGAACCCCAAATGGACGGGCAAGCTCGGCCTGGAAGCCGCCGACGTCGCCTGGTTTGCGGCAGTGGCCAAGGCAATGGGCAAGGACAAAGGTCTCCCCTACTTCCAGAAGCTGGCGACTGTCAATCCGTCGATCCGCAGCGGCCATACGCTTCTCGCCGAGCTGGTGGCCTCAGGCGAGATTCTGATGGCGCCGGACGCGCACATCCAGGGAGTTGAACGGCTGAAAAGGCGCGGCGCTCCGGTGGATTGGAGGCCCTTGCAGCCCGCCTTCGGGCAACCGAGCTCGGTCGGAGTGACGCGCCGCGCGCCCCATCCCCATGCCGCCCTGCTCTTCGCCGATTTCATCCTCTCCAGAGAAGGGCAGGAAATCATCAAGGCGCGCAATCGCGTCCCCTCCAGCCGCGCCGTGGACAGCCCGCTCAACAAGTTCGACTACGCGCTGGTCGACCCGGTCATCATTCTGGATGAATGGGAGCAGTGGGAAAAGGAGTGGTCCGCCTTGTTCTTGAAAGGCCAGAAAATCCACAAGGGCACGGATTGAGGCCGCATGGCCTCGGACGACTGAGGCTTGTGCGCCACTGCAACACCTTGCTCAAACCTGGACAGGGGGACTGATGAGAAAACCGACCGAGACGTCAGTGAAACCAGCCACTTCAACCGCAGCGATCCTGTTCGCAGTCCTGGGACTAGGTGCTTGCACGACTCCGCCGAGCGGCCCTCCCCCGCAAGTCCTCGCGCCCATCAAAGTCGTCGACGGAAATACCACCATTCCGGCCGTGCGCCTGTCGTGGCACTCTGACGGGCCGGAGACCAAGCCAGGAACGTCCAACTTTGGCGTCGAGCTCGAGTACGCGCAAGGCTCGGGCCGCAGCGACCAGCGGCTGGCCGGCAACGAGTACGTATCCCTGGGCGGCGCGAATCTTCTGGGACCCCAGGAGGTGCGTCATCGCGCCGATCTGCGCTACGGGCACCTCGCCCTGAGCGGCATTACGCGCTTCCGGGGGAAGGCATCGGGACTCGAGCTCCAATGGGTCGCGGGATTAGGCCGGACCGAGCTTGAGCTGCGCTCGGAGAGCCGCACGACGGCAGACCCCGCGCTCACCGCGAAGTACCAGGTCAGCGGCTTGGCTCTCGGCGTCGGACCGCGCTGGAACATCACGAGGGAGCTGGCTGTCGAGGGGCGGGTGCAGTCTCTTTGGTCCTGGGCCGATTCTCACAATGACTTTTGGTATCCGGAGGTGGCAGTTCGCTATCGCCCGGTGAGAAACGCAGCCCTCCGCATAGGCTATTCCGGGATGGGTTCCAGACCCGCGAAACAACAAGGCGGAGACTCGCCGGTTGAGGTTCGCATGTCCGGCCCGTTCTTGGGGTTGGATGTCATGTTCTAAGGGGCGGCGTCGACATCGACGGTGCTCCTGCACAATGGAGATACTCATCCTGCCCGGGGACGGAATCGGACCGGAGATCACCGCGGCCACGCTGACGGTCCTCGACCGCGCCAACGGGCTTTTCAAGCTCGGGCTGGAATGGCAGAAGGAAGAGGTCGGGCTCGTCGCCTTGAAGAAGGCAGGCACGACCCTGCCCGCTCACGTCATGGACGCAGCGCGCTCGGCTGCAGGCGTGATCCTCGGCCCGCTTTCCACCTATGAATACCCGGCACGCGACAAGGGCGGCATCAACGCCTCCGCCGAACTTCGCACCAAGCTCGACCTCTACGCGAATATCCGCCCCGCAAAGTCGCGCCTGGGCGTGGGCCTCACCGGGAAACCCGTGGACTTAGTGATCTACCGCGAGAACACCGAGGGTTTCTATGCCGACCGCAACATGTACTCGGGCGGTGGTGAATTCATGCCGACCGAGGACATGGCGCTCGCGGTGCGCAGGGTCACGGCGAAATGCTGCGAGCGCATCGCGCGCCGCGCCTTCGAAGCGGCGATGGGTCGGCGCAGGAAAGTCACCGCCGTGCATAAAGCGAACGTCTTCAGGATGTCGGACGGCCTTTTCCTGCGCGAGGTGCGCAAGGTCGCTCAGGAATTCCCCCGGGTGCAGCTCGAGGAAGTCATCGTCGATGCGATGGCCGCCCTGCTCCTGCGCGACCCGATGCGTTTCGACGTGATCGTGACCGAAAACATGTACGGCGATATCCTTTCGGAGGAAGCCTCCGAGCTTTCGGGCGGCCTGGGGCTCGGCGGCTCGATCAACGCAGGGGACGAGCTGTGCGTCGCGCAGGCGCAGCACGGCTCGGCCCCCGACATCGCGGGAAAGGACAGAGCGAATCCCACTTCGCTCATCCTCTCGGCGGCCATGCTCCTGGAATGGATCGGCGCCCGCCGCGGCAATTCCGCGCTTGCCACCGCGGCGAAGAGCATCGATGCGGCCGTGGACGCGACGCTAAAGAACCCCGCGACCCGCACCGCCGATCTCGGCGGGAAAATCGGGACGCAGGAATTCGCCAAGGCGGTCGCGGCGAAACTCGGCTAGCAAACGCGCTTATCCCTTGCCCGTAGCCAGTGTTGTGCCGCTACGCCTGCATGCTGCAACTCGAAACAAAAACCCCGCCGAAGCGGGGTTCATGCCGAAAATAACGAGAAGCGCCCGCTTCAGGGCACGAACAGGCTCGCGCAGTGTCCCACTTGCGCTGGCGCCTCGGCGATGGCCCCGCCGCGCGGAACGCACTGGTCGGGCGGCAGCGGCACGTTATGCTCCACCTGCTGCACGAGCAGGTCGAAAGCGCGCTGCGCGTGCGGCTCGATCAGCTCGAGCTGCGGGAATACGTCCTGGTACGTCTCTATGTGGTTGCCATTCTGGATCTCGTACAGCCGATACGCGGGCCGGTCGTCGTCCCGCTTCCTGTCGCTGCGATCGTCATCATCCCGCTTTTGATTGGACGCGGCAGCGACTTTGCGTGCGTACGCGCGGGCGTGATGGTCGATCGGCAGCAACGCATCCATAGTGCCAGCGACGGTAACCAGAGGACGCCGGATTTTCCCCGTCGTGGCGAAAGCGGCGAACTGCGTGCCGACGTCCGAGAACGAAAGGCGGCTCACATAGTTATAGGCTCCGGTGCCACTTCCGTAGGTATCGTAGGTGGGATCGAGACGCTTCTGCCATTGGCACTGCGTCACTTCCCAGAACGAGTTCGAATAATTCTGCCAGAGTGAAAGGCCCCCCAAGGTGATGTCGGGCGGATAGCCGGCGCCTTGAATGTTCTTGGCGGCGGTGCTGGCAGGATTGAATGCGGACGCAACATAATCGGGGAAGTTGAGAATGGCCGGGGGCAGGTCCGTCAGCAGGTTCGGGGCGTGCTCGTCGACAAAGGTGCCTTCCCAATCGACACCACCGTCGAACAGGTCCGGCGCCGTCTCGACGGCGCGGCGCACCTGGTAGCCGCCGTTCGAAGTGCCGACCGCGTAGGTGAAGCGCGGCGAGTGGCCGTAGCCCGCCTTCACGCCGTCCCGCGCGAGCTGCGCCGCCTTGATCATGAATTCGGTCCAGCGGGTGAAAGGCTGGCCGGGATCGTTGTCGAAGAAATGCACCCACACGGTGGAAGTCGGGTTGAGCCGGCAGGCCAGCGGGTCCGCAGGCGGCGTCGCACTCACCGCGGCGAGGAAGAGGTTGAGCACGCCCTTGTTCTGCGAGGCGTAGGCGTAGCCCTGCTGCACCACGTAATCGCTCCAGGCGAAATCGCCGTTGAACTCGCTGCGCGTGCCGGAGGCACCGGCGATCACCAGCCGGCCGTTCCAGTCGTTCGGAAGCCGCAGGAGGAAGCGTGCCTGCCCGGTCGGGTCCGAGGCGATGCGCGCGTTGAGCTGCAGGCCCGGCACCGCTTTGGTAATCGGGGTGCGCTTGCCCGCGCTCGGCGCTATCACGCCGCGGTCGGTGATCGGAGTGAAAGCGAGCGCCGGAACGCCCGGCAGCGAGTTGTTGGCCGGCGTGGTCAGCGGATTGTTGGTGGTGAGGTCCGTGCTGACGAAGCAGGTGGCATCCGCGAGACGGCTCCCGAGAGCCTTGAGCACGCCGGCGCAAGTTACCCCTGCACGAGCGGAGAAGGGAATAAGGAGCAGCAGCAAAGCCGTGAAGCAGATTCTCGTGACCATCGTGTCCTCCTGGTTCGATCGAGCAGCGATTCAGTGTATCAAACGGGAATCCTCGCTTACAAGGCCGGCAGATTAGGGCAGTCCGATCACCGCCCCGTCCCTAGGGTAGCCGATCGCATAGCCCACGCTGAATTTCAGCGTCTCGTCGGCGCGATCGACCGCGCCTAGGCGACCACGCCCTGCCGCTGTTCCCAGTTCTCCCCCGTGGGCTTCGGATCGAACTTCGCCTCGACCTTGATCTGATCGGAGCTCGAGACGGGCGAGGATTTCAGTACCAGCAGTTCGACCGGGGTCTTTTGAAAGCTCGTCAGCGTGTAGAAATCGTTCACCTCTCGCTCGTTGCGCTGGCCGATGAAGCCGCCCGAGCCGTTCCGATCTTTCGCGCGATCGACCTTCACTCGAAACCCCGCGACCCGAACTGCCGATCTCGGCGGAACGCTGGGAACTCAGGGGTTTGCCGAGGCCGTCGCCGGCAGGTTGGCCTGAGGCGGCCCGACCACCGCCCCGAGCGGGGTCAAGTCCAAGCGCGGTCGGCGCCCGGCATCAGGGTTGCAGGTAGCGGTCGCCAAACAGCGCCTCGATATGCAGCATCAGGGAACTCGCCGGACGGAACCCATTCGTTTCTGGGTACAGGATCTGGGGCGTGACCTCGAGGTAGAGCCAGTCCTGGTAGATCTGTCTCCGCGCGCGCAGGGTGATGGAGTAGACGCTCTGGTTCAGGCTGCGATCGCTGGGCGCGAACGCGCCCAGCTCAAACGTGTATACGGTGCGCTTGTCGGGTGTGAAATACAGCGAGCCGATCTGTGCCAGGTCGAAGTAGTTGGTCGTCGAGCGCCAAGTCGCCTTGCTGGTGAGCCGCAGCTGCCACTCGTCGTTAAACGGTCGGAGCATGGTGATCTCCGATGCCGCCGAAGAACCCTCCGAGCGCTTCCACAGCGGCGTCTCCGACGCTCGGATCGCCCATTGCGAAAAAACAAAATCGCGAAAGGCGCGCAGCCGAACGTAGGGATCCACGGGCAGGCCGAATTTCGCCCCCGCCTCCGTGCTCAGCGTCACGCCGAAAACCTCCGTCACCAGGGCCTTCAGGCCCAGATAATAGTTGTTGTCCTGCAGCGCGGCCGGTGCAGTTGCCTGGGTGGACTCGACGACGTTCCTGATGTCGCGTTCGGCTGCCGTTTGCGTCGCGGCTTCGAGGCCCCGCTGAACGATGAGCTTCAACCGGTCCTGGGTGTTCGGCAACGAAACGCTCGCCCGCACGTCCGCCTTGCCCTCGGTGATACCGCCCTCGAAAAATGTGACGTAGCTGCGCAACTGCAGCGTACTGCCTGTCGAGTCGTAGGCGCGGTTCGGGTCGCTGAGAAAATCATCCAGTTTCCGAGCGTAGTCCTCCACGCGGCGTGACAGGAACTCGTGCGGCTGGTCGAGGAACATCTCGCGGATGGCCCGGCGCAACTCCTGCCTCGGAATCGGAAGTTCTTCCTGCTGAGGGGCTGCGGATGGGTCCGGCACCGGCTCCTCCGGCCCGGGGACGGGCTCCCCGGCAACGGCAGAAGCGGCAATCGCAAGCATACCGAAGATGAAGGCTGCACGCCTCATGCAGGCCGGACCGGGCAAGCGCGATTGAGGATCGGAAACCCGACTCAAGCATACGCGACTCTCGCCTCAGGAGCCTCATGCGCGGATGATCGCCATGCCCGGAAGGAACCCGGAGCAACGAGCGTAGCGAGGGCAGTGCGCGTCAGCCTTTCGGATCGGGCGTGAACCGGAATCCGGGGAAGGGGCTCGGCTCGGCGCGCGAGGGCGTGCGGATGATGCCGCGTGCCATCAGATTGGCGCGGCTGTCGTAGTACACCGAGAGCAGCTCAGTCGGAGACTCGCTCGCGCGCCGGAATTGCGTCCAGCGAGCGCCAGAGGCTTCCCGCTCGCCGTGTCCGGTGCCGAGTTTCTCCTCGAGCTTGGGCTCGGCCCGCATCGGCGCCTCGGCCGACGGCGCGGCCGCCCTGCCAGCGGAGTCACGCGCGGCGCCGCTGGCAGACTCACGCGCTTCGTCGCTGCGACTGCCCAACCCCGAGAAAGGCGCGGGCTGCTGTAACACGGGAGGACGCGGCGGTCGATACTCCCGGAACACGGCAACGCCGATCACTCCCACGTTGTCTGGGCGGTCGGTGCGGGCCGCGTAGCTGTCGGGAAGCGCGGTAAACACGAACGCGGCAACCTCGCTCATGTTCTTGCGCCAGCCGCTGATGTCCACGCTGCCCCGGGGATCGAGAACGTAGCCGCTCTGGCCGGGCGCAGCGGTTTCTCCCGTGATCACGTTGACTCCGTCCACCGACACCACGGTGAGCACGCGGGCCCCGGTCCGGTTGGTGACGAGGACCGAATACATTTCGCCGGGCGCTCCGGCGACGTAGAGCCGGCCCTGGTGGGTCCAGGTGGGCATACTCTGCCCGGTAGCGCGGTTGACGACGGCGACATCGACCAGCGCGCCGGCATACGCCGTCGCCATCCAAAGCGATGCCAGAACCGCGAGTACTCCGATTAGTGCTTTTTTCACGTTCTTCTCCTTTTGGTTGGGACTACGCCGACTGTTAACGGCGCGGGAAAGGAGATGGGGTTAAACGCTAGCGCAGGTCTTCGGGCAGACGGTAGTCGGGGTAACGCTTCCTGAACGCAGCCAGTTCGCGCTCGGCTTCCGGGGTCTTCCCCTGTGATTTGAGGATGCGAATGTCTTCGAGCCACTTCTCCGGCGAGCGCTCCTTCGCTTCGTCAGCGGCGAGGCGGCTTGCCGGGGCGGCCACGACTCCTGCGCCCTGCGGCGTTGAGGTCATTTCGCGGCGAGAGCTCGCGCTCGGAGCCGGGGCAGAAGGCGCCGGTTGCATCGGTCGAGATGCGCGCGTCGGTTCGGATTCGCGCTTTTCCTGCGGCGCGCTCGGAATGTCTCGGACGAGCGGCGGCTCGCTCGCGCTCGCGCGTTCGCCCGAGAGCAGTTTCTCGGCCGTTCGCGGGCTGCCTGTGTCGCTGCGGAATTCGGCGAGCTGCTCGGACTTTGCTTCGGCCGTCGCGGCAAGCTTGGACTCAGCGGGCGGAGACTCCGCCAACTTGTCGGAGCGCGTGTCGGCCGCCTGTGGTTTCGGAGTCTGGGTCAGTTCCGGTTCGGGAAAGTCCTCATACACCATCAGGGCCAGCGTGAATGTGAGGAGGACCGTAGCGGCGAGCGCCAGCGGCGCGCTCGAGCGCCGAACAAGCTCGCGCCCCATGCGCCGCGGCCTGGAACCGGCGACGCGGCGCGACGCGGCAAGGATGGCGTCGTCGATCCGCTGCGGAGGCTCGGGAGCCTCCGCTTCGCGATAGATCCGGGCGAGATCCCTGTCGCGCGGATCGATCATGATGCTTCCCCCAGACTTGAGCGAAGCTTCGCCAAGGCATAGCGCAGGCGGCTTTTCACGGTTTCCCGATTGACCCCGGTTGCCACCGCGATCTCCTCGAGCGACATCTCGCCTTCCTGCTGCAGCAAGAAAGCCTCGCGCTGCGCTTCCGGTAGCTCCGAGAGCGCCGCGAGCAATCGTTCCGCCGCTCGCTTGCGGTCGAGCCGCAAGGCGGCGGGGATCTCATCAGCAGGCGTGTTTTCGAGTGCTGCTTCGCTTTCCTCTTGATTCAGGAACGTTGCTCGGCCGTTCGCGCGATAGAAATCCATCAGCCGATTGTGGGCGATGGCGTATACCCAGGATGTGAATTTCGCCCGGGCTTCGTAACGACCACGGGAGTTCACGACTCGCATCCACACGTCCTGAAAAAGTTCTTCTGCCGCGGCTGCGTTGCTGGCCTGGCGGAGCAGGAACCGGTACATAGGGCCACGATGGCGTTGATACAGCGCCTCAAAGGCGCCGGCGTCGCCCTCGCCGTAGCGCAGCATCAGATCTTCGTCGCTCGGCCCGCTCCCCATGCCGGGAAAGTGTACCGTTTTGGGAAACCGCCGGCACAGCTTGGTATTCGGACAGATATCGGCGGCCCATAGTGTGGGAGTGAGGGAGGCCATCCGAAGGTAAACGATGGCCGGCCCCGGCCGGGGTTAATCGCGAGGCCGAGTGTCCAGCGGTGCTATCCTATGCGGCCACGTATCGCCGTGCGAGGAGACGATCCATGAAACTCATCATCGCCGTCTTTGCCACCGCCGCGCTTGCCGGCTGCGGAGTGGAGACCGCCAGCACCGCGGCGACAGCCGCCGCGCTCAAAAAACAGGAAATCGAGCAAGGCAAGAAGACCATGGAGCAGGCGCAGAAGAAGATCGGCCAGTCCATGGAGCAGATGCAGCAGGCGCGCGACAGCGCGGAAAAATAGGCTCCGCAGAAAGATTCCCGCTAATCCCGTTCCCTCGAACCGGAGAACGGGACTCGAGCGACACTTTCGCGAAGCGCCTGTCCCCGCTAATGCGAGGACAGGATTGCTTCACCGCGCCAGCGGATCGGGGCGAATCTGGATGTGCACCGCGCGCGGCTTGCTCCCCTTGCCGCCTTCCATCAGCCACGGCGTGCGATCGCCGTTTGTGCTCCACAGGCCGCGGCCTTTCCAGCCGGCGTTCGGATCGTCGATGCGCCCGTCGAAGCCCTTGGCGTAGAAGCCCATCGGGTACGGGATGCGAATCATGATCATCTTGCCATCCTTCAGCGCGACGAAGCCGTCATTGAGATTGGCAGTGGACATCGGAATGTTTTCACCGAGCCCGAAGGTGTTGTGCTGGTCGACCCAGGTGTAGTAGCTCGCCTCGGCGCTCGTCTCGAAGCCTTCGAAGCCCGGGCCAGGGTAGCGATAGAAGGTCCAGCCCTCGGGGCAATGGTTGCCAGTCGCCGTGGGTCCACTGAGCAGGCCCTTGCACTTGCGCCGGTCGAAGCTGACCAGACTGCCGTTCGACGCCGATCCCCAAGCGACGCCGTCCTTGTCGATGTCGCCGCCGCGGATGCCGTAGCCGTGGTTCGGCAAGTTAAAGACTTCCGATAGGCCGGTTGCGGGATCGAAGCGCAGGAACCCCGCCGAACCGGCGAAAACGCCGACCGTGTACCAGATCGAGCCGTCCGTCGGATGCGGCATCACGGCATAGGGTCCGGAACCGGGGACGATCCGCTTGTCCTTGGCCAGATCGACCGGCTGGTTGGGCTCGACGTAGTCGTCACGCCTGCCGTTGCCGTTGGTATCGAGGATGAAGGGCGACCAGCCCTGCGATCTCGCCGCGTCGCCGGTTTCGTCGAACATCCTGGTGTTGACCCAGCCCGCAACCGGGCCGGTTCCGCTCAGCCACACCGTGTCGTTGGCGTCATAGCCGAACTGCGGGTGGTGGGTCCCGAAACAAGTGTCGACGAAGCTGTACTTCATCGTCTTGGGATCGAGGACCGCTACCTGGCGAGGCGAGCGGTCCAGCGGAAACGCCTTGGCGGACGGATGGTCCGAGCCCTTCTTGCAGAAGGCCGGGTTGTCCACGCCGCGCACCGTGGCGGCAATCCACACCCTCCCCTTCCTGTCGAACATGGCGTTGTGATTGTTCGCCTTCGTGTCCCAGATCTTCTCGTCGCCCCAGTAGGGCGAAGGCTGCAGCGGCTTAATGGCAGCGGCATGTCCGGGTCCAAGCGATTCCGGCATGTTCGGGTCGCGCACCGGCATCTTGAAGAACGTCACTTTGTTCGTCTTCGGATCCAGGATCGGCATGTTGTCGGTCGAGTATTCAGGCGACCCGTAGACCGGACCATAGGCATTGACGGTCGGATTGCGGCGGTCCGATGCGATCAGGTCATGCAGATAATGCTTGTCGGTACTCCATTCCCAGGAGGTCACCACGATGTTGCGCTCGACCCCTTGGGGCCGCGGGGGCTGCGCTTTGGGGAGCTCCCCCTTGGCGATGCGATCGGTCCAGTCACCGAAATACTTGTACGGTACGCCGCCGAACTGTCCGGCTATGCGGTTCGTCATGTTCTCACCGGACTGGCCGGACTGAATCCGTCGCATCCAGGCATCCCGCCCCGACTCGAACTTACCCAGCTGCGCCGGGATCGTGCGGGTGGACTGCTGGCCGAGCTGATGGCAGCCGACACAGTCGACGTTGCTCATCTGCCGCAGCCAGTTGGCCTGGCTGATATTCTTGGGAATATCCGTCGCGCCACCGAAATCGCTCGCCGGCGGGATCTTCATCAGGGTGTACCAGTAAATCGCCGGGTAGTACTGTGCCGCTGCTGCCGCGTTCGGCGCGACTACCGCTTTCAGGTCGAGGATCTTCCCGGGTGCGGCTTGGGTCTTGGCTGAGTCCACCAGCCCGTAGCCGCGCACCCAGACCATGTAATTCGCTTTCGGAAGATCGGGGACGAGGTAGCGCCCGCCAGCGTCGGTCACGACGATCCTGGCAAACTTCGTGGGGAGGTCGGTCGTTTCGGCGATCACCCAAACTCCGGCTTCGGGACCGCTTGCGCTCGTGACCACGCCGCCGATGTCGCTCTCGCCGATAGGAAGATTCGACTCGGCCCTCGGCGAACTGCTCGGAGGAACCTGGCACGCAGCCAGAAGAAGGGAAACAACAAAAGCCGCCAGATACAACGATCTTGTTGTCGTCATGTTCTTGCTCCCAAGATAAGGTGACGGACCATCTGTGCCAAACTGCACAATTATGACGCCAAAATAACGGCGACGAGCAAGTCCTGTAATACCATTCGCCCGCAATCGTTTAACACCTTGATGGTGCGTCAGAAAGGGAGGAATGAATTGATGAAGTCACTTCGTTTGATGGCGCTTGCGCTCGCCGCGATGGTGTTTTCTTCCGCCGCCGCCGCCCAGAGTTTCGACTTGAGGAGACTGTTCTTCGGTGGCGGCCTGAGCGTGAATACTGTCCCGGGTTCCGATGACGGCGCCGGCTTCCAGGTTTTCGGCGGCTACAATTTCCCTGCGATAGCGTCGAACCTCTATGTCGATGCCGAAGCGGGCTACATGGATACCGGCAAGCTGGAGGTAAGGTGCGCACAGGCTGTCTGCGACGCAAACGCCAAAGGCCTTTGGGCTAACGGTGTCTTGAGGTACTTGGTGACGCCCAGTGTGGAGTTGATCGGCCGCGTCGGCGTGGATTTAGGCGACGACGACGGTCTCATGATCGGCATAGGGGCGGGATACATTGTCGGTACGCGCCTCAAAGTACGACTCGAGCTTGTCCAGCGCGACGATGTGAGCTCGGTGCAGTTCAACGTCGTTTTCTATCCCTGGTAATTCCTGAGGTCCCGGCGGTTGGTGACAGGGCGAAGAAAAATTGAGGCCGTTCATGACGCACACGAGGAAAGCTGTTCTTCTCGCAACCGCCGCAGCGCTCGGCCTTGCGGCGCTTGAAGCGCGGCCTCAGGCCTATCCATCCAAGCCGATACTGGTGGTCAGCAGCGCCTCACCGGGCAGCAGTGGCGACGCGGGCTTGCGCCTGATAGCGGCAAAGATGTCGGCGAGCCTCGGCCAGCCGGTGGTGGTCGAGGTGAAGACCGCTGCGCGTGGGGCGCAAGCCGCGCAGGCGCTCGCGCGCGCCGGAGCCGACGGCTACACCATCACTTACGGGGTCTCCGGCACTTTCGTCAATGCGAGGTTTCTCTTCAAGAATCTCGCCTTCGATGTGCTGAAGGACTTCGCGCCGATCAGCCTCACCATCAGCTCGCCGAGCTACGTCGCGGTCCATGTATCGGTACCGGTAAATTCGCTGCAGGAGTTGATCGATTACGCGAAGCGCAATCCCGGCAAGCTCGAATACTCATCGAGTGGTGTCGGATCGGTATTCCATCTCGCAGGCGAGTCCCTGAAGCTTCAAGCCGGGATCGACCTGCTCCACGTGCCTTACGCGCAGGCCAATTTCCCCCAGATGGTCAACGATTGGGCCGCCGGGCGCGTGGCGCTGTGGTTTCCGACCTATGCGTTCCTCATTCCGAACATGCCGAAGGTCAAGCCGCTCGCGATCGTGGACAGCCAGCGCAGCACCCGCCTGCCCGCCATACCCACCGTCGCCGAAACGCTGCCGGGATTCCGGGCCTTTCCTGCGTGGTGGGCTTTCTTCGGTCCCGCCGGTCTGCCCGCTCCCGTCGCGGAGCGCCTGAGCAACGAAGTGCGCGCCTCGCTCAAGCAGCCCGAGGTCATCGCCAAACTGGGCGACCTCGGGCTCACCACCATCGGGAGCACGCCCGAAGAACTCGCGGAGCATCTCAGGCGGGAAATCGACGCGGTCGGAAGCCTCGCGAAAGCGATCGGGCTCGAGCGGGAATAAGCCCTTGCGATAAGACGAGGGAAAACACTCCTCGCCTGAAAATCCTAAAGCGGGTTGTCCGGATAGATCAGCGAACGCCAGATGTGGGCGACCGGACTCGCATCGAAACCCAAGCCCTCCTTCGGCTGCCTGAAGTGGCGTCCGATGATATCCACGAAGGGATCGAGCGACACCTTGACGTTGGGATCGAAGGCGTAGAGGTCGTGCACCGTGATCAGGCGCGCCGCCATGTACCACTTGTGCTTGCGCGCGTGCTCGTAGGCGGCCTGGATGTACGGCGCCGGCATGTAGTCTTTTCCGAAAATCCGCACGTACTGCTCGGGATACTCGTACCCTGCCGACGGATCGGCGTAGAAACGCAGCGCCTGGTGGTGGCGGATCGCCCAGCTCACCTTGTCCGACACGTAGGGCTCGATCATCTGAGCGCCCCAGTACCCGTGATCGACCTTGATCAGGTTCACCGCGATGTCGTGAACCAGGCAGGCGAACACGGTTTCCTCGGGCTCGCCTTTTTTCAAGGCGTCATTCGCGCTCTGCAGCATGTGGGCGACCGTGTGCGGCATGAAGCGCAGCCTGAAGAAATCGACCAGCGCCGGCTTCCGCGGCATCTCAGCGAGCGTACCCAGCTCGGGGTGAACCCCACTGGGAGTGGGGCCGCCGAACATGACGCCCATGCCGCGACGCACGGTCGGAGCCGTGATCGCAGATTGCTTGCCGAGCCGCGACATCATGTAGCTCTCGAGCGCCTCAGCGCGCTCCTCGTGCGTCATTGCCTCGAAGGCGGCACCCGGCCCCAGGGCCGCAAGAAAGGCCTTGCGATCGATGTCCATGCGGCGGCGTGAAAGGACTTGTTACTGCGGCTGTATTTTCGCCAGCTCGACGTAGCCGCGCCACCGGTCGGCGTCGCTTTTCATGAGCGCTTGCATCTGCTCAGGCGACCCCGGGAACGGATCGAACGCCGTGCGCGTGAGGAACTGTTTCGTATCCTCGGCCGCGGTGATCTGGTTGAACCAGCCGGCGAGCTTCTCAATAACCGGTTTGGGCGTACCGGCCGGGACTACCACGCCCCACCAGGGAGTGACGTCGTTGCCGCCGTAGCCGAGCTCGGTCAGCGTAGGCACTTCCGGGAGCGCAACCGAGCGTTTCGCTGCGGTAGCCGCAAGGATACGTATTTTTCCTCCTTGAGCCTGGCCGGAGGCCCAAGTTGCGTCGTACGAGAGAAAATCGAGCTGGCCGAGCAGAAGGTCCGTCAAGGCCTGCGTGTTCAGCTTGTAGGGCGCATAGGTCGTATTGAGCCCCGCTTTTGCCTTGAAGAGCTCCGCGGCGATGACGCCGGTATTGTTGCCCGTTCCGTAGAAACCGTGATTCGGCTTCACTTTCAGGTGGGCGATCAGCTCGTCGATCGATTTGATCGGCTTCGCCGCATCGACCATGATCACGAACGAGAGCGAAGCGACCGTCGTCACCGCGGCGAAATCCTTGGTCGTGTCGAAGGGCAGGCTCTTGAACAGATGCGGCGCCGCGGCGATGGTGGAACTCGCAGGCGTGATCAGAATCGTATAGCCGTCGGGCTTCGATTTCGCGAGCGCGTCGGTGGCAAGCGCGCCGTTCGCGCCGGGCCTGTTTTCCACGATGACGGCCTTGCCGGCGAGCTTGGAGAGCCGGTCGCTGTAGAAGCGCACCAGGATATCCGCGCCCGAGCCAGGTCCGAAATTGCACAGCGAGCGGATTTCCCTGACGGGAAATTCCTGCGCCGTGGCAAGGGGCGCTGCGAGCGCAAGCACTGCCGCGGCGAGCGCCGCCACGAAGCTCCGAGATCTAGGTGTCATCGTCTTTACTCCTCGCCGCAAGTCTATGTCGGGCTCGACGCTTCCGGGACCGCTCAGTCTATCGTCACTCCCAGCTCGCGGATGATCGGCCGGAACTGCGCAACTTGTTTTTTCAGCACCGCATCCTGCGCGGCAGACGTCGACCCGGCCGGCTCGGCAGCGAGGTCGGTGAGGCGCTTGACCGAGTCGGGGTGACGCACCGCGGCGACGGTTTCACGTTGCAGGCGCTCGATGACTTCGCGCGGCGTCTTCGCCGGCGCAAACAGGCCGTTCCAGCCGTCGGCCTCGATCTTGGGAAATCCCAGCTCGCGCACCGTAGGCAAATCGGGCAACGCGGCGAGGCGTTGCGAGGCGTTCGTCGCGAGCGCCTTGAGCGCGCCCCTGCGGATTTCGGCGAGTGACGAGGACAACTGATCGCCACCGAGTTGCAGCCGTCCCGCCAGCAGTTCCTGCTTGAGCGGCGCGGCGCCCTTGAGCGGAATGTGCGCCATCTCGATCTTCTCGTCGCGCTTGAGCACTTCGCCGACGATGTTCATGTAGGAGCCTGGGCCGGTCGAACCGTAGTTGTATTTGAGGGTCCGGTCCTTCTGCAACAGCGTTACGAACTCGCGCAGGTTGTTCGCCGGGACGCTTGGGTGCGCGGTGATCACCAGCGGCACGTAGGCGGCGATAGAGATCCCCGCGAAATCGGTGTCGACGTTGTAAGGCGCGCGGTTCGCCTGCGCGAGTGCCACCGAAGCAAGCGGAAGGGTGATATTGGCCATCAGCATCGTGTAGCCATCGGGCGCAGCCTTGGCGACGGCATCCGCGCCGATCGAGCCTCCCGCTCCGCCGCGATTTTCCACGACCGCGGGTTGGCCCATCGTCTCCGACATGCGCAGCGCGACGAGCCTCGCGATGATGTCGGTCGTGCCGCCCGCCGGAAACGGCACGATGATGCGCATGGGCTTCGCGGGGAAACTTTGCGCGAGTGTCTCCCGCGGCAAGCCGGAAGCCGCCGCGGCGAACAGCAAGCAGAGACTGGCATTCAACAGTCTTGTGGTAATCAGCATGCCGAATCCTTCCTCATGATTATTTCTAGCGGCAACCATTGCAAAACGGGATCCGCCGCCCGTTCCAAGGAACATTATAGACAAGCCTGGCGCATTCGGCCCCATAAAGCCGGAGGGTCTTGGCGGTTTTGCGACTACCGTCGAAGGTCGCGAAGCGTTGTTGGATCGCGCTTGAGAGCGAAGCGACGGGCGAAGTGGGGAAAGCTGATTCGGAAAGTCGGGATTCGCGCCGAGGAGTCTTCAACTCGGCGCGGTCTCGCCAAGCGACCGTATTTTGCCGCGTTCGTGCGGCTCGTTGAAATCGACGGCGGGCCCGAGCGGCACGACCTGGCTCGGGTTCACTTCCTTCTGGCTGCGGTAGTAATGCTCCTTGATGTGCCAGAAATCGACCGTCGCCGCCACCCCCGGAACCTGGTACAGCTCGCGCGCGTACGCCCATAGGCTGGGGTAGTCGCGCAGGCGGCGCAGGTTGCACTTGAAGTGATAGTGGTAGACAAGGTCGAAGCGCACGAGCGTGGTGAACAGCCGCCAGTCGGCCTCGGTGACACGCTCGCCGCACAGGTAACGGCTTTTCGCGAGGTGGCGCTCGAGCACCCCGAGCGTCGCGAAAAGCTCGCCCACCGCACGCTCGTACTTGTCCTGCGCGGTGGCGAACCCGGCGCGATACACGCCGTTGTTGACAGTGCGGTAGATGAGCTCGTTCCAGCGGTCGATCTCCGGCCGCAATTCCGGCGGAACCATGTCGGGCAGGGATTTCGTCGCGAAGAAGTCGAACTCGCGGTTCAGCATGCGGATGATCTCGGAGGACTCGTTGTTGACGATGGTCCCGTGCGTCTTGTCCCACAGTACGGGCACTGTCACTCGACCCGAGAAGCCGGGCCGCGCCTTGAGGTAGATCTCGTAGAGGTAGGAAGCGCCGTTGACGCTGTCGGGAATACAGCCGGGGCGCTGCGTGAACGCCCAGCCGTTCGCATCCATGAGCGGATCGACGATGGAGAGCGAGATCGCTTGCTCCAGCCCTTTCAACTTGCGGAAAATCACCGTGCGGTGCGCCCATGGGCAGGCGAGCGAAACGTAAAGGTGGTAGCGCCCCGACTCGGCCTTGAAGCCCGAGGAGCCGTCGGCGGTGACCCGGTCGCGGAACTCCGATTCGGGGCGGAGGAACTCCCCGCCGGTGCTGCGCACGTCGCGCGGAAGGTCTTTCCAGACTCCTTCGACCAGCACGCCCATCGCGTTAGCCGACGATTCAGATCTCGAGGGCGTGCTTCATCTCTTCGTACTGCTGCTTGTTGATTTCCCCCTTCGCAAAGCGGCGGTCGAGAATCGCGCGCGCGCTTTCGTCGCCGGCGGCCCGCGTTGCATCGTATCCGAAGCAAGCCGATCTGCGAAAACCGAATGCGAGGAGTAGACAGACGCCGAGGATTATGAACGGGATAATCCCCATCCAGCCGAATCCATGTCCCCAGCCCCACCAGTAAAAAGGATCCATAGAATACTCCCTTGAATTGGAGCGACAGGGTTCATCCTGCGCTCCAACCTCGGGTGCGGTTTTGATCCAGATCAACCGGCCATGGCTTGCCGCCTGTCGCGTCTCCCACGCCTGGACTAACACAGCGGCGAGCCGGACGAAATAACAGACGAGCCTCGTTTATGCGCCGCCGCTCTGCCAGTCGGCGCGGCGAAAGCGCGCGCGGCGCGCGAAGCCCTCGGCGTTTTGCAGCGCGTACTCGCGCAGGCGGGCCGTCAGCGCCAGGCGCAGCGCCTCGGGCAGTTCGGCCGCGGCACGCTCGAAGCGCGCGATGACCGGATCGGCCTCGAGCGGGTCGCCGGAGGCAAGCTGCGCCCCGATGAAATCCCCGGACGCGGATGGCCCGCCGTCGTGGAAGTAGCCGCCGGCTCGGCGCCACGCCAGCGCCCGCTCGTTCGAGCGGATGTCGTAGCAGAGCTCGAATGCGTCCAGCTCGCCGTCCACCTCGAGCACGAACAGGTCGAAGTAATCGTCCTGGAACCAGCGCCGCCGGTTCGATGGGTCGTCCTGGATGACGTCGGGAATCTCTCGCAACACTGCGATGCTCCGGTTCACTGCCTTCGGTACCGTAGCATACGGCTCGCGCTTCAATCCAGCTTGACCCCCAAGCGAATGCCGATATCGCCCCACTTTTCCATGTCGGTCTTGATCAGCGCCGCGAACTGCTCGGGTGTGCCGCCCGCGGGGTCCATGCCCTGACCGACGAGGCTGCGCCTGACCTCGGCGATGTCGAGTACGGCGCGGATTTCCCGGTTGAGCAGGTTTACCACGGCGCGCGGCGTCTTCGCGGGCGCGAGCACCCCCCACCAGCCGATGGCCTCGAACCCGGTCAATCCGGACTCGGCGACAGCCGGGATGTCCGGCGTGGCGGCGGAGCGCTGCGGCCCGCCGGTCCCGAGCGCGCGCAGCTTTCCTGCTTTCACGTGAGGCATTCCCACGGCAATGGGCACGATGGAAAACTGCACTTCGTTTGCGAGCAGCGCCGTGACCGCCGGGGCGATCCCCTTGTACGGGATATGCGTCATGTTCACGCCCGTCATCGACATCAGGAGCTCGGTCGCGAGGTGCGGCGAGCTTCCCGGCCCGGACGAGCCGTAGTTGAGCTTGCCGGGGTTGGCCTTCGCGTAGGCGATGAACTCCCTCACGTCTTTCGCGGGGACCGACGGAGGCACGATCAGCAGCAGCGGCGAGGTCGTCGCGAGGGTGACCGGCGCGAAATCGGCGATCGGGTCGTAGGGCAGCTTGCTCACCAGCTTCGCGCTGCTCGCCAGAGACGAGAACGCGAACAGCAGCGTATGACCGTCGGCTTGCGCCTTCGCGACGTGGTCCGCTCCGACAATTCCCGAGCCCGCCGGCCGGTTCTCGATGACGAAGCTCTGCCCGAGCCGCTGCGTCAGGTGCTGCGCGAGGAGGCGCGCGACGATGTCGGTGCCGCCGCCGGGAGCGAAAGGCACGACCACGCGCACGGTCCGCGCGGGGTAGTCCTGGGCTACGACTGCGAACGGCGCCGCGAGGGCAAGCGCGCAGATTGCCCGAGTGAATGCGTTTTTCATGGCTCCTCCTAGTTCAACAAAGCAAACAGTTCACCGAACCGCGACCTAGGGAACCCGGTGCGGCAACTGCGCGCGCAGCGCGCGCAGTTCCGTTTCGAGTGCGCGGATGCGCTCGATGAACGAAAGCGCGAGCGACAGGGCATTAGGGTCGAGGTCGAAGCTCGCGCGCAGGCGCTGCGCGGCGCGCGCGGTCACGACGCACTCGCCGCTGAAATTCCATTGCGCTCCTTGCGGATCGTTCGGGGCCAGGGCGCCGTATTCCACCAGCTCGCGCAATTCGGCTTCGGCGAAGCCCGATAGGCTCGCGAGCTCTGCGAATGAGACTTCGCAGTGTGCGTCGAGCCAGGTGACCTCAGTGAGTTTGGCGTTCATGTTTGCCCTCCTCCTCGAAATGGCCGCGCGGGTTGAAGCTCGCGCCGTCCGCCAGTTGTTGATACAGCGCGCGCTCCTTGTCGCCTGCGGCGCCGGGAACGACGATCTGCGCGATCGCATACAGGTCGCCCGCGCCTTGGTGCGGCTGGGGCAGGCCGCGGTGCACGAGCCGCAGCTTCTGCCCCGCCTGCGTTCCCGGTGGCACTCTGAGCTCGACCGCCCCGCCGAGCGTCGGCACCTTCACCGTTGCGCCGAGCACGGCTTCCCAGGGCGCCAGCGGCAGATCGAGATAGAGATCGTGGCCGCTCGCGCGAAACAGCGGATGCGGGTGCAGCGCGATGTTCAGGTACAGGTCGCCGTCGGCCCCGCCGTTGAGTCCCTTGCCGCCCTGCCCCTTCAAGCGCAGCCTTTGCCCGTCGGTGGCGCCCTTGGGGATGCGCGCCTTGAACGAGCGCGGCACGCGGCGCGCGAAGCCGCTGCCGTCGAATTCGGGAACGGCGAACTCCAGGTCCACCGTCGCGCCCCGATAGGCGTCCTCGAGGCTGATGTGCGCCGTGACCTCGTAGTCCTGCCCCGGGATGGATATCGTGCCGTGCCGCCCGCCGCGCCCGGCGAAATGCTCGAACAAGTCGGAGAGATCGATACCCTCGAACGCGTGCGAGTCGCCGAACTGCCGCCCCCAGCCAGGCGGCGGCCTGAAGTCCTCGCCCGGCGCGTGTTTCCCCAGCTGATCGTAGGCGGCGCGCTTCTCCGGATCCTTGAGCGTCGCGTAGGCTTCGGCGATCTCCTTGAATTTCGCCTCGCCCTGCGGGTCCTTGGACACGTCCGGGTGATACTTGCGCGCGAGCTTGCGATAGGCCTTCTTGATCGCGTCCGCGTCGGCGTTGTGCTCGACACCGAGGATGGCGTAGTAGTCTTTGTATTTCATTTCGAGGCCGTAAGAAACCCTGCAGTCGGCATTGGGCGTGGATGAAAGTTTAACCCGCCGCCCGTGCTTGCCCGCCACAAACGCGAAGCCCCACGACAAATTCGCAGGGCTTCACAGGTTTGCCACTTGCCGTGGCCTTATTTCGTCACGTCACCGTGACGCATGCCGGTCTGTCCCTACCGGCTTCAGAGTCGCTCTGTCAGAAGTTTCTTCGATAGCTCTGCCCTCCATTTGCGACTTAATGCTGCGCCCCGCCTTCCCCGCAGGGAGTAAGGTGGCGCGACTCGCGTCGCGCCCATTGCCGCCTGCTCCGGTTCCCCGGGTCGGGATAATCCTCAAACATCGTGTCGAGGGTGGTCGCCGCCCGTTCGCCTCAGGTACACCCGCAACACGGGGCGCGCACAACAGCGAAACACTAGTGCAGCAACCGGATCATCAGTCGTTGGTTTGAGAATCCACCCCGAGCCGATTCACCAAAGCACTTTCAGTTAATGCTTTTCGCGGATCTCCGTCAAGGCGTATGGGCGACTAATTGCACCCCACTTTGACTTAGGTCAATAAACATCCGCTTCTAGCCCGATATCAGCCATTCCTGCCTGTTTCACAATTTCTGCACGAGGTCTTCATGACTGCCGTCGCTCACGTTGGCACTCAATCTGCAATCGGGGCCAAAGCCGACCTAAAATGCGGTTCTGACCCCGATCGTCGAGGACTCTATGGCTACCCACCTCAAGCGCCGCATCGCCCAGACCATCACCGACGAGATCGACCAGAAGGTTCGCCAGACCGTCGAAGGCATCCTCGCTGCCGTGAAAAAGCGCGGCGACGCGGCGGTGCGCGAGTATTCCGAGCAGTTCGACGAGTGGACGCCGAAGAAGCTCTCAAAGGCCGACATCGAATCGATCATGGCGAAAGTCGCGCCGGGAACGGTGAGCGACATCCAGTTCGCGCAGGCGCAGATCCGCAACTTCGCCGAGCACCAGCGTGCGGCGATCCGCGATATCGAGGTCGAGACGCTGCCCGGGGTGAAACTCGGGCACAAGAACATCCCGGTGGAGTCGGTCGGCTGCTACGTGCCCGGCGGCCGCTACCCGATGGTCGCCTCCGCGCACATGAGCATCGTCACCGCGCGCACCGCCGGGGTGAAGCGCATCATCGCCTGCACGCCCCCCAACCAGGGCGAGCCGCATGCCGAGACGATCGCGGCGATGGTGCTGGGCGGCGCCGACGAAATCCATGTCATCGGCGGCGTGCAGGCGATTGCCGCCATGGCGCTGGGCACCGAAACCATCACCGCCGTGGACATGCTGTGCGGCCCAGGCAACGCCTACGTGGCCGAGGCCAAGCGCCAGCTCTTCGGGCGCGTGGGCATCGATCTGCTTGCCGGCCCCACGGAAATTCTGGTGGTGGCCGACGATACGGCCGACGTGGAAATGATCGCCACGGATCTGCTGGGCCAGGCCGAGCACGGGCCCACCAGCCCCGCGATTCTCATCACCACTTCGAAGGCCATCGCCGCGGCGCTGCCCGCAGAGATCGAGCGCCAGTTGAAGGTCCTGCCCACCGCGGACGTCGCCGGCGTTGCCTGGCGCGACTACGGCGAGATCATCCTCGTGGATTCGCTGGAAGAGGCGGTAAAGGAGGCCGATCGCGTGGCCGCCGAGCACGTCGAGGTTCTGACGAAGAATCCGCGCTTCTTCCTCGAGCGCATACGGAACTACGGTGCGCTGTTTCTCGGGCCGGAAACCAACGTCTCCTACGGCGATAAGGTGATCGGCACCAACCACACCCTGCCCACGCTCGGCGCCGCGCGCTACACGGGCGGACTGTGGGTCGGGAAGTTCCTGAAGACCTGCACCTACCAGGAGGTGACGCGCGAGGCGAGCGTGAAGGTCGGCGAGTACTGCTCGCGGCTGTGCGCCATCGAGCGCTTCTGGGGCCACAAGGAGCAGGCCGACCTGCGCCTGCGGCGCTACGGCGGGCAGAACGTCGGCCTCGGCGCCAAGGCGCGATGACCGAGTTCGCGGCGCGTTTTCGGCTGGAGAGCCGCACCGCGCTCGTCACCGGCGCGGGCCGCGGCATCGGGCGGGCCTGCGCTCTTGCCCTGGCGCAGGCCGGCGCCGAAGTCTGGCTCATGGCGCGCACCCGCGGCGAGATCGACGCCGCCGCCGCCGAGATCGGCGCCTCGGGCGGCAAAGCGCACGCGCTCGCCTGCGACGTCACGAATTCGGATGAGATGAGGCAAGCCGTCGCGGCGATCCCGGTGCTCGATGTCCTCGTCAACAACGCCGGCACCAACATCCCGGAGCCCTTCGTCGAGGTGAGCGAAGCGCACCTCGATGCGTTGCTCACGCTCAACGTGCGCGCCGCCTTTCTCGTTGCCCAGGCCGCGGCGAAGAAGATGCTCGAGGCGCCCGACCGCAAGAGCCGCGGCGGCGCGATCCTGCACATGTCCTCGCAGATGGGCCACGTCGGCTCCGCCAACCGCAGCGTCTACTGCCTCACCAAGCACGCCCTCGAAGGCCTCACCAAGGCCATGGCACTCGAGCTCGCCACGCACGGCATCCGGGTGCTGTCCATCGCCCCCACCTTCGTCGAGACACCGATGTATCGACAGATGGCGGCGGCACGCCCGGAGTTCGCGCAGTGGGTGCAGGATCGCATTCCCGCCGGTCGCCTAGGGCAGCCCGAAGACGTCGCCGCGGCGGTGGTCTTCGCCGCCTCGCCCGCGGCTTCGCTCATGACCGGAACGAGCCTCGTCGTGGATGGAGGCTGGACCGCGCAGTGAAGGGTCGGCCGACCCGCGCGCCATTCGGATTCGGCTAAAGTAGCGTCTGGGAACTCACGAAAGACCGACTCATGACCGCCAGGCTCGCCGGAAGCTGTCTCTGCAGCGCCATCCGCTACACCATCGACGTGCCCGTCACCGAGCTGCGCGCCTGCCATTGCGTGCACTGCCAGAAAACCTCGGGCTCGGGCGGGAGCGTCAACGCCGTGATCCCGAGCTCGGCGTTCACGATCACGCAGGGTGCGCCGAAGCGCTACGCAGCGCTCGCCGACAGCGGCCGCACCTTGTACCGCTACTTCTGCGGCGACTGCGGCTCGCCGATCTACAGCCAGCGCGCCACCACCCCCGAGACCGTGGTCGTGCGCGCCGGGGCGCTGGACGACGCGCCCGACATGAAGATCGCGGCGACCATCTGGACCAAGAGCAAACGCTCGTGGGCGTGGACCGATCCGTCGAGCAAGCAGTTCCCAGGGCAGCCAGACGCGCCGGCGACGAAATAGGAGGGATTGACCCGCGCCGCGCCAGCCTGTATAAGGAACGTGCAGGTTCTCAAGCACTGATCGCGTAGCCCTCTCTGCAGCGTCTTCTTCTGTACTGCTCGGATCTCCGTTCCTCTCTTCTTGAACAGCCCGCATCCGGGCGCTAGCCCATTTCTCTATTTTTTTAGGTAAAGATCATGAGTACAGGTACAGTCAAGTGGTTCAACGATGCCAAAGGTTTCGGATTCATCACGCCGGAAGACGGCGGCAAGGATCTGTTCGTTCACTTCTCCGCAATACAGGGATCGGGCTTCAAGAGCCTGAAGGAGAACGACAAGGTGTCCTACGACGCCAGCGAGGGCCCGAAAGGTCCCCAGGCAACCAACATCAAGATGGTCGCGTAACAGCGTCCATCCCTGAAAAGGCCCGCTTCGGCGGGCTTTTTTTCGCCTGGCGGACGTCGATCGCGTGTCCGCTACTTCGGGGCGACGCCCGCGTCCCTCAAGACCTTGCCGTAGCGTTCCGTGTCGCTCTTGATGATCGCGTCGAATTGCTCCGGCGTGGTGGGCGCGGGAATCGAGCCGTACTTGGTCAGCCTGTCGCCCACGTCCGCCATTTTCAGAACCACGGCGACGTCCTCGCTGACCTTGGTGAGGACCGCGCGCGGCGTCCCGGCCGGCGCCATCAGGCCGAACCACGACTCGTATTTGTAGTCCGGCACCGCCGCCTCCGCGATGGTCGGCACGTCCGGAAGCTGGGGAGCGCGCTTGTCGGAATTGATGGCGATCGCGCGCACTTTGCCTGCGGCGCTCAGCTCGCGGGCGTTGGGAATGGGAGCGAAATACATCTGCACGTCGCCGCGGATCACGGCCGTGGTCGCGTCCGGCACGCCCTTGTAGGGAACGTGCACGAGGTTGATTCTGGCCTGCTGCCGGAAAATCTCGGCCGACAGGTAAGACGTGCTGGCGAGGCCCGCCGAGGAAAAATTGAGCTTGCCCGGCGAAGCGGCGGCGAGCGCGATGAATTCCTTGAGCGTCTTGGCCGGAAGATCGGCGGGCACGATCGCGACCAGCGGCACCGACGCGATGACGGTCACGCCGGCGAAATCCTTCACCGGGTCGAAGGTGATGTCCTTGTTGATGACGGCCGCGATGGTGTGGCCGTTGGAGGTCAGCATCAGGGTATGGCCGTCGGCCGCGCTCCTCGCCACCGACGCCGTCCCGGGAAGCCCGGGCTTGTTCTCCACGATCACGACCTGCTTCCACATGGGGCCCAGCTTGTCGGCGATCACGCGGGCCATGCCGTCGGTGATGCTGCCGGCGCCGAACGGGACGACGATCGACACCTGCCGCGTGGGATAGGACTGCGCCAGCGCTCCGGATGGCGCCAACACGGCGCCGCAAGCCAAAGCGATGACACCCAGTGCGCTCCCGTATGTGCGAATCTGCCTCATGGCGCTTGCCTCCTTGATTGGGTTCGACCGGGGAAGTCTACACGCGAATGGCGGACCGTTGGCTAATGCGGCACAATCGCTTGCACCATGGCCATCACTTTCAACCAGACGGCCGTCGATGCCCAGCCCTTCGGCGTCAACGCAACCCGCCAGCGCCTGCTGACCGAAGCCCGGGTGAAAGGCACTCACGTGCTGCTCGACCGCTGGACGCTCGGACCGAGGGGCGTGATCGACCTGGGGCTCGTCGGGCGCGACCTCGCGTGGTTCCAGCTTCTCGAGGGCGAAGCGGTGCTGGCCGGCGCCGCCGGCTCGCACACCCTCACCCTCTCCCACGTCGCCTTCCTGCCGCCGGGATTTCGCGGCACGCTGAGCGCGAAAGACGACGCAGTGGTGCTCTACGCCGAGGTTCCGGACGCCGCGCGCTTCGACCCGCAACTCGTCGCCGAACCGCCGCAGCTCAGGATCGTGGACTGGACGCGCGAGCCCGTGCTCGACTCCGAGCACGACGCGCGAAAACGCATTTACCTCGCCACGCCCAGGCTATTCGGCACCAAGGCGATCAAGGGCGAGATGATCATCTACCCGGCGGGCACCGAGGCCTCCAACCACCATCATGAAGGCGCCGAGCACTTCATGTACGTGCTCGCGGGCAGCGGCACCGCGTGGGCGAACGAGCAGCCGTTTCACGTGAAAAAGGGCGACTTGATCTGGTACGCGGACCGCGAGCGCCATTACCTGAAAAGCGACCCGCTCGAAGAGATGCGGTTCGTCGAGTATTTCGTGCCGGGCGAGTGCACGACGATCTGGGCGCCGGGCGCGTCGGTGTGCACCTGGCGGCCGACCGGCAAGGACATACGCGGTGGCACGCCGGCGCGCGAGATCGCCCAGCACAGCTCCGCCGACTTCGCGGTCCCGCAGGACGTTTAGCGACCGGCGTTCACGCTCCGCGATATCCGGCTTCGCGCTGGTGCCGGATTCGCAGTATCCGCACCACGCCGTGCGCGGGATCGAACCGGTACAAGGCCAGATAGCCGCTCGTTCCGCGCAGAATCACCAGCTCCCGCCTTTGTTCATCGGCTCTGCGGCCGATCAGCGGGTGTTCCTCGAGAATCTCGATGGCCTTCCGGATCCGTGCGAGCGTTGCCGCTGCAGTCTCCGGCGAGGTTTCGAGAAGGTGCTCGATGATGCGGTCGAAGTCTTCCAGCGCTTCGCGCGCATAGACTATCTTCGCCATCTGACCGGCTTGGGCTTCCGCGCGGTCCGGCCAGCTGTCTTGGCTTCGAGGTAGGCGTGAACGTCCTGGGCTGCGTACCCTACGCCGGTCCGCTGCATGGCTTCGTCGGCCCGCGCCGCGTCGGCGAGGAACCTCGAATGCAGCTCCTCGGCCTGGACCTGCTCCTCGATCGCCCGGATCATGAAAGCGTGCGGCGATTCTTTCGAACGCCGGGTCAGGCGCTCGACGCGCGACTTGAGACGCTGGGGAAGCTTCAGGCTGGTGGCGGCCAAGGTCATGGTTGAGCCGGAACGAGGTCAGGTAGTCGGATCTTACTACCTGGAAAAGCGTTCATGCAAGGCTGCCTGCCCGGTGATGCGCGCAGACGGTACGCCAACCCCGCCCTACTTGGGTTAGCATGGCGGCGTCATGCGGAGAATTGTCTTGTGCGCCATCCTGCTCGCCGCGCCGGCGGCTATTGCGCAGCAGAACTATCCGCAGAAGCCGATCCGCTACGTCGTGCCCTTCCCCGCCGGCGGCATCGCCGACGTGTTCGCGCGCATCATCGGCGGCCGGTTGAGCCAGGCCTGGGGCCAGCCGGTGGTGGTGGAGAACCGCGCCGGGGCGGGCGGCAATATCGGCGCCGAGATCGTCGCGAAGGCGCCGCCCGACGGCTATACGATTTTGATGGGCAGTATCGGCACGCAGGCGCTGAACGCGAGCCTGTACTCCAAGATGCCCTACGACTCGGCCAAGGACTTCACGCCCATCGCGCTCGCGATCGAAGCGGAGAGCCTGCTCGCGCTGCATCCTTCCGTCGCTGCAAATTCGCCTCCCGAGCTCATCGTCTTGGCGCGTGGAGGAAAACTCACCTGCGGCTCGGCGGGCGTAGGCACCACCAGCCACCTCGCCTGCGAACTGTTCAAGTCCATGGCGAAAGTGGACATCACCCACGTGCCCTACAAGGGCAACGTGCCCGCGATCACCGATTTGTTGGCTGGCCAGACCTCGATGGTGTTCGCCACCATGCCGACCGTCCTGCCCCACGTGAAAGCGGGGAAGCTCAAAGGCATCGCCGTCCTCGGCAAGGGCCGCTCGCCTGCCGCGCCCGAGGTCCCGGCGCTATCCGAGATCCTGCCGGGATTCGAAGTCAACAACTGGGTCGGCGCCTTCGGCCCGGCCGGATTGCCTGCTGCGATCACTACGAAACTCAACGCTGAAATCCTCGCCGTCATGCGCACGCCGGACGTCCAGCAGCGGCTTTTGAACGAAGGTGCGCGGTTTACGCCGATGACACCCGCGCAGTTTGCGGAGTTTGTTGCCGCCGAGACGGCGAAGTGGGGGAAGTTGATTCGGGAAGTTGGGATTCGGGCCGACTAGTACTCCGGGAAGGCTGCGACCTCGGCCGCGAACAATTTTCTTTTCTGGCCCGGCCGCTCCTCGAAGCCTTCGAGCCGCTCGCGCACGTAGCTGAAAAAGCCGGGCTTGGACTGCTCGCCGTCGCTGACGATATCGATGCCGGTCTCGACCTGCTTCTTCACGCACTCGGCGACCGCGCTTTTCACGCGCCGGACGTGGGCCGCCTTGTCGTAGGCGACACCCGAGACTTTCGCCTTCATCAGGTCGAGCAGGTCCGCCGGACGCGGCAGGCTGCCGACGTGGGTGGTGAGGAAGAGATCGACCTTCTGCTTCATTGCGGGAGTATGGCCGCCGCTCCCATCGCGTTTCCAGGCTATCATCCGGCACGCGATGCGCCTCCTCACCTTCTCCACCCAAGACAATCCCGCTCCACGCGCCGGTCTTCGTCAGGACAAGCGCATCCTCGATCTCTCCGCACACGGCTTTCCCACGCGCATGAAGGACCTGCTCGCCGCCGGGCGCTCGGCGCTCGACCGCGTGCGCACGCTGGGCGAGGCCTGGAAGCAAAACCCTTCCAAGTTCCCGGCCCTGGAAGAGAAAGACATCACCTACCTGCCGCCGATTCCCGACGCCGACAAGTTCCTGTGCGTCGGCAAGAACTACCGCACGCACCTCGAGGAGCTGTGGCGGAACGACTTGCTCACGGAGACGCCGCAGGAGCCGACCGCTTTCGTGAAGCTCAATTCCTGCCTCTCGGGCCACGAGGCGCGTGTGGCGCGACCGGAGGGGATCGTGCGCCTGGACTACGAGCCGGAGCTGGTGTTCGTCATCGGCAAGCGCGCGCTCGGCGCGAAAAAGTCGGACGCCCTCGATTACGTCGCCGGCGTCACCATCCTGAACGACTTGACCGACCGCGATGCGCAGAAGCGCGAGGTCGCTTCGGGATCGCGCTTCTGGACCGGCAAGAACATTCCCGGCTTCGGGCCGCTCGGGCCGGAGATCGTCACGATGGACGAGATCCGCGACCCCTACGACCTGTGGATGACCTGCTCGGTGAACGGCGAGGAGCGCATGCGCGTCAACACGCGCGACCAGATCTGGAAGCTCCCCGACATCCTCGAGCACTTCTCACGCTTCATCCCGATCGAGCCGGGCGACATGTTTTCGACCGGCGCCCCCGGCGGTGTCGCGGTGGGCAAGCCCAACGCCGAGGCGCTGTTCCTCAAACCCGGCGACGTGGTCGAATGCGGCATCGAAGGCATCGCGACGCTGAGGACCACCATCGTCTCCCCAACGCCGTGACGAAACGCGCGCCTCCCACGGTGCGCACGCGCTTTTGGCATATCATTCCGGCTCGCAGCAGAGCAGTCATCGCAAAGGAGTCGCCATGTTCGTCTTGTCGGTCGATCTTCGCATCAAGCCCGAGAACGTTGACAGCTTCATGTCAAAGGCACTCGAGAATGCGGCCCATTCGCGCATGGAGCCGGGTTGCCGGCAGTTCGACGTGCTCGTGGATCCGAAAGACCGGACGGTGGCGATGCTCTACGAAGTGTATGTGGACGACAAGGCGTTCGAGGCGCACCAGCAGACTGCGCACTTCAAGAAATATGTCGCCGAGGCGGTGCCCTTGGTCGCCTCGCGCGAGCGGCACGTCTGGAAGCGCGCCGCGCCCTGATCGAACCTGTTACCGCAGTGAAAGGGCGATACCGCTAGCGTAGTGAAGCGTTGATCTTCTCCAGCATCCCCGCCCCCGGACACAGCTCCTTCTCCGAAAGCTTGTTGAACGGGATCTCCACGGTATTGAGGTGGGCGTGGAGGTCTTCGGGGTTGGGATCGAGGTAGAGCAAGCCTGTAACGATCTCCCCTTTCGCCGCGTGATGGGCGACGTATTCGAGTGCCTTGACGCGGTCGGTCGGGTCGTAGTCGGTATGGGTCTTGCGCAGGCGGAGGATCGAGCCGTCATGCTGCGGCACGGTGATCGCGTCGCCATCGAGGTAGTCCACGGTAATCGCTTCGCGGCTCGGCCAGAAGTCGAGGCGGTTCACCGCTTCGTTGTGCTCGCGCACGTAGTCGTAGCTCTTGGTCGAGCCCGGGTGGTTGTTGAACGCCACGCAGGGGCTGATGACGTCGATGAAAGCGGCGCCTTCGTGCGCGATTGCCGCCTTCACCAAAGGAATGAGCTGCTGCTTGTCGCCGGAGAAGCTACGCGCGACGAAAGTGGCGCCCATGATGAGCGCGAGCGACACGGTATCCACCGGCGCTTCGGCATTCACCTGCCCGCGCTTTGCCTTGGAGCCCTTGTCGGCGGTCGCCGAGAACTGGCCCTTGGTCAACCCGTACACGCCGTTGTTCTCGAGGATGTAGGTCATGTTCACGCCGCGGCGCATGACGTGCGCGAACTGTCCCAGGCCGATTGAGGCCGAGTCGCCGTCGCCCGAGACGCCGAGGTAGATCAGTTCGCGGTTGCCGAGGTTCGCGCCGGTGACCACCGAAGGCATGCGGCCGTGCACCGTGTTGAAGCCGTGCGAGTTCCCGAGGAAGTAGTCGGGCGTCTTCGACGAGCAGCCGATACCGGAGAGCTTGGCGACCCTGTGCGGCAGGATATCGAGCTCAAAGAAGGCCTGGATGAGCGCGGCGGAGATCGAGTCGTGGCCGCAGCCGGCGCACAACGTGCTGACCTTGCCTTCGTAGTCGCGACGGGTGTAGCCGACCTTGTTCTTAGGGAGGGTCGGGTGGTGGAGCTTGGGTTTGGTGAGGTAGGTCATAGTTGAAGTGGCTGGATTCCCGCTTTCGCGGGAATGACGCGTCTAGGCGGCCTTATCTTTCTTGATGAGCGGGCGCACGTTCAGCGCGGCGACGATCTCGGCGATCTCGGATGTGATGAAGCGCGCGGTGATCGGAGTGCCGTCGTAGTGCAGCACCGAAAGCAGGCTCGCCGGGTTGATGCCCGCGTCATTCACGAGGAGGGTCTTCAGCTGTGCGTCGCGGTTCTGCTCGATCACGAACACCTTGGAGTGCGAGGCGACGAAGTCGAAGATCTCGTCCTGGAACGGGAACGCCCGCACGCGTAGCGCGTTCACGAAGATGCCTCGCTCGGCCAGCGTCTCGAGCGCTTCCTGCATCGCGGGGCTGGTCGACCCGTAGTAGATCGCGCCGAAGCGCGCCGGGTATTTCGCCGGCCTGAGCACCGCCTTGGGGACGAGCGATTTTGCGGTCTCGAACTTCTTCAGCAGCCGCTCCATGTTGGCCTTGTAGTCCGCGCCCTGCTCCGAGTACACGGCGTAGGCGTTCTTCGAGGTGCCGCGGGTGAAATAGCCGCCCTTGCTGGGGTGTGTGCCCGGATAGGTGCGAAACGGGATGCCGTCGCCGTCCACATCCAGATACCTGCCGAATTCCTTGCCGGCGTCGAGCATCTCGGCGGTCATCACCTTGCCGCGGTCGTAGCGGCGGCTATCGTCCCACTTGAGCGGGGCGGCGAGGCGTTGGTTCATGCCAATGTCGAGGTCGGTCATGAGGAACACCGGCGTCTGCAGCCGGTCGGCGAGGTCGAGCGCCTGCGCGGCGAATTCGAAGCACTCGGCGGGGTCCTCCGGGAAGAGCAGCACGTGCTTGGTGTCACCGTGCGATGCATAGGCGCAGGCGAGAATGTCGGATTGCTGCGTGCGCGTCGGCATGCCGGTTGAAGGCCCACCGCGCTGCACGTCGATGATCGTGACCGGGATCTCGGCGAAATAGGCAAGCCCGATGAATTCGGTCATGAGTGAGATGCCGGGACCCGCGGTCGCGGTGAAGGCGCGCGCGCCGTTCCATCCCGCCCCAACCGCTATACCGATCGAAGCGAGCTCGTCCTCGCCCTGCACGATGGCGAACTTGTTCTTGCCGCTGTCCTTGTCCACGCGCAGCTTCGCGCAGTATTTCTGGAAGGCTTCGGCGAGCGACGATGACGGAGTGATCGGGTACCAGGCGCACACCGTTGCCCCGCCGTAGACGCAGCCCAGCGCCGCCGCGGCGTTGCCCTCGATGAAGATCTTGTCGCCGACGGCGTTCGCCTTCTGCACGCGTATGCCCAAAGGGCACTTCAGGTGATGCAGCGCCCAGTCGCGGCCCATCTGCAGCGCGTGCAAGTTGGGCTTCAAGAGCGCTTCCTTGCCCTTGTACTGCTCGCCGATCAGCTCGGCGATGACCAGGGGATCGACGTCGAGCAGAGCCGACAGCGCCCCAACATAAACGATGTTCTTAAAGAGTTGCCTCTGGCGCGCGTCGGTGTAGGCCTGGTTGCAGATCTCGGTGAGCGGCAGGCCAAGCACGTTGATGTCGTCACGGAACTTCGACTTCGGCAAGGGCTTGGTGTTGTCGTAGAAGAGATAGCCGCCCGGGTCGATTTCCTTCACGTCGGCGTCCCAGGTCTGCGGATTCATCGCGACCATCAGGTCCACGCCGCCGCGCCGGCCAAGCCAGCCCGATTCGGAGACCCGCACTTCGTACCACGTCGGCAGGCCCTGGATGTTCGACGGGAATATGTTGCGCGGCGAAACTGGCACGCCCATACGCAGGATCGATTTCGCGAAGAGCTCGTTCGCGGAGGCCGAGCCCGAGCCGTTCACGTTGGCGAACTTGACGACGAAAGCGTTGATGGATTCGATCGACTTCATCGGCGTTCGTGTTTGTGTATTCCCCTCCTCGACGAGGAGGGGAGGAAGGCGGTGTGGTTGCGTCGCATGTCAGGCGGCCTTCTTGTACGGGGCGCGGCAGCCGTGCCCCGCGTGCGTCAGGTCGAGCAGGAATTTCTGCATGTCCCAAGCGCCGGTCGGGCAGCGCTCGGCGCACAGGCCGCAGTGCAGGCACATGTCTTCGTCTTTCACCATCACCTTGCCTGTTTTCAGCGCGCCCGATACGTACAGGTCCTGGGTCGGGTTCTTCGCCGGCGCCATGAGCCGCCCGCGCAGATCGGGCTCCTCGCCATTCGCCGTAAAGGTGATGCAGTCCATCGGGCAGATGTCCACGCAGGCATCGCACTCGATGCACAGCTTGTCGGCGAACACCGTCTGCACGTCGCAGTTCAGGCACCTCTGCGCTTCCTTGAAGCCGGTCATCGGGTCGAAGCCGAGCTCGACCTCGACCTTGATGTTCCTCAGCGTTATTTTCTTGTCTTTCCACGGAACCTTGTAGCGCTCGTCGGGCGAGATCGCGTTGTCGTAGCTCCACTCGTGGATGCCCATCTTCTGGGAGCTCAGGTTCACGATCGGCGACGGACGCACCTTAAGGTCCTCGCCGTGGCAGAGCTTGTCGATCGAGATCGCGGCGTCGTGGCCGTGGGCGACCGCCCAAATGATGTTTTTCGGGCCGAAGGCCGAGTCGCCGCCGAAGAACACTTTCGGCTGCGTGGATTGCATGGTGACCTTGTCCACCACCGGCATGCCGTGCTGGTCGAACTCGATTCCTGCGTCGCGCTCGATCCAGGGAAAGGTGTTCTCCTGCCCCACCGCAACCAGCACGTCGTCGCATTCGAAATGCTGATCGGGCTCGCCCGTCGGAACGAGGCTGCGCTTGCCCTTCGCGTCGAACTGGGCCTTGACCCTTTCGAAGTTCATGCCCGTCAGTCTTCCGTTCTGATGCTCGAAGGTCCTGGGAACTAGGTAGTTAAGAATCGGGATCCCCTCGTGCTGCGCGTCTTCCTTTTCCCAGGGCGAGGCTTTCATCTCTTCGAATCCAGAGCGCACGATAACCTTCACGTCCTCGCCGCCCAAGCGCTTCGACGAACGGCAGCAGTCCATCGCGGTGTTGCCGCCGCCCAGCACGATGACGCGCCTGCCGATCTTGTCGGTATGGCCAAAAGAGACCGAGGACAGCCAGTCGATGCCGATGTGGATGTTCTTCGCGGCTTCCTTGCGGCCGGGAATGTCGAGGTCGCGCCCACGCGGCGCTCCCGAGCCGACGAAGACCGCGTCGTAATTCTCGTCGAGCAGCTTCTTCATGCTGCCGATCTTCACACCGCCCTTGAACTCGACACCGAGGTCGAGGATATAGCCGACCTCCTCATCGATCACTTCCATGGGCAGGCGAAAGCGCGGAATCTGCGACCAGATCATGCCACCCGCGCGCGGATCCTGGTCGAACACGGTGACTGAATACCCCAGCGGCGCGAGATCGCGCGCCACTGTGAGAGATGCGGGCCCGGCGCCGACACAGGCGATGCGCTTGCCGTTCTTTTTCGGCGCGGGCTTGGGCATGCGCGCCTTCACGTCGCCTTTGTTGTCGGCGGCGACGCGTTTCAGACGGCAGATGGCGACCGGTTCGGGCCCCTTGTAGTCGCTCGCCGCGTTGGGCTCGCTCGGGCCGTTATTCTCCTCGACGCGCCCTCGCCTGCACGCGGGTTCGCACGGGCGGTCGCAGGTGCGGCCGAGGATTCCGGGAAAAACGTTGGAGTGCCAGTTGACCATGTAGGCGTCGTCGTAACGCCCTGCTGCGATCAACCGGATGTATTCGGGAACGGGAGTATGGGCCGGACAGGCCCACTGGCAATCTACGACTTTGTGGAAATATTCGGGAGCACCGATATCGGTCGGTTTCAACGCGCCTTCTCCGTACGGACGCTTTTCACTATACGAACTCGCAGTGGGCCTAATACTACAACCTCGAAATGCGGCTGAAAAGACTTAAATATCAATTACTAGTAAAAACCCTAGGTACGGGCACTCGCAATGTGTTCCCTTCGGACAGCCGACCAAGGGGCGCTGTAAGGCCCAGAGGAGTCCTACGATTCAGCCAAGACGTGCGCACGCGCAGGAAAAACCAGAATCAACTTTAATAAAAAGCACCAACTTATTGATAAACAATATAAAATACGCACTGACTCACGTGCTCATTCCGCTTCTAACTACGTTATTTCACTTCTGACCACGGAAAGACTGCTGATCGAGCCTAGAGTGTAAGCGCGGCTCTCAATGTTCTCGGGGATCGCGAAGCTCGCGGGCCTTTTGCCGCTGCTCGCGTCTTGCGCGGGAGGGGGCCACGAAAAGCCAGTAAGCAAAGGCGATCGAAACCAGCAACGTGCCAACGCCCTCCAGCAATTGCCAACCTGTGCCCATGTGACCTTTCTGGGAACCCGGCCTCGTTTCAAAACCGGGGGGCACTTATGCTACTCGCCCTGCCGGCCTCACACAAGCTTTTCCAGAGGCGTTTCGAGGAAATGTGGTAGGGCGTGTAAGGATCGAACCTACGACCAATCGCAGTAACTATCAAACCTCGGCAATATTGGCGGCCCGAAAAGAGCAGAATTAACTTTCCTATCGATCAATGAAGCACCTAGTGCAGGACCAGGTCGTTGCCTTGCTGTTGGTGTTGGTGTTGGCGTCGGCGGCTTGTAGCACCGGCGTCGGCACGCTGAGCGGCAGCAGCGGACCTAACAGCGGCGTCGCCAACGTCGGCGGGTTAAGCGGCGACGGGTTGGGCGGCTGCGCCTTGACGTCAGGGTGGGCGACGTTCGGCTTGGCGCTGCCCGCCGGCGTTGCGACCTCCGGGCTGCAGATCGGCACCTTGACCACCCAAACCGACGTAAAGGCGCGCTGGCCCGACGGAACGATTCGCTTCGCCGTGCTCACCGCCAAGGTGCAGACAGCGGGCAACTACACGATCAGCGCCGCCGCCGCGCCGAGCGGCAGCTTCGTTCCGGTTATTCCGGATGCCAGCGTGGCGCTCACCATCGGCTCGGTCACCTACACGGCGCGTCTGCCCAGTTCAGCCTCGGCGGACACGTGGTTGTCGGGTCCAATCGTGTACGAAGGACGCAGTGTCGTGGCGCCGACGTCGTCGGCCAATGTCGCGGCGCATCCATTCCTGCGCGTCGTTTTCGACACCCGCGTCTACAACGATGGCAAGGCGCGGCTCGATGTGACGGTGGAAAATGTCCTGGACGCGCCGGGCGCGACGACCGCTACCTACGACGCTGCCATCACCGTGGCGGGTCAGCGCGTGTTCGCCAAGAGCGCCGTTCAGCACTACTACCTGACGCGCTGGCGCAAGGTGTTCGAGGTCGGCGCGACACCGTTGTCGGCGGTGAAGCTGAATCTGACTCCCTTCCACCAGGCGCGGGCCTTGCCGCCGTTCCTGGGGATGGTCACGAACGTGGTCACGGCGGCAGCGGGGTCAAGGTACGACATCCTGAGAGAGGGAGCGCTGGACGCGAATATGCCGGCGCACGGCGCACGGCAGGAGCTGGCCCCCTACCCCGACTGGACTGCCCGCTACCTCGTGCATCAGGATCCCAGGCAGCGCGCCATGGTGCTGGCGAACGGCGACCTCTCCGGCTCGTGGCCCATCCACGTGCGGGAGGCCGAAAGCGGCGTCAACAGCGGGCTCGGCTCTGAGCGCCTGGTCTCCTTGGATCAGCGGCCGACCCTGTGGCTGGACGGGCGCGCCGCAGGCAGCGGCGTCGATCACATCAAGGGCGGTCCGATGCCGGTCAGAGAATACGGCTCGCTAAACCCCGGCCCGGGACAGTCGCCGCTGATCCCCGACAACGCGCACCAGCCGTCGCTCGCCTATGTGCCATACCTGATCACCGGCGACCGGTACTACGCCGAGGAGATGGCGTTCTGGGCGAACTACGCGATGCTGCGGACCTATAAACGCGATGCTCGGGGGCTCTTGACGAGCAATGAGGTTCGGGGCATCGGCTGGGCGCTGCGCAACCTCGTGGACGCCGCCGCGTACTACCCGGAGGCGTCGCCGGTGCGGGCGTACCTGGGGCAGAAGGTGCTCAATAATCTCCAGGCCTTGGACGACCACGCCAGCGCCCAGGATCCGGCGGCCAACCCGTTCAGGATACTTTGGATCGGCAGGCGGCCGGACGGCCCCCAGTTTATCTCGATGTGGGAGCAGAACTACCTCGCCTACGCCATCGATCGCGCCGGCAAGCACGGCTTCGCCGGCGGGCGGGCACACCGCGATGCCATCGCCCGCCTCCAGTTGCGCCTGTTCACCAGCGACCCCGATTATCCACGCACCGGTGCAGCACCGTATGTGCTCGGTGTGGGCAAGCCGAGCGGCCGCGGCTTCGACTACTACAAGACCATGGCGGAGATCTGGAACGCTACGAAATCCCGTACCCCCTTTGCCGGTCATTATGGGCCCGAGGCGCGACTGAATCTCATGATCGGAATAGAAAATGGCTGGAGCGGATCCCAGGGCGCCTACGACTACCTGTGGCCCTTCATCGGCGCCGCCAACAGCCACTGCCCGAACGGAGGCCCGGATATCCCCTACCTGGCGTGTCGCGCCGGCTGGGCCCTCGACTTCGATACGAAGTGATCGCCGCGCGCGACCGTGCCCGGCTCGAGCAGCGAATTGAACGGGCTGGCGGGGGTCGATTACATTGGTGACGTCTTGGTTACAGAAGACAGACGTTGTTCGTATAAGTCATTGATTCTTGGTAGGGCGTGTAGGGATCGAACCTACGACCAACGGATTAAGAGTCCGCTGCTCTACCAGCTGAGCTAACGCCCCTTTTTTGCCTGGAAGTTCTGCCGGATACCGACTGGAGGCGGGAATCTTATCACACGACCTTTCGTCTTCCCGGGGGTCCTTCGACGCTGGTAGAGGGCTATCTTGCTTGAGCGACTTGCGCGACGACACGCGTTACAAGTGGCCGCGCGCCGACCGTTTCATTGGAGGCGCGAGCGGCCGGGTACCCGTGGCGGGTCGTTTGTCGCGCCAGGAGCGAAGGCAAAATCGCCCACTACCCCGCCCCGATTAGACGACCGCACTCGGTGCGAGAGCCTCAATGTCGGTGGCGACGTCCACAACAACGGGCCTGTCGGCCTTGAGTGCACGCTGGATCGCCGGCGCGAGTTCGCCCGGTTTCTCGACACGGATGCCGACTGCGCCGATGTCTTCGGCAATGCGCGCGAAATTGACCGGCTTGTAGGTCCAAAGCTCCCTCGCCTGCTCGGTTTGCTCGCCTCCGTATGCCCGGTCGAACCCGCGTTTGGACTGGTTGCCGCTCGCGTTGTTGTTCACGACAGTGACCGAATTGATCTTCCAGCGCACGGCGGTTTCGATCTCGCCGATGTGATACCAGAGGCCAGCGTCGCCCGTAAACACTACGACCGGCCGCTCCGGGCTCGCGCACTTGGCGCCGATTCCCGCCGGGAATGCCCAGCCGAGGTGGCCGGCGCTCCTGATGTAGCTCTGTTTCGGCGAGCGCAAATCGTACATTCCGCCCATCCACATGCCGGCGTGCCCGGTGTCCACGACCACGATCGCATCGTCGGGAAGATTCTTGCTGAGTTCGCTGCAGATACGCTCGGGCCGAATCGGAACGGCATCGGACTCGAGTACCGGCCCGTATTTGGAGTACCACTCCTCACGAATCGACCGCGATTTTTCAAGCCAAGGCCTGCGCATTGCCGCAGTCGTGCCGTCCGCCTGCTCGACCATGTGCGCGAGCGTCACCCTAATGTCGCCGAGCACCGAAGCCTTGAGCGGGTAATTGCGCCCGAGCGCTTCCGGATCGATGTCGATCTGGATTGCGGGTATGCCGATTCTCGGAACCGTCCAGACGTTCGTCGTCATGCCCCCGGTCTCGGTGCCGACGAAGCACACCAGGTCCGCCTGCCCAATAACGCGGTTTGCGCTCTCGCGCGAGTACGTTCCCGAAACCCCGACCGAGAGCGGATGCGGCCCGGGTATGGAATCCTTGCCATTGAGCGAGGTCGCGACCGGGATTCCAAGCTTCTCGGCAAGGGCGACGAGCTCCCTCCCCGCTCCCGAGGCGCGCACCCCGCCGCCGGCGACGATCACAGGATGCCGGGCATCCTGGAGAAGTCTCAGCGCCGCCAGGACGTTCTTCATGTCCGGTTCGGGTCGGAACGGAGGCACGCGCGCGAATTGTTTCTCGACGAGCGGCTCCATCTCCGCCTCTTCGGCGTCGATCTGCCCCTCGTTTCCGCGGAACTGCAAATGCACCGGCCCAGGCGTGCCCGATACCGCCACGCGAAAAGCCTGCCGCACCATGTCGGGAAAACGCTCCACCGCGTCCACGGTTGCGTTGAACTTGGTCACTGGTTCGAACGCCGGAACGTCATCCACTTCCTGATACACCTTACGGAATTTGGTCTTGGCGTCGCGCCCGCCTGTGAAGGCGATCACCGGAGAGTGGGCAAGATAGGCATCGCGCAAACCCGCGGCGAGATTTAGAGCGCCGATCACCTGAGCCATGCAAATTCCGGCGCGGCCCGAGGCCCGGGCATAGCCGTCGGCCATGTACGCGGCGGATTTTTCGCCATGGGTGTGGATGCGCTTGATCTTGGTCCTGCGTTCCATTTCGGCGAACGTACGGCGCAACACAGCGGGCACCATGAATACATGCGTGACGCCGTAGCCTGCGAGCATGTCGGCAAGGCATTGGGCGCCGGTTATCTTTGTCATGTTTGGGTTCTCCAGGTGTCGTCATTCCCGCGAAAACGAGCGAAGGCGAGTTTCGAGGAACGGCCAAGCGGGAATCCAGAGACTTTGACGACGCTGGATTCCGGCTCTCGCTACGCTCGGCCGGAATGACCTCGTTATTTTATGGCCAGCGGATTGGTCGGCGAACCGACCGCGCCCGTGATCGGGATCGCCGGCGCGACGAACAGGAACTCGTACGCCTTGTCGGCGGCGCAGTCCTCAGCCAACTCCTTCACATAGAAGATCTCCCCCATGGTCATGCCCATTATAGGGATCGTGATCCAGTGCCAGGGCTGGTTGATGCCGGGCTCGGTTTCGTTGGGCCGCACTTCGCAACCCCAGGTGTCGGAGGCGAGCGCCGCGAGCTCGGTGCGCATGATCCACTCGAGCGTCTCGAAGCCGAAACCCGGCGCGTCGCCGCCGGGATAGCCGTCCCAGCTGCCCGCCTTCAACTTCGCTTCCATCTGCCCGGTGCGGACGACGACGAAGTCGCCGCGCTTCACTTTCACGCCCTGCGATTCGGCCGTGCGATCGAGGTCGGCGCAGGTGATCGCGTAGCCGTCCTCGAGGACATCCTTGCCGAGCATGCGCGGCACATCCAGAAATACGCCGCGGCCGACCATGCGGCTCTTGGTCTTTTCGATGCCGCACTTCTGCGCGCCGGCCGAAGTGACTTCACGGCAATCGTACCCGTTCCACATGGAGTTTTCGTAGAACACGTGGCCGAGGCCGTCCCACTGGGTACCGCACTGCAGCGGCATCACCACCATGTCGTCGGCGGCGCGTATGCCGCGGTGGTCGAGCACGCCCGAGTACGCGTCGGTTCCGGTGCGCAGCATGGTATGCACCGGATTGATGCGGCCCATGGCCGGGTACTTGCTCTTCGCGCCTTGCGGGCCGTTGCCGTCGAAATTGAGCGCCAGCGAAATCACCTTGCCCTTTTTCACCAGGCGCGCCGCGGCGACGATGTCCTCGGGCTGTGTGTGGTTGAGCGTGCCGATCTCGTCGCTGGGACCCCATTTGCCCCAGTTCTTGTACTTCTCCGCGGCTTCGCGAAGGTCCTGTCTGGTGAGTTTGCGGCCGGCCATGGCGCTTCCTTTGGGAGAGATGTTGTCGGCGGGAAATGCAGCGAGGCGCTACTTTATCGCACCGCCCGTTCATGGTCGAGCGCGATGGTAGTATTGCTGAACCACCGAAGGAGGAAACCCATGAGAACCGTTGTCCGCGTCTTCACGCTTTGGGCCGCATGGATGGTCACGGGGTTTTGCCATGCACAGGAATGGCCCAGCAAGCCGGTTCGCCTGGTCGTGCCGTTCGCGCCGGCGGGGCCCGCGGACATCATCGCGAGACTGGTCGGCCAAAAACTGAACGAGTATCTCGGACAGCAAATCATCGTGGACAACCGGGCCGGCGCCGGCGGCAACATCGGCGCCGCCGCGGTGGCGAAATCGCCGCCCGACGGTTACACGGTGCTGGCGACGACCTCGGCCCTTGTAGTCAACGTTAGTCTCTATTCCAATCCCGGATACACGGAACGCGACTTCATCCCGGTCGTGGGGGTGGCGTCGCAGCCCAACATGATTTTTGTCAACGCCAGCGTTCCAGCCGGGACCCTCGCCGAACTCTTCAGTCTCGCCAAGACTTCGAAACTCGCGTACGCCTCACCGGGCAGCGGCACAACACCGCACCTTACTGGAGAGAATCTGTTCAACGTTCTCGCCAAGCTCAACATGACGCCGATCCACTTCCGCGGCGCAGGCCAAGCCGTGGTGGCCGTCGTTTCCGGAGAACCGCCCGTGGGTTCGATGGCGATCTCGGGACCCTTGCCGCAGGTAAGAGCAGGCAGGCTGCGCGTGCTCGCGGTGTCGAGCGCAAAGCGCATCGCCGCCCTACCCGACGTTCCGACGTTCGCCGAAGCCGGCTACCCGGGAGTCGAGGACTACACCTGGATCGGGATGTTTCATCCGGCCGGAACGCCCTCGGCGATCGTGCAGAAGCTGAACGAATCGATCAACCGCGCGATCCGCAGCCCCGATTTCCGCGAACGGCTGGAAGCGAGCGCTTTCGATCCGCTCGGAGGCTCGCAACAACAGTTCGCCGACTACGTGAAGGCGGAAATCGTAAAGTGGGGGAAGGTCGTCCGCGAGACGGGCGCGAAGCCGGACTGAGCGCCACGCGTCGTCAAGGCGAACGCGGGCAGGCTCTTCTGCTTGGGCTCGGATTATTGCCCAAGTACCAGTTTCTCGAACCGCCCCGAACCGGGTTTGCCGGGAAACCGGTCGAGCTGCGATCCCATCGCTCGCTCCAGCGTATCCAGCCGCGCCGAAGGCGCGGGATGGGTCGAAAACATCAGAGCGAGCTCGCTGTCGGACGCACTCATTGCGTTCAGCATCTGAAGCACCGCTGGCAGGCCGTACGGGTCGTAGCCGGCACGCGCGGCGAGGACCACGCCCATGCGGTCAGACTCGAATTCGTCGTCCTTGTCCAGGCCGCGCAGCATCAATTCCTTGATGCCGCCGACTAGCTGGTCGGCCACTGCCTGATTGCGACTCTTTGAGGCAAACTCCGACAGGACATTCGCCCCAACCTGCAAGCCGGCGCCCTTCTGGACTGCCTTGAGGTGGTGTTTCTGGACGACGTGGGTGATCTCGTGGCCGAGCACGCCGGCAAGCTCGGCTTCGCTTTTCAACCGGGCCAGCAAGCCCTTGGTCACCAGGATGAATCCGCCGGGCGTAGCGAAGGCGTTGACGTTGTCGGACTCCAACACGCCGAACTGCCAAGGCAGATCGGGCCGCTCCGAATGCAGCGAGATCCAGCGGCCGAGCGTATTGACGTACTTCTGCAGCTCGGGGTGCGCCATCAGCGGCGCAGCGCCGAGCAGCGTCGCTGCCCATTGCTTGCCGACTTCGATCTCCTGCGGCTCGGTCATTTCGGTGGTGGCCTTGCCGATGTTCCTTGCGGTGTCAAGCATGCGGTTGAGATCCAACCGGAACTGGGCATGGGCCGGCAACGCGGCGATAGCCAATGTCGCGGCCACGGCAAGGGCACGGATTGTCACGGCAGAACTCATTACGTCGGTCATCACCGTCCCGCGGGACCCGCCGACGGTTTGAGGTAGCCGACCTGCTGGCGCGTCAAGCCGGCCGATGCGCCGAAGCTTTCCGCTTCTGGCTTGCTCGCGGCGAAGCCCGCCATTTTCTGCAATTCGGCCGTATTGGGCTTCGCATTCTGGATTTGCTCCTTGTCCAGGCCGCGCACGCCGGTGGTGACGGTCTGTCCGGTGCCGCCGCCGCTCGGACGACTGAGGAAAGAAAGGAAACCGCCGCGCGTCTGAGTGGAGTGTGCCGCGCCGGTGGTGCGGATTGCGAGCAAGCGCACCCAGCCGTTGCCGCCGGCAGACTCGATTCGCATCCAACCGCCCTGACGCGCGAGGATCTTTACCGCCGCCGCCTCCTGAAGCTGTCCGACCACCGCAGAATCGGCCGAGGGCTCTTTGAGGATTTCCGTCGTACGCGCCGCGACGCCCGAGTCCTGCGCCTGCGTGACCGTAGCGCACAGCAGAAGACAAATACCAATCAGGTGCCTGACCTTCACGAAGATTTTCTCCTCGGCTCGAACAGTTCGATGGGTTGTGCCCGTCCCTTCGCCTTATACGAGCCGCGCGGGATAAAGTCAAACGCAAAACTCGCGGGGTCCGCGCCGCCGAGGCAGGCTTGCATCGCTTCGCGTGAGATCGCGATGCGGCAGCCCGCTTCTTTCGTGAGGCCTTCGATGCGGCTCGCGGTGTTCACCGTGTCGCCGATCGCGGTGTACTCGAGCTTTTGTTCGGCGCCGATGAATCCGACGACCGCCGGCCCGGAGTGGATGCCGATGCCAACATCGAACGTCTTGCCGAGCTCGCCGAGCTCGGCCTTGAACTCGAGCAACACCCGTTCCATCTCGAGCGCCGTCTCGACCGCGTGCCGCGCGTGCTGCGGATCGTCGAGCGGCGCACCCCACATCGCCATGATGCAGTCGCCGATGAACTTGTCGAGCGTGCCTTGGTTGCGGAACACGACGCCGACCTGACGCGAGAAATAGCGGTTGAGCAAAGCCACGATGTCCTGCGGCGAGCTGATCTCCGACAAGGTGGTGAAGCCGCGGATATCGGAAAACAGCAGCGTGATGTCGCGGGTCTTGCCCGAGAGCGATTCGATGGTCTCGCCCTGCTCGACGATCTGCTTGACTACATTGGCGTTGAGGAAACGGCTAAACATCGCCACCGCGGCGAGGCGCGTCTTGCGCTCGCGCAGGTATTCGACGGTGGCGCCGTAGAGGTAGAGCGCCCAGGCGAAGAGAAGCGGCACCAGCACTGGCAGGATCAACCGTTCGCCCACCGCCCAGCGCGAAGCGCCCAGCAGCAGCGCGCTCGCGATGGCGAGGCCTATGCCGGTTTCGAGCGCATTGCGGCGCCGGCGCAGCGAAGCCCAGACCGCGGCGAGCAGCGCGAGCGCCAGCAGCAGCGGCAGCTCACTTGGGGTCTCGCGCATCCAGCGCGCGTTCTTTAAGTTGTCGAGCGCCGTGGCGAGGATTTCCATGCCGGCGTGGGTGTTCGACAGCGGCGTCACGCGCAGGTCCCTCAGAGCGGCCGCGCTTGCGCCGACGATCACGATCTTGTCGCGAAACGGTTCCGCGCCGGCCGCTGTTGCATCGAGTGCATCGACATAGGAGACATGGCGGAACGCGCCGGGCTCGCCGCGGTAATGCAGCCGGATAGACTGCAAGTCGGGCAGAGTCGCGCCGAGATGCTCGGCCACCCGTGCGGGCAGCGACGGAATACGCCAGCCCCGCACGTCCATCGCCACCCAGTAGCGGCGGCCGACGCCGTCGCCGTCGGGATCGGCGAAATTGATCAGGCCGGCGCGCTGCCAGTGCTCGTCGTCGAGCACTTCCGGCAGCAGCAGGGCCACGCGCGCCTCGCGGTCGGCGCCGGGCGCGGCGCGCAGCGCCAATACGCCTTCCAGGTCGGCAAGCCGCACCGCGTTGGACCCTTCCTTCTCGGTGAGTCGCACCATCGGGAAAAACACGTTGTCCAGGCCGCGCACCGCCTCGCGGAACTTGCGGTCGCTTTCTTTGGCGTGGGTGTCTCCTTCGGAGAATAAGATGTCGAATACGATCGCTCGTGGTTTCTGTGCCTGCAGCGCGCGCACCAGCTCGGCGTGGATTTCGCGCGGCCACGGCCAGCGTCCAGCGCGCGCCTGCATGCGCGCCAGGCTCGCATCGTCGATATCGACAAGGACGATCTGAGGATCGGGTGAGAGCCCCGCCGCCGCTTGGCGCTGGAAGCTGTCGAGCAGACGGTTCTCCAACGGCGCGAGCAGGTGCAACACGCCGAACTCGAGCGCCCCCAGCAGCGCAAGCAGTAGCGCAGCGATGGAGAGTGCGAGCGGGGCCGGGGCCTTCATCGGGCGCAAGTTTGGCGAGGCAGGTCCACTCGATACTTGGCTGGTTGTGGCGTCCCCAAGGGGAGCCACCCTTAACGCGCCCTAGTGGGAATTGTCATGTGAGTGGCGAGTCGCCGCCTGAAATCCCGATACGTGGACGGCTTCGTAGTCTGAAATCCTGTTATTGGTATGACCACGAAACCAGCGCTGGTTGTCACATTTGCGATCGGCTTTGTGATTTCCCCGATCTTCTCGGCGCTATTGGTGCTGTGAGAAGTGGCTCCGTTTGTTTGAACAACTTTCCCCGATTTATAAGTGGACTCCGGGCGGATTGGCAAAGGTGCAGAGTTGTCCACGGCGGCGTGCGTCGCTTGCGACGAACGCAAAGCCGCAGTGGGCAACTCGGGGCGCA